>NZ_JAQQGG010000030.1:0-2375 GCF_028548245.1 Bacillus sp. FF-1
TTATGGTGCGACAAGAAGTCGCATTCCCACAGGGTAGCTTCTGCTACTAGATTAGATGCAAAGTCTATCTCCATCCGAAACTGCGGACTTGGTAACGGGCTCGTGGGTTGCATGAGGAAATGTGGAAACAGAGAGTCTGTACATGACTCGGAATACCGCTAGGAGAAGACAGGTACGGTGAACGAGAGTGAAGGCTCGTAAGCTTCGTAATCGTTAGCTTGGGATAATGTACAGCTCTACCCAGGTCTTGATAAGAGGAAAGGCATTCTCATAATACTGCCGCGTTGCATCCCGCAACTTATCCGGAGTAAAGAGTCCACCTAACCCTGTCGTATCTGTGGAATGTGAAACTTGGTAAGCCCTATGTCATCTGCGCAAGCAGTAGGATGACTGTAAAGTCAAACGATGTGGCAGAGGGTAAAGGATATAAGAGAAAGCAAAAGCCGCTAGCCGAAAGGAAACAGGAAAGCATAGAAATATGTATAACTGAGCGGATATTGTCGTCCTTACGGACAAACCCATGACAAGCCTGAAAGGGAGCCCACTTCTTATAGGTCTTCAACATGGAAATACATTTGTAAGTTATCTTCTGACGAATAGGAGCGTGCAGTTATGAACACCTCAGAACGAGCGTCGGCGCACGTCTCGTATACAAACTGGAAAGCAGTTCAGATGTATGTGACGAAGTTACGACAAAGAATTTACCGTGCCGAACAGTTACAGCAACAAAGAAAGGTAAGAAAACTTCAACGCTTACTCATGAGAAGCGAAGCAAACTTACTGTTATCAATTAGACGAGTAACACAGCAGAATAAAGGAAAGCGAACAGCAGGTGTTGATGAACATACAGCCTTGAGTCGCAGAGAAAGAAATCTTCTCTATGAGCAACTCAAAAAGTTAAATACGCTACAACACCGACCAAAACCAGCAAAACGTATATACATTGTGAAGAAAAACGGAAAATTGCGACCGTTGGGCATCCCAACTATAAAGGATAGGGTATATCAAAATATAGTGCGAAATGCCCTTGAACCACAGTGGGAAGCCAGATTTGAAGCTATTTCTTACGGGTTTCGTCCTAAGCGAAGTACCCATGATGCCATACGAAGCATTTTCAATAGAATCAACGGGGGCACAAAGAAGAAATGGATATTTGAAGGAGATTTTCAGGGCTGTTTTGATCATCTCAACCATGAGTGGATACTCAAACAAACTTCTTACTTCCCCGGAAGAAAACTATTGAAGCGATGGCTCAAGATGGGATACATGGAGCAAAGCTTTTTCGCGGAAACGCAAGAAGGTACTCCGCAAGGAGGAATTATCTCGCCACTTCTCGCTAACATTGCCCTTCATGGAATGGAAGAAACCTTGGGAATTACTTACAAGAAAAACTATAAAGCTAATGATAGTTATATTATGAATCCTGCTTGCAAATTTACCCTTATCCGTTACGCAGATGATTTTGTGGTCTTAACGGAGACAAAAGAACAAGCACTCTCTGTATATATGAGACTTCGTCCCTACTTAAAGGACAGGGGATTGGAATTAAGCCCTGAAAAGACGAAGGTTACACATATTGAGGAAGGATTTGAGTTCCTAGGATTCTTGATTCGGCAGTACCAAACTGAACAGGGGAATAAACTGTTCATCAAACCAAGTAAGGGCAGTAGACAGAAAGCGAAGAAGAAAATTGGAGATACTTTACGTGTCATGAGGGGTCAACCCATCGGAGAAATCATCCGAGTGCTTAATCCTATTATCAGAGGATACGGGCAATACTGGAAACATGTCGTTTCTAAGAAAATCTTTGGTACAATGGATAGCTATATCTATTGGAGAATCGGCAAACATCTTCGACAGCTCCATCCAAAGAAGTCGTGGAAATGGATATATGCAAGATATTACAGGCATCCACATCATGGTGGAAATGCTTGGACACCAACCTGCCCGAAAACAAATATCCAACTCTTACATATGTCATGGATTAAGATTGAGAGACACAACATGGTGAAATTCAAAAATAGTCCTGATGACCCAACATTGAAAGAATACTGGGAAAAAAGAGACCGTAAGGTATTTGATACGGAAAACACGATGGATAGAATGAAGCTGGCTAGAAAACAAGGTTACCGCTGCGCTATCTGCAAAACTCCACTACAAAACGGGGAAAAGGTAGTCGTAAAAGACATGCCTGTTCCGCAACACCTCATATTGTCTAATTTAAACTTAAAATTAGTTCACTTACCTTGCCTATACTAAAGGGACTGAAATCGGATAAAAAGAAGGCTTGAGCCGTATGATGGGAAACTGTCACGTACGGTTCTGAGGGGAGTTGGGGGCAGCGATGCCCCCCGCTTACCCGACTAAATAAGCTG
>NZ_JAQQGG010000031.1:0-1926 GCF_028548245.1 Bacillus sp. FF-1
TCTCTATTCTTCTCATACAAATCTGTATTCTCATTAATAGCTTTAACATAACCATCGGCTAAACTATCAACTCTATCATGTAATTCTTTGTTTTCTTTAACTAAATCTGTACGCTGCAAACGCTCATAATCTTCCTTTACGAAATTTGCATCGCTTAGAACTTTTTGCATCCTTCTCATTTCACTATCAGAAACAATCCAATTCCCAGTTTCTGTAGTTACTGTTTCTGATTTTAAAAAACCTGTTTTTACAACCTCTGTTTTTTTCTCTTTTCCTTTTACTTTGATATTAATTTTTGAAGGGAGTGCTTCACTCAAATTCAGAAACTCATTTTTTTTACTTTCCAATTCTTTATCTAATGATTGAATTTTCCCCTCTAACTCTCTTTCTTTGACCTTTACTTCCGCATCCATTACATCTTTTTGTTTCTGTATTTCTTCAGAATACCTTTTCAAATCTTTAACCGTATCAACGCCAATCGTTTTATCGTTTAAAATACCTTCTTTGTAGATTTGTGGTATTTCTTTTTTCAAAAACTCATCTAAATCTTGGTGAAATGTTTTTAAATCTTTTCTTGTTAAAACTTCTTTAGCTGAAACCTTTGCCTGTTGCTTTTTCTCGTCCCAAACAACAGGCATAAAAGCAAAATGCATATGCGGTCTTGTTTCGTCATTATGTACATTGGCTGACAACACATTTTTTTCACCACCATAACGGTTCGCTAAAAATTCATAGGTTTTCTCAAAAAATTCACGTTGTTCCTTCTCAGAAGCATCTTTCAAACTTTCCGGTAATGTAACAGCCCAATCTGCACAGACTTTTACATCTTTTCGATTCAAGCAATGCACTTCACTTAACCGATCATTCATGCGTGAAAGTGTATCTCCTTCTTTTTCACATAAATCATAATTCAAATGTGACCGTTCATTATCAATGTCTTGATTCGAATGATTTTCTGTTTTTCTGTCCCAGTGAATGGACAATCCTTGAACATTTCCTTTTGCATATTTTTGAACGTGAGCCATGAGCAAGACCCCCCCTTTTGGTAACTAGTTTAACATGGAGATAGAAGAAAAACCAAATTTGGTCTAGCACGTTATACCAAATTTCATTTGGACGTGCTCTGCGAGGCTCTTTGGCTCCGCCAAGCCATGCTTTGCCTGGCAAAAAACAAACCTTGGGCTTTGCCCAAACCCACTGGGGAAACTCTTCCCCAGACCCCCTCAATCAAACTCCCCAACCCCTCAATCCTTGAGGGGCTCCCTCGCCGGTTAGCAGGAACAAACGATTGTTTGTTCAATGCCAAGAGGGTTTGGGTGTAGTACGGTTGGTCAAGTCAAATACTCCCTTCGCTTTGCTAGGTCCGTTTTGATTGACCAACACCCTTTTTTCCTATAACAGGTTTTTAGCTAATACACCAAGTACTCCTGTTAACAATCCGCTTATGATCAATCGTAAAATCCATGTAGTATTTGCACTAATTTTATCTAATTGTTTATTAATAGTTAAAACATCCTTTTCAGCTACTAATATTCTTACTTCTAAACTTTTCATATCATGTTGTATAGCTTTTAAATCTAGATTCATTTGATTAAAATCTTTTTCTAGTTCCTCCAATTTTGTCATATAACATACTTCTCCTTTTAAATTAATTTTAAATATATTATATGTATATGGTAATTAGAGAATAATGATATAAAAAGAGAACTCAAATCTATTATTAAGATTTAAGTTCTCTTTAAAGATAAGGGAATTATACGAAAGCGTAATATAGCATATGCTTATCCTTTTTAATATGCATCTAGCAAAAACACAGTTTCTATAAATGTGCTGTTCTAAGTTCATTCTCTCCTTGTTTTTGGGTGTGAGTGCTGGCTGGGGGTTTGGGGGCTAGCCCCCTGGATCTTAACGTAAATGAATATGGAA
>NZ_JAQQGG010000033.1:0-1571 GCF_028548245.1 Bacillus sp. FF-1
CCAAGTGGTTGGTGAATCATTACTTCACTGTTTGGAAGTGCATAACGTTTTCCTTTTTCACCTGCTGCAAGTAAGAATGCACCCATAGATGCAGCCATACCGATACAGATTGTTGATACTTGCGGTTTAATAAACTGCATTGTATCGTAAATTGCCATACCTGCTGTGATAGAACCACCAGGGCTGTTGATGTAGATGTGAATATCTTTTTCTGGATCTTGAGATTCCAAGAATAAAAGCTGGGAAACGATTGAGTTAGCTACGTTGTCATCAATTGCGCTACCAAGCATAATGATGCGGTCTTTTAATAGTCGAGAGTAAATATCGTAAGCGCGTTCTCCACGATTTGTTTGTTCAATTACTGTAGGAATTAAATTCATCTGTTATTTCCTCCTTATAAAGCTTTCTTAGTCTTATAATACAATTATGGTCAATAAAGGTCAAACGAAACCACTTTAAATCAAAAAAATATGTAGTTGTACCATGAAATATTCGCTATGTTTTTGAAATTCCCTGCTTATGTATCTTCAACATCATAACCGAATTACATAAATTTAAACGTTATAAAAACTGTAGAAAAAAAGAAAAGAACGCCTTTTGACTGAAGCGTTCTTTCGATATCTATTCTTTTAAAAGATAGGTTACTTTATTTAAAATCTTTTCGATTTGTTTCGCGTTTTTACTATACATTTCGCTCGCTGATTTCGACTTTGTTTCTAAGGAAAATAGTTCAAGATCAGCATGACATTTTTTTAATGATGCTAATAATAAAGGTTTGTTTTGAGGAGAAGGCATTTGTAGTTTGTCATTATAAATGTCGATAGTCAGTTGTCCGTATGAATCAACTTGACCGAGAAAGACATTTTCGATAACAACACCGAGCTTTTCTAGTTCAGCATGTAGCCAAGCGCGGTTATGTCCACTTGCGGATAGCGGTTCATCTAAGACATTGCCATCCATAATAACAGTTTGTGGTTCTTTTTCGTTTGCTACTTTTAAACCGATGTCTTTTGCTGTGAGTGGTTGGCGATCTTTCTTTAATAATACATTTAATTCTCCGCTCGGTTCTAGTACAGCAAATTCAACATCAGCTACGCTGAAGGCATCTTTTCCACGAAGAAGTTCCAGTAATTCGTCACTTGTATATTTTTCTTTCTTTAAGTTGTCTTCGAGTATCTTTCCATCTTTTATTAATACGGTAGATTTCCCTTCAAAGAAGTCCCGAGCTGTTTTGTTCTTTAAAGAAAGGATTCCTGTTAAAAAAGGTACCACAGCGAAAATGAGTATCGCAAAGACGCCGTGAAAAAATTTTGAATCGAGCCCTGTAGATACTTGGGCAGCGATGTCACCGATTGTCATTCCGGCTATGTATTCAAAAAAGGAGAGCTGAGAGATTTGTCTTTTCCCTAACCATTTCGTAATAGCGAATAAAATAATTAATATGAATACAGAGCGAAGAATGACAAGTGTCCATTCCGGCAGGTGAGACATAGTCATTTCCTCCAGTCTACTTAAAACCCTTTATATTGAGGTTCTTCACGTTCTAATACTGAAACTCTATTTTGTAAATC
>NZ_JAQQGG010000034.1:0-1448 GCF_028548245.1 Bacillus sp. FF-1
TGAACTGGACCCGAAAAGTTAGACATATATTTAAGCAGCTAATAAGGATTGAATTCTGTATTTTACAGGAGGCAATCCTTTTAATTTTGCCTTAATCCTTTTATTATTGTAATAATAAATATAATTCTCTAGTTCTTCCCTAAAGTGTTCCATACTTTCAAAATCTTTAAGATAAAGTAATTCAGATTTTAATAAGCCAAAGAAATTTTCAATGACTGCATTATCTAAGCAATTTCCCTTACGGGACATACTTTGAGTTATATTATTTTCTCTTAAAATATATTGATATCTATCCATTTGATAGTGCCAACCTTGATCTGAATGAAGGATAGGAGTATCTTCTTTATCCAAGCATTTTAAAGCCTTATCTAACATCCTTTCGACTAGAAGGAATGTAGGGCGTTTCTCAATATTATAGGAAATAATCTCACCATTAAACAAGTCTAGAATAGGAGATAGGTAGAGTTTTTCACCAAACAAATGAACTTCAGTAACATCTGTAACCCACTTTTCATTAGGCTTAGAGGCCTTGAAATCACGCTTCAAGACATTTGGCGCTACCTTCCCAACCTTCCCGCGATAAGAGCGGTATTTAGTGATTCTTACCAACGATTTTAACCCTAATTGATTCATTAAGCGAAGGACGGTTTTGTGGTTAATGGTATAGCCCTGATTACGTAATTCAAGTGTGATACGCCTATAGCCATATCGCCCTTGGTGTTCCTGAAAAATCTGCTTAATACTTTCTTTAACCTCGTTATATTTATCTTCACGACTCATTTGTTTCACCCAGTAATAATATGTACTACGAGCCATTTCAGCCGCTTTAATCAAGTCGATAATTTTATATTCATGCCTTAACTCATATATTATGTGTGCTTTGTCTTTTTCAGAGATTGTTGTTTTTGTTGAATTAAGGCGTGTAACTTTTTTAAATAAGCATTTTCCATGCGTAAGTATTCAATTTCTTTTTGTAAATCATTTTGAGAGTTAATATTTTGTTTTTTCTTAGGTGCAATAGCCTGTTTCTTCTTCACAGTGGAGTACCCCTTACTTGTTTTACGAAGAGCATCTATCCCCTGTGATTCTAGCATTGATCGCCACTTCCTAACGGTACGAGGAGATGGAACGTTGAACATAGCGGCCGCTTGTAGGGGCGAAGCTCCTGTATTGTTCATAAAATTCAATACTTCCATTTTAAACTGAATGTCATACCTTGTACATTTAGAGTTTAAGGACTCTATTCCTTGTTCTCTAGTACGTGCCACCCACTCTTTTAATAACGATATACTGACTTGATATTTTTTGGCAGTCACTTTAAAAGAATCATTTGTATTTAAATAATGTTCAACGGCATTTCTTTTTAATTCGAATTTATATTTTCTAGACATAATAAAACCGCACCTCCAATTGTTAGTTATTTGTCTAACAAATTGGGTGCGGTTCAC
>NZ_JAQQGG010000035.1:0-556 GCF_028548245.1 Bacillus sp. FF-1
CGAAGTCG
The DNA here is from genome assembly GCF_028548245.1 of Bacillus sp. FF-1. Lineage (NCBI taxonomy): Bacteria > Bacillati > Bacillota > Bacilli > Caryophanales > Bacillaceae > Bacillus > Bacillus sp. FF-1. The sequence goes on from NZ_JAQQGG010000035.1 coordinate 9, forward strand.
GTGGGGTAACCTTTTGGAGCCAGCCGCCTAAGGTGGGACAGATGATTGGGGTGAAGTCGTAACAAGGTAGCCGTATCGGAAGGTGCGGCTGGATCACCTCCTTTCTATGGAGAATTGATAAGCGCTGCTTATCAATATAAGTTTCCGTGTTTCGTTTTCGTTTAGTTTTGAGAGTTCAATAAAAAGTATTGACTCTTAAATGAGGATATGATATAAATAAATCCTGCAATTTGTATGGGCCTATAGCTCAGCTGGTTAGAGCGCACGCCTGATAAGCGTGAGGTCGATGGTTCGAGTCCATTTAGGCCCACCATACAACTTGGGGCCTTAGCTCAGCTGGGAGAGCGCCTGCCTTGCACGCAGGAGGTCAGCGGTTCGATCCCGCTAGGCTCCACCAAAAAGCTATTTTAAATAGCAAATGGTATGTTCTTTGAAAACTAGATAACAGTGTAGCTCATATTTTTTAATTTTAGTTTGGTTAAGTTAGAAAGGGCGCACGGTGGATGCCTTGACACTAGGAGTCGATGAAGGACGGGACTAACGCCGAT
>NZ_JAQQGG010000004.1:0-450909 GCF_028548245.1 Bacillus sp. FF-1
TAGTAACATAATTTGATTTTAAAGTCAGTTGGAAACGATGGAACGCCGTATGCTAGGAAACTAGCACGTACGGTGTGAGGTGGGGGAAAAGGTGGAGATTACATCAAAGCCTTACCTATCATCATAAATGATTTTGAAGTATCGTAAGCTAAATCCTTGGGTGCCAGTTGAACCTTGGAAGGCTGGAGATTTAGGTTTACCTGTTTGTGATGGGCCAGGAGGAAGTAAATTAGCTGTTTGTATTTGTCATGATGGTATGTTTCCTGAAGTAGCTCGTGAAGCAGCTTATAAAGGTGCAAATGTCTTGATTCGTATTTCTGGATATAGCACACAAGTTAGTGAACAATGGATGTTAACTAATCGTTCGAATGCATGGCAAAATTTAATGTATACATTGTCGGTGAACTTAGCCGGTTATGATGGTGTATTTTATTATTTTGGTGAAGGACAAGTATGTAATTTTGATGGGACTACTTTAGTGCAGGGACACCGAAATCCTTGGGAGATTGTTACTGCTGAAGTATATCCAGAGCTAGCAGATCAAGCTAGATTAGGATGGGGTCTCGAAAATAATATATATAATCTAGGTTCAAGGGGATATGTAGCGACTCCTGGTGGGGTGAAAGAAAACCCATATACGTTTGTAAAAGATTTAGCTGAAGGTAAATATAAGGTTCCTTGGGAAGATGAGATTAAAGTAAAGGATGGAACTATTTATGGGTATCCAGTCAAAAAGACGATTCATTCTTAAGTAAGATAAATAGAACAAGCGCATCATATTGATGCGCTTGTTCTATTTACTCAATGATTTGGAATTCTTTTAACTCTTTTTCGATATTTTGTAGGAGTTGTTCGCTTTTTTGAATTACATTCGTTGGGAAAGTTTCACCATCACCATATTCAACGCCGTGAGGATAATAATGTTTACCTAATAAGGGAGGGAGTAGCTTTATTTCAGCGTGTCTGCTGCCAATGTCACCTTCAACAGCTAAACCTTGTACACGTAAATAATAAACATCGTTTAATATTTCGAATTTATAATCGTATGTAACTCGTTCATAATCCCACTGTCCAGCAAGTACAAAATGGTTCTTTTCCATAATCTCTGTTAATAGTGTTAAATCAACGACTGCCCCATTAAATTTCGTATTTGTAAATTGCATAAAATACCTCCTTTTTTAATGTTACACCATTATTTTTATAATAGTATGAATAATAAGAAAGTGCAATTCATATTGAGAGAAAAGGGATAATCCAGACTTTTTTTGCGAAAATATGATATAGTGAAAAGAGTACGGTACACACAAAAAAAGGAAAGAAAAGGATTTGTGTATATCTCAATTTTATGTTTTTTGCAGGAGGTATATCGATTGAAGAAATTATTGCGTATCGTAATGATTACAATTTTAATTTTAGCTGTTGATTTATACGGGAAATTACTCGTTTCACAATATATATTAACCCCTTCTCAATCAAAGCAAGAAAATAAAATTGTGAAAAAGAAAAAACAAGTAAATGAAGACTCTTCTGATACGGTTTTAAATATGATTGGTGGGGACTCTGAAAATTTATTAGCAAAATGGGGCGAACCTTCTCGAATAGAACCATCTGCTTACGGATATGAATGGTGGGTATACAATCAAGATTTAGCTCAGTATGTTCAATTTGGGGTTGCTGAACGTAAAATTGTAACGGCGTATGTCGCTGGTGAGCAAGTTAAGGTGCCACCTTATTATATAAATGAAAAGTATGAAGATGTGTATAAAAAGAATCCACTTTCTCATGAGATTTCGTTAAAAAGAGGAAAGAATAGTTATCAATTTGAGTTATCTGATACCGAAGTGATGGAACAACCATTAGTACCAGTAGAAGATGGTTGGGCACAATTATATTTTGATCATTTTACGCATGAGCTTGTCGGTGTTCGTTATATGGATGACGAAACGTTATTGCGTCAAAGACCGTATCAGCTCGTTTATTCGGGTGAATTATTAGCAGAACAACCATTAACTCCAGATAAAATGAAACAAATAGAGAATGGGAATATGCAACAAATTTTTGATTTAACAAATATTATTCGAAGTCGTCATAATTTACCGTTATTAGCGTGGGACCAACAAACGGCAGAGGTGGCAATCGGTCATAGTAAAGATATGAAGGATAATAATTACTTTTCACACGATTCACCTACATTAGGTACGTTAGGAGATCGTTTACAGCGCGGGAAAGTAGGATTTCAACTTGCCGGTGAGAACATAGCGGCGCAACATAGTGATGGGGTTGCGGCATTGCAAGGTTGGTTAAATAGTGAGGGACATCGAAAAAATTTATTGAATGAACAATTTACAGGATTAGGTGTTGGCGTATACGATAAGTTTTATACACAAAACTTTATTCGGAAATAAAATGAAACTGTAAATTGTGGATGGGAATCTTCCCCTATGCAAATAGTAGGATAAAAAGGTGCATGAATCGTCTAAAAATAGGCGAACCATGCGCCTTTTTTTTCTTATTATATAGTAGATATACATGAAGAGGTGAGGATTATGCCGACAACAAAAGGACCGTTACATCCATCGGTTCAACAGTTTAAAGAGTTTGTAAACCATCACCCTAAAATGCTTCATGAAGTTCGAAGTGGTCATAAAACTTGGCAACAGTTTTATGAGGAATGGTACTTACTTGGTGAAGAAGATCCAATATGGGCAACTTTTAGACCGGATGGAGCGCCTGCTTTTTCTTCGGTAAAAGAAAAGAAAAAAGAAAATGGAAAAGAAAAGGATACTCGAACTGAAGAGGAAAAAACTGCTGATGTGATGGGGCAAATGCTTTCTTTCTTTAAAAAGTTAGACGTGGAACAAATGCAACATCATTTAGCCAATGTGACGAGTGCTATTGGGAGTGTGCAACAAGTTTTTCAACAATTTCAAGGAAAACGCACGCAGCAAGAAGAGAGTACTTCCGAAAATAATCCATTTTTCTTTCAGAAGGATTAGGAGGAAAGCGGATGAGAGCAGAAATTATGGAGTTTATAAAGGCTGATGAGGATTTATCTCGCTATATTAGGGAGCAACCTTACTGGTATAGAAAACTAACGCGAAACCCTGAAGAAAAAGAGGCATTTGAGTTAGCAGCTATGCAACATTTCAAAAAAACGATACCAGATAAAGTTGAGAAATTTCAAAATCAATTGGCAGTTGCTTCCATTATGATTGATATGTTTCAGTATATGAAGCAGCAAAATGCAACATAATTGGAAGGGAAAACTATGTCCGTCATGCAGAACTTTTGATACAATAGAAGCGGATTATTTAAAAAGGAGTTGCAGCATGAGCATGACGGAAATTTGTTTAGTACGACATGGACAAACTGATTGGAATTTTCAAGAGATTATTCAGGGACGTGAAGATATTCCGCTTAATGAAGTGGGGAAGAAGCAAGCGAGTCAAAGTGCAGCTGCTTTGCAAGCGGAGGCATGGGATATAATTATAAGTAGCCCATTAATTAGAGCGCAAGAAACAGCTAAGGAAATTGCAGAGGCAACTGGATTACAATCAATTTTATTAGATGAGCGATTTGTTGAACGTAATTTTGGTGAAGCTTCTGGGAAGCCAGTTGCGACTGTTAGGGAATTAATTGCAGAAGGTAAAGTAGAAGGTATGGAGCAAGATGAAGAAATTGTAGCTCGTTGTTTTGCTGCGGTAAAAGATGTTGCAGAAACTCATTCTGGCAAACGTATTATTATTGTAGCCCATTCTCATGCGATAAAAGCAATTTTACATGCAATTGCTCCGGAAGATATTTCGTTTAAAACACCGTTAAAAAACGCATGTATTAGTTATGTGAATGAAAATAGTGGGAAGTGGGATGTTGTTAAATACAACATCGCGGAACATATTAATGTATAAATGTGTACTGAAATTATTAAAAAATAGTTAGAATGATATCTTTCTGTTTAGTGAGACACTTCAATTAGTAGTTCTATTCTAAATGTGGTATGATAAATACTCGGAGGTGTCTCTCATGATTGTAGCGACGCTAGAAAGCGTATTAATATTAGATAAGGCAGAGCAGCTTGCAAAAGCGATCATCTGTTCAGATATAGCAGAAGATTACCGTAAATGTTATAAAGACTTGCATGAAGATATGGAAGTTCAGACGTTAATTCAGCAATTTACAGCGATGAAAGAACGATATGAGGAAGTGCAACGTTTCGGTAAATATCATCCTGACTATACTTTCGTTTCGACGAAAATGAGGGAATTGAAGCGTTCTGTAGATTTACATGATAAGATTGCAGCTTTTAAACGAGTAGAAACGGCTTTACAAAAGTTGTTAGATGAAGTTAGTGTAGCAATCGGTTCTGAGGTGTCCTCTTCCATCAAAGTTCCAACAGGAAATCCATTTTTTGATGCTGGTGGCTGTGGTGGCGGTTGTGGTACCGGCGGAGGTTGCGGTTGTAAAAAAACGGGGTAAATCACCCCGTTTTTTAGAAGATAGAAGAAAACGTATACAGAGTTTGTCCTGTAATGTCATAAATTTCTGATTGGTTTTCATAAAATATAAAATATATGTTTTTAAAAGGAGAAGATGGAGAAGATTATGTTCGGGCAACGACAAAGTATGATTGTTTATTTACATTCATTGAAACATGCCAAGATTTTAAGAAAATATGGTAACATACATTACATATCAAAACGTTTAAAATATGCAGTAGTATATTGTGATATGGAACAAATTGAGCATATGATGCAAAAGTTGAACAAACTTCCTTTTGTGAAAAAGATAGAACAGTCGTACCGCCCGTATTTAAAAACGGAATTTGAAAATTCACGTCCTGATCGGGCAAAAGAATACGATTATAGCTAATAGAAAAAATCCCCTGCTAATTTTAACAGGGGATTTTTTATTTGAAATAACACATTATTTCATTGGAGGAATAAAATTATTCATTCGTAAAATACCAATTAAATGATTGAAAAACAGTTCTTTTTCTGGGAAAGTTGTGGATGGTTTTACCGTAAAGGTAGTCACTTTTTTTCCAAGTTGTTCTGCCGTTTCTTCAAATAAAATGACGCGTTTACTTTTTTTATTTTCAAGTACAGGAATGCCTTCACGACATATGTATAATGGTTGGAAATCACCAGTAGTAGTTGGTTTTAATATTACAACAAGTGAGCACACTTTTTTTTCATTTTTAATTGTTTCAAATTGTAACATATGTGTTATACGTTCTTGATTTGCTTTGGCAATTTCAAGTAATTCATATAAATCAGAGTAGCCCTCTCCGAGTTCTATAAAGCGTTGAATCATATCTTTTCCTCCTCTTTCTTTTACTGTACCATCTCACTTTTTAAATGAAAAGTAGACAAAGAAAAAAAACCCTGCAAAGCAGGGCCCTTCTTATACTAGCATGTACTAGTAAGAAGGCAAAGGGAGAGGAGAAACCGGAGGAAGAACTTATGGGGAAACGTAAGTCTTCTCCGCGGTTGGCAACAACATCGAAGGTGATGTTGTTATAGTTATTTATGTCCAATCTAAATGAAGATATACATGATGAAATTAAATTTTATGTTGGGCTTTTTATTTTTCTTTTTTTTATTTTATGATAGGATAAAAAAGATAAAGTGAAACGAATAGTTCGTGTTAGCGAATGGTGAGATGAATACATAAAAATGCAGAGCGGTTATTTTAAGCTAAGTTCTTCTAGTCTTCGTTGGAAGATGAATGGAATCGTAAAGTTTGGTAGCGGTTACCGAATGGAGAAGGGCTTTCTATAATTGCTCTATAGATTGAAATAAAGGTAGTGACAACAGATGAGAGTAGTTTCAGGAAAATGTAAAGGACACCCACTTAAAGCGGTGCCAGGTAATACAACACGTCCAACGACTGATAAAGTAAAAGAATCCATTTTTAATATGATAGGACCTTATTTTGATGGGGGTGTCGCTCTTGATTTATTTGGTGGTAGCGGTGGTCTTGGAATCGAAGCTATAAGTAGAGGGATTGATAAAGCGATTTTTGTTGATCGAGACAATAAAGCGATAAAGGTAATCCATCAAAATTTAGAAAGTTGTAGAATACAGGAACAAGCTGAAGTATATCGGAATGATGCAGAACGTGCGATAAAAGCACTTATAAAACGTGAAATATCATTTGATCTTATATTAATTGATCCTCCATATAAAGATCAAAAAATTGTATCTTTAATTAGTGTAATGGATCAACATGGATTGCTACATAACGATGGTTTAATTATGGCGGAGCATGGTAATGATGTAGTTTTACCTGAGGCTATAGGAAGACTTGTAAAAGTGCGAGCTGAAAATTATGGCATTACAGCGATATCGATTTATAAGTATGAAGGTGAGGGGACGGAATGACAAGTATAGCTATTTCTTCGGGAAGTTTTGATCCAATTACCCTTGGGCATCTGGATATTATTAAAAGGGGAGCAAAAGTATTTGACGAGGTATACGTAGTAGTTTTAAACAACTCGTCAAAAAAACCGTTCTTTTCAGTGGAAGAGCGTTTAGATTTAATTCGAGAAGCAACAAAGGATATTCCTAATGTCAAAGTAGATTCACATAGTGGACTATTAGTTGAGTATGCAAAAATGCGTAATGCGAACGCGATTTTACGTGGGTTACGCGCAGTTTCTGATTTTGAATATGAGATGCAAATTACTTCTATGAATCGAAAGTTAGATGAAAACATTGAAACCTTTTTTATTATGACAAACAATCAATACTCATTTTTAAGCTCGAGCATTGTGAAAGAAGTTGCGAGATATGGAGGAAGTGTAGTAGATCTTGTACCTCCTGTTGTAGAACGTGCTTTAAAAGAAAAGTTTCAAACCCCGTTAAAGTGAACGGGGTTTTTCTTTGTTGCTCCGAAAAAATAATAAGATGACATATACATATAAGCAAAATAATGTAAATATCGGTCCGTAGTGTATAAAAGATGTCCAAAATTCATGCAGAATAGAAGAATGATTCGATAAAAAGACAGGGATATCTTTTTGCATAGGTGAGAAAGAGCTTACTTTTTCATAAAATGGTTTCCAAAATATAAAAGTAAAAATAGGGGCAAGAATACTTTGGATAATTCGTGCGAAAAAATAGGGCTTAAATCGAATGTCTGTTTCAGCTAATATGCTAGCGACTTGTGCCTGAATAGAAAGGCCGCTAAATGCTAAAATAAAGCTTGTTACCATAGCTTGCTGCAGGAGGGGTGTTTCAGTTATTTGACTAATCATTTGGCTTCCAAGTGTCATTTCAAACATGCCAGATAATATTGGGATACTAAATTCAGTAGTTAGTTGGAAGAATGATAAAATATGTTGCATAATAAAAGAAAGGGCTGCTGTAATATGAAATACAGTAATCATTTTATTTAAAACAGAGAATAAAATAATAAATCCACCAATCATAAGTAGCGTTTGAATAGAAGAAACGATAGCGTCCCCAAGTAATTTTCCTATTGGTCTTTTTTCTTGCATACGTGTCTCGTGTAGAATTGAAAAAGGGTTTTGAAAAGGGTGTTTTTTAGTAACATGTTTATCATGCGTGGAACTGTTGTTATTGCCGTAAAAACGCATCAGTAACCCGACGGCAAAATTACTTACATAATGTGCAGCAGCTAATACGATTCCTAATTTCGGATTATTGAAAAAACCGATAGAAACAGCCCCGAAAATAAAAAGTGGATTGGATGAGTTTGTAAAAGATACGAGGCGTTCTGCTTCAATTTGTGTTAGTTGATTGCTTTTGCGCAGTCTAGCGCTTAATTTGGCGCCAGCGGGAAAGCCTGAAGCCATTCCCATTGCCCAAACAAATCCGCCTATTCCTGGAACGCGGAAAAGTGGTCGCATAAGTGGTTCTAATATAACGCCTATAAATTTTACAACACCAATACTAATGAGAAGTTCGGCAATGATGAAAAACGGTAAAAGTGAAGGGAATACAACTTCCCACCATATATTTAACCCTCGAATGGAAGCTTGTAAAGCAGCTTGGGGGTGGAGTACAAGAGAAAAGGTTAAAAAAAGTGTTGATATGGTAAGGAAAGCCGTTTTCCATTTTTCATACATGTAAGTAAATCCCCCTTTGTCCCAAAAAACGTTCATTTCAGTATACGTGGATACGTAGTGAATTTAGACCATAAGTATGAAAAAGGAACGAAAAAAATTAAAGGGTGAGAAAAGTGAAAGAACCGAAAATTGGCTTAGCTCTTGGATCTGGGGGCGCAAAAGGTTTTGCTCATATTGGTGTTATAAAGGTTTTAAGGGAAAATGATATACCGATTCATATGATTGCAGGAAGTAGTATGGGGGCTTTAGTAGGTACATTTTATGCGGCTAGTTCAAACGTTGAAAGACTGTATAAACTGGCAAATGTTTTTAAGAGGAAATATTATTTAGATTTTACGGTTCCGAAAATGGGATTTATTTCTGGAAAACGTGTCAAAGATATGATTAAAATGTTTACATATAATAAAAATTTAGAAGAATTAGATATCCCGACGGCTGTTGTGGCTACTGATATCTTAAAGGGGGAAAAAGTAGTTTTTACAAGTGGTCCAGTTGCAGAGGCGGTGAGAGCAAGTATTTCTGTACCTGGAGTGTTTGTGCCAGAGAAAATAGATGGACGATTATTGGTAGATGGCGGAGTAATTGATCGCATCCCAGTATCGGTTGTGAAAGAGTTAGGTGCCGATATTGTCATTGCTGTTGATGTATCCCCGATTAAAGTAAATGGAGAGGTTACGTCTATTTATGATGTAATTATGCAGAGTATTGAAATTATGCAACATGAGCTTGTGATAAATCGGCAAATTGCATCTGATTTAATGATGCGACCAGCTGTAGAACAATTTAGTTCCCGGGCTTTTACAAACATTGAAGACATTATTCGAGTTGGAGAGGTAGAAGCGGAAAAGTATGTTGCAAATATTCATTTATTAATTGAGCAGTGGAAGGAGAAACATAATGTTTAAGCGTTTTCGGTTTATATATGCAATTTTAATAGGGGTTATATTGGCAATGTTACTTGTTTATGTACGTCTGCCGTATTATGTAACGAAACCAGGAATGGCTGCCAAATTAGAGCCTTACGTTCAAGTTGAAGGGGGAACAAAAGAATCAGGTGATTTTATGCTTGTTACGGTTTCAATGGGACCGGCAAATGTAGTGAATTTAATAGCGGCACAGTTTAATAAATATACACATATTTCAAAAGCGGAAGAAATATTGCAAAAAGGTGAAAGTGATGAAGAATATCAATTTCGCCAAAATTATGCGATGAAAGATTCGCAAAATGCAGCGATTTATAATGCTTATAAACGTGCAAATCGTACTGTTTCTTTTGAAAATAAAGGTGTGTTGGTTGCTGGTGTAGCGAAAGGGATGCCTTCAGAAGGAAAGCTTAAACTTGGAGATGTTATCATTGCCGTCGACGGAAAAACATTTGAAAAGACAGAACAATTTATTGAATATATGACAGGGAAAAAAGAAGGAGATACAGTAAATATTGAGTACAAGAGGGATGGGAAACAGTTAAAAGAAAATTTAAATGTAAAGACTATTCCGAATGGAAATGGACGTGTTGGTATAGGTGTTTCTATCGTTACGGAAAGAGAATTAGTGGTAGATCCGAAAGTGAAAATTGACTCTCATGAAATAGGCGGACCATCGGCAGGCCTAATGTTTACATTAGAAATATATAACCAACTGGTGGAAGATGATTTAACAAGAGGGCATGAAATAGCTGGAACAGGGACGATCAATGAAAAGGGAGAAGTTGGCCCGATTGGCGGTATTCAGCAAAAAGTGGTTGCTGCAAGTGATGCTGGTGCTGAAGTGTTCTTTGCACCAAATGAAAAAGGTGCAGAGAAATCGAATTATAAAGATGCACTTGAGGCTGCGAAAGATATTAAAACGAAAATGAAAGTTGTGCCAGTTGATACGTTGGATGATGCATTAATGTATTTGGAAAAAATGGGCAATAAATAAAAAAATCTCTCTTTTTCAGAGAGATTTTTTTATAGGAATTTTGCAGTTGTTTCATCGTAACGAATTGGGTGATGTGTTGCATCTTGTTTTAGTAGTTGTGTTCGTAATGGTTCTTGTATGATGGAGAAATATACAGAATTGGCTTTTCGATCTATGTGTAAAGTAGGATGGTCAAATGTTTTTGTATGGGTAAGGATTGGAAGCTCTATTTTTTTCTTGTTTTTTGAAAGGTACGTTTGTCCTTTTTGTGACATGCCTAATAGACGAAGGTATGGTGCATGTTGCTCTATATTTGCGCAATGTATTTCTTCTTTTGTTGTATTTGTTAAAATATGTGTACAAGCTCTTTGTAATCTAGTCCACGTATAACGTTTCGTTTTTAACGCTTCCATGAATGAATGGAAGGAGGAACTGGTTTGTATTTTTGATAAAATACGATGCTCTAAACCTTCCTCAATTTCATATATATGTCGTAAGTCTTCTGGAGACATCGTCATAAGTTTGTATTTAAAAAATGAAAAGTATTGTTCCCAATTATGTAATGTCCCGTAGTTTTGTTTATAACTCGTTAAAAGAGAAGCAGTCGCTTTTGGGATGAAAGGCTCAATTTCTGTAAAGGAACTATTTTCACTAAAAAGTTGTTTGCGAATACTTGTTGCGCTTGCAATATGTTGGTCGTTAAATGTTTCATCATGATAATGAGATGCGAATCTTTTTATCGTTTGTGCTTGCATAGAACTATTTTGCATTAGAATTGCTTTTATGTATTGGAAGCCTAAAATGTTATTTGGTTGTGACATGTCTATATTTTTTTCAGAAGATAAAATGTGTAGGAAAGCTTCAGATGTAGCTTTTGCGTAACTATTACCTGCGTTCATAAATTGCTTTACAAGACGATTAAAAGTCTCTTCTTCATTTTTCTGCACAGAGATGGTGTTATAAAAATTTTCGATTTGTCCATCTTCACTGCCGAAACAAATTTCAGAAACGTGTAGGGCGTTTAAAATAGAAATAGCGCCATTTGCAAAGGTTTCGGCCTTTTGCGTTGAAAAGGCATAAGGAAGCTCTACAACGAGGTCTACACCGCATGCTAAGGCCATTTTGGTACGATACCATTTGGATACGAGTGCTGGCTCACCACGTTGTAAAAAAGGGCCACTCATAACAGCGATTGTAATATCAGAGTGTGTTAACTTTTTTGTTTGTTGCACATGATAAGCATGACCGTTATGAAAAGGGTTATATTCAACAACAATACCACTGGCTTTTATGGTAATCTCTCCTTTCGATGTAGCATCTTTTTGAAAAACGTGATACTCTATATATTATTTACTATGATGACTTCATTATAGTGTAAAGAAAAAACATTGACAAATATAAAATGGCTAGCTATAATTTTGTTTGTTGCCTTGAGGTGATATGATATGAAATGGTCCATCCATCAATTGAATAAATTGAGAAATAAAGGATTGACATTGGATGAGATGGTAGATGTAAGTGAGCTAAAAGAGGTCGAGAAAGATATTCGTGAAATTAATCCTGTTCACGTAACAGGAAGAGTTGATTTTGGCTCCGGTAAGTTTACGTTCCATCTACATATAACTGGAAGCATGGTTTTACCATGTTCTCGCTCTTTAGTAGATGTGACATTACCATTTGACATTAAAACAACTGAGGTGTTCCAAACTTCACAAGAAGAATTTGAAACTGAAGCTGAAATTCATTGTTTAGAAGGAGAAGTACTTGACTTACTGCCCGTAATCAAGGAAAATATACTTTTGGAGATTCCAATGCAAATTTTCAGTGATGATGTTTCTGGTGGAGCACCGACGCAAGGTCAAGACTGGCAAGTGATTTCGGAAGAAGACAAAGAAAAGCCTGTTGATCCAAGATTGGCAGGACTTGCAAAGTTTTTTGACAAATAATCGGAAGACTGGTTCAGGCCTTCATATGAAAATAACTATTTCTTTTAAGGAGGTGGGAAGAATGGCTGTACCTTTTAGAAGAACTTCTAAAACAGTAAAAAGAAAGCGTCGTACGCATTTCAAATTATCAGTACCTGGTATGGTAGAGTGCCCAAGCTGTGGTGAAGCGAAATTAGCTCACCGTGTATGTAAAGCATGCGGTACTTACAAAGGTAAAGAAGTAATCAGCAAGTAATTGCGGGAAAATAAACGTAGAAGATATCTTCTACGTTTATTTTTTTTGTCTTATTCTTCATTTGTTGTATTCTATCTTTTCTAGTAACTGCATATGTTTAATAAAAAATGCATAGGGAGGACTAGAGAGATGGCGACAACAAGACAAGATGCTTGGACTGATGATGAAGATTTGCTTCTGGCAGAAGTAGTACTCCGGCATATTCGAGAAGGTGGAACGCAATTATCTGCCTTTAAAGAAGTGGGAAGACATTTATCTCGTACACCAGCAGCATGTGGCTTTAGATGGAATTCTTACGTTAGAAAGCAATACAAAGAACGTATTGAAGAAGCGAAGCAACTGCGTAAAGTGGAAAATTATGAAGTGAAAGAGACGAAGGTATTAGAACCTACGTCAATTACATTGAATGATGTTATTGATTTCTTGCAAAATTATAAAGATGAAAACTCTTTAGTGGTGTTGCAACAGCAAATTGAATCGTTACAAACAGAGAAAGAGAGCCTGTTGGAGCGATTATCAGTATATGAGGAAGAATATAGAACATTGCTTGATTATATCGATCAAAAAAGAAGTGTAATGGTAGCGGAAAGAAATAGCGCTCGTTCGAATGGGAAATTAGAGAAGTTAAAGAAATAAAAAAACAGCTGCTATGTAGCTGTTTTTTTATTTCTTATGCAGACTCTTCATTTGTAACCGCATTCAAATTTGTTTCTGGGTGCCAAACGTAAAAATCACCATCAGGTACTGACACAGGTTGGAAATTTAATTTATCCCAAAAACCAGCTGAATGGATACGTGCGATCGTTTTAATTGGGAACTGCAGTCCCTTCGCATAATTTACAAGCATTTCTCCGAATCCTTGTTTTTGGAAAGTTGGTAATACTTCAAGTTTATAAAGTTCTAGGTAAGTACCTGTAATTTCGAATGGTTCCCCGCCGTTCCTTTTCATGTATAGACTCATACGTGCAATGAGTGATCCACCGTAATAAATACCGTAAAATGGAGATTCACTATTGTTTTCAATAATGTTTGCTTGTAATTCTTCTAACATGGATAGTTCTTGAGCTCCGCAGCCTTTAAATTTTTTAAACTCGTCTAATGTTTTATAATTGATGAGCAAGCGCTCAACTTTTGGGAATCCCATAACATCACATCCTTTTTGTCTCGTTGAATGCAGAAAAGTGAAAATATTTATAATAATATTATAACTCATTTTTTTATTTTTATGAAGATGATAGTGTATTTCTTTTATTATTTTTTTGAGGATTTGCTAAACTAAGAGTAGAAGTATAGTAATAAGTAGTATATACATATTGAAAGAAGAGGTGGCATTTGATCATCTTTAGTTAATTATGATTCCGTATGAATCGGGGGTTCGCGGAATAAAAGAGGAGGGGAAAAAGGGACTTATGTATCGTGTTCAAATGAGTTCCTTGTGTGAAAATGAAAATTGGAGTTGTGGGACCAGGAGCTATTGGTCTATTGTATACATTTTATTTACAAAAAAGTAATCAAGATGTTACGTTGTTTACAAGGACAGCTAAGCAGGCTGACGAATTAAATATAACGGGTGTAACTTGTATTAGGGAGGGGAAACGTGAAACGGTATTCCCGCCAGTATTACCAATAGAAAGCATGCTAGACCAGCAGCTAGATTATATATTTATTGCTGTTAAGCAATATCATATAACTGACATACTACCTTTTGTGCGAGGGAAATCCTCAGTAGTCTTTTTGCAAAACGGAATGTCACACCTTCATGCTATGCAGAAAATAGAGAATGAAAATATTGCAGTTGGAATTGTAGAGCATGGTGCGAAAAAAGAAGAAAGACATACCGTTTATCATACAGGGATAGGTGTAACGAAGTTTGGAATCGTGCGCGGTCGGTCTATACATTTTGAAAAAATATTTAATTGCTTTCCTTTTCCGCATTTTCCAATTCGAATAGAAGATAATTGGAAGGATGTTATGCACAAAAAATTAGTAGTGAATGTATGTATCAATCCATTGACGGCATTATTACAGGTCAAGAACGGAGAATTGATCACGAACCCGTTTTTTTATCAGATGATGGAGCAAGTATTCAAGGAAGTCGTTTTTCTCGTTAAAGAAGAAAAAGAAATGGTATGGGAAATGGTACGTCATGTATGTGAAAGAACATCTCATAATACATCATCTATGCTGGCAGATGTAAGGGCGAATAGACAAACAGAGATTGGTGCGATTGTTGGATATGTATTAGAAGAAGCTAAGAAACAGCAACGATCCGTTCCGACACTTCAATTTTTGTTCGATGCAATAAAAGGGTTAGAAGTAAAAGTATAAGTGTAATTCTTTGCTTTTACGTGAAACATTGACTACAATGTGGATTGGTGAGAGAACAGGATACGAAAGGAAGAATTATATGGAGATAAAAGAAATCTCTGTTCCGCAACAAGGTGTTGTAGCGGACTATATGAACGGTAAAAAAGAGATACAGTCGTGTTTTGATTATATGTTAACAGAAGATGCTTTTAAACAGCGTGTACAAGATTTGCGTGAGAGGGAGTTTTTCCGCCAAGATTTAGTAGCGCATTTATTAGAATATAATACAAAATTACAAGCGGGAGAAGCTACAATTCAAAATGTAAAAGCGCTTGAAGATGAAGATACATATGTTGTTATAGCTGGACAACAAGCTGGGTTATTAACTGGGCCACTTTATACGATTCATAAAATTATTTCAGTTTTACAGCTTGCGAAGGAAAAGGAAGAAAGTTTAGGCGTTAAAGTTGTTCCTGTTTTCTGGATTGCTGGTGAAGACCATGATATGGATGAAATTAATCATACTTTTGTAACGAAGAATAAAAAAATAAAAAAGACCATTTTTCATGATCGTAATCCGAAAAAGGCGAGTGCTTCAGAGTCTGAGCTTTCTTTGGAAGACTGTAGAAAGTGGATTGAAGAAATTTTTAAAACATACCCTGAAACGAATTTTACAAAGGATGTACTGCGATTTATTGATGATTCTTTACGGAAATCGAATACGTATGTAGATTTCTTTGGTCACCTTATTATGAAAATGTTCATGAATTCTGGTTTAATTCTTGTCGATTCGCATCATCCTGAATTAAGAAAATTAGAAGTGCCGTTTTTTAAACAAATTGTAAGTAAGTATAAAGAAGTGCAAGAGGGGCTTCATAACCAACAGGAAGTAATTAAAGAATTAGGATATAAGCCAATTATTGAAACAAAGTCTAATGCAGTACATATATTTATGGAAATTGATAATGAGCGAGTGTTGCTTGAAGACAATCAAGGGAAGTTTGTTGGGAAAGATGGGACGTATTCCTTTTCATATGAGGAATTGATTGAAGAGATGGAAAGAAGCCCAGAGCGCTTTAGTAATAATGTTGTAACGCGCCCTCTTATGCAAGAGTATGTATTTCCTACGTTGGCGTTTATTGGAGGTCCAGGGGAATTAGCTTACTGGAGTGAATTACAACAAGTCTTCCATACTATCGGCTTCCGAATGCCTCCTGTCGTTCCTCGTATTACAATTACTTATATTGAGAGGGATATAGCGACAGATTTACACGATTTACAATTGCAAGAGAGTGACCCGTTTTTGAATAACGTAGATAAGTTGCGTGAAAACTGGCTATCTAATCAAATAGAGGAACCGATAGATGAACGATTTGTAGAGGCGAAAAAAGAAATAATTGATATTCATAAGTCATTACAACAGTTTGTGAAGAAAATAGATCCTGGATTAAGTTCGTTTGCAGGGAAAAACGAGTTCAAAATTAATGAACAAATTGAACTGTTGGAAAGAATGTTGAAAAGAAATGTTGAGAAAAAACATGAAGTGGAACTAAATAAATTCCGTCGTATACAATTTGCACTACGCCCATTGGGAGCGCCACAAGAGCGTGTGTGGAATGTATGTTACTATTTAAATCAGTTCGGTTTAGATTTCGTTGATCGTGTAATGGAAAAACCATTCTCTTGGAATGGAAAACATCACGTTATAAAACTATAGAATCTTGCTCTTAGGAGCAGGATTTTATTTTTATTCCGTTGAATTTACTGTGAAGTGAAATTTTTCTGAATTATTAATTTTAAAAAAGCTAATATCGTAATTATGCAGGATACTTAAATATATGACAAAATAGCACAAAATGTAAACGTATTATTATCTTTTTCGACAGTTTTTTATTTAAATTCCCGCAAAAGATGATAAAATTTAGTATATAATAAAAGAAAATGGCGATTTGTATAGTATGCTGCCTTTGTAGGCAAGTTAAATGAGTCGTTCTTTCATAGTATTTCGTTCTCTAGTCGTGAAATATGCGTTTAGAGGAGGAGATACATTCAACATAATTAATTGGAAAAAGAGTAGGTGCAACAATGTTTAATCACGTAACAGTGCTTTTGAAGGAAACAGTAGATGGCTTAGATATAAAGCCAGGTGGTACATATGTAGATTGTACACTGGGGGGAGGAGGACATAGTTCTTATTTATTATCCCAATTAACTGAAGGCGGAAGATTAATCGCGTTTGATCAAGATGAGATAGCAATTCAAAATGCGAAAGAAAAATTCTCTTCATACGGTGAGCAGTTCATAACAGTAAGGAGTAATTTCCGTTACCTATCTGAAAAACTACAGGAATTAGGTATAACAGAAGTAGACGGTATTTTATTTGATTTAGGTGTTTCATCCCCGCAATTAGATACACCAGAGCGTGGCTTTAGTTACCATCATGATGCACCGTTAGATATGCGAATGGATCAAGATGCCCCATTAACAGCCTATGATGTTGTAAATAGTTGGTCATATGAACAACTTGTAAGAATTTTCTTCCAGTATGGCGAAGAGAAATTTTCAAAACAAATAGCAAGAAAAATTGAAGCGTATCGTGAGAATAAAGCTATTGAAACGACAGGGGAATTAGTAGAACTAATTAAAGAGGGTATTCCAGCTCCTGCTCGTAGAACGGGTGGACATCCTGCGAAGCGAGTGTTCCAAGCGATCCGTATTGCGGTAAATGATGAATTGAAAGTATTTGAAGAAGCGTTGGAATCTGCAATTGAGATGGTTAAGCCAGGCGGAAGAGTTAGCGTTATAACATTCCATTCTTTAGAAGACCGTATTTGTAAAACGACGTTTAAGCGAAATAGTACAACGCCACAATTGCCACCAGGATTACCAATTATTCCTGATGAATTTAAGCCGAAATTAAAGCTTATTACAAGAAAACCGATTTTACCTTCTGATATAGAGTTAGAAGAAAATAATCGAGCGCGTTCTGCGAAATTGAGAATCGCTGAAAAACGATAAAAAGGGGAGAGAGGTATGAGTAACTTAGCTGTAAAGTACAAGCAACAAGCGCAAGAAGAGGTTCAGATTCAAACGCCCCCACAGCAGATGGTTCAACCAAAAGCTAAAGCGAAGATTACAAGAATCGAAAAACTGTTGTATGTAGCGTTTATTGGCTTTTTATTGTATGCCTGTGTAGCGTTTATTGGAAATAAAGCAGGCCTTTATCAAGTTAATGTAGAAGCTGCGACAATAGAACAAAAAATTGTACAGCAGCAAAAAGAAAATCAAGAGTTACAGGCTGAAGTAGAGAAGTTAAGTCGTTATGAACGAATCGCTGAAGTTGCAAAAAAACACGGGCTAGAAATTAATGCGAATAATGTGAAAGGCCTCAAATAAGGCAATAGGTGTGAAGGGAAAATGAAGAGAAATATGACTAAATTTCATACCAATAAGGGAGCAGGGTATTTTATGATTTTATTCCTCCTGCTCTTTTTGCTGTTATTAGCCCGATTTTTTTACATACAAGCGACAGGAACAGTGCATAATCAGGATTTGGATAAACTCGCTCAGCAAAAACATAGTAAAACAGGAGTTCTGGAAGCGAATCGTGGGACGATTTATGATCAAAATTCCCATGTGTTAGCGCAAGATGCAAACTCTTATAAACTTGTAGCGGAATTAAAAGGTGCGAAGCCTGTTGAGAATAAAGAGGATACTGCTAAGAAAATTGCGGGCGTACTCGGAAAAGATGAAGAGAAGATTTTAGCTACTTTAAATAAAGAGGGTAGAAGTCAAGTAGAGTTTGGGAAATTAGGTAAAGGCTTGACGAAAGAACAGAAAGAACAAATAGAAGCATTGAAATTACCAGGTATATCTTTTATTACTGAAAATGCAAGAGTGTATCCGAACGGTGATTTTGCATCTTATGTTGTAGGTCATGCGAGACCTGATGAAAAGGGAATCGCTGTAGGTCAATTTGGTTTAGAAAAGAGTTTGAATAAGTATTTAGGTGCTTCCAATGGAGAGGTAGCTTATACAGGCGATCGTAGAGGCGTATCTCTTGACGGTGGAAAAGTGAATGTGAAGGCACCTAAAAATGGAGATAATGTATATTTAACACTCGACCAGCGTATTCAAAGTTATTTAGAAGATGCAATGAAAGAAGCGAGTAAACATTATGAGCCAGAAAGCTTAATAGGAATTGTTGCGGATCCAAAAACAGGGAAAATATTAGCGATGTCTAGTAAGCCTAGTTATGATCCGAACCAAGAGAATAATAATTATTTTTATAATGACGCAATTGCAAATGCATTTGAACCTGGATCAACAATGAAAATTTTTACGCTAGCAGCAGCTATTAATGAAGGTGTGTATAAGGGACAAGATTATTATCAGTCTGGTACATATCAAGTCGGGAACCGCAAAATAAAAGATCATAATGGCGGTGCTGGATGGGGATCTATCACATTTGATGAAGGTGTAGAGCGCTCTTCCAACGTAGCGTTTGCTATTTTAGGGGATCAAAAACTTGGTCCAGACCGTTTCCGGAAATATATCCATGCTTTCGGATTAGATGAAAAAACGAATATTGATTTACCTGGTGAAGGTTCAAATACCATTGTATTCGATCAGCAAATACAGCAAGTAACAACAGCTTTTGGACAAGGTTCTACTGTAACACCAATTCAGCTTGTACAGGCTGCAACTGCTATTGCGAACGATGGGAAAATGATGAAACCTTATACAATTGATAAAATTGTAGATCCGATAACAGAGGAAGTAAAATTAGAACATAAACCAGAAGAAGTGGGAAAACCTGTTACAAAAGAGACAGCAGCGCAAGTAAGACAGTTATTAGAACGCGTTGTTACATCGCCGAAAGGAACAGGAACTGCTTATAAAGTCGATGGCTATTCAGTTGGTGGTAAAACAGGAACAGCGCAAATTCCGGATGGAAAAGGAGGCTATATGACGGGAAGAGAGAATTATATATTCTCATTCTTAGGTATGGCACCTATGGACAATCCGCAACTTGTTGTGTATGTAGCTGTTAAAAAGCCGAAATTGAAAGATGATGAGAGCGGCGCACAACCTTTAGCTGATATTTTTAAATATGTAACGAAGAATAGTTTAGAGTATTTAAAGATTAAGCCTAATGAAGTGAAAGATCCGAAGAAATATGTGAAAGAGCAGCAAACTGCTGTTCCAGATGTAACGGGAAAAACGATGGAAGAAGCGAAAAAAGCCATTGATAAAGCAAAACTTCGCCCAATCGTATTAGGTGAAGGGAAAGTACAGCATCAAGTACCGAAAGCAACTGAACAAACATTAAAGGGTGACCGAGTCTTCTTAGTGGGAGATAAACCTACAATGCCAAATATACAAGGCTGGGCACTTCGTGATGTTATGAATTTAGCAAAAACATTAAAGCTTAATCTAAAACCTACTGGTACAGGATACGTAACCGAACAAAGTGTACCAGAAGGAACATTGTTGCAACCTGGTACAGAGTTAGGTGTAACACTTGTACCGCCACTTGAACCACAACAAGAAGCAGAAAAGCCGTAATGGTAAAAGAGAAGAAGTTCTAATTAAATAAGTACAAGCATATATTGGAACAAGCTAGGCGTAAGGGAGGCTTGTTCCAATATGCGTGTATCAAATGTAACAGTTAGAAAACGACTTATTTTTATACTCATATCAGGTATACTTATTTTCACTATCATCGATATTCGTCTTGGATATGTGCAATTTTTTCTTGGGAATATGTTAACGGATCGTGCGAAAGATTCATGGAGTCGTAATATTACTTTTGAACCTGAACGTGGAAAAATTTTAGACCGAAATGGTGTGGAACTTGCCACGAATAAAAGTGCTCCAACTGTCTTTGTTGTACCGAGGCAAATTGAAAAACCAGCAGAGACTGCAGAGAAGTTAGCTGCAGTATTAGGTGTGGAAAAAGATGAGATTTATAAGAGGATTACAAAAAAAGAATCAATTGTAAGGTTAGATAAAGGCGGAAGGAAAATATCACATGATAAGGCGAAAGAGGTAAGAGGATTAAGTTTGAAAGGTGTTTATATCGCAGAGGACTCTATCCGGTACTATCCATTTGGCAACTTTTTATCACATGTATTAGGGTTTGCAGGTAGTGATAACCAAGGTCTTATGGGACTAGAAAAATATTATGATAAAGAACTGAATGGTGATGAAGGTCATGTGCGCTTTTTTGCAGATGCAAAAGGGCAAAGGATGCCTAATGTTGGCGATGATTTCAAAAAACCAGAAGCTGGTTTGAATTTAGGCTTAACAATTGATGCACGTATTAATAGAATTATGGAAAGAGAAATGAATATCGCAGAGTCGACATATAATCCAGATGGTATGATTGCGATTGCGATGAATCCGAAAAATGGTGAAATTTTAGGTATGTCGAGTCGGCCGAGTTTTGATCCGGCAGATTTTCAAAGTGTTTCTCCAGAAGTGTACAATAGAAATTTACCAGTATGGAGTACGTATGAACCTGGTTCAACATTTAAAATCATTACGTTAGCCGCAGCTTTGAATGAAAATTTAGTAGACTTAGAGAAAGATACGTTTTATGATGATGGAGCAGCTGAAGTTGGTGGAGCAAGATTGAAATGCTGGAAAGCAGGAGGTCATGGTAGCCAAACGTTTTTAGAAGTAGTTCAAAACTCTTGTAACCCAGGATTTATCGAGCTGGGTGATCGTCTTGGTAAAGATCGATTGTTTAAATACATTCGTAATTTTGGCTTTGGACAAAAAACCGGAATTGACCTGCAAGGTGAAGGTAGTGGGATTTTATTTAATTTAGACAAAGTCGGTCCAGTCGAGCAAGCAACAACTTCATTCGGTCAAGGTGTTTCTGTTACGCCAATTCAACAAGTGGCGGCGGTAGCAGCAGCTGTAAATGGTGGAACATTGTATCAACCGTATATAGCTAAAGAATTTATTGATCCGAAAAACAATCAAGTTGTAAGTAAAAAGACACCTGTGGAAAAAAGAAAAGTTATTTCCAAGGAAACTTCAGAAAAAGTTCGGTATGCATTAGAGAATGTTGTAGCAAAGGGATCTGGTAAAGGTGCTTTTATTGATGGGTATCGTGTAGGCGGAAAAACAGGTACAGCCCAAAAAGTGAAAGATGGTAAATATTTAGAGAATAATTATATCGTATCTTTTATCGGTTTTGCTCCAGCAGATGATCCGGAAATTGTTGTATATGTTGCTGTTGATAATCCGAAAGGTGTAACGCAATTTGGTGGAGTAGTAGCAGCTCCAATTGTTGGAAATATTCTGCGGGATGCACTTCCTGTTATGGGAGTGAAACCGAGAAAAGAACAAGTTGAGAGAGAATATAAATGGGGCGATACACCAACTGTGGAAGTTCCAAATTTAATTGGTATGAAAAAGAAAGACTTACAGACGCAACTCGTTGATTTGAAGCTTGATATAAGCGGAGATGGAGAGAAAGTCATTAAACAGTCCCCAGAAGCAGGAGCTAAAGTGAAAGAAGGCTCAAAAATTAGAATTTACTTCGGGAATTAAAGGTAACCTAGTACGTTTTATGGTACAATTGGTGGAAGTGAGTTCTTTATAGAAGAGTTACTTAATTTGAGACCGCAAGAGTCTCGGTTATAAATAGGTCTATTTATTAGACACAGTAGCACTTACCTCCTATTTTACATAATTAGGAGGTAACGTGTTGCTTATTAATAAAAGAGATAAATACACAATGTAGAGAGGGTTTAGTGAAATGAAGTTGCATACACTTGTATCATGTTTGCATGATTTTCCAGTTGTTCCAAAAGAAAATCCAGAAATCACATCTATAGAAGCTGATTCACGTAAAGTGAAAGAAGGAAGCTTATTTGTATGTATGAAAGGATATACGGTTGATAGCCATGATTTTGCTAAGCAAGCAGCGGCACAAGGAGCGGCTGCTATTGTTGCGGAAAGACCAATTGATGTTGACGTTCCAGTTGTACTTGTGAAAAATACTTTTCGTTCGTTAGCGGTTTTAGCTGATTATTTTTATGGTCAACCAACACACAAGTTACATTTAATCGGTATTACAGGTACAAATGGAAAGACAACAACATCGCATATTATGGATGAGATTATGCGCGCACATGGTCATAAAACCGGGCTAATTGGAACGATTAATATGAAAATCGGTGATGAAACATTTGAGGTGAAAAATACAACACCAGATGCACTAACACTTCAACAGACGTTTGCAAAAATGGTTGAACACGGTGTGGATAGCACAGTAATGGAAGTTTCATCACATGCTTTAGATCTTGGCCGTGTACACGGATGTGATTACGATGTCGCAGTGTTTACAAATTTAACACAAGATCATTTAGACTATCATAAAACGATGGAAGAATATAAACATGCAAAAGGGTTGCTATTTGCGCAACTTGGCAATAGTTATAATCATAATCGTGAAAAATACGCGGTATTGAATAACGATGATGCTGTAACAGCGGAATATATGAGAAGTACTGCAGCAACTGTTGTAACGTATGGAATTGATACAACAAGTGATGTTATGGCAAAAGATATCGTTATGACAAGTGGTGGAACTACATTTACGCTTGTAACCCCGTATGAGAGTGTAAATGTTACGATGAAATTAATTGGGAAATTTAATGTATATAACGTACTAGCTGCGACAGCGGCAGGACTTGTTTCTGGTGTAAGTTTAGAAACAATCATTGATGTAATAAAGGAACTAGCTGGAGTTCCAGGACGTTTTGAAGTAGTTGATGGTGGACAAAATTATACAGTTATTGTTGATTATGCACATACACCAGATAGCTTAGAAAATGTATTAAAAACAGCAAAACAGTTTGCAAAAGGTGACGTATATTGCATCGTCGGTTGTGGCGGTGATAGAGATAGAACGAAGAGACCAATCATGGCAAGTGTTGCAACACGATATGCAACTCACGCCATTTACACTTCAGATAATCCAAGAAGTGAAGAGCCAGGAGCTATTTTAGATGATATGGTACATGGTGCAAATGGAAATAATTATGAAGTAATTATTGATAGAAAAGAAGCGATATACCATGCAATTGCTAACGCAAAAGCTGAAGATATTATCATTATTGCTGGTAAGGGTCATGAAACATATCAAATTATTGGTAAAGATGTTCATCATTTTGATGATCGTGAAATCGCTAAAGAAGCAATTACAGAGCGTTTAAACAACGAAGAGTAACAACGTGAGAGGAGGACTACATGTGCTTGAGCAAGGTTTATTAGTAACGGCTGGGGTAGCATTCTTAATTTCTGTTGCCCTTTCGCCATTGTTTATTCCATTTTTAAGAAAATTAAAGTTCGGACAGAGTATTCGTGATGAGGGACCAAAATCACATCAAAAAAAATCAGGGACACCGACAATGGGTGGTATCGTCATATACGTATCTATGATGGTAACTTCACTTATTATGGCGATTAAGTTTAATCATTTAGGTGCAGAGGTATCGTTATTACTATTAGTGACATTTGGTTACGGATTGATTGGATTTTTAGATGACTACATAAAGGTAGTTAAGAAGAGAAATCTTGGTTTAACATCAAAACAAAAATTAGTAGGTCAGCTTGTTATTGCTATTGCGTTCTTTTTAATTGGAAAAGGGCAAGCGTTCCACACATACATCATGATTCCGGGAACGGATGTTAAGTTTGAATTAGGTTGGGCGTATTTTGTACTTGTACTATTTATGCTTATTGGTGGATCAAATGCAGTTAACTTAACTGACGGTTTAGATGGTTTATTATCAGGAACTGCTGCTATTGCATTTGGAGCATTTAGTATTATTGCTGTGGCACAAGAGCAATTTGGAGTAGCGATATTCTGTATGGCAGTTGTAGGAGCTGTACTTGGATTTTTAGTATTCAATGCGAATCCAGCAAAAGTGTTTATGGGAGATACAGGTTCATTAGCTTTAGGTGGAGCCATTGCAGCTGTAGCGATTTTATTAAAACAAGAATTGCTACTTGTAATCATTGGCGGAGTATTCGTAATGGAAACTTTATCGGTTATTATTCAGGTCATTTCATTTAAAACAACAGGAAAACGTGTCTTTAAAATGAGTCCACTACACCATCATTATGAATTATGTGGTTGGTCAGAGTGGCGTGTCGTTGTGACGTTTTGGTCTGTAGGATTTTTATTAGCTGTGTTAGGAATTTATATCGGGGTGTGGATGTAATTGAAAACTGTAACTGAATTTCAAAATAAAAATATTCTTGTATTAGGCATTGCAAAAAGTGGTTATGCAGCAGCTACATTGTTACAAAAGTTAGGGGCAAATGTTATTGTAAATGACGGAAAGCCTTTAGCAGAGAATGTACTTGCTGCAGAATTACAAGCAAAAGGAATGGATGTTGTATGTGGTGGTCATCCTTTAGAATTATTAGAGAGAAATATTTCTCTTGTAGTAAAAAATCCAGGAATCCCGTATTCTAATCCAATATTAGTTGCTGCGAAAGAAAAGCAAATTCCAATTGTTACGGAAGTTGAATTAGCATATCGTATTTCAGAAGCACCATTTGTTGGGATTACGGGGTCTAACGGTAAAACGACGACGACAATGCTTACATTTGAAATGCTAAAAGAAGGACAAAAGCATCCCGTAATTGCAGGGAATATTGGAACTGTAGCGTGTGAAGTTGCACAGGATGCGAAAGAAAATGAAGTTGTAGTTACAGAACTTTCATCGTTCCAATTGATGGGAGTAGAATTGTTCCAACCTAAAATTGCTGCGTTTTTAAATTTATTTGAGGCCCACTTAGATTATCATGGGACGAAGAAAGAATATGGTTTAGCAAAAGCGAATATTTTTAAAAACCAAACAGAAAATGATTATAGTGTAATAAATGCAGATGATGCAGATGTGATGGCTTTATCTGCTTATAGTAAAGGTCAAAAAGTACTGTTCTCAACAACGAAAGAAATTGAAGATGGTGCGTGTATAAAAGATAATGCTCTTTATTTTAAAGGTGAAAAAGTTGTTGAAGTAGGCGATATCGTTTTACCTGGTCAACATAATTTAGAAAATATTTTAGCAGCGATGAGTATCTCAAAATTATTGGGTGTTTCTAATGAAGCGATTACGGCAGTTTTAAAACGTTTTACAGGTGTAAAACATCGTTTAGAATACGTAACAACTATAAACAACCGTAAGTTTTATAATGACTCAAAAGCAACGAATATGTTAGCGACAGAGAAAGCTTTATCTGCGTTTACACAACCGACTGTGTTATTAGCAGGTGGGCTAGATCGTGGAAATGAATTCGATGATTTAATTCCGTATTTCAAAAATGTTAAAGCGATTGTAACATTTGGACAAACAGCTCCAAAATTAGTAAGAGCTGCAGAAAAAGCGGGATTAGATACAATTGAAAGTGTCGATACTTTAGATGAAGCTGTAGTGAAAGCTTATGCTCATTCTACAGATGGCGATGTAATTCTTCTTTCTCCAGCATGTGCAAGCTGGGATCAATTTAAAACATTTGAAGAAAGAGGAGACATTTTTATACAAGCTGTGCATAAACTTATATAAAGTAAATCAAAACATCAGTAGGCTAACACCTACTGATGTTTTGTTACATAGGGCAAAAGTTTCTGCCTAAAGAGGTGGTGTTTATGGGTAATGAAGAAAACGCCTGATTTTATTCTCATCATCGTTACACTTGCGTTGTTAACAATCGGAATGATTATGGTTTATAGTGCGAGTGCGGTTTGGGCCTCTTATAAAATGGGGGACTCATTCTTTTTTGCAAAAAGGCAATTGCTATTCGCAGGTCTTGGTGTAGTGGCTATGTTTTTTATTATGAAAATTGATTATTGGGTGTGGCGTACGTATTCAAAAGTAATTTTGCTAGTTTGCTTCATTCTTCTTATTCTCGTTCTTATTCCTGGAGTAGGTCTTGTTCGAGGAGGAGCGCGAAGTTGGATTGGAATCGGGGCATTTTCCATTCAACCGTCCGAATTTATGAAGTTTGCGATGATTATTTTCTTAGCGAAATTTTTAGCGGAACGACAAAAATTAATTACCTCTTTTAAACGTGGTTTACTACCAGCTTTAGGTTTTGTATTTCTTGCTTTCGGAATGATTATGTTACAGCCCGACCTTGGTACAGGGACGGTAATGGTTGGGACATGTATCATTATGATATTTATCTCAGGAGCAAGAGTCTTTCACTTTGCAATGTTTGGTTTGCTTGGTGTAGCAGGATTTGTAGGGCTAATTGCATCAGCACCGTATCGGATGAAACGTATTACATCATATTTAGACCCGTGGTCAGATCCGCTTGGAAGTGGATTTCAAATTATTCAATCGTTACTCGCAATTGGACCAGGTGGATTATTCGGGCTTGGACTTGGACAAAGTAGACAAAAGTTTCTTTATTTACCTGAACCGCAAACAGACTTTATATTTGCAATCTTATCCGAGGAATTAGGTTTTATTGGTGGTTCATTTGTGTTATTATTATTTAGTCTATTATTATGGCGTGGGATTCGTATAGCTTTAGGAGCGCCAGATTTATATGGTACGTTTTTAGCAGTAGGTATTGTGGCGATGATTGCGATTCAAGTAATGATTAATGTTGGTGTTGTAACAGGATTGATGCCTGTTACGGGTATTACTTTGCCGTTTTTAAGTTATGGTGGATCAAGTTTGACATTAATGTTAATGGCAGTAGGTGTATTATTAAATATAAGTCGCCATTCTCGCTACTAAACCCTGTTTTATAAGACAGGGTTTTTCGTATGTGTACGAAGAAACAATATGTATATAGAAATAAATACGACTGTAATAAGAAAAAGAGAAGCGGAGGAGTTAGTAGTGCGTGTATTAGTAAGTGGTGGGGGCACTGGAGGTCATATTTATCCGGCTCTTGCTTTAATAAGAGAAATAAAAAAATTAAATCCGGAAGCAAGGTTTTTATATATTGGTACGGAGAATGGATTAGAGAGCACAATCGTGCCCAAAGCAGGTATACCGTTTCAATCTATTGTTATAAGTGGATTTAAGCGTAAAATATCGTTAGATAACGTGAAAACGGTGATGCGTTTTCTAAAAGGTGTACAAGATAGTAAACGATATATTCGTCGTTTCAATCCAGATATTGTAATTGGAACAGGTGGATATGTATGTGGACCTGTTGTATATGCTGCGGCAAAATTAGGTATTCCAACTATTGTACATGAACAAAATAGTGTACCTGGTGTAACGAATAAATTTTTAAGCCGCTATGTTGATAAAGTTGCAGTTTGTTTTGAAGCGGCTGCAGAACATTTTCCGCAGTCAAAAGTGGTCATGACAGGAAACCCACGAGCGTCAGAAGTAATGGATCAAAATGGAATGAAAGGAAAACGTTCAGTAGGTTTATCTCTTCCTAAAAAATCCGTGCTTATTTTTGGTGGCAGCCGTGGGGCTAGACCAATTAACGATGCTTTCGTAGAGGCAATTGAACAGTTTGGAAATAAAAGTTACGAAATATTGTATGTAACAGGTGAAGTTCATTACGACAAAGTGATGGATGCAGTGAAGCAAAAAGGGAACCCGAATAATGTTATTATTAAACCTTTCATTCATAATATGCCAGAAGTACTTACAGGTGTAGACCTTGTTGTCTCAAGAGCTGGAGCAACAACACTTGCAGAATTAACAGCGTTAGGTAAGCCAAGTGTGTTAATTCCGAGTCCTTATGTAACAAATAACCATCAGGAAAAAAATGCACGTTCTGTTGTCGATAAAGGAGCAGCAAAAATGTTGCTTGAAAAAGATTTAACAGCTGAAACACTTATTCGTGATATTGACGAGATTTTATTAGATGCACAAACATTACAAAATATGAAGCTTGCTGCTGGGCAATTAGGTATTCCAGATGCAGCAAATAAGTTGTATGAAGTAATGAATAAGCTTGTAAAAAAATAACGTTAGGTGAACGCCCTGCATACTACTGTAATAAGGATGCTTAGTATGGGGGAGATTGTTTATGGAGCAATTAGTAAATGAGCTTATAGAAGCAAATGTTGGTCGCGTGTTAGTGGATGAACCGTTAGCACGTTATACAACTATGAAAATAGGTGGACCAGCTGATATTTTAATTGTGCCAAAGCATGTTGCCGGTATTGAAAAAACGTTGCAGTTAGTAAAGAAATATAAAACAAAGTGGACTGTAATTGGTCGCGGTTCGAACCTTCTTGTATCTGATCTAGGTATAGAAGGTGTCGTTATTCGTTTAGGAGAAGGATTAGACCACTTAGAAGTCGAAAAACATAGAGTAAGAGTTGGTGGTGGGTATCCCCTAATTAAATTATCAACTTTACTTAGTCGGCAAGGGTTAGCCGGTCTGGAGTTCGCAAGTGGTATTCCAGGAAGTGTTGGCGGTGCAGTGTATATGAATGCAGGAGCACATAATTCGGATATATCAAACATATTATCAAAAGCTCTTATTTTGTTTGAAGACGGAACAATTGACTGGTTAACGCATGGAGAAATGGAGTTTTCCTATCGTACATCTGTATTGCAAACGAAACGTCCTGGTATTGTTTTGGAGGCTGAGTTTCAATTGCAGATAGGAGAGCGTGAAGGAATTGTAAGTGTTATGCAAAAGAATAAAGATTACCGTCGTGAAACACAGCCATGGAATCACCCTTGTGCAGGAAGTGTGTTTCGGAATCCAACTCCATACTTTGCAGGAGATTTAATAGAAAAGGCGGGGCTTCGTGGTTATCAAATAGGTGGAGCTCAAATTTCTGAAATGCATGGGAATTTTATTATTAATACTGGGGGAGCCAGCGCGCAAGATGTCTTATCTTTAATTGCATTAATAAAACAAACAATTAAGGATGGATTTGGCGTAGAAATGCATACAGAAGTAGAAATCATTGGAAGATAACGGTTATTCGTTCCGCTCATTATCATTTATGTTATAATAAGAAGATAAGAACGGCATGAGGAACATGCCGTTCTTTATGTTACGTAGGGGGATCGTACATGAAAAATAGTAAAGTAATTAAACTACAGGATCGTGTACCAAAGTTAAAAAATCAACAGAAAAAAAAGAAGAAAAATGTTAATCATCGGTTGATTTTATACATATCAATTTTATTTCTATTAGTTCTCTTTTTAATTTATTTTCGGTCTCCGCTTAGCAATATAAAAAAGATAAGTGTGTTTGGAAATCATTATATGACAGATGAACAAGTGATGAAGGAATCAGGTGTGACGTATGATACAAGTTATTTCCGGGTGACAGCACATAAAGCTGAAGAAAATTTAACGAAACGAAAAGAAATTAAAGCAGTAAATGTAAAGAAACGTTTTCCAAATAAAATTGACGTTCATATTGAAGAATATTTAACGATTGGTTATATAAACAAAGAAGGGAAATTACAACCGTTATTAGAGAATGGGAAAACACTTGATGTACTCCCGAACGGAAAACTTCCTGTTGCAGCGCCAATTTTTGAACCTTTTAAAGAGGAAAAAATGAAGGAGTTAATTGCTGAGCTTGAAAAATTAACCCCAACTATTTTAAGGTCTATTTCTGAAATTCGTTATTCACCGACGAATGCGAATGAAGACCACCTTACTTTATATATGAATGAAGGGTATGAAGTGAGCACTACGATTCAAAATTTCGCAAAACGTATGGAAGCTTATCCACTTATCTTAAAAACAATTGAGCCGGGTAAAAAGGTATTAATTGACTTAGAAGTAGGGGCATATACGAAAGAATTAGGGGCGGAAGAAAAAAAAGAATAGAAAGATAGTGTTCGCTACGTTATTGTAGAAAAAACGAAACGAACGTTCTATTGGATGTGCCTGAATTTACAAGAATGGTTCATTTGATGAAAAAGATGTAAAAATTCTTAGATTCATACTAGGATTGGTACAAGTTTCACTTTTCTATGAGTACATCTTAGTGTAGACTTATACTTGGCGGTAATCTTTACACTTGAAATGGAATTATTTCAAGATAAGCAGTTATTCACAGTTTACTGCGATATTCTTAAATGAATGTTAAATAAAAATAAGAAAAATATAGGGTTAAAAAAGGGAAACGTATAAAGACGTTGAATATTTTTCTTATAAATAGTAAAGTTGCGATTGTTGTTCCATATATTGAGTTGTATGGTATAAATAAAGAAGGAGGTGCCAAAGAATGAACAGCAATGAAATATATGTTAGTCTTGACATCGGTACATCCAATGTTAAAGTCATCATTGGTGAAATGGTTAATGACAGCTTAAACATTATTGGTGTTGGAAATGTAAAATCAAATGGTTTAAAGAAGGGATCGATAGTTGATATAGACGAGACTGTTCGATCAATTAAAAAAGCAATTGAACAAGCTGAGCGCATGGTGGGAATCCACATTGAGCAAGTTGTAGTAGGTGTCAATGCAAACCAGGTACAACTACTTCCTTGTCACGGAGTAGTCGCTGTTTCAAATGAAGATCGTGAAATCGGGAATGAAGATGTCTTACGCGTTCTAGATGCAGCACAAGTTGTGTCAATTGCTCCAGAACGTGAGTTTATTGATGTGGTACCTCGACAGTTCATTGTAGACGGTCTTGACGAGATTAACGATCCACGCGGGATGATCGGTGTAAGATTAGAAATGGAAGGTACACTTATTACAGGCTCGAGAACTTTACTACATAACCTACTTCGTTGTGTAGAAAAAGCAGGTCTTGAAATTGTTGATATTTGTCTTCAACCTTTAGCGGCTGCAACAGTTGCTATATCTTCGGATGAAAAAAATAGAGGAGTAGCCCTTGTTGATATGGGCGGAGGATCTACAACTTTATCTATTTTTAAAGATGGAGAGTTACAAGCGACGAGCGTATTACCATTAGGTGGAGACCATATAACGAAGGATATTGCAATTGGGTTGAAAACTTCAACAGAAAATGCAGATCAAATTAAGTTGAAATATGGACATGCTTTTTATGATACAGCATCTGAAGAAGAGATGTTTACGGTTCCTATTATGGGAAGCGATCAAACAGAACAATATTCTCAGTTGGAATTATCGGATATAATAGAGGCTCGTGTAGAGGAAATTTTAATGTTTGTTCAAGATGAAGTGCGTAAGTTAGGAGTAAAGCAAGTAGCTTCTGGTTATGTACTAACTGGTGGAATTGCTTCTATGCCAGGTGTCCTTGATCTTGCATATGATATTTTACATGAAAATGTTCGTATAGCAACTCCTGATTATATTGGTGTGCGTGAGCCACAATATACAAGTGGAGTAGGATTAATTAAACATTCTTATCAAAAAGCTAAATTACGTGGGAAAAATGTACAGGAAAAGCAAGAGCATTTTGAACCAGTACCAGCACAAGCTCCAGCGCCGGTACAACAGCAACCTGCGAAACAAAAAACTCGTAATCAAAACAATAATAATCAAAATGATGACCGTATGATGTCAAAAGTAAAACGTGTATTCCGTTATTTATGGGATTAAAATTGGACACGAAAAATGAGGTTCTAGGGGGATTTCGACATGTTAGAGTTTGATACTACTCAAGATCAATTAGCGAATATAAAAGTTATCGGTGTCGGCGGTGGCGGAAACAATGCTGTAAACCGTATGATTGAACACGGTGTACAAGGT
Organism: Bacillus sp. FF-1; assembly: GCF_028548245.1. NCBI lineage: Bacteria > Bacillati > Bacillota > Bacilli > Caryophanales > Bacillaceae > Bacillus > Bacillus sp. FF-1. Next base: position 32,156 of record NZ_JAQQGG010000004.1, read on the forward strand.
GTAGACTTTATCGCTGTGAATACTGATGCACAAGCATTAAATCTATCAAAAGCTGAAACAAAAATGCAAATTGGTGGAAAATTAACACGTGGACTTGGTGCAGGTGCAAACCCTGAAGTAGGGAAAAAAGCTGCAGAAGAAAGTAAAGAACAGATCCAAGAAGCACTTCGTGGTGCTGATATGGTATTCGTAACTGCTGGTATGGGCGGCGGAACTGGAACTGGTGCAGCGCCAGTTGTTGCTCAAGTGGCAAAAGAATTAGGTGCATTAACAGTTGGTGTTGTAACACGTCCATTTACATTTGAAGGACGTAAGCGTGCAACACAAGCGGCATCTGGTATTGCAGCATTTAAAGAAAATGTAGATACACTTATTGTAATTCCAAACGATCGCTTATTAGAGATTGTTGATAAAAACACGCCAATGTTAGAGGCATTCCGTGAAGCGGATAACGTATTACGTCAAGGTGTTCAAGGTATTTCTGATTTAATTGCAACACCAGGTTTAATTAACTTAGACTTCGCAGACGTAAAAACAATTATGTCTAATAGAGGTTCTGCTTTAATGGGTATTGGTTCTGGTAATGGAGAAAATCGTGCTGCTGAAGCTGCGAAAAAAGCGATTTCTAGTCCATTATTAGAAACATCTATTGATGGAGCTCAAGGTGTTATCATGAATATTACTGGTGGAGCTAACTTAAGCTTATATGAAGTACAAGAAGCGGCAGATATTGTAGCTTCAGCTTCAGATCCAGAAGTAAATATGATCTTCGGTTCGGTTATTAATGAAGGATTAAAAGATGATATCGTTGTAACTGTAATTGCAACTGGTTTTGATGATACAATTGCAACTCAACCACCAAAACCAATTATCCGTCCGAATGTGAATCACACGCAACAACAGCAACAGCCAGTAGCTCAACCACCAAAACAACGTGAAGTAAAACGTGAAATGAAGCGTGAAGAGCCAGTTGTACATGAGCGTCATTCAGATTCAGATGATATCGATATTCCAGCATTCTTACGTAATCGTCGTAGACGATAAAAGAAAAGGAGCATTTATGCTCCTTTTTTGTTTTATACGGGGAAAAGATCTGCCTAAGCAGGTCTTTTTTTATTTTATATATTTTAATCTATTTCGCTATTTGCCGGATAACATGATTGGTGCGTGGTGATTAAAGTTTCACTTTATATGTAAGTAAAAAGTATATAGCATTCTATGAAACATATACTTTTATTTTTTACCGACAGATTATGTCTAGAAAGCACAAAATAACAAAAAAACACCTCCGCAAATTGACACACTTTCCTATTGGATATGCATTATACTAGTCTCAACTTAAAAAAAGAGGTGAATTGTTTGGTTGTTTACGCCGACGTTGTTTGGTTGTTAAACGCCTGCATTGATTTTCTTTTACTTTTATTAACGGCTACCGTGTTAAAAAAGAAGATCAAAAGATGGAGGCTTGTGTTAGGGGCATTGATAGGTTCAACCATTGTTATTTTTGCCTTTACTCCTTTTGCTTCTATGATGACACATCCGATTATGAAACTACTGTACTCGTTACTTATTGTGTATACAGCATTTGGGTTTACAACATTTAGAAATTATGCACAAACTGTTTTTACTTTTTACTTTGTAACCTTTATGGTTGGCGGAGGATTAATGGGCACTCATTTCTTTTTGCAAACGAATGAAATGGTAAATGGGTTGGTTCAATCTCAATCAATTTCTTATGGTGACCCAATTAGTTGGTTGTTCGTTATTTTTGGTTTTCCAGTCATTTATTATTTTTCTAAAAAGCGTATTGAAAGCGTAGAGGTTACAAAAATACACTATGATCAAATTGTGAAATTGAAAATTCAATTAGCTGAAGAGGAACTAGAACTCGCAGGTTTAATTGATAGTGGGAATCAACTTTACGACCCGTTAACGAAAACACCTGTTATGATTATGCATATTTCATCGTTAGAACATTGTTTACCAGCTTGGTTAACAGAACAAATTTATTCCAAAACAGAGATTCCTCAAATACCAGAAAATGATTCTGGGTGGGCGACAAAATTACGCTTAATTCCTTTCCGAGCAGTAGGAGTAGAGAATCAATTTTTATGGGCAATTAAGCCAGAAAGTGTACAAATTTATCATGAAGGTAGTTCTATTGTCGTCAATAAAGTATTGATTGGATTAAATACACAACAGTTGTCAACCAATGGAGAGTATCAATGTATTGTGCATCCGAAAATGTTAATTTCGCAAAAAATGGTAATTGCTTAATAATGGGAGGCGGGATAATATGATGAAATTAAAATTTTATTTAGTATACCTTTGGTATAAAGTATTGTTGAAATTAGGAATTAAGACCGATGAAATTTATTACATTGGTGGAAGTGAAGCGTTACCACCACCGTTAACGAAAGAAGAAGAGGAAGTTCTTTTGAATAAATTGCCAAAAGGAGATCAGGCAGCAAGGTCGTTACTGATTGAACGCAATTTACGGCTAGTTGTATATATAGCAAGAAAGTTTGAAAATACAGGGATAAATATTGAAGATTTAATTAGCATTGGAACAATTGGGCTTATTAAAGCGGTAAATACATTTAATCCAGAAAAGAAAATAAAATTAGCAACATATGCATCACGTTGTATAGAAAATGAAATTTTAATGCATTTGCGCCGGAATAATAAAAATCGTTCAGAAGTTTCTTTTGATGAACCGCTTAACATCGATTGGGACGGGAATGAACTTTTATTATCAGATGTATTAGGGACAGACGATGATATTATTACAAAAGATTTAGAAGCTACTGTTGATCGTCATCTTCTAATGAAAGCATTACATCAATTAAATGATCGTGAAAAACAAATTATGGAACTTCGGTTTGGGCTTGCAGGAGGAGAGGAAAAGACGCAAAAAGATGTAGCGGATATGCTTGGGATTTCACAGTCATACATTTCGCGTTTAGAAAAAAGAATCATAAAAAGATTACGAAAAGAATTTAATAAAATGGTGTAAAGAATAAGACCAGCCGTTATGTAGGCTGGTCTTATTCTCTTTCGTTGTATGAGGAAGGACAACGAAAATGAAAAATGAAGAGAAAACCGCATGCATAAAATCTCCTTCAAAGGAAATACTTTACACTGTACAGCAACTCCCGATAGGAGGGAACACTTTGACGAGAAACAAAGTAGAAATTTGCGGTGTTGATACAGCTAAACTTCCCGTACTAAAAAATGATGAAATGCGTAAATTATTTCGTGAAATGCAAAGTGGAGAGATAAGCGCAAGAGAGAAATTAGTGAATGGAAACTTACGTCTTGTACTGAGCGTCATCCAAAGATTTAATAACAGAGGAGAATATGTTGACGATTTATTTCAAGTTGGTTGCATCGGACTTATGAAATCCATTGATAATTTTGATTTAGGCCAAAATGTAAAATTTTCAACGTATGCTGTGCCGATGATTATTGGGGAAATACGCAGATATTTGCGTGATAACAATCCGATTCGCGTATCTCGTTCATTACGAGATATTGCGTATAAAGCGTTACAAGTAAGAGAAAAGTTGATTGCAGAAAATTCAAAAGAACCAACAGCAATGGATATTGCAAAAGTGCTTGAAGTGACTCATGAAGAAATCGTTTTTGCTTTAGATGCAATTCAAGATCCAGTTTCATTATTTGAGCCGATTTATAACGATGGGGGAGATCCTATCTTTGTTATGGATCAGTTAAGTGATGAAAAACAAAAGGACGAGCAGTGGGTTGAAGAGCTAGCACTAAAAGAAGGAATGAAGCGTTTAAATGATCGTGAGAAAATGATTATTCGCAAACGTTTCTTCCAAGGGAAAACACAAATGGAAGTTGCAGAAGAAATTGGGATTTCTCAAGCACAAGTGTCACGTTTAGAGAAATCAGCTATTAAACAAATGAATAAGACAATTCAAGGATAAGGTTTCACCATTTATGGTGAAACCTTTTTATATGTCATATAGTTTGTTTGCGCTCATAGTAGGGTAGCTGTGTTCATATAATGAAAATAATATGAAGTGGGTAAGAGGTTGCTTCCTGTTCATTTGAGAAACAATGTTTTTTCGATTCGTCATATATAAGGGAGAGGATGAAAGTGATACAAATTTCGGAATTGCAGATGAAAGATATAATAAATGTTTCAGACGGAAAAAGGCTGGGTAATATTGGTGATATTGAAATTGATATGAACACAGGGAAGATCGATTCTATTATTATTTCTAAACAGGCACGTATGTTTGGGATTTTTGGGAAAGACGTAGAAATTGTAATTCCTTGGAAAGAAATTGTGAAAATTGGGGAAGATGTCATACTTGTTAGAGTAAATCCTGTTAATTCTGTAACAGAATCAATACAAACACCGACAATTTCATAAAGAATATTACAAATTCCTCTTTTTTTTCTGTTAGGATTATGAAAAAATAAAAGTATGGTAAAATAGACAGGAAGTACCATGCTTTTTTATGTTATTTTAATTAAAAGGAGCCGCTGTTATGAGAGAACCATTTAAATATGTGGACGGTATACTGTATTTAGAAGCGTGGAAAGAACTTGGAAACATTACTGCTGGATTTACGACAAAAGATGGTGGGATAAGTACGGGCTCCTTTCATGCAATGAATTTAGGATTACATGTGAATGATATTGCCGAGAACGTTCATGAAAATAGACGCATTTTAGCAAATAAGTTACAAAAACCATTAGAAAACTGGATTTGCTCTGAACAAGTTCATGATCATCATGTTGAAAAAGTAGGACAACAGGAAAAAGGAAGTGGCGTTTATTCATATGAAGACGGCATTTCAAAAACAGATGGCATTTATACGACTAATAATGATGTTCTTTTAACATCTTGTTATGCTGATTGTGTTCCACTCTATTTTTATGCACCATCACATGGTATGATAGGACTTGCGCATGCTGGATGGAAAGGGACTGTAAAAGAGATTGCAAAAGAAATGATTCAAAAATGGAATGCAGAAGGGATTTCGAGTGATGAAATTCATGTTGCGATTGGACCAGCAATTGGATCTTGTTGTTATGTTGTTGATGATCGAGTGTTAACAGCAGCAGAGCAAGTAGTAAACGGTTCTGTTCCTTATAAAAAAGTTTCTGACGGACAGTACGCAATTGATTTAAAAGAAATTAATCGTATATTATGTGTACAAGCAGGCATAAAAGAAGAGAATATTGTAATGTCATCTCTTTGTACAAGCTGTGAAGAACAACTGTTTTTCTCTCACCGTCGTGATCAAGGTAAGACAGGGAGAATGTTGAGTTTCATAGGTTTTAAGGAGGATGAAAGCAAGTGACAGTACAAACAAATTTAACAACTGTAAACGAAGCAATTAAACAATCTTGCGCGCGAGCGGGACGTTCTTTGCAAGATATTAAACTCGTTGCAGTTACAAAAACGGTAGGAATTGAAAAAACAAACGAAGTAATTGAAGCAGGAATTATCGATTTAGGTGAAAATAGAAATGAAGGTTTCTTACAGAAGTATGAACATTTCGGTTCAAAAGTGAATTGGCATTTTATTGGATCATTACAAACGAGAAAAGTAAAAGAAATCATTAATGAAATCGATTATTTACATTCATTAGATCGTCTTTCACTTGCAAAAGAAATTCAAAAACGTGCGGATAAGAAAGTGAAATGTTTTATTCAAGTGAAAACATCATCTGAAGAATCAAAGCAAGGATTGGCAATAGAAGAAACCGTTTCTTTTATTCAAAGTTTGCAAGAATTGGATAAGATTGAAGTGGTTGGACTAATGACAATGGCTCCGTTTACAGAAGAAGAGGAAGAAATCAGACGCTGTTTTAAGACATTACGTATGCTACAAACAGAGGTGCAGGAGTTAGAATTATTACATGCGCCATGTAAAGAATTATCAATGGGAATGTCTAATGATTACACGATTGCAATTGAAGAAGGTGCTACATACATTCGTTTGGGGACGATTTTAGTAGGAAAAGCGTAAAAGGAAGGAGAATCTTATTATGAGTTGGTCAAAAGTAAAATACTTCTTTTTTGATACACCTGAAGAAAAAGAAGCAGCTCAATATAGTTATGAAAAGGAGCAAACGGACATGAAGAAGCAGCAAGATCCGCCAGAACAACAAGATGTTACGTTTCCAAAAGCGCAAACGAAACAAAATGTTGTGAGCATTGAAACAGCGAAGCAATCCTCAAAAGTTGTTTTATTAGAACCACGCACATATTCGGAAGCGCAAGGAATTGCGGACCATTTAAAAGGTAGACGAGCTGTTGTAATTAATTTACAACGAATGTCTACGGATCAAGCTGTACGTATCGTTGACTTTTTAAGTGGTACTGTATACGCTATAGGCGGGGACATTCAAAAAATAGGACCGAAAACATTTATGTGTACGCCTGAAAATGTAGATATAGTTGGTGCAATTTCAGAGTTATTCGGTGAAGAAGAAGACACAAATATAAAGAGGTGGTAATACGCCATGGAAACCGTTTTAAGACTTTTAGTTTATGCTATCGAGATTTACTCGTGGGCACTTATTATTTACATTCTCCTATCATGGTTCCCAGGTGCAAAGGAATCAACTTTCGGAGAGTTTCTTGCGCGTATTTGTGAACCATATTTAGAACCATTTCGCAGATTTATTCCGCCGCTTGGTATGATTGATATTTCGCCACTCGTTGCGATCTTTGCTTTAAGACTTGCGACAAATGGTTTAATAAGTTTATTCGGCTATTTCTTATAGTAAGAGGTTATATGTATGAGCATCTACGAGCATTTTAGACCTGATGAAGTGGTCTTTGTGGATAAAGTGTTAGAGTGGAAGCGAGCAGCGGAGTACCATCAAGTGAAATTAACAGATTTCCTTGATCCAAGGCAACAACAAATTGTCACGATGGTAATAGGCCAAGGGGATGTTGCTGTACAATTTGATGGTGCAACGTCTCAAGCAGAGCGCAAAAGAGCACTCATTTATCCGGACTATCTAGTAATAAATGAAGAGGAATTTCAAGTAGAAGTATTGGAAATTGACTATCCTTCCAAGTTTTATACGCTAGAGCATAGGCAAATATTAGGTACATTTATGTCTCTCGGTTTAACGAGAGAAAAATGTGGTGATATTTTGCTTCAAGAAGATCGTGCCCAAATTGTAGTCGCGAAAGAAGTTGTATCTTATATTGAGATGAACTTACAATCTATAGGAAAAGTGAAAGTCTCCTTATCACCAGTGCAAGGGGAAAAAATTCTACAGATACAAGAAACGTGGGGGGAGAAATCCGGAACGGTTTCTTCACTTCGTTTAGATGTTATGTTAGCTGAAATGTTACATATATCTAGGCAAAAAGTACAACCTTTCATAAAAAATGGTTTAGTAAAAGTGAATTGGAAAACAGTGGAGCAAACCTCTTATGAATGTTATCCAGGAGATGTTTTTTCAGTGAGAGGATATGGACGCAGTAAATTGTTTTCTGTAGAAGGTAGAACAAAGCGCGACAAATGGAGAATTTTGTATGGTATACTAAAATGATTGGTTTTTTAGAAGGAAATCCTCCTATTTTGTCGAAGAAAAGATATAATTGAAAGAGGAAATTTAGATAACTACTTGGAGGTGGCGTTGTGCCGTTAACACCATTAGATATTCATAACAAAGAATTTGGTCGCGGATTCCGTGGCTATGATGAGGATCAAGTAAATGAGTTTCTTGATCAAATTATCAAAGATTATGAATTAGTCATTCGTGAGAAAAAAGCTTTAGAAGAACAAGTTGCGCAATTAGAAGGGAAGTTAGATCATTTCTCTAATATTGAAGATACGTTAAACAAATCTATCGTTGTTGCACAAGAAGCAGCGGAAGAAGTAAAACGTAATGCCCAAAAAGAAGCGAAATTAATTGTACGTGAAGCTGAAAAGAATGCAGACCGTATTATTAACGAAGCTTTAGTAAAATCAAGAAAAGTTGCTTTTGATATTGAAGAGCTAAAGAAACAAGCGAAAGTATTCCGCACTCGTTTCCGTATGTTATTAGAAACACAGCTTGAAATGTTAAACAACGATGATTGGGATAAACTAATTGAGTTAGAAGACGAAGTAGACGAGCTGTTGAAAAAAGAAGAAACAGTGTAAGCTTGACGTTTTTCTCATTATTACATATAATTTTATACAACATATTTATTAAGAAAAACGAAGATAGGGATAAGTACCTTTTTCATACCTTATATAGCGAACTGAGGATGGTGTAAGCTCAGGATAAGGAGATAATGGGAATATCACCCTGGAGTTCCGCGCTGAACAAATAGAGTAAGCGTAGGCGTATATTCGCGTTAAGAATATAAAGAGGATTGTATACATACGTATAGAATCTACTAGGGTGGTACCGCGGGAGACTTTCTCGTCCCTTTTTGGGATGAGAAAGTCTCTTTTTTATTCCGTTTTTTAGGTCTTTCTTTTATACATGTAAGGAGGAATTGAGCATGGAGTACAAAAATACATTACTAATGCCAAAAACAGAGTTCCCGATGCGTGGGAATTTACCAAAACGTGAGCCTGCAATGCAAGAAAAGTGGGCGGAAATGAATATTTATGAAAAGGTACAAGAACATACGAAAGGTCGTCCTTTATTTGTACTGCATGATGGACCTCCATATGCGAATGGTGACATTCATATGGGACATGCATTAAATAAAGTATTAAAAGACTTTATCGTTCGTTATAAATCAATGACTGGTTTCTGTGCACCATATGTCCCAGGTTGGGATACACACGGTTTACCAATTGAACAAGCTTTAACAAATAAAGGTGTGAAGCGTAAAGAAATGACAGTTGCTGAGTTCCGTAAGTTATGTGCAGAGTATGCATATGAACAAGTAGAACGTCAGCGTGAGCAATTTAAGCGTTTAGGTGTACGTGCTGATTGGGATAACCCATACATTACCTTAGAGCCAGCATATGAAGCACAACAAATTAAAGTGTTTGGTGATATGGCGAAAAAAGGTTATATCTATAAAGGGCAAAAGCCAGTTTATTGGTCACCAACGAGTGAATCAGCTTTAGCAGAAGCTGAAATTGAATACCAAGATAAAAAATCTGCATCTATTTACGTAGCATTTCCTGTAAAAGATGGAAAGAACGTATTAGAAGGTGATGAGAAATACATTATCTGGACAACAACGCCTTGGACGTTGCCTGCAAACTTAGGTATTTCTGTTCACCCAGAACTTGAATACGCTATTGTAAAAGTAAATGATGAAAAATATATTATTGCTTCTGAACTATTTGAGACAGTTGCAAAAACGTTAGAGTGGGAAAACGCTGAAGTTGTGAAAACAGTAAAAGGTAGCGAGCTTGAGTATACAGTTGCAAAGCATCCATTCTACGATCGTGATTCATTAGTTATGCTAGGAGATCACGTAACAACAGATGCAGGTACAGGTTGTGTTCATACAGCACCAGGACACGGGGAAGATGACTTTATTGTTGGTAAAAAGTATGGCTTAGAAGTACTTTGTCCAGTTGATGATAAAGGTGTATTAACAGAGGAAGCACCTGGATTTGAAGGCTTATTCTATGATAAAGCTAACAAGCCAATTACAGAAAAATTAGAAGAAGTAGGCGCATTACTGAAGCTAACATTCATTACGCATTCATATCCACATGATTGGAGAACGAAAAAACCTATTATTTTCCGTGCGACAGCACAGTGGTTTGCATCTATTGAAGCATTCCGTAAAGAGTTATTAGAAGCTGTTGCGGAAACAAAATGGGTACCAGCATGGGGCGAAACTCGTCTTCATAACATGGTTCGTGACCGTGGTGACTGGTGTATTTCTCGTCAACGTGCATGGGGTGTGCCAATACCTGTATTCTATGCTGAGAATGGTGATCCAATCATTACGGATGAAACAATTAACCATGTAGCTGATTTATTCCGTGAACACGGTTCTAACGTATGGTTTGAGCGTGAAGCGAAAGATCTATTACCAGAAGGATTTACACATCCAGGTAGCCCAAATGGTGAATTCCGTAAAGAAACAGACATCATGGATGTATGGTTCGACTCAGGTTCTTCTCACCAAGCAGTATTAGAAGAGCGCGATGACTTACAACGTCCAGCAGATTTATATTTAGAAGGATCTGACCAATATCGTGGTTGGTTTAACTCTTCATTATCGACAGCAGTTGCTGTAACAGGAAAAGCGCCATATAAAGGCGTACTAAGCCACGGTTTCGTATTAGATGGTGAAGGACGTAAAATGAGTAAGTCGATTGGAAACATCGTCGTACCGAAGAAAATTATGGATCAATTAGGCGGAGATATTTTACGATTATGGGTATCTTCTGTTGACTATCAATCTGATGTACGTATTTCGGATGATATTTTAAAACAAGTAGCAGAAGTGTATCGTAAAATCCGTAACACATTCCGTTTCTTATTAGGAAACTTAGACGACTTTAAGCCAAGTGAAAATACAGTAGCTATAGCTGAACTTCGTGAAGTAGATCGTTACATGTTAGTGAAATTAAATGACTTAATTACAAAAGTAAAAGAAGCATATGAGACATACGACTTCGCTGCTGTATATCATGCAATTCATAACTTCTGTACAATTGATTTAAGTTCATTCTACTTAGACTTTGCAAAAGACATTTTATACATTGAAGGTGCGAACCATGAAGATCGTCGTGCAATTCAAACTGTATTATATGATGTTCTTGTTGCATTGACGAAACTTGTAACACCAATCTTACCGCATACAGCTGATGAAGTATGGCCATACATTCCAGGTGTAACAGAAGAAAGTGTACAATTAACTGATATGCCAGAAGCTGTACAATTAGATGGTGCAGAAGCATTAAAAACAAAATGGGATGCATTTATGACATTGCGTGATGACGTATTAAAAGCGTTAGAAGTAGCTCGTAATGAAAAGGTAATCGGTAAGTCATTAAATGCAAGCATTACGCTATATCCAACTGCAGAAATGAAAGCTATGTTAGAGTCTATTAACGAAGACTTAAAGCAATTATTCATCGTTTCTGAGTACAAACTTGGTGGTATGATGGAAGAGGCGCCAGCAGATGCACCGAAGTATGAACATACAGCGGTTGTTGTTGTTCAAGCAACTGGTGAAACATGTGAACGTTGTTGGGTAGTTTCAGAAACAATTGGTAAAGATGCTGAACATGAAACATTATGTGAGCGTTGCGCAACGGTTGTTAAAGAAAATTATGTAAAATAATAAGGGGTGACTGCACGTAAAGTGCAGTCATTTTTTTGGTTAACAGTATATTGAAATAACTTTCACTCTCTTTCCTATGAAGGAAAAATGTGTGAGAGGTAAGCATATAAATTTCGGACACACTAATCGTACATTGCAACTGGGAGGAATGTACACGTGAATGAAATGTATATGGAAATCAAAGAAGAATTGCAATTGATGCGAAAAGAGTTACAAGAGAGGCTAGCTAAAGAGGTTATGTACAAATATAATACAGAGTTTAGCGAAGAGCTTGGGTATGAAATTAAGGAAGAGATAAAGAAAAAACTTTTATTACATGATATAAAAGAGGATTTAAAAGATGTAGAACGTGCATTATTTAAAATGGAAATAGATATGTATGGTATTTGTGAAGACACAGGGAGAGTAATGTCGGTAAAACAAATGAAAACGATGCCGACTGCACGTACCATTCATGAATTTTTCTATGAAAAAGTAAATGTATGAATGTGCACAACGATATTATATTACCTTTTTTTAATTTATTTTATTCTTCTATAAAGGTTCATTGTGAAAAGGTTGCAGCTATGCTAAAATTTTGAGGTACACTGTCTTTGTGGGGGAAATGAAAATGATATATTATGTAATAGCGTTATTTGTCATTGCCATCGATCAAATATCGAAATGGCTAATTGTAAAGAACATGGAATTGGGTACGAGTATTCCGATTATCGATAATGTATTATACATAACATCACATCGAAATAGAGGAGCTGCTTGGGGTATTTTAGAAAATAAAATGTGGTTTTTCTACATTATTACAGTCGTTTTTGTAGCATTTATCGTATTTTATATGAAAAAATATGCAAAAACAGACAAGCTTCTAGGAATTTCATTAGGTCTAATTTTAGGCGGAGCAATTGGTAATTTTATTGATCGTGTATTTAGACAAGAAGTAGTGGATTTCATTCACGTGTATATTTTCTCGTACAACTATCCAGTATTCAATATCGCTGATTCAGCATTATGTATTGGTGTTGTATTAATTATTATTCAAACATTATTAGAAGGCAAGAAAACGAAGGAGTAATTGAATGAGTGAAGTAGTACAAGTAACAGTTGCAGAAGAACAAAAAAATGAGCGAATTGATAAATTCGTTGCAGGAATAAATAATGAATGGTCACGTACACAAGTACAACAATGGATTAAAGATGACGTTGTTACAGTTAATGGAAAAGCTGTAAAAGGGAATTATAAAGTTAGAGAAAATGATGAAATTACAGTGACGATTCCTGAGCCAGAAGAGTTAGATATTCAGCCAGAAGATATGAATTTAGAAATTTATTATGAAGATGCAGATGTACTTGTTGTTAATAAGCCGCGTGGTATGGTTGTGCATCCAGCACCAGGTCATACAAGTGGTACACTTGTGAACGGTCTTATGCACCATTGTACAGACTTATCAGGCATTAATGGTGTGATGCGTCCGGGTATCGTACATCGTATTGATAAAGATACGTCTGGTCTATTAATGGTTGCTAAAAATGATATGGCACACGAATCACTTGTAAATCAACTTGTAGCAAAAACAGTAACGAGACGTTACAAAGCGATTGTACACGGTGTTATTCCGCACGATAAGGGAACGATTGATGCTCCGATTGCTCGTGATAAGAAAGAACGCCAAAGTATGACGGTTGATGAAAATGGTAAGCATGCTGTTACGCATTTCCAAGTGTTAGAGCGATTCAAAGATTTCACACTTGTAGAATGTCGCTTAGAAACAGGGCGTACACATCAAATTCGTGTTCATATGAAATATATTGGCTATCCACTTGCAGGAGATCCAAAGTATGGACCAAAGAAAACATTAGATATGAACGGACAAGCACTTCATGCAGGTATTTTAGGCTTTGATCATCCTCGTACTGGTGAATATATTCAGTTTGAGGCACCGATTCCAAAAGTGTTTGAAGACGCATTAAATATTTTGCGAAAATAGTATTGACAAATCATAAGAAAACTGAGATACTGACAACAGTTAAATAATGATCCTTTAACACAGCCCCGTGAGGTTGAGAAGGTAACGGTTTGAAATGCATAGGGTATGCTATACCCTTTTTCAAAAGTCCTCTCGCACACGCTGAGAGGACTTTTTTTATACCATTACTCTCACGCAAGAAAAAAGCTTGGAGGTGTAGAGCATGCAAGAGAAAGCTGTCGTTTTAGATGACCAAATGATTCGCCGCGCTTTAACACGAATTAGTCATGAAATCGTGGAACGAAATAAAGGTGTCGATAATTGTGTTCTTGTCGGAATTAAAACTCGTGGAATTTTTATTGCACAACGTTTGGCAGAACGAATTGGTCAAATTGAAGGAAAAGAAATAGAGGTTGGAGAGCTAGACATTACGTTATACCGTGATGATTTAACGCTACAATCGAAAAATAAAGAACCACTTGTAAAAGGTTCTGATATCCCTGTAGATATTACGAAGAAAAAAGTTATCCTTGTGGATGATGTATTATATACAGGCAGAACTGTTCGAGCAGCAATGGATGCTCTTATGGATTTAGGTAGACCATCACAAATCCAACTAGCGGTTCTTGTTGATAGAGGTCATCGTGAACTACCAATTCGCGCTGATTATGTAGGAAAGAACATTCCAACATCAAGTGAAGAGCGTATCGAAGTTGATTTGCAAGAGACAGATCAACAAGATCGAGTAAGCATATACGATAAGTAAAGCCCTTTTAAATGTAGTCCTGTGAGGCTGCCAAAGGGTCTTGGCTTTCATATGTCAAATTTGGCATACGAAAGTGTAGGACTCTTTGTGCACAGGCACAAAGAGTTTTTTTATTGCAAAGATTTAAACTGAAGGAGGATGTAACAATGGAACAAAAGCCAGTGTTAGACGTTAATGAAGTACCGAAACCGGGAAAATGGTTATTTTTAAGTATACAACATTTGTTCGCGATGTTTGGATCAACAGTGCTTGTTCCGTTTTTAACAGGATTGAATCCGTCAGTAGCATTAATATCAAGTGGATTAGGAACGTTAGCGTTTCTTCTTATAACGAAAGGTCAAGTACCTGCCTATCTAGGATCATCATTCGCCTTTATCGCACCGATTATAACAGCGAAAACGGCAGGGGGACCTGGAGCAGCAATGCTTGGTGGTTTGCTAGCAGGACTTGTATACATCTTAATCTCACTCGGAATTAAGAAATCAGGATCAGAGTGGATTATGAAATTACTACCACCAATCGTAGTTGGTCCAGTAGTAATGGTAATCGGGCTAGCTTTAGCACATACAGCAGTTAACATGGCGATGAATGGTGCGGATGGCAAATATAGCTTTACACACTTTTCAGTAGCATTAGTAACATTAGCAATTACAATTATATGCTCAATATTCGGAAGAGGATTTTTCAGTATCATACCAGTGTTACTTGGCATTATCGGCGGATATATCTTCGCTTACTTCCAAGGGTTAGTAGACTTAAAGCCGGTAGCTGAGGCAAAATGGTTTGTTGTACCAGATTTCACAGTACCATTTGTAACATACACACCAGAGTTTTCATGGAAGATTGTACTCTTGATGGTACCAGTTGCACTAGTAACAATTTCAGAACATATCGGACATCAAATTGTATTAGGAAATGTTATTAAAAGAGATTTAATTAAAAAACCAGGTTTACACCGTTCAATCTTCGGTGATGGAGTAGCCACATTAATCGCATCACTAATCGGTGGACCACCGAATACAACGTATGGTGAAAACATCGGTGTGCTAGCAATTACAAGAGCGTACAGTGTATACTTATTCATCGGTTCAGCGGTATTCGCAATCATGTTCGGATTTATCGGTAAGATTTCTGCACTGATTCATTCGATCCCCACACCAGTTATGGGTGGTGTATCAATCTTACTATTCGGTGTAATCGCATCAAGCGGATTACGCATGATGGTAGACGATAAAACAGATTTAAGTGACAAACGAAACTTAATGATTGCATCAGTAATACTAGTAATCGGTATTGGTGGAGCGGTACTTCACGTAGGAGAATCATTCCAAGTAGAAGGAATGGCACTAGCAGCAATTGTAGGTGTACTGTTAAATCTACTACTACCGGAAACGAAACAAATAAAACAATCTAAGCAGATTGCTTCATAATAATAACCTTTTAATTCAGTCCTGTGAGACCGGAAAGGGTGGCTTCTTTCTTGCACCCTAGTCTCACATGACTAGGGTATTTTTATGCAAAGGTTGTTATAAAAATACAAAAGTGGTAACATAAAAATCAGAAAGATGAGGGATGACGATGAGCCATTTGTTAACGATGAGTGAATTATCGGAAGTAGAAATTTCAGAAATCCTAAAAGACGCAGAAGATTTTGCGAATGGAAAAGAGAGCAAAACGACAGAGCAAACTTTTGTTGCAAACTTGTTCTTTGAGAATAGTACGAGAACGAGATTTAGCTTTGAAGTTGCTGAGAAGAGATTAGGACTTGATGTTTTAAACTTTTCAGCGGATGCATCTAGCGTACAAAAAGGAGAAACTTTATACGATACGATAAGAACACTAGAATCAATCGGAACAAAAGCAGTGGTCATCCGCCATGAGCAAGATCGCTACTTCGATGAACTAAAAGATCAGGTGAATATCCCGATCTTAAACGCTGGAGATGGATGTGGAAACCACCCAACGCAGTGCCTACTCGACCTTCTTACAATTAAACAAGAGTTTGGAAGATTTGAAGGTTTGAAGATTGCGATAGTAGGAGATGTTCGTCATAGCCGAGTAGCACGTTCTAATGCAGAAGCATTAACGAAGCTAGGTGCAACAATTTACTTTGCAAGTCCAGAAGAGTGGAAAGATGAAGACAACACATTTGGAACATACAAACCATTAGATGAACTTGTTCCGGAAGTGGATGTAATGATGCTACTTCGTGTACAACATGAGCGTCATGATCATTATGAAACAGACATTATGAAAGAGTATCATGAGAAACACGGATTAACAGTAGAAAGAGAAAAGCGTATGAAAGAAGGAAGCATTATTATGCATCCAGCTCCTGTAAACCGAGATGTTGAAATTGCAAGTGAACTTGTTGAGTGTGAGCGTTCACGCATATTTAAACAAATGGAAAATGGAGTTTACGTAAGAATGGCTGTACTAAAACGCGCCTTACCAAATGTATTAGGAGGAATGAAACATGAATTATTTGTTTAAAAATGGTCGTTATATGAATGAAGAAGGAAAAATCGTAGCAACGGATCTTCTCGTACAAGACGGTAAAATCGCTAAGGTAGCAGAAAATATTACGGCAGATAATGCTGAAGTAATCGATGTGAACGGAAAGTTAATCGCACCTGGATTAGTAGATGTACACGTACACCTTCGTGAACCAGGTGGTGAACATAAAGAAACAATTGAAACAGGTACGCTAGCAGCGGCAAAAGGTGGATTCACAACAATTTGCGCAATGCCAAATACACGCCCAGTACCAGATTGTAGAGAACATATGGAAGACTTACAAAATCGTATTAAAGAAAAAGCACATGTTAACGTACTACCATATGGAGCAATTACAGTACGTCAAGCGGGTTCTGAAATGACAGATTTCGAAACATTAAAAGAGCTTGGAGCATTTGCTTTCACTGATGACGGTGTAGGCGTACAAGATGCTAGCATGATGTTAGCTGCTATGAAGCGTGCAGCAAAACTGAATATGGCAGTAGTTGCGCACTGTGAAGAGAATACTCTTATTAATAAAGGTTGTGTACATGAAGGGAAGTTTTCTGAGAAACACGGATTAAACGGTATCCCATCAGTATGTGAATCTGTACATATTGCAAGGGATATACTGCTTGCTGAAGCGGCAGATTGTCACTATCACGTATGTCATGTAAGTACGAAAGGATCTGTACGTGTAATACGTGATGCGAAACGCGCTGGAATTAAAGTAACAGCAGAAGTAACACCCCATCACTTAGTGTTATGTGAAGATGATATCCCATCAGCTGACCCTAACTTTAAAATGAACCCACCGCTTCGTGGAAAAGAGGATCATGCAGCATTAATTGAAGGTTTATTAGATGGAACAATCGATATGATTGCAACTGATCATGCACCGCATACAGCGGAAGAGAAAGCGCAAGGAATTGAAAGAGCACCGTTCGGAATTACTGGTTTTGAAACAGCATTCCCACTTCTATACACAAACCTTGTGAAAAAAGGAATTATTACACTAGAACAGTTAATTCAATTCTTAACAGAAAAGCCAGCTGATACATTCGGCTTAGAAGCAGGTCGCCTGAAAGAAGGTAGAACAGCTGATATTACAATCATTGATTTAGAACAAGAAGAAGAGATTGATCCAACAACATTCTTATCAAAAGGAAAAAATACACCATTCGCAGGTTGGAAATGCCAAGGATGGCCGGTAATGACAATCGTTGGTGGTAAGATCGCATGGCAAAAGGAGAGTGCATTAGTATGAAAAGACAACTTATCTTAGAAGATGGAACAGTATTAATTGGAACAGGTTTCGGAGGAGAAATCGAAAAGTCAGGTGAGGTTGTATTTACAACAGGAATGACTGGATATCAAGAAACATTATCTGATCCATCATATTGCGGTCAAATTGTAACATTCACGTACCCATTAATCGGAAACTACGGCATCAACCGTGACGATTTTGAATCGATTCACCCATCTGTAAATGGTTTAATCGTAAACGAAATTTGTGATCACCCATCAAACTTCCGTAATGAAATTTCGTTAAATGACTACTTAAAAGAAAGAAACATTCCAGGATTAGCAGGAATTGATACGAGAAAATTAACGAGAAAAATTCGTCAATACGGTACATTACGCGGACGCCTTTGTAACATGGATGCAGATGTAGAATACATCGTAAGTCAATTAAAAGCGACAGTATTTACAGACCATGTAAAACGCGTATCAACGAAAGATCCATACCCAAGCCCAGGCCGCGGACATCGTGTTGTATTAGTAGACTTCGGTATGAAACATGGTATTTTAAGAGAATTAAATAAACGTGATTGTGATGTAATTGTAGTTCCTTACAACACGACAGCTGAAGAAATTTTACGCCTTAGCCCAGATGGAATTATGTTAAGTAACGGACCTGGGGATCCAAAAGATGTACCAGAAGCAATTGAAATGTTAAAAGACATTATCGGTAAAGTTCCTTTATTCGGAATTTGCCTAGGACACCAACTATTTGCTTTAGCATCTGGTGCGAATACAAGTAAGTTAAAATTCGGTCACCGTGGTTTAAACCATCCAGTAAAAAATCTTGCAACTGGAAAAGTAGCAATTACATCTCAAAACCATGGTTACGCAGTAGAAGAAGAATCAGTTGAAAATACAGAACTTGAAATTACACATGTTGCTTTAAATGATGGAACAGTAGAAGGTCTTCGTCATAAGAAGTTCCCAGCATTTACAGTTCAATACCATCCAGAAGCTTCAGCAGGACCAGAAGATGCAAATGATTTATTCGAAGATTTCTTAACAATGATTGAAAACTTCAAGAAAGAAGGGGAAGAGTTATGCCAAAACGCCTAGACATTAACACAATTTTAGTAATCGGATCAGGACCAATTGTAATTGGGCAAGCAGCGGAGTTTGACTACTCTGGAACACAAGCTTGTCAATCTCTTAAAGAGGAAGGTTACAAAGTAATCCTTGTTAACTCTAACCCAGCGACAATTATGACAGATACTGCAACTGCAGATAAAGTATACATTGAGCCTTTAACATTAGAATTCGTAAGCCGAATCATTCGTAAAGAACGTCCAGATGCAATCTTACCAACATTAGGCGGTCAAACAGGTTTAAACATGGCTGTTGAACTTGCAAAATCAGGCGTACTTGAAGAGTGCGGAGTTGAAATTTTAGGAACAAAATTATCAGCAATCGAGCAAGCGGAAGATCGTGATTTATTCCGTACATTAATGCAAGATTTAAATGAACCAACACCACCAAGTGAAATTATTCATAACCTTGATGAAGCATATGGCTTTGTAAACGAAATTGGTTATCCAGTAATCGTTCGTCCAGCATTCACATTAGGCGGAACGGGCGGCGGAATTTGTCATAACGAAGAAGAGTTAATTGAAATCGTAACAAGTGGTTTAAAACATAGCCCAGTAACACAATGTTTATTAGAGAAAAGTATTGCTGGCTGTAAAGAAATTGAATATGAAGTAATGCGTGATTCAAATGATAACGCGATTGTAGTATGTAACATGGAAAACATCGATCCAGTTGGTGTTCATACAGGTGATTCTATCGTTGTAGCACCGAGCCAAACGCTAAGCGACCGTGAATACCAAATGTTACGTAACACGTCATTACGAATTATTCGTGCACTAGGAATTGAAGGTGGATGTAACGTTCAGCTTGCACTAGATCCATATAGCTTCCAATACTATGTAATCGAAGTAAATCCACGTGTAAGTCGTTCATCTGCACTAGCGTCTAAAGCAACTGGATATCCAATTGCGAAATTAGCAGCGAAAATTGCAGTCGGCTTAACGTTAGATGAAATCGTAAACCCGGTAACACAAAAAACTTACGCTTGCTTCGAGCCAGCATTGGACTATGTTGTTTCAAAAATTCCACGCTGGCCATTTGATAAGTTTGAATCAGCGAACAGAACACTTGGAACGCAAATGAAAGCAACTGGTGAGGTTATGTCAATCGGACGTAACTTAGAAGAATCATTATTAAAAGCGGTTCGTTCTTTAGAACTTGGTATTTATCACTTAGAATTAGACCACTTAAAAGAACTTGATAAAGAAACAATGAAAAAACGCATTATTAAAGCAGATGATGAGCGACTGTTTATCGTAGCAGAAGCAATTCGTCAAGGTGTAACGAAAGAAGAGATTAACGAATGGTGTGAAATGGACTTCTTCTTCTTACAAAAAGTTGAAAATATCGTAAATATGGAACGCGAAGTAAAAGCGAATGTAGGAAATATGGAAGTACTACAAACTGCAAAAGAAATGGGCTTCAGCGATCACTACATTGCAGCAGCTTGGAACAAAACGGAGCGCGAAATTTACGATATGCGTAAAGAAAATAATATGACGCCAGTATTCAAAATGGTAGATACTTGTGCGGCAGAGTTTGAATCTGCAACACCGTATTACTACAGCACATACGCTGATGAGAACGAATCAATTGTAACAGATCGTAAGAGTGTAGTAGTTCTAGGATCTGGTCCAATCCGCATTGGTCAAGGTGTTGAGTTTGACTATGCAACAGTTCACTCAGTATGGGCAATTAAAGAAGCTGGATATGAAGCAATTATCATTAACAATAACCCAGAAACTGTTTCAACAGACTTCAGTATTTCTGACAAATTATACTTTGAACCATTAACGATTGAAGATGTAATGCACATCATCGATTTAGAAAAACCAGAAGGTGTTATCGTTCAGTTCGGTGGACAAACAGCAATTAACTTAGCGGCAAAATTAGAAGAACATGGTGTGAAGATTTTAGGAACATCACTTGAAGACTTAGACCGTGCAGAAGATCGTGATAAATTCGAAGCTGCTTTAACAAAACTTGGTATCCCACAACCAGTTGGTAAAACAGCAACGACTGTAGAGCAAGCGGTAGCAATCGCAGAAGAAATTGGTTACCCAGTATTAGTAAGACCATCTTACGTACTAGGTGGACGTGCGATGGAAATCGTATATCGTCAAGAAGAACTACTGCACTACATGAAAAATGCAGTTAAAGTTCACGCAGATCACCCAGTATTAATCGACCGTTACATGGTTGGTAAAGAAATTGAAGTAGATGCAATTTCAGACGGTGAGAATGTATTCATTCCAGGTATTATGGAACATATTGAACGCGCTGGAGTTCACTCTGGTGACTCAATTGGAGTATATCCACCACAAAGCTTATCTGAAAAATTAAAAGAACAAATTATTGAACATACAATTGCACTTGGAAAAGGATTAAACATTGTTGGATTACTAAATATCCAGTTTGTCGTATTCGAAGATCAAGTGTACGTAATTGAAGTAAATCCACGTGCGAGCCGTACAGTACCATTCTTAAGTAAAATTACAGGTGTACCAATGGCAAACGTTGCAACGAAAGTTATTCTAGGGCAAGACCTAGTAGAGCAAGGATACGGAACGGGCTATCACCCAGAAGAGAAAGAAGTGTATGTAAAAGCTCCGGTATTCTCATTCGCGAAATTACGCTCAGTGGATACAACATTAGGACCTGAAATGAAATCAACAGGGGAAGTAATGGGTAAAGATTTAACGCTTGAAAAAGCATTATACAAAGGTTTAGTTGCTTCTGGAATTAACATCCCAACGCACGGATCAGTAATCATTACTGTAGCGGATAAAGATAAAGAAGAGGCGATGGAAATTGCAAAACGTTTCCATGAAATCGGCTATAACTTATTAGCAACAGCTGGAACAGCAAAATCGTTAACAGAGCAAAATATCCCAGTACAAGTTGTAAACAAAATTGATTCTGAAGACTACAACTTACTAGATATTATCCGCCAAGGAAAAGCACAGTTTGTAATCAATACATTAACAAAAGGCAAACAACCAGCGCGTGATGGTTTCCGCATTCGCCGTGAATCAGTAGAAAATGGTGTAGCTTGCTTAACATCACTTGATACAACGAGAGCAATCTTACGAGTATTAGAATCTATGACATTCTCAGCTCATTCAATGAAAGAAATTACGCAAACAAAGCGTCACGAGGTGGTACATGCATGATGCAAAAGCAAAATATGATCGTCGTTAATCAAAAAGAAATCGCAAAGAACATTTACGAATTAGTGCTTCAAGGAACTTTAGTACAGCAAATGAACGAACCAGGGCAGTTTGTACACATTAAGGTAGCAGAGGGCATTGCGCCCCTTCTGCGCCGCCCAATTAGTATTTGTAATGTAGATCAAGAGAAGAACGAATTTACAATGCTATATCGTGCGGAAGGACAAGGAACAAAAACATTAGCCACTAAAAAACAAGGTGAAATGGTAGACGTACTAGGACCATTAGGGCACGGTTTTCCTGTAGAAGAAGCAGAAGCTGGTCAAACAGCTTTACTAGTAGGTGGGGGGATTGGTGTACCACCACTTTATGAATTATCACAGCGCCTCGTTGCAAAAGGTGTACGCGTAATTCACATCTTAGGTTTTCAAACGAAAGATGTTGTTTTCTATGAAGAAAAATTTGCAGAACTTGGTGATACGTACGTTGCGACAGTAGACGGTACACACGGTACAAAAGGATTTGTCACAGATGTAATTGATCATTACGGAATTGACTTTGATATTCTTTATTCATGTGGTCCGTTAGCGATGCTTCGTGCATTAGAAGGACGTTACAAAGAGAAAAAAGCCTATATTTCATTAGAAGAACGTATGGGCTGTGGTATTGGAGCTTGTTTCGCATGTGTATGCCACTTACAAGAAGATCCAAGTGGACATTCTTACAAGAAGGTGTGTAGCGACGGACCAGTATTTCCAATCGGGGAGGTTGTACTATGAACAGATTGCAAGTTGAATTACCAGGATTATCATTAAAAAATCCAATTATACCGGCATCTGGATGCTTTGGATTTGGTCGTGAATATGCACAGTTTTACGATTTAAGTGTACTAGGATCAATCATGATCAAAGCGACGACAGAACAACCACGCTATGGAAATCCGACGCCTCGTGTTGCTGAAACACCGGGTGGCATGTTAAATGCAATCGGACTTCAAAACCCAGGATTAGAAAAAGTAATGAATTCTGAATTACCATGGTTAGAACAATTTGACCTTCCAATCATTGCAAACGTTGCAGGTTCACAAGCTGAGGATTACGTAGCGGTTGCAAAGGAAATTTCTAAAGCGCCTAATGTCCATGCACTGGAATTAAATATTTCTTGTCCAAACGTAAAAACAGGTGGTATCGCCTTTGGTACAAATCCTGAAATTGCTGCTGATTTAACGAAGCGAGTAAAAGAGGTTTCTGAAGTACCTGTATATGTGAAGTTGTCACCGAACGTGGCAAACATTGTGGAAATTGCAAAAGCGATTGAAAATGCAGGTGCAGATGGTTTAACGATGATTAATACATTGCTTGGTATGCGTCTAGATTTAAAAACAGCTAAACCAATTTTAGCAAACCGTACAGGCGGATTATCAGGTCCTGCGATTAAGCCAGTAGCAATTCGTATGGTACATGAAGTAAGCCAAGCGGTTAACATTCCAATTATCGGAATGGGTGGTATTGAAACAGCGGAAGATGTAATTGAATTCTTCTACGCTGGCGCAAGCGCAGTTGCAGTTGGTACAGCGAACTTTATCGATCCGTTCGTATGTCCGACAATTATTGAAGAGTTACCAGCATTACTAGATGAATTAGGATTTGATCACATTTCGGAATGTCAAGGAAGGAGCTGGAAGCAAACATGTCACAGTCGTTAATCGTTGCACTAGATTTTCCGGGGAAACAAGATGTAGAACAATTCTTGCGCCACTTTGAAGGGGAAGAGTTATTTGTCAAAGTTGGTATGGAGTTATTTTACAAAGAAGGCCCTGCGATTATTACGTACTTAAAAGAAAAAGGGCATAAGATCTTTCTAGATTTAAAACTTCATGATATTCCAAATACGGTAAAAAGCGCTATGCGTAGCCTAGCTAGTCTAGATGTTGATATGGTAAATGTTCATGCTGCTGGGGGAAGCAGCATGATGAAAGCTGCGATTGAGGGATTAGAGGAAGGTAAGCAAGAAGGAAAAGAGAGACCGATTTGTATTGCAGTTACACAACTAACAAGCACTTCGGAAGCTATGATGAAAAAAGAGATCGGCATTGAGAAAACGTTAGAAGAAGCGGTTGCTCATTATGCAAAATTAACGAAAGAAAGTGGACTGGATGGCGTTGTTTGTTCAACGCTTGAAGTTCCAAAATTACGTGAAGTATGCGGAAATGAATTTGTAACAGTAACACCGGGGATTCGTCTTGCAAGCGATGATGTAAATGACCAGGTGCGCGTAGCAACACCGAAACGTGCGAGGGAACTTGGCTCAAGCTATATCGTAGTTGGACGTAGTATTACAAAAGCAGAAAATCCGCTTGAAGCGTATAAAACAGTAAAACAACAGTGGGAAGGTGTAACAGTATGAAAAAAGAAATCGCATCGCATTTATTAGAAATTGGAGCAGTATTTTTACAACCGAATGATCCATTCACATGGTCTTCAGGTATGAAATCACCAATTTATTGTGATAACCGTTTAACTTTATCTTATCCGAAAGTACGTCAAGCGATTGCAGCTGGATTAGAAGAGTTAATTAAAGAGCACTTCCCAACTGTAGAAGTTATTGCAGGAACAGCAACTGCTGGTATTGCGCACGCTGCATGGGTAAGTGATCGTATGGATTTACCAATGTGCTACGTACGTAGTAAAGCAAAAGGTCACGGTAAAGGGAATCAAATCGAAGGAAAAGCTGAAAAAGGTCAAAAAGTTGTAGTAGTAGAAGACTTAATTTCAACTGGCGGCAGTGCAATTACATGTGTAGAAGCACTTCGCGAAGCTGGCTGTGAAGTATTAGGAATCGTATCAATCTTCACATACGAGCTAGAAGCAGGAAAAGAAAAGTTAGAAGCAGCGAACGTAGCATCATATTCTTTAAGTGATTACAGTGCATTAACTGAAGTTGCAGCAGAAAAAGGTATGATCGGACAAGCTGAAACGAAAAAATTACAAGAGTGGCGTAAAAATCCAGCTAACGAAGCTTGGATCACAGCGTAACACGAAAAAAGACGACTGCGGGGGAACGCAGTCGTTTTTTTATATTATTGTTAAAACTTCATGTGAAGTTCCATCAATATCAAAGAAAATCATATTCCTGTCTCCTTGCTAACAACTATTTAGCGTTTTCAGCAACCTCATATCCTTTCACAAACAATAGCGTCATATAAGAAACAATAAATGAGAAGATGCTGTACATGCCAACCCAAAAGAAAAATTTTGGAGTAAAGGCGATAACACCTATTATTAAAAAACTAGTAAACGTTACAATCGGCATTACGTAATACGTTTTCGTTTTGCGTGTTCCAATAACAGATACGATAAAGATAAATAACGGACAAATTAATAAGACGAAAATCAATTCATTCATAGGTATGTCCCCTTTTCTAATTGCAGTAATCTGTTTCTTATAAACGTTTTGAAATAATTACTCTCCTAATATAATTTCGCTAAGTAATAACGAATCCCTTTTGAAAACTGATAATTCATGATGAATTTTACAAGCAAAAAACGTAAGCAAGAGAACACTTGCTTACGCTATAGAATAAACATCGCAACGATCGTGGTGACAATTAAGCCAATCATAACTGGTAAAAAGTTTCGACGTGCAAGTTCAAATGGATCGACTTTACAAATCGCAGCGGCAGGAATAAGTGCCCAAGGAATCAACGTCCCGCCCCCGGTCCATATAGCTGCAATTTGCCCGAGTGCTGTTAATGTAGCTGTTCCATGGCCAAGTGCTGTTCCGAAAAGATTGGCAATGGAACCAGCAAGTGATATACCTGAAAAACCTGATCCATCTAAGCCGGTAATGACACCAACGATAGTTAATGTCCCTGCCGATACATATTGATTTAAAGGAACAGTTTGAGATAAAGCGATGCCTAAGTCGTTAATGATTCCGTGTGAACCTTTCGGTAAATAGTCCCCGATAATTTTCACAAAGCCACTATCTCCTAAATAAAAGAGTGCAGCGATAGGAATAACTGGTCCGAAAATTTTAAAGCCAAATTGGAGCCCTTCTATAAAGTAATCGGTCGTTTTATTCAGTCCATTACCTTTGTAGGCGATGAGAGAAATGATGATAATCATAATAACAGTTGTTCCGCCGATAAGTGCAGTTGCGTCGCTTCCTTGTAGTTTAAATTGAATCATGCAAAGGATATCGATGGCATATACGATCGGAATACAAATAGCGAGCCATTTTTTTGTCCGAGTAGATAATGAAGTGAGCGTTTTAGAAGACGCAGTTGATGAAATAGACTCTTGTATAGATAAGCCTGTATGAAATTCTTTTCGTAAGAAGAAAAAAGCGACGGAAGTTGTCACAATGCCCATAACGATAACGAGTGGAACACTTGCAGAAACAACGCTAGAAACAGGAAGACCAGCAGCGTCTGCGGTTAATTTTGGTGCGCCTTGTATAACGAAGTCGCCGGATAAAGCAATCCCATGACCGAACAAGTTCATAGCAATCGCGACTCCAATTGGAGGAAGACCGACGCGTACAGCAACTGGTAATAAAATAGCTCCCATTAAGGCAACAGCTGGAGAAGGCCAAAAGAAGAAAGAAATTGTCATCATCAAAAGACCGATAATCCAGTAGGCGAGGGTAGGGGTACGAATCATCTTTGTAAATGGTGAAATCATTGTATCATTTATGCCAGTATGAACGAGTAAATTGCTCATGGATACGATAATGGAAATGATTAATATAGTTGGTAATAGCTCAGTAATAGCGTAAATAAAACTTTGAAAAATGCCGCTAACGGCAAGAGGGATAGAACTTGTAGCAGTTAATGCTAATAAAAAGATGAAAACGATACAAATAATCGTCGTATCCTTTCGGAAAATAAAAAAGGTAATAATGGTGAGTAAACAAATAACATAGAGAGCGTGTAATAGCGTTAATTCAACTCCCATAACATTCACATCCTTTAGGCATTCGTGTAGTTTATTGTATGAAAGCAGTGAAAGTATGTGAGTATAGGAAACCGAAAAACCAAAATTTCATGTACCGTAGTGGTAAGGTTGAAAAATGGATGTTAAAATACAATTAATCCTAAAAATGGAATTAAAGGAGGGCTTATGCGCAAAATAATCGGGTTTTGGGGCTTTATTCTCTCTTGTAGTCTATTAATCATTTTAAATTTGTTTACAAGCAATGAATGGATCAGTATTATACCTGTTTTTGGGTTTGTACTTATACTTTTATATAACTGGGATGATATGAAACAATATAGCAAGAAAAGTATTGGAATTATGATAGGTATCATCGTTGTTTGTTCATTATTCGTAGGAGTTATTTTAATAGAGGGTCAGAAACAAATGGAGAAAATGTCTATTTTTCAAGAATGGATGTCGTCTGCAAAAAGTCTTTATATTGTAATTGTAGTAGTTATTTTTCTAAGAATTGTTATAAGCATAGCAAGTTACATATTAAAGGAGAAGTAGAATGGGGGAGTACGAATGAGAGAGAAAATAGGTTATTATGGTGTGCTCGTTTGTTTACTATTATCAGTTATTTCAGGGCAATTTTTTAAAAGTGAATGGGTACCAGTTATATTATGTATAGGAGTATTGATTTTTGCTCCTATGTATCGCTGGGATGAGTGGAAAGCATATAGCCGAAAAAAGAAAATTGTATTCAGTATTGAGTTTGTCATGATAATTAGTACGATTCCGTTTTTGTTACTGAAGGGAAATGAGATAATAGATGGAATTGTAATGTTTCAAGGGTGGTTATTTATTGCGAAATTGCTATATTTAATTTGCATTTTAATGTTGGTAGCGGTAGTCACTAAAACAGTAAATGAAAAGCTATTCGTTAATGAATAGAAGAAAGTGCCACCTTATCTGGTGGCACTTTCTTACTTTATTGAATGAGCTTTTTGCATCTTCTTAATTAAACGAATTTGTCCGCGATGATTGATTTCATCTTCAAATACGTGAAACCACTTAAAATAGTTATTTGCTTGTTTGTCATACCAAAAGTCTGTCGTTTTAAACAGCCATTCATCAGGTAACGATTGGAATGTTTCAATTGTTTTGGAACGTACTTCTTGTAATGTATCAATATAAAATTCTATAGAGTTTCCTTTTATTTCCTCACGTCCAAGAGCTTCTAACTCGAGGCCAGGTAACCATCTTTCTAGTTCGGCCTCCGTTGGTTCGCGGTCTTCAAAAGTATGAATCTGGTAGTAAAATTCAACAGCAGCCATGTGATATAATAGCATGCCGATTGAATTTGCTTCCTCATTATATAAATAATCAAGTTCTTCCATTGTTAAATCTTCCACCGCTTGCATTGTTGTATAGCGAGCGTAATTCATCATGGAAACTAGTTTGGAAAATTCAGGATGTAAACCATCTATTTTATCGATTACAAAGTTCAATTACAATTCCCCCTCTTGAAACGAATACTCCAGAGAAGGAATTCTATGTGCAGAGAAAAAATCCTGTTGGAAATTTCAAAATATTAACAAGGGATTACAATTAGTTCTCTATTTGATTTTGTAATAACTTCATATCCGTCTTTTGTAATGACAATATCATCTTCAATTCTACAACCGCCCCAGTTCGGTATGTAAATACCTGGTTCAACTGTAACGACCATACCCTCTTCTAAAGTAGCCTTACTTTCTTGGGATAGGCGGAGAGGTTCATGAATTTCTAATCCAAGACCATGACCAGTAGAATGTCCAAAATATTGACCGTATCCATGCTCAGTAATGTAGTTTCTCGTTATATCATCGATACGTTTTGCAGTTTCTCCAGGTTTAATCGCTTCAGTCCCGCGTTTTAATGCTTCAAGTACAATATTGTATATCTTTTTGAATTCTTCTGATGGTTCCCCGATTACTACAGTACGTGTTATATCGGAACAATATCCGTCGTAAAGTGCACCGAAATCTAATGTAACGATGTCGCCTCGTTCAATTATTTTATTTGATGCAACTCCATGTGGAAGGGAAGAACGAACACCAGAAGCTACAATAATTTGAAATGATGAAGATGCAGCACCTTTTTTTCGCATGAAAAACTCTAATTCATCTCGTACAGTATTTTCACTTATTCCTGGTTTTAGAAACGTAAGAATGTGGTGAAATGCTTCGTCCGCAATATTAGCTGCAATTTTCATTATTTCTATTTCAGGCGTGTCTTTAATGATACGAATATTTTCGATAATTTCGCAAACTTGAATCATTTCCGCCTGTACGTACTTTTGCAAGTTTTTATATTGTTGCAATGTCATGTTGTTTTCTTCAATTCCGAGTTTTTGAATGTTTAATTTTGACACTTGATTTGCAACTTCTTCCTCTAAATTTCCTTTATGCATAATAATTTCAGCATCTTTTATTTGTGATTTTGCTTGATCTACATAGCGGAAATCTGTTATAAAAACAGCTTGATCGGCAGAGATTAAGACGGCGCCAGCACTACCTGTAAAGCCTGTTGCATATTGGCGGTTTTCTTTTTTTGTAATAAGTAACCCGTCAATTCCGTACTTATGTAGTTGTTTTTGGATATTAGTTATTCTTATATTCATTTTAATGCCTCCTTTTTATATTTAATAAAGCAAAACTTGTGCCAATATACTTATTGACAATAAAAGAGAAGCGGGAGTTTTGTGTCAAAAAAACTAGACAAATATAAAATGAGGATGGCAAAAATTTATACAGTAATGTAAACTTGCATATTATAATCTTTCAATTCTAATATTATATTTTTTGTATAAATAAATAGTGATAATTGGTATAATAAGAGGTCGTTATGTTTTCTTGTAGATAAAGGTGCGTAACGAATAAATAGGAATAAGGAATGTGAGTATATGAAGAAATTAAGTAAAGTCATGTCATTTTGCTTCGCTGCTAGTATGCTAGTTGTAACAGGGTGTGAAAAAAGTGAAATCAAAGTTCAAGCAAATGAAACGATTGAATAGCTTGGTGAAGCCCCAGAAGTGACAGAAAAAGAAGCGAAAAAGATTGTAAGAAAGAGTGTAGATGCAATAGCAAATGCATTTAGTGAGATGGAAAAAGAAAATGGATGGAGTCGAAATAATCCAGGAGATTTGGCGACAGCGAAAAAAGGAGTTAAGGGATTGGTTACAGAAAAATTTGTAGAGAACCAGCTTCCTAATTCGCTTGAAACATTTAATAGATCTAGAGAGACAGATATGTTGCCATTCCCTATTAATATTGAACCAGAAATGAGATTAACGTATACACAGAAAGATAAAAATTTAACGATTGAAACGATTATACCTTCAAATGATATGGGAAATGAAGCAGAGATATGGGAGTTTATTTTCGTTTATAAAGATGGAAAATGGTTAATGGATAAATGGTCATCGCATACACCGAGAGATTTAAAACTTACGAAGGAAGAAGCTAGTGAGTTTCTGAAAATTCGAGGCTTTAAGAATGTCGATTTTGTTAAAGAAGAAAACAGTGGTGACAAAAAATATATTTTTAAAGAAAATACTAGATCAATAGCTGTGGATGCAAAAACATCGGTTATTACATATAATTTAGATGAGCAAAAGCAGGAAAAAGAAGCGAAAGAAAATAGTAGTCAAGAACACGAAAACATTAAGGAAAATAACATGAGTACGCATGCTACTTCTAAAGAAGAGAAGCAGATTAAAAAAGAAACTTCGTCAGCAGTAGGTAAAAGTAAGGTTTTAAATGAGTTAGCGGCTCTAGAAAACCAAGAAAAACATACAAATGTCATGTCAACAAATGACATAGTAAATGAAATAGAAGGAAATTATGAACTGTGGGATAATAAACTAAATGAAATTTACAGTACATTAAAAAATACGATGTCCCCTGATGCATTTCAGTCATTAAAAACGAAACAAATTGCGTGGGTTAAAGAAAAGGAAAGTAAGGTTAAAGCAATTGGTACTGATACAAATAACGGGACGATGAGACGTATAGATGCTTCAGAGGAGAAATACAAGATGACAAAAGAAAGATGTTATGAATTAGTGAATGGGTATATGAACTAGTTGGAACGAATAAAAAAATGCGCTGCTTATAAGCAACGCATTTTTTTATTTAAGCTTTTAATTTCATTACAGTATCAGCATCCGGTGTTACATAAACAGTTTGCTGATTGTCGTACGTAACAAAACCAAGTTTTGCACCACTCGGTTTTTTCACATGGCGTATTTTGGTGAAATCAACAGGTACAGAACTAGACTCTTTTGCTTTACTGTAATAAGCAGCAATTTTGGCAGCTTCTAGTAAAGTTTCTTCAGCAGGTTCTAAAGAACGAATGACAACGTGAGAACCAGGTATATCTTTCGTATGTAACCAAATTTCATCACGACGGGCAAATTTCGTTGTTAAATAATCATTTTGCTTATTGTTTTTACCGACGAAAATCTCTGTGCCATCACTTGCTACATATTTATCTAATACTGGTTTAGTAGGCTTTTTCTTTCCGTTTTTCGTTTTACGATTGCGCATATAACCTTCTTCAGCTAATTCCTCACGAATTTCTTCAATATCTTTTGAAGAAGCAGCTTCCATTTGTTGAAGTAAGCTATCAAAATAAAGAATTTCTTCCTTTGTTTTTTCGATTTGTTCTTCTACAATAACAACGGAATTTTTCGCTTTTTGGTACTTTTGGAAATAGCGTTGTGCATTTTCAGATGGCGTTTTTAAAGGATCTAATGCGATCTTTACAGTTCCACCATTTTCATCATAATAGTTAACGACTTCAATATCTTTATCGCCTTTTTTCAAAGCGTACATATTGGCTGTAAGTAGTTCTCCAAATAGTTGATATTTATCTGCTTTTCCAGCATCTTGTAATGTTTTTTCTAGTTTAATGAGTTTTTTCTCATTTTTATTTTTTTCGTTTTGCATAAAGCGCTCTAAATCATGAGCTTGTTGTTTTACACGGTCACGCTCTGCTTTTCCAAAAAAGAAACGGTCTAGCAATTCACTAACAGATGAGAATGTCTTGTCTTCTCCAGCTAAGTGCGCAAGAGGGAAAAGATAAAAGAATTCTTTCCCATTTGAAGTAGTCATTGTTGGTGAATATGTATGAGTTAATAATGGTTTTTGTATGGAGAAAAATGCGTCAGCTAATGCTTTTTCATTTACCATACCTGCTTTTTTCACTACTTCTTTTGCGAATAACGGTGATATTCCGGTAAAGGTTCCGACTAGCTGTTTATCGATGTTTCCAGATAGAAAGTCCAGCGGTCTAATAAATTCATCATTTGTTTCGATCTGAAGTGGGTTAATTTTATGTTGTGCTGGTGGTGCAATATATTCAGCTCCAGCGTATACAGTTCGATGTCGGTTTACTGCTAAGGAAACGTGTTTTAAGCTATCTAAAATATTGTTTGTTTTTGTGTCTACTAAAATGATGTTACTATGTCGTCCCATAATTTCAATTACTAATGTTTTTAGCGATTCATCACCAATTTCATTTCTGCTACGAACGGTAATTTGAATAATACGCTCTAAATCAATTTGTTCAATTTTTTCAATGAATCCACCTTCTAAATGCTTACGAAGAAGCATACAGAACATTGGCGGAAGTGCAGGTGAATCATAATTTTGATTTGTTAAGTGTAAACGTGCATATGTCGGATGAGCGGAAAGAATCAGTTTTTGATTTTTTCCGTTTGCTCGAATATGTAATAAAATCTCGTATTTTGAAGGTTGATATATTTTTGAAATTCTTCCCGTGTAAAGAGAATTTGCAATTTCATGTGTAATCGCTCTTGTAAATAATCCATCGAATGCCATAAATGAACACTCCTTTCTAACTAAAAGTTAATTATAGCATTTTTTTGGACGAGGCTGAATAAGCTTTCAATAGAGTATGTCTGGAATCAGGAGGTCGATAGCAGGATGAACTGGTATGGAATGCGTGCACATGAAGTGGAAGAAAGAACGAATACGAATGTGAAGGTTGGACTTACAGAGAAAGAAGCAGAAGGGCGAATAAAAAAATTTGGTACAAATGAACTAGATGAAGCAAAGAGGCCTTCTGCACTAATGGTATTTTTGGCGCAATTTAAAGATTTTATGGTGCTTGTTTTGTTTGGTGCAACAATCGTTTCGGCTTTTTTAGGGGAATACATTGATTCTATTGCGATTGTGGCAATTGTTATTATCAATGGTATTCTCGGATTTTTTCAAGAAAGAAAGGCTGAAAAGTCATTGGAAGCTTTAAAAGAGCTAGCCGCCCCGCAAGTAACTGTACTGCGAAATGGAAAGTGGGTAAAGGCACCGTCTAAAGCACTCGTTTTAGGTGATGTTATTAAATTTTCTAGTGGCGATCGTATTGGAGCTGATGTACGTCTTGTTGAGGCGTCGAGTTTATATATTGAAGAATCAGCTTTAACAGGAGAGTCAGTTCCAGTGCAGAAGAAAGTAGAAGCGTTGCAAGGGCAAGATGTTTCAATTGGTGATCAAAAAAATATGGCTTTTATGGGTACGATGATTACACGAGGGTCTGGAACAGGAGTCGTTGTAGCAACGGGTATGAATACAGCGATGGGCCAAATTGCAAATATGTTGCAAAATGCAGAGCAAATGGAAACACCATTGCAAAGAAGATTAGAGCAACTTGGAAAAATATTAATTATTGTGGCTCTTATTTTGACAGCGCTTGTCGTGTTAGCTGGTGTGTATCAAGGGAATGAAGTATATCATATGTTTTTAGCTGGCGTGTCGCTAGCTGTTGCTGCTATTCCAGAAGGGTTACCAGCAATCGTTACAGTAGCTTTATCGCTTGGTGTACAGCGTATGATAAAAAAGAGAGCAATTGTAAGGAAGTTACCAGCAGTAGAAACGTTAGGCTGTGCTTCTGTCATATGCTCTGATAAAACAGGAACGATGACGCAAAACAAAATGATGGTAACACATATGTGGTCAGGTGGAGAATTGTGGAAAGTGACAGGCCAAGGGTATGAACCTAATGGCTCTTTTATGAAAGGTGAAAAAGAAATTAATCCAGCTAAGACGAAATCACTTTATCAACTACTTACATTTGGTTCGCTATGTAATAACGCAAATATTATTCAAAAGAAAAAGGCGTATGTATTAGATGGAGATCCAACTGAGGGGGCGCTTGTAGCTGCAGCAATGAAAGCGGGGATAACGCGTGAGGCGCTGAAAGGGAAATTTGAAATTATTCGTGAATTTCCGTTTGATTCAACTCGAAAAATGATGAGTGTTATTGTACGAGATCGAGAGGGGAAAAAGTTTGTCGTTACGAAGGGAGCACCAGATGTCCTTCTGCAAATGAGTCAAACGATTTTATGGGGAGATAAGCAGCAACCATTAAGTGAGTTGTATAGAAAAGAAGTACAGGCGGCTATTCATAGTTTAGGTAGTCAAGCGCTGCGAACAATTGCAGTTGCATTTAAGCCATTAAAAGTAACTGATTCTACCGAACATGAAAGAGACGTTGAAAAGGATTTTATGTTAGTTGGGATACAAGGTATGATTGATCCGCCAAGACCAGAAGTAGAGCAGGCAGTAAAAGAGTGCAGAGAAGCTGGTATTCGAACAGTGATGATTACAGGGGATCATAAAGTGACTGCAATGGCGATTGCAGAACAATTAAGCATTTTACCACCAGGTGGACGCGTTGTTGAAGGGGTAGAACTCGCAACTATGGATGTAGAAGAATTAGAAAATGTTGTAGAAGATACGTATGTATTTGCTCGTGTATCACCAGAACATAAATTAAAAATTGTTAAGGCGTTGCAAAATAAAGGACATATAGTGGCGATGACAGGTGATGGAGTAAACGATGCTCCAGCTATAAAAACTGCGGATATTGGGATAGCGATGGGAATTACAGGGACAGATGTTGCAAAAGAAGCTTCATCTCTCGTATTGCTGGACGATAATTTCGCTACGATAAAATCAGCAATTAAAGAAGGTAGAAATATATACGAGAACATACGTAAGTTTATTCGTTATTTATTAGCATCGAACGTTGGAGAAATTTTGGTCATGTTATTTGCCATGTTACTTGCACTACCGCTGCCGATGGTTCCAATTCAAATTTTATGGGTGAATTTAGTTACTGACGGTTTACCGGCGATGGCGTTAGGTTTGGATAAGGCCGAGGGAGACGTGATGAAGAGAACGCCGCGTCATCCGAAAGAAGGGGTATTTGCTAGAGGGCTTGCCTGGAAAATTATAAGTCGTGGCTTTCTAATTGGGGCAGTGACGCTAGTAGCATTTATTATTGCGTATAATCAACATCCAAATGAACTGAAATATGCACAAACTGTAGCGTTTGCAACATTGGTACTTGCTCAGCTGATTCATGTATTTGATTGCCGAAGTGAGCATTCTGTTTTCCACCGCAATCCGTTTGGAAATGTGTATTTAGTAGGAGCGGTTATCATTTCATTACTACTCATGCTAGTCGTTATATATTATCCACCGTTACAACCGATTTTTAGCACGATGCCAATACAAGCGAGAGATTGGTTGTTAATTGGAGGTTTATCGTCAATTCCGACCTTCTTATTAGTAGGCTCTTTATTAACAGGGAAAAAGGGGAAGAAGGAAAAGCCAATATTATATAAGAAGGGATTAAACTTGAAATAGTCAATGATATGAAAATGTGATATAATTTACAGAAGGTAGTAGAGCCTTGTCTCTATTACCTTTTTCATTGAGTTATTTCATGGCTTGGATGTGATAAAAAATGATTTGTAGTATGACAGGATTTGGAAGATCGAAAGTAGAGAGTGATACTTTTCAAATTACAGTAGAAATGAAATCGGTGAACCACCGTTTTCTAGAGATGAGTATTCGACTACCGAAGCAAATGACGGTATTTGAAGACAAAATTCGTAAAATAATTGCACAGCAAGTTCGCCGTGGACGTATTGAAGTGTCTATTAGTATAGCGGGTGAAGGGCTTGTTGAAAGAAAATTAAGTGTGAATTGGTCGCTTCTTGAGCAGTACCAATCGATTATGGAAGATATAAAAGGAAAATTTCAATTACAAGATTCTATTACACTCGAGCAATTAATGGCAATGCCAGAAGTAACAGCGATTGAAGAGGTAGAAAACGTAAATGAACAATTTGAGAACAGTTTATATGAGGCTGTTCGCCAAGCTGCTCATATGTTAAAAACGATGAGAGATGGCGAAGGAGAACGATTACATAAAGATATAGCGTATCGCTTACAAGAGATTCATAATTGTGTAAATGCTATTATTCCGCATGCACCAATTGTTACACAAAAATATCGTGAACGATTAGAAAATCGCTTAAAGGAATTACATAATCAAGATCTAGATGAACAAAGATTGCTAACAGAAGTTGCAATTTTTGCTGAGCGTTGTGATATTCACGAAGAGTTAGTTCGTTTGCAAAGTCATTTAGAACAATTCCGTGAAACACTGCAGATTGAAGAGCCTGTTGGAAGGAAAATGGATTTCATCGTGCAAGAGATGCATAGAGAAATTAATACGATTGGTTCTAAGGCAAATGACTTAACAATTTCAAAATATGTTGTAGAAATGAAAAATAACCTTGAAAAAATTCGTGAACAAGTACAAAATATTGAGTAGCTTTCAAAAAATATATAAAGTTATACGTGGTGGAGAAATCGGATAGACTTACTAGGAGGCGCAAACTATGGCCATGCGGTTTTTAAATATTGGATACGGAAATATTGTATCTGCTCATCGAATTATTGCTATTGTAAGTCCGGAGTCAGCTCCTATTAAACGAACAGTACAGGAAGCACGCGAACATAATGCTTTGCTTGATGCTACGTATGGGAGAAAAACAAGGGCGGTTATTGTTATGGATGATGGGCATGTTGTATTAAGTCCAATTCAGCCAGAGACGATTGCACATCGTTTGAATAATAAAGAAGAGTTAAGTGAGGAAGGGTAGGTTTTACATATTTATGAGAAGTAGAAGAGGATTGCTCATCGTTCTTTCAGGACCTTCTGGGGTTGGTAAAGGAACGGTTCGAAAAGAGCTGTTTAGTCATGAGGATACACGTTTTCAGTACTCCATTTCAGTAACGACACGTAAGCCACGTGAAGGTGAAGTGGATGGTGTGGATTATTTCTTTAAAGAGAGAGAAGAATTTGAGGAAATGATTCGTAATGAAAAATTACTTGAGTGGGCTGAGTTCGTAGGTAATTATTACGGAACACCAATTGACTATGTTGAAAAAACATTACAAGAAGGAAAAGATGTATTCTTAGAAATTGAAGTGCAAGGAGCAATTCAAGTTAAGAAAGCTTTCCCAGAAGGTGTATTTATTTTCTTAGCACCTCCAAGTTTATCTGAACTAAAGAACCGAATTGTCGGTCGTGGTACAGAAACTGAAGATGTTATTGAAAATCGTTTAACGGTAGCGAAAGAAGAAATTGATATGATGGACGCTTACGACTACGTTGTAGAAAACGACCAAGTTGAACTAGCTTGTGAAAGAATTAAAGCAATTGTGGTTGGCGAACATTGCCGCCGCGAAAGAGTAGCAAAATATTATAAAGAAATGACGGAGGGTCTATAATTATGTTAAATCCATCAATTGATTCATTATTAACAAAAATCGATTCTAAATATACACTTGTAACAGTGGCTGCAAAACGTGCGCGCGAAATGCAACTTGCTAATAACTGTGTTGTAGAAAAACCAGTTTCTCATAAATGTGTAGGTAAAGCATTAGAAGAAATCGATATGGAAGCGTTAAGCTACGTACCAAGTGAAGATAAAGTAACTGAATAAGACTTTGTCTTCGACAATTTAAAACATAGACTTTATAATTTTCTATGTAACGGTAACAACCTATTTACAAGTAGGTTGTTATTTTTTTACGGTAGTGAAGAAATATTGATACTGATGAGCTGATAATCTTGTTTCAGTATTATAAGTTTGAAAAAGAAAGAGGACGAGCCATATGCTAAAAGGGAAAAAGATACTTTTATGTGTAACAGGAGGCATTGCGGTCTTTAAAGCGGCTGCGTTAACGAGTAAATTGACACAATCTGGTGCTATTGTAAAAGTAATGATGAGTGAGTCGGCAATGAAGTTTGTTACACCTCTTACATTCCAGGCGCTTTCTCGCCATGATGTATATACGGATACATTCGATGAGAAAGACTCAGCTGTTATTGCTCATATTGATTTAGCAGATTGGGCAGATGTTGTACTTGTTGCACCTGCTACAGCCAATTGTATTGGAAAGTTAGCTAACGGTATTGCAGATGATATGATTACAACTACTTTGTTAGCTACTACAGCCCCAGTGTGGATTGCACCTGCTATGAATGTGCATATGTATGAAAATAAAATTGTTCAAAAAAATATGATGACGTTAAAAACGTTAGGATATATATTTATTGAGCCTGGAGAAGGTTTTTTAGCGTGTGGTTATGTAGCGAAGGGAAGATTAGAAGAACCTGAAGCCATTATTGCACGGTTAGAAGAGGCTTTTTCAGAGCAAAAACCACTGCAAGGAAAAAGAATATTAATAACTGCTGGCCCAACTCGTGAAAAGATTGATCCAGTCCGTTTTATGACTAATTTTTCTTCTGGAAAAATGGGATACGCGATTGCGGAAGTGGCAGCGAACTTAGGCGCTGATGTTATACTCGTTTCGGGACCGACAGCATTACATCCACCATTACATGTAACTACGGTGCAAGTGGAATCTGCACAAGATATGTTAGAGGCGGTTATTCAACATTATGAAGACGTAGATGTTGTCATTAAAACAGCAGCGGTTGCAGATTATCGTCCGAAATATGTTCATGATAATAAAATGAAAAAGAAAAATGGCGATGCTGTAATTGAACTTGAGAGAACAGTAGATATTTTAAAAACGTTAGGTGAGATGAAAGACAAACAGTTACTTATCGGTTTTGCGGCTGAAACGACAAACGTAGAGGAATATGCAACGAAAAAATTACGTGAGAAAAATGCGAATATGATTGTTGCAAACGATGTAAAGGCGCAAGGAGCTGGATTTGGTACAGATACGAACATTGTAACAATGTATAGAAAAGATGGAGAAGTTATAGAGTTGCCACTTTTAACGAAGAAAGAGGTTGCTCGTGAAATATTAAAGCAAATTGAAATAATGTTAGAAGATGATCGTCTATGAAATTTGCAAGTGTAATTGTTGATGTACCTGCACGTCAGACAGATCGACCATTTGATTATATTATTCCTAAAAAATGGGAAGATATTGTCCAGACAGGCATGCGTGTAGTAGTTCCGTTTGGTCCAAGGAAATTGCAAGGTTTTATTATTGGGATTAAAGATTCGGTTGAAGTAGAAAGTAAGAAGTTAAAGACAATTCATGAAATTTTAGATGTAACACCCGTTTTAAATGAAGAGTTGTTAAAGCTAGGGTATTGGCTTACAAGTGAAACGTTATGTTATATGATTTCAGCTTTTCAAGTTATGCTTCCAACGGCGATAAAAGCAACATATAAAAAACGTCTACAACTTCGTAAACAAGAAGAA
This sequence comes from Bacillus sp. FF-1, assembly GCF_028548245.1. Taxonomy (NCBI): domain Bacteria; kingdom Bacillati; phylum Bacillota; class Bacilli; order Caryophanales; family Bacillaceae; genus Bacillus; species Bacillus sp. FF-1. Next base: position 71,737 of record NZ_JAQQGG010000004.1, read on the forward strand.
GTAGCACCTGAACTACTGTTTTTATTTCAGGACAAAGAAGCGATAGATTGGGAAGCGATTGAGACGCAGCCACAGCTATACCGCACGATTCAACAAGAAATTAAACATGGCACGATTGAAGTCGTTTATCAAGTAAAAGATAAGGTACAAAAGAAGAAACAAAGAGTCGTTCAACCGGAGTTGCCAGAAGATAAATTAGAATTAGCAGCATTTGAACTGAAAAGTAAAAAACAACAAGATGTCCTCTATTATTTTGTGGAAAATTATAAAAGTGTACCGTTGAAAGTAATAACAGAAGAGTTACAAATAACAGATGCTCCAATTAAAGCACTTGTTAAAAAGGGACTACTCTCAGAAAAGTATGTGGAAGTGTACCGAAATCCGTATGACGATGACGATTTTGAACAAACGAAACCATTCCCACTTACTGAGGAACAAAAGCAAGTTATTACACCGATTTTATCATCAATTACAAATGAAACTTACAATCCATTTTTACTATATGGTGTTACAGGAAGCGGAAAAACAGAAGTATATTTACAATCTATAGCAGCGGTGCTCGAGAAAGGAAAAGAAGCTATTGTACTTGTTCCTGAAATTGCACTAACGCCTCAGATGGTAGATCGTTTTAAAGGTAGATTTGGCTCACAAGTTGCAGTTCTTCATAGTGCGCTGTCTGTTGGAGAAAAATATGATGAATGGCGTAAGATTTTAAGAAAAGAAGTGAAAGTCGTAGTTGGTGCACGTTCAGCTGTATTTGCTCCTTTTGAAAATTTAGGGATTATTATCATTGATGAGGAACATGAATCGAGCTACAAGCAAGAAGATAATCCGAGGTATCATGCAAGGGATGTAGCTGTGTGGAGAGGACAATATCATAAATGTCCTATCGTTCTTGGTAGTGCAACACCGACGCTTGAATCGTTTGCAAGAGCGAAAAAAGGTGTGTATGAATTACTGACGATGGAAAAACGTATGAACGAACAAGCTTTACCGACAGTAGAGATTGTTGATATGCGTGAAGAACTTCGTGACGGGAATCGCTCCATGTTTTCAAAGGCACTGCATGAAAAAATAGCAGATCGGTTAGAAAAGAAAGAACAAATGGTGCTCTTTTTAAATAGAAGAGGTCATTCTACATTTGTTATGTGCCGTGATTGCGGGTACGTTGTACAATGTCCGCATTGTGATATCTCGCTGACATATCATAAAATGAATCATCGTTTAAAATGTCATTATTGCAGTTACGAAGAAAATATGCCGACTGCGTGTCCTGCTTGTCAAAGTACATACATTCGTTTCTTTGGTACAGGTACGCAAAAGGTAGAAGAAGAAATTACAAAACTATTTCCAGAGGCACGAGTCATTCGAATGGATGTAGATACGACGAGTCGTAAAGGGATGCATGAGAAATTATTAAAGGCGTTCGGGGAAGAAAAAGCAGATATATTACTTGGAACACAAATGATTGCAAAAGGGTTAGATTTTCCGAAAGTAACGCTTGTTGGTGTTTTAACTGCTGATACGATGCTTCATTTACCTGATTTCCGGGCGAGTGAAAAGACTTATCAGTTATTGACGCAAGTAAGTGGACGAGCAGGCCGACATGAATTGCCAGGGGAAGTTATAATTCAAACGTATACGCCAGAACATTATAGTATAGAGTTAGCAAAGAACCAACAATATGATGTGTTTTTTGATCAAGAAATGCAAATGAGGCGAACGAGACAATACCCACCTTATTACTATGTTGTACTTGTGACGGTATCTCATCCGGAATTATTAAAAGCAGTACAAGTGACGGAAAAAATTGTCGGTCATTTACGGACGCACTGTTCGCAGCAAACGATGGTGTTAGGACCGGTTGCTTCAGCAATTCCAAGGATAAAAGATAGATATCGTTATCAATGCATGATAAAATACAAACGGGAACCAAACTTAAAGAACGTGCTCAAAATGGTAAATGAACATTATCAAGCAGAAATGCAAAAAGAGCTACAAATCTCAATTGATTTTAATCCAACAATGTTAATGTAGCGGAGGGAAATATGGCAGTTTTAGAAATAGTAAAGCATCCAAATGAAGTGTTAGAAACACCGTGTGAAAGAGTAATTAACTTTGATAAAAAGTTAGTGAAATTGTTGAAAGATATGCATGAAACAATGTTAATTGCGGACGGAGTCGGTTTAGCTGCGCCTCAAGTAGGGGTAAGCTTGCAAGTGGCGGTAGTTGATATCGGTGATGATACTGGGAAAATTGAGTTAATCAATCCATCGATATTAGAAAAACGTGGTGAACAAGTAGGTCCCGAAGGCTGTTTAAGCTTCCCGGGACTTTATGGTGAAGTGGAACGTGCGGATTATATTAAAGTGCGTGCGCAAAATCGTCGAGGCAAAGTATTTTTACTAGAAGCAGAAGGGTTTTTAGCGCGTGCAATTCAACATGAAATCGATCATTTACACGGTGTGTTATTTACATCGAAAGTGACAAGATATTATGAGGAAAATGAATTAGAATAGGTATTAAAAGGAGCGGTTTTTAAATGATAAAAGTAGTATTTATGGGAACACCGGACTTTTCAGTGCCGGTGCTTCGTCGTCTTATTGAAGATGGCTATGATGTAATAGGTGTTGTTACGCAACCAGATCGTCCGGTAGGCAGAAAAAAAGTATTAACACCTACACCTGTTAAAGTGGAAGCAGAAAAGCATGGTATTCCGGTGTTACAGCCGTTAAGAATTCGTGAAAAAGACGAATATGAAAAAGTATTGGCATTAGAGCCAGATTTAATTGTAACAGCTGCGTTCGGTCAAATTGTACCAAATGAAATTTTAGAAGCACCGAAGTATGGATGTATTAACGTCCACGCTTCTTTACTTCCTGAACTTCGTGGCGGTGCACCAATCCATTATGCAATTATGGAAGGGAAAGAAAAAACAGGTATTACAATTATGTATATGGTAGAAAAATTGGATGCTGGTGATATTTTAACGCAAGTAGAAGTGGAAATTGAAGAGCGTGAAACGACAGGTTCGTTATTTGATAAGTTAAGTGAAGCAGGGGCACATCTTCTATCTAAAACAGTACCTTTACTAATTCAAGGTAAGTTAGAACCAATTAAACAAAACGAGGAAGAAGTAACGTTTGCATATAATATAAAACGTGAGCAAGAGAAAATTGATTGGACAAAAACAGGTGAAGAAGTATACAATCACATTCGCGGATTGAATCCATGGCCAGTTGCTTATACAACTTTAGCAGGACAAGTTGTTAAAGTATGGTGGGGAGAAAAAGTCCCTGTAACGAAATCAGCTGAAGCAGGTACGATTGTTGCGATCGAAGAAGATGGTTTCGTTGTAGCAACTGGTAATGAAACGGGTGTTAAAATTACAGAATTGCAACCTTCTGGTAAAAAGCGTATGAGCTGTTCACAATTTTTACGTGGAACAAAACCTGAAATTGGAACAAAGTTAGGAGAAAATGCATGAGACAAAATGTTCGTGAATTAGCTCTTGATGGTTTAATTCAAGTAGAAAAAAGTGGTGCATACAGTAACTTACTTTTAAATAATCTAATTGAAAAAAGTACAATTGATAGAAAAGATATTGGTTTACTAACTGAGATTGTATATGGAACAATCCAACGTCGTGATACATTAGATTATTATTTACAGCCTTTTTTAAAAAAGAAAGTTGAAGCGTGGGTAAGAGTATTACTTCGCTTATCTTTATATCAAATGATTTATTTAGACCGAGTGCCTGAAAGAGCGGCTATTCATGAAGCCGTTGAGATTGCAAAGCGTCGCGGGCATAAAGGAATTGCTGGTATGGTGAATGGTGTATTACGTTCGATTCAAAGAGAAGGTGTACCTTCTGTAGATGAAATCAAAGATCCAGTAGAACGTTTGGCAATTGCAACAAGTCATCCAATTTGGCTTGTCCAAGAGTGGACTTCAGAATATGGTTTAGAAACTGCTGAGAAAATGTGTGAAGTGAACATGTTACCGCCTGTACCAACAGCGCGTGTAAATGTTGATAAAATAACAGTAGAAGAAGCAATTGCATTATTAGCTAGTGAAGGTATAGAAGCGAAGCGTGGCGATTTATCAGATGATGCAATTCAAATTGAAAAAGGGAATGTAGCGCACACAGATGCGTTTAAAAAAGGTTTTCTTTCTATTCAAGATGAAAGTTCTATGCTGGTAGCACGTGCCTTAGAACCAGATGAGGGAGATGTAGTTCTTGATAGTTGTGCTGCTCCAGGTGGAAAAACAACACATATCGCAGAGCGATTAAAAGGAACTGGTCAAGTCATGTCCCTTGATTTACATGCACACAAAGTACGTTTAATTAAACAACAAGCAGAGCGACTTGGTCTAGGAAATGTCGAAACAAAGGCATTAGATGCTAGAAAAGTGCAAGAACATTTTGCAAATGAAACGTTTGATAAAATATTAGTAGATGCCCCATGTTCTGGATTTGGTGTAATTAGACGTAAGCCTGATATTAAGTTAGGTAAAGATAAAGGCGATAGTGAAAGATTATCGACGATCCAACTTGCAATACTAGAAAAAATCGCACCGTTATTAAAACAAGGTGGTCGCCTTGTTTATAGTACGTGCACAATTGAAAAAATAGAAAATGAACAAGTAATAGAACGATTTTTACAAGAGCATCCTGAGTTTGAGTGGGATACTACGATAAAAGAGCGTATGCCAGAAAAGTTAAGTCCGTATATTGATGAAGGTCAAGTACAAATTTTACCGCATTATTTTGCAACAGATGGCTTTTATATTGCTTGTTTAAGGAAGAAGGTGTAGCATCGTGGAAACGACTGTGAGAAAACAAAAGAAAAATTTAGAAACGAAAAAACCATCAATTTACTCTTTACAACTTCATGAAATGCAAGATTGGTTAAAGGAGCAAGGAGAACCAAAGTTCCGTGCTGGACAAATTTTTGATTGGTTATATAAAAAACGTGTAAAAAATTATGAGGATATGTCAAACCTTTCTAAAGGATTGCGTGAAAAATTGTCGAATTCCTTTGATATTACTACTTTAAATACGTTAGTAAAACAAACGTCTTCGGATGGAACAATTAAATTCTTATTCCAATTATACGATGGATATTCTATTGAAACGGTATTAATGCGACATGAATATGGAAATTCCATTTGTGTAACAACGCAAGTAGGTTGTCGTATTGGATGTACGTTCTGTGCTTCAACGCTTGGCGGTTTAAAGCGAAACTTAGAAGCTGGAGAAATTGTAGCGCAAGTAGTAGAAGTGCAACGTGCACTTGATGAATCAGAAGAACGTGTAAGTTCTCTTGTCGTTATGGGAATTGGAGAACCATTTGATAACTACGATAATTTAATGGGATTCTTACGCATCATTAACCATGAAAAAGGACTTCATATTGGTGCGAGACATATGACAGTTTCGACAAGTGGAATTATCCCGAAAATTTATAAGTTCGCTGAAGAAGACTTACAAATTAATTTTGCGATTTCACTGCATGCTCCAAACTCAGAATTACGTTCAAAATTAATGCCGATTAACCGTGCTTATAAGCTACCAGATTTGATGGAAGCTATTAAATACTATGTAAATAGAACAGGGCGTCGTATTACTTTTGAATATGGACTATTTGGAGGAGAAAATGACCAAGTTGAGCACGCTGAAGAACTTGCTGCGCTCTTAAAAGGTGTAAAATGTCATGTGAACTTAATTCCGGTAAACTACGTACCTGAACGTGATTATGTACGTACGCCACGTGAACAAATTTTCTTGTTTGAAAAAACGTTAAAAGATCGTGGAGTAAATGTAACGATTCGCCGTGAACAAGGTCATGATATTGATGCAGCCTGCGGTCAGTTGCGTGCGAAGGAGCGCAAAGAAGAGACGAGGTGACGAGATGAAAGCCGTGTTTCTATCAGATAAAGGAAAAGTTCGTCAACATAATGAAGATAGTGCAGGAGTTTTTCATAATTTAGATGGAAATATTTTAGCGGTAGTAGCAGATGGAATGGGAGGTCATCGAGCTGGTGATGTAGCTAGCTCGATGACCATTCAATTATTCCATGATTATTGGAAGCAAACGCATAATATGAATGAGCCAAAAAAAGTAGAAGAGTGGTTACATACTAGTGTTGGGATTATTAATGAGCGTATATATGAGTACTCTAAGCAACATGTAGAATGTAATGGCATGGGAACAACACTTATAATAGCAATTTGTACGCCGAGCTTTGTGACAATAGGTCATATAGGGGATAGTCGTTGTTATATGGTATCAGAGGGAGAAATCTCGCTTGTAACGGAAGATCACTCACTTGTAAATGAACTTGTGAGACATGGTGAAATTTCAAAAGAAGACGCAGAATATCACCCGAAAAAGAATGTTTTATTAAGGGCATTAGGAACAGAAGAGAAAGTCGGATTAGATGTTAAAACGTTGGTGCTAGAGGAAGATGATCAGTTACTTCTTTGCTCTGATGGATTATCTAACAAAGTTTCTATTGCTGATATGCAACAAATTTTACAGTTAAATGAACAGCTAGAAACTAAGGGGCAACGTCTCATTCAATTGGCGAATGATCGTGGTGGGGAAGATAATATTACCCTTGTTCTGATTGATTATGCGGGTTCGACAAACGAAAGTAGGTGAAGTGCAACGTGCTGATTGGAAAACGCTTAAATGACCGTTATAAGCTGCTGAAAATGATTGGTGGCGGTGGAATGGCCAATGTATATTTAGCTCATGATGATATACTGGGCCGGGATGTAGCGGTAAAAATATTACGACTCGACTATTCAAATAACGAAGAGTTTATTAAACGTTTCCATCGAGAAGCGCAGTCTGTTACAACGTTGTCGCATCCAAATATTGTGAATATGTATGATGTCGGAGAAGAAGATGGTATATATTATCTTGTAATGGAGTATGTACCAGGACAAACATTGAAGCAATACATAATTGAGCGAGGGATGTTATCGATAGGAGAAGCTCTTGATATTATGGAGCAGTTAACATCCGCCATGGCACACGCCCATCATTTTGAAATTGTGCATCGTGATATTAAACCGCACAATATTTTAATTCGAGCTGATGGAGTAATAAAAGTAACAGATTTTGGAATTGCGACAGCTACAAGTGCAACAACAATTACACATACAAATTCAGTACTCGGTTCGGTGCATTACTTATCACCAGAACAAGCACGTGGCGGGATAGCAAATAAACAATCAGATATTTATTCCCTAGGGATTGTTATGTTTGAGTTGTTAACAGGAAGACAACCGTTTTCTGGTGAATCTGCTGTTGCTATAGCTTTAAAACATTTACAAAGTGAAATTCCGTCTCCAAAAAGATGGAATGAAAATATTCCGCAAAGTGTCGAAAATATTATATTAAAGGCAACTGCGAAAGATCCGTTTCATCGATATCAATCTGCCAATGCGATGAAACGAGATATTGAAACGGCGCTATATCCAGAGAGGATAAATGAGCAGCCATTTTACATACCGGAAGATATGGAAGCGACAAAAGCGATTCCGATTATTCAACAAGAACAATTATTTGAAAACGTTACTGATGAAACAATTGTTTTAAAAGGAAGTAAAGTGGATGAACAGACAAGAAAAGAAGAAACGGATTTAAATAAGAAGAAAAAACGAAGTAATAAATGGCTCAAAATTTTAATTACAATATTTTTACTTTTAGCAATCGGAATAACGTTAGCGCTTACTGTTATTCCAGGATTCTTTATTCCAAAAGATGTAAAAGTCCCTGATGTGTCTGGTATGAAATATACGACAGCAGTAAATACATTAGTTGAAAAAGGTTTTGAGGTTACGGAACCTAATATTGTATATACAGATGATGTTGAAACTGGTGATGTCATAAAAACAGACCCTGTGGCAGGAAGAGTCGTGAAAGAAAACTCTAAAATTACTATCTATCAATCAGGTGGAAAAAAGAAAAGTAAGATGAGTGATCTTACAGGGAAAGATTTTGAGAGCATAAGGTCTGAATTAGAAGAAAAATATAAACAAGTTACAATAAATTATATTGAAAATGATAGACCAAAAGGTGAAATCGTTGAGCAAATTCCGACGCCAGATCAAATGGTAGTAGAGGCGGAACAAGACCTGAAAATTTGGGTAAGTAAAGGTCCTTATCAAATTAGACCAGGTGACTTTTCAGGATGGACTGAAAATAGTGTCAATGGTTATTTGAATGAGAGGAAACTAACTCCAGATATAAAACGAGAGTATTCCGATACTGTTGATAAAGGACTTGTAATTTCGCAATCTCCAAAACCAGGAACGCCGTTAAAAGAAGGAGATAAAGTGACGATTGTTATTTCAGATGGTCCTAAGCCGAAAGTAACGAAAACAGTGAAAGTGGATAATATTTCTATTCCGTATGAGTCTTCTATAATAGGTGAGAAAAAACCGCAAACGATAGAAATTTATAAAGAAGATATGCAACAAAAAATGGATAGACCAATTGAAACTAGAACAATTTCAGAGTCGGCAACTATTTCATTAGAATTTGTAATTCAAGAAGGTACAAAAGGACACTATAAAATTGTACGAGATGGTGTAACGATTATTGACAAAGAAGTACCATATCCAACTCAATAATAATGAATTCCATTTTCTTTCTAGAGGGAATGGAATGTATTACTCCTGCCTGTTATGCTGTCTACATATAGTGGACCGTATAACAGGCAAAAATATATGGTTCAAAAAGCTATAAAAGTGATACTGTTATAAATAATATTTTAAATTTAATGGTAGATTAAACGTATTAACTTGTATATATGACGGGTTTTGAAATCTTTATTTAAAGAATGATAATCCATTCAATAGGAATTACAGCTTCACTTTATACAGAATAAAGGAGAATTATATGCCAGAAGGAAAAATTGTAAAAGCTCTAAGTGGATTTTATTATGTGCAGCATGAAGAAGGGATTACACAATGTCGCGGGCGTGGTGTGTTTAGAAAAAATAAAATTACACCATTGGTAGGAGACCAAGTTGTTTTTCAGGCTGATAATCCAAGTGAAGGATACGTGCTTGAAGTATTTGATCGAAAAAATGAACTTGTTAGGCCTCCTATTGCTAATGTTGATCAAGCGATACTCGTATTTTCTGCAGTAGAACCAGATTTTAATCCGGGACTGTTAGATCGATTTTTAGTGCTGATTGAATATCATAACATTAAGCCGATTATTTGCATTAGTAAGATGGATTTAGTGGATGAAAAAATGAGAGAGACTGTTGAATCTTATGCAAATGACTATCGTGAGATGGGATATGATGTATTATTTACTTCTATAAATACATCGGAAAGTATTGACATTTTAAAACCATTCTTAGAAGGTTGTGTTTCCGTCGTTGCGGGGCAATCTGGTGTTGGAAAATCTTCTATGCTTAACGTCTTACGTCCAGAATTAGAACTGAAAACGAATGATATTTCCTCACATTTAGGACGCGGGAAACATACGACAAGACACGTAGAATTAATTGCGATTGGAAGCGGACTAGTTGCAGATACACCTGGTTTTAGTTCACTCGATTTCATAGATATAGAGGTAGAAGATCTTACATATTGTTTTCCAGAGTTGAAAGAAGCGAGCCAATACTGTAAATTTAGAGGGTGTACACATCTTTCTGAACCGAAATGCGCTGTGAAGGCTGCGGTTGAAGAGGGGAAGATTACAGAATATCGTTATAAGAATTACAAACAATTTGTAGAAGAAATTAGAGAGAGAAAGCCGAGGTATTAGTTATGATTAAAATTGCACCATCGATCTTATCAGCAGATTTTTCAAAATTAGGGGAAGAGATTAAAGATGTAGAAAAAGGCGGGGCGGATTACATTCACGTCGATGTAATGGATGGACATTTCGTACCAAATATTACGATTGGACCATTAATTGTAGAAGCAATTCGTCCGATCACATCGTTACCGTTAGATGTACATTTAATGATTGAAAATCCTGATAACTATATCCCGACTTTCGCAAAAGCGGGAGCGGATATTATTACTGTTCATGTAGAGGCGTGCCCTCATTTGCATCGTACAATTCAGTTAATTAAATCTCATGGCATTAAAGCAGGAGTTGTATTAAATCCGCATACGCCAGTTTCAGTGATTGAGCATGTATTAGAAGATATTGATATGGTATTACTTATGACAGTAAACCCTGGATTTGGTGGGCAGAAATTTATCCATTCTGTATTACCGAAAATTAAACAAGTTGCAGAAATGGTTAAAGAGCGCAATCTAGAAGTAGAAATTGAAGTTGATGGTGGTGTAAACGCTGAAACAGCAAGACTTTGTGTAGAAGCAGGAGCAAATGTACTTGTAGCTGGGTCAGCAGTATACAATCAAAAAGACCGCGGTGAAGCAATTCGTGTCATTCGTGGATAATGAATGAACGAGTCTTTATCCCAGTGAATCTTCTAGTGTAGTAAGTTTTCACTATTTATAAAGGGTAGAGAAAAAATATATAAAAAGGCAATCTACCGAATGGCAGATTGCCTTTTTACAATAGAAGGGGAAGGAAACATGATTATTCATATTTTAGCGGGAGGACCCGCGGAATATTGTGCAGATTTTTCTTCATATGAAAATGAGAAAGTAGTGTGGGCGGCAGTTGATAGAGGAGTATATCGTTTATTAAAAAGAGGTATTACTCCTGCTGTTGCGTTTGGAGATTATGACTCGGTTACGGAAGAAGAATTAGCATGGATGGGGCAACAAACAAATGATTTACATATTGTTCCTCGTGAAAAAGATCAAACTGATTTAGAAATTGCGATTAACTGGGCGTTAGAACAAAAGCCGGCACTCATTCGTATTTTTGGTGCTACTGGCGGAAGACTTGATCACGGTTTAGCGAATATACAAATGCTTTTAAAAGGATTAGAAGTAGGAATAGAGATGTGTATTGTAGACAATCAAAATGAAATAAGTGTAAAAAGAGTAGGTACACATATAATTGAAGAAAATAAAAATTTCCCTTATGTATCTTTTGTGCCTGTTACTGAAATAGTGGAAGGGATTACATTACTTGGTTTTAAATATCCTCTAACGAATAAAAAAATAGAGTGGGGATCCACACTTTGTATTAGTAATGAACTCGTTGAGGAAAAAGGTACTTTTTCATTTACTTCTGGCATATTAATGGTGATAAGAAGCACTGATTAAAGAAACAATTTTGCTCCTTACATCATATAGTGACCAAGTGGAGTAATGGGGATTAGGAGGGAAACCATGAGATTTTATACAATTAAGTTACCTAAATTTCTTGGTGGAATTGTTCGTGCCATGTTAAATACCTTCAAAAAAGATTAAAAAAAGCACCTATTACCGGTGCTTTTTCCATTGGTATAGTAAAAAAAGAGCCTAGCGGCTCTTTTTTTTATTATTAAACACGTTCGATTTTGCCAGATTTTAATGCTCTAGCAGAAACGTAAACACGTTGAACTTTTCCGTCGATGCGTACGCGAACTTTTTGAAGGTTAGCGCCCCACTTACGTTTTGTAGCGTTCATTGCGTGAGAACGAGAGTTACCAGAACGAGCTTTTCTTCCAGTAATAGCACAAACACGAGCCATTTATATTTCCCTCCCTTGATACCTTACCATACGTAATTTTTCAATGTTAGTCTTTTATGCGATGCTAAAAACACTACTATAATTTAACACAACTAAAAAGAGAATGCAACACTGTAGAAAAAAGAAATCAAGAAAAATTACTTGACACTATATGTCAATGAAGAAAAGTTGAAATCAAGAAAAATTGCTTGACATATTATAGTGATACATGTTGTATAATAACAATGGACTATTTTGCTCATCATAAAAAAGTGTAGTTTTCAACATAAAATATGAGAGTGAAAAAGAAAGAACGATGGAATTTTCTTTAAAAAGATTATATGATAGTAACTAAAGTAGTCTAACTCACTTTCACCATTTATGAAGGGGGAAAACGAGATGTCAATTGAAATTAAAACGAAGTACGGTCAAATTGATATTAGTACAGATGTAATTGCAACAATTGCTGGAGGTGCCGCGGTAGATTGCTACGGTATCGTAGGTATGGCATCAAAAAATCAGTTAAAAGATGGATTAACAGACATTTTACGAAAAGAAAATTTCACTAGAGGTGTTATTGTTCGTAAAGATGAAGATGAAGTACATATTGATATGTATATTATTGTGAGCTATGGTACGAAAATTTCAGAAGTAGCACATAACGTGCAGACGAAAGTGAAATATACATTAGATCAAACTGTAGGACTAGCAGTAGATTCTGTAAACATCTACGTACAAGGAGTTAAAGTAATAAACTTGTAATGTGCATTAAGGAGGAAAATCTGTGTCAATTCAAAAAATTGATGGAAAACGTTTATCACAAATGATCATTCAAGGAGCGAATAATTTAACGAATAATGTTCAGCTTGTTGATGCATTAAACGTATTTCCAGTTCCAGATGGCGATACCGGTACAAACATGAACTTATCTATGACTTCAGGCGCACGTGAAGTGAAAGCAAATCCTTCACAACATGCTGGTAAAGTCGGCGTAAGTTTAGCCAAAGGATTATTAATGGGAGCTCGTGGTAACTCTGGAGTTATTTTATCTCAGTTGTTCCGTGGTTTCTCGAAATCCATTGAACAAAAAGAAGAATTAACAACAGTTGATTTTGCTGCAGCTTTAGAAGCTGGAGTAGAGGCGGCTTACAAAGCGGTTATGAAACCGATTGAAGGAACGATTTTAACGGTTGCAAGAGAAACGGGTAAATATGCAGTAACAGTTGCGAAAAAACAGCGCGACTTTGTTTTGTTTATGGAAGACGTTGTGAAAGAAGCAAATGCATCGTTAAATCGTACGCCAGATTTATTACCTGTATTAAAACAAGTTGGCGTTGTAGATAGCGGTGGTAAAGGTCTTGTAGTAGTTTACGAAGGGTTTTTAGCTGACTTAAAAGGAGAAACGATTTCTTCTGATGCACCTGCCCAACCATCTATGAATGAAATGGTGCGCGCAGAACATCACCGTAGTGTACAAAGCCAATTGAGTACAGAAGATATTAAGTATGGATATTGTACGGAGTTCATGGTGAAATTAGAAGCTGATAAAGTGAAAGAACATAATTTCTCTGAACAAAAATTCCGTGAAGATATTAGTGTGTATGGTGATTCACTACTAGTTGTATCTGATGATGAAATTGTAAAAGTTCATATTCATGCAGAACATCCTGGAGACGCTATGAACTACGGACAACGTTACGGTAGTTTAATCAAGATTAAAGTAGAGAATATGCGTGAACAGCATACCGCTTTATTAGATGAGCCTGCTATGATGCCTGAGCCAACTAGCCAGCCTAAAGAGAAACAACCGTACGGTATCGTAACTGTAGCTATGGGATCTGGTATTAAAACTTTATTTGAAAGCATTGGCGCGACGAAAGTTATCGAAGGTGGCCAAACGATGAATCCAAGTACTGAGGATATCGTGAAGGCGATTGAAGAAGCAAACGCTGAAAAAATCATTATTTTACCGAACAACGGGAATATCGTAATGGCAGCAGAACAAGCAGCGTCAGTTGTGGATCAAGAAGTGATTGTAGTTCGTTCAAAAACAGTTCCTCAAGGTATGGCTGCAATGTTAGCATTTAATCCAGTTGGAACGCTAGAGGAAAATGAAGAAAACATGAAAGAAGCTTTATCTCATGTGAAAACAGGTCAAATTACGTATGCTGTACGTGATACGGAAATTGATGGTGTGGCAATTCAAAAAGATGATTTCATGTGTATCGCAGATGGAAAAATCGTATCAACAAATGCTGAAAAAGTAGGGGCTGCGAAGCAATTACTAGAAGCACTAATTGATGAAGATTCTGAAATCGTAACGATTCTACAAGGTGAAGATGCAACTGATGAAGAGGTAGCTGAATTAGTTGAATTTGTAGAAGAGAATTTTGAAGATGCAGAAGTAGAAGTACATGCTGGAAACCAACCGGTGTATTCTTTCATCTTCTCTGTAGAATAAGAAAAAATTCGTTTTGAAAATAAATGGATTACTTACTTGCTAATGGATAATAAGTAGTAATATGAAGTTTATTACTAGTTTTTATTCAAAAGGCTAGCATATTGAAGATAAAAAAGAGCCTTGCTGCTAATAGTGAGGCTCTTTTCTTTCGTGTTGTTTATGAGGGATTTGAGTAGTTTCTCTTAGAATGCCTATGATAGAATATATAGGGTGAAAGAGAGCGATTACAGATGTCAATCATGTTAATGGATAATGAATCAAAAAATAATGTGACGGAGCGTGAGAACCTTGAATGAAGTTGTACAAGTTCCTGTTACGGATGTAAAGGGAATCGGAGGAGAAACATCTGAATTACTACACGAGATGGGAATTTATACAGTTTCTCATCTATTAGAACATTTTCCGTACCGTTATGAAGACTATGCGATGAAAGATCTTGCTGAAGTAAAGCATGATGAACGTGTAACAGTAGAGGGAAAAGTTCATAGTGCTCCTTTACTGCAATATTATGGGAAGAAGAAGTCGCGTCTTACGGTTCGTGTCCTCGTAGGTCGTTATTTAATTACAGCTGTATGTTTTAATAGGCCGTACTATAAGCAGAAGTTAAATTTAGATGAAACGGTAACGATTACTGGTAAATGGGATCAGCATCGTCAAACGATTGCGGTATCAGAACTTCATTTTGGACCGGTTGTACGTCAACAAGAAGTAGAGCCTGTGTACTCAGTGAAAGGGAAACTTACAGTAAAACAGATGCGCCGTTTTATTGCACAAGCGTTAAAAGAGTATGGAGATTCTATAGTTGAAGTGTTACCTGATGGATTGCTAAGTCGATATAAATTATTGCCGCGTTATGAAGCGCTTCGGGCGTTGCATTTTCCAACAGGTCAGGAAGATTTGAAGCAAGCGCGTCGCCGTTTTGTATATGAGGAGTTTTTCTTATTTCAGTTAAAAATGCAAACGTTACGGAAAATGGAGAGGGAAAATTCGAAAGGGACGAAAAAAGAAATTCCTTCAGAAGAATTGCAAGAGTTTATCGATGCTCTTCCGTTTCCGTTAACTGGTGCGCAACGCCGAGTTGTAGATGAAATTATGAAAGATATGACATCTCCTTATCGAATGAATCGTCTGTTGCAAGGTGATGTAGGTTCTGGTAAAACGGTGGTCGCTGCAATTGGTCTTTATGCAGCAAAATTAGCGCATTATCAAGGTGCTTTAATGGTTCCGACAGAAATTTTAGCAGAACAACATTATCAATCGCTCGCAGAGACGTTCTCGCACTTTGGTATGAAGGTTGAATTGTTAACAAGTTCAGTTAAAGGTGTGAGACGCCGAGAGATTTTGGCAAAATTAGAACAAGGAGAAATAGATATCCTTGTTGGAACACATGCTTTAATTCAAGATGAAGTGATCTTTCATAGGTTAGGTCTCGTTATTACTGATGAACAACATCGATTTGGTGTAGCGCAGCGACGAGTTTTACGTGAGAAAGGTGAAAGTCCAGATGTATTATTTATGACAGCAACACCAATTCCACGTACGTTAGCAATTACTGCATTTGGAGAGATGGATGTTTCTATAATCGATGAGATGCCAGCTGGTAGAAAGGTAATTGAAACATACTGGGCAAAACATGACATGTTAGATCGTGTTCTCGGTTTTGTAGAGAAAGAGATAAAAAAAGGAAGACAAGCATATGTTATTTGTCCTCTAATTGAAGAATCTGAGAAACTTGATGTGCAAAATGCAATCGACTTACATAGTATGCTGACTCATCATTATCAGGGGAAATGTCAAGTCGGATTAATGCATGGAAGATTATCATCTCAAGAAAAAGAAGAGATAATGGGGCAATTTAGTGAAAATAAAGTGCAAATTCTTGTGTCGACAACAGTTGTTGAGGTGGGTGTGAACGTACCGAATGCGACTGTAATGGTTATTTATGATGCAGAGCGTTTCGGTTTATCACAGCTTCATCAGCTAAGAGGCCGTGTTGGGCGTGGTAGTGAACAATCGTATTGTTTATTAATCGCGGATCCGAAATCGGAAACGGGAAAAGAACGAATGCGTATTATGACCGAAACGAATGATGGATTTGTATTGTCAGAAAAAGATTTAGAATTACGAGGTCCTGGAGATTTCTTTGGGAGTAAGCAAAGTGGTTTACCAGAATTCAAGGTTGCTGATATGGTACATGATTATCGGGCGCTAGAAACAGCTAGACAAGATGCGGCGTTACTAGTAGATTCAGAAGCGTTTTGGCATAATGATCAATATGCGTCGTTGCGTACGTATCTTGACGGGACAGGTGTGTTCCAGGGAGAGAAGCTCGATTAAAGGGAGGCAACAAAAGTTTTTGTTGCATTCTACTTTTAATGATTATATACTACTGTTAGTACCTAGTCATAAAAATGGATGGTGCGGTATGAAAAAAAGAAGAAGTAAAAAAGAAAGACAAGAATTATTACAACAAACGATAGAAACGAATCCTTTTATTACGGATGAAGATTTAGCAGAAAAATTTCAAGTGAGTATACAAACTGTACGTCTTGATCGTATGGAATTATCTATTCCTGAATTAAGAGAAAGAATTAAACATGTAGCTACAAAGCAACATGAAGAAGATGTGAAATCTTTACCGTTAGAAGAGGTTGTCGGAGAAATTATTGATATAGAATTAGATAGACATGCGATTTCTATTTTTGAAGTGAAGGTAGAACACGTATTTAAAAGAAATCAAATTGCCCGTGGGCATCATTTGTTTGCACAAGCAAACTCACTAGCTGTTGCGGTTATTGATGAAGAATTAGCTTTAACTGCAAAGTCTACCATTCGATACATTCGTCCTGTAAAATTAGGAGAGCGTGTTGTTGCAAAAGCGCGCGTGGAAGATGTAGAGAATGATAAAGGGCGGACGGTTGTCAAAGTGCGTAGCTTCGTTGGAGAAGAACTTGTTTTTACAGGCACTTTTGAAATGTATCGATCTAGTAATTATAGTGAGGAAGGTAACAACTTATGAAAATCGCAATAGATGCAATGGGCGGCGATCATGCTCCAAAGGCTGTCGTACTAGGAGCAATGAAAGCTATTAAGGAATATTCTGATTTACATATTACGTTAGTGGGGAAAGAAGAGGAAGTTCGTCAATACTTAACGAGTGAAGAACGAATTACTATACTTCATACAGACGAAAAAATCGAATCGACAGATGAACCAGTAAGAGCGGTTCGTCGAAAAAAACAAGCTTCAATGGTACTTGCGGCGCAGCAAGTGAAAGACGGTGTAGCGGATGCTTGTATATCAGCTGGTAGTACAGGAGCTTTAATGGCGGCTGGATTGTTTGTTGTAGGTCGTATGGAAGGAATTGAGCGACCAGCTTTATCCCCTACAATGCCAACTGTTGATGGAGAAGGTTTTGTTATGTTAGATGTTGGAGCGAACGTTGATGCAAAACCAATTCATTTATATCAATATGCAGTAATGGGATCTGTATACGCTGAGAAAGTAAGAGGAATTAAAAATCCTCGCGTTGGACTTTTAAACGTTGGAACAGAAGATGGTAAAGGTAACGAGCTTTCAAAACAAGTCTTTGCAATGCTTAAAGATGCGCCAATTAATTTTGTTGGGAACGTTGAATCAAGAGATTTATTGCAAGGTGTAGCAGATGTTGTTGTATGTGACGGTTTTACAGGGAATGTAGCACTGAAATCATTAGAAGGAACAGCACTTGCATTATTCTCTATGTTAAAAGAGCAGTTAATGAGTTCGTTTACGAGCAAATTAGCAGCGGCGGTATTAAAACCAAAACTTATGGTATTAAAAGATAAAATGGATTATTCGGAGTATGGAGGAGCCGCGTTATTTGGATTGAAAGCTCCTGTCATTAAGGCTCACGGTTCTTCCAATGACCAATCAATATTTAGTGCGATTCGTCAAACGAGAGAAATGGTAGCGAAAGAAGTTATTCCTACTATTTCAAGCGTAATGGAGAAAGAGCCACTCCAATAAGAGGAGGATTTGAAATGGGAAAACTAGCATTTCTTTTTCCGGGCCAAGGTTCACAGGCAGTTGGAATGGGTAAACAGTTAGCAGAGAATAATAAAGAGGTTGCAAATGTATTTGCAAAAGCAGATGAGGTGTTGCAAGACTCACTTTCAGAAGTGATTTTTGAAGGGCCGCAGGAAAAGCTTACGTTAACAACAAATGCGCAACCTGCTTTATTAACAACGAGTTTTGCTATTTTGACAGCTTTAAAAGAGTATGATATTACACCAGACTTTGTCGCAGGGCATAGTTTAGGTGAGTATAGCGCTCTTGTAGCAGCAGGTGCATTAACTTTTGAGGATGCAGTATATGCTGTAAGGAAACGTGGGGAATATATGGAAGAAGCTGTTCCTGGCGGAGAAGGTGCAATGGCGGCTATTTTAGGTGCTGATCCACATATGCTGAAACAAGTTACAGAAGAAGTAACAAGTGAAGGGTATGCAGTACAAATTGCTAATATGAATAGTACGAAGCAAATTGTGATTTCTGGAACAAAGCAAGGAGTCGAGATTGCTTCTCAAAGAGCGAAAGAACATGGTGCAAAGAGAGCAATTCCGCTTAAAGTAAGTGGACCGTTCCACTCTGCGCTTATGAAGCCAGCGGCGGAGAAATTCCAAAGTGTCTTAAATGAAATTACAATTCAAGATACGAATATTCCGGTAATCGCAAATGTAACAGCAGACGTTATTACAAGTGGTGCACATATTCAAGAAAAGCTAATCGAGCAGCTCTATTCGCCTGTCTTATGGTATCCATCCATTGAATATATGGTGAGTCAAGGGGTAGATACATTTATTGAGATTGGACCTGGGAAAGTACTTGCTGGACTTATGAAGTCAATTGATTCATCAGTGAAAGCATACGCGATATACGATGAAGAGACATTACAAGATACCATTTCGAATTTGAGAGGAGAAAACTGATGTTAAAAGGGAAAGTAGCATTAGTAACGGGTGCTTCACGTGGAATTGGTCGCGCAATTGCGATTGATTTAGCAAAACAAGGGGCAAATGTTGTAGTAAATTATGCTGGTAACGAGCAAAAGGCAAATGAAGTAGTTGATGAAATAAAGAAATTAGGTTCGGATGCAATTGCAGTAAGAGCAGATGTTGCAAATGCTGAAGACGTTACAAATATGGTGAAACAAACTGTAGATGTATTTGGACAAGTTGATATTCTTGTAAATAATGCAGGTGTAACAAAAGATAATTTATTAATGCGTATGAAAGAAGAAGAATGGGATACAGTTATTAATACAAACCTAAAAGGTGTATTCTTATGTACAAAGGCAGTATCTCGATATATGATGCGTCAACGTCATGGACGTATTGTAAATATCGCTTCTGTTGTCGGAGTAACGGGAAACCCAGGACAAGCAAACTATGTTGCTGCTAAAGCAGGTGTAATCGGATTAACAAAAACATCAGCAAAAGAGTTAGCAAGCCGCAATATTACTGTAAATGCAATTGCTCCTGGATTTATTGCGACAGATATGACAGACGTATTAGATGAAAATATAAAAGCTGAAATGTTAAAATTAATTCCTGCAGCTCAGTTTGGTGAAGCGCAAGATATCGCAAATGCTGTAACGTTTTTTGCTTCTGATCAAAGCAAATATATTACAGGTCAAACGTTAAATGTTGATGGCGGTATGGTAATGTAATAAAAGAATCGATTTCAGCTAGTTTTTTTGGACAATATTTAATATAATATTTGAGGGGAGGTGAATGGAATGGCAGATGTTTTAGAGCGTGTAACAAAAATTATCGTTGATCGTTTAGGAGTAGAAGAAACAGAAGTAGTACCAGCTGCAAGCTTCAAGGAAGATTTAGGAGCAGACTCCCTAGATGTAGTAGAACTTGTAATGCAATTAGAAGACGAATTCGAAATGGAAATTTCTGATGAAGATGCTGAAAAGATTGCTACTGTTGGCGATGCTGTGACTTACATAGAGAGTCATCTATAATGCTTGAATGAAGTCCCGTTTTTTAGCGGGGCTTCTCGGCTTATATCTGGAGGGACCTATGCCGTACCGTAAATATAGAGAAAAAAAATACGAAACAAAATATCGTGAAGCGTTTAAAGTATTTCAAGAAAAAATAGGTATTACGTTTACAGATGAAAAATTATTGATTCAAGCATTTACGCATTCATCGTATGTGAATGAGCATCGAAAAAAACCGCATGAAGACAATGAGCGTCTCGAATTTCTTGGAGATGCAGTATTGGAACTTACTGTATCGCAGTATCTGTTTCAAAAATATCCGACAATGAGCGAAGGAGAGTTAACAAAACTACGTGCAGCTATTGTATGTGAACCATCTCTTGTTCGTTTTGCAAACGAGTTGTCATTTGGTAGCCTAGTTTTATTAGGAAAAGGTGAGGAAATGACAGGCGGACGTGAACGACCAGCTTTATTAGCGGATGTCTTTGAAGCGTTTATTGGTGCCCTTTATCTTGATCAAGGGTTAGAAACAGTATGGGGCTTCTTAAAAGAAATTGTATACCCTAAAATTAATGAAGGTGCTTTTTCTCATGTGATGGATTATAAGAGTCAATTACAAGAGTTGATTCAGCGTGATGGTAGTGGCAATATTGAGTATCAAATTTTGCAAGAAAAAGGACCGGCTCACAATCGAGAATTTGTGTCACGTGTTACGTTAAATAACGTGGCCTTAGGTCTTGGTAGTGGCAAGTCGAAAAAAGAAGCAGAGCAACAAGCTGCTGCAGAAGCGTTGAAAAAGTTAAAAGAACAACTATAAGGAATCCCCCTTTGAATGAGGGGGATTCCTTGTGCATAGAATGAAACTTTCCTTTCGTTTATAAATGTAAGGAAATGAAATCCGTATAATCGTTTGTTTTTGTATAAACAACATTTATAGCAACGGAGAATAGGAGGAAGGCCTTTCGTGTTTTTAAAAAGATTAGAAATAGCAGGATTTAAGTCTTTTGCTGAGCGTGTATCTGTCGATTTTGTCCCAGGTGTAACGTCTGTAGTAGGACCTAATGGAAGCGGGAAAAGTAATATTACTGATGCCATTCGTTGGGTACTTGGTGAACAATCGGCAAAATCATTACGTGGTGCAAAGATGGAAGATATTATTTTTGCAGGTAGTGATACGAGAAGAGCGGTTAATGTTGCTGAAGTAACATTAACTTTAAATAATGAAGATCAACGTTTACCGATTGAATATAATGAGGTGTGTGTAACGCGTCGTGTATCTCGTTCTGGTGATAGTGATTTTTATATTAATAAACAATCATGCAGGTTGAAAGATATTATCGATTTATTTATGGACTCTGGTATGGGAAGAGAAGCTTTTTCGATTATTAGCCAGGGGAAAGTTGAAGAAATTTTAAGTAGTAAATCAGAAGAACGTCGTGGTGTATTTGAAGAAGCGGCGGGAGTGCTGAAATACAAACTTCGTAAAAAGAAAGCTGAAGGTAAATTAGCAGACACACAAGAAAACTTAAATCGTGTACAAGATATAATTCACGAATTAAGTAGTCAAGTAGAACCTTTAGAAAGACAAGCTTCTATTGCAAAGGATTATCTCGAGAAAAAAGAAGAATTAGAGAAAGTAGAAGCGGCGCTTATTGTACATGAAATTGAAGAATTACATGAGAAATGGGAAGCGCTTCGAAATCAGTTTGGGCATAATAAAAACGAAGAAGCGAAAATGTCAACGCATTTACAAAAAGGTGAAGAAGAGCTAGAGGAATTACGAGGCCAATTACAAGCAGTAGATGAGTCTGTAGATTCCCTGCAAGAAGTACTTTTGCTTTCTAGTAAAGAACTAGAAAAGTTAGAAGGACAGCGTGAGCTATTAAAAGAGAGAAAGCAAAATGCAACGACGCATTGTGCACAACTCGAACAGTTAATTGTTGAATTAACAGAGAAAGCTACAAGTTATGATGGTGAAATTGAATCGAGTACAGAAGTATTGATGCAATTTGTAAATCATGTAAAAGAGTTGGAGACGAAATTGCATGATAATGAGCAATTACTTGCAACGTTTGCTGACAATTTAGAAGAGCAAATTGAGAATTTAAAAGGTGACTATATTGAACTTTTAAATCAACAAGCTAGTCATCGTAATGAGTTATCTATGATTGAAGAACAATCTAAACAACAAAACTCAAAAAATGAACGCCTTGATGAAGAAAATGCGAAATATGTAGAAATGCGTATGGAAATTACAGCGAAAAAGACAAAACTTGTGGAAAGTTATGAACAAGTAAAAGAAAAAGTAGCTGGAATCCTTTCGAATATACAAAAGACAGAAGCGGCACTTGGGAAATGCAAGGCGCAGTATAGTGAAAACGAAACAAAACTGTATCAAGCATATCAATTTGTACAACAGGCACGTTCTCGAAAAGAAATGCTAGAAGAGATGCAAGAGGACTACTCTGGTTTCTATCAAGGGGTACGTGAAGTATTGAAAGCTAGAGAAAATAGGTTGCAAGGTATTGAGGGTGCTGTTGCAGAACTGCTAACGGTACCGAAAGAATATGAAATTGCAATGGAAATTGCTCTAGGTGCAGCGATGCAGCATATAGTTGTACAAAAAGAAGAACATGCTCGTAATGCAATTGCGTTTTTAAAACAAAATAAACATGGACGAGCAACGTTTTTACCGCAAGCTGTTATTAAAGGTAGATCGTTATCATTTGAGCAATTACGTATTGTAAATCAGCACCCATCGTTTGTAGGTGTGGCAGCAGAACTCGTGCAATATAACAATAAATATGAAAATGTAGTTTCAAATTTATTAGGTACTGTTATTGTTGCAAAAGATTTACGCGGAGCGAATGAGTTGGCGAAACAATTGCAATACCGTTATCGCATTGTAACAATCGAAGGTGATGTAGTAAACCCTGGCGGTTCTATGACGGGTGGAGCGGTAAAACAGGCGAAATCATCTTTATTAGGACGTCAACGTGAACTAGAAGAGTGGACGAGTAAGTTAACTGATATGGAAGAAAAAACAACGAAGTTAGAAAACTTTGTTAAAGCAGTAAAACAAGAGATTCAAGAAAAAGAAGTGCAAATACGCGAACTAAGGCAAAGTGTAGAAGCAGAGCGTGTAGATGAACAGAAATTAAGAGAAGAAATTAGTCGCTTAGAATTAGAAGAACATCGTATTAATGATCGGTTATCTATTTACGATTTAGAGATTGAAGGGTTCTTGCAAGACCAAGTGAAAATGCAAGGCCGTAAAGAAGAGTTAGAAAAGATTTTAGCGACTCTTCAGGCAGAGATTACGGAATTAGATAGCAAAATCACAGCTTTAACAAAACAAAAAAGTGAGCAACATTCTTCGAAAGAAAAAGTTCAAAAAGAAATGACTGAGTTAAAAGTGTTAGCAGCTGAAAAGCAACAACGCTTATCTAATCAAAAAGAAAAAGTAGAACGATTGACGAAGGAAAAAGAAGAAACCGATGCAACGCTTGTCAAAACGAAAGAGGATTTAGCATTCTTAAAACAAGAAATGACATCGAATTCAAGTGGTGAAGAACAAATTACGAATATGATTGAGAAGAAAGCATATGATCGTAATCAAACTTCAGAGTTAATTCGCTCTCGTCGTGAACAACGTGTATCGTTACAAGAGAGAGTAGAACAGTTAGAGCGTAACCTGAAAGAAACAACAGGTAAACATAAATACATTCTTGAGATGTTGAAAGATCAAGAGGTAAAAATAAACCGACTTGATGTAGAGTTAGAAAATAGATTACAACATTTACGTGAAACATATACGATTTCATTTGAAGCGGCAAAACTGAAGTATACAATGGTGATGCCTGCTGAGGATGCACGTAAAAAGGTGAAACTAATTAAACTCTCCATCGAAGAGCTAGGTACAGTAAACTTAGGAGCAATTGATGAGTATGAGCGTGTGGCAGAGCGTCATACATTCTTACTAGAGCAAAAAGATGATCTAGAAGAAGCAAAAACGACATTGCACCAACTTATTACTGAAATGGATGAAGAAATGAAAAAACGCTTTTCTACTACGTTTGAAGGAATTCGAATGGAGTTTCAATCGGTGTTCTCTGAATTATTTGGAGGCGGTAGAGCGGATTTAGTTATGACGAATCCAGAGGACTTATTAAATACGGGTATTGATATCGTAGCGCAACCGCCAGGGAAGAAACTGCAAAACTTAGGTTTACTTTCAGGTGGAGAGCGTGCTTTAACGGCAATTGCGCTGCTATTTGGTATTTTAAAAGTACGCCCAGTCCCATTCTGTGTATTAGATGAGGTAGAGGCTGCTCTTGATGAGGCAAACGTTGCCCGTTTTGCTCAGTATTTAAAGAAATTTAGTGATGAGACACAGTTTATTGTAATTACACATAGAAAAGGTACAATGGAAGAGTCTGACGTATTGTACGGTGTAACAATGCAAGAGTCAGGGGTATCTAAACTTGTTTCGGTTCGTTTAGATGATGGAGAAGAACTAGTTGCAAGCAAATAGAAAGGATGGGACAGTATGAGCTTTTTTAAAAAACTAAAAGAAAAAATTTCAAAACAAACAGATACGGTAACAGAGAAGTTTAAACAAGGATTAGAAAAAACGAGAAATTCGTTTGCAGATAAAGTAAATGATTTAGTCTTTCGTTACCGTAAAGTAGATGAAGATTTCTTCGAAGAATTAGAAGAAATTTTAATCGGTGCAGATGTAGGCGTTTCGACAGTGATGGAATTAATCGACCAGCTGAAAGAAGAAGTGCAACGTCGTAATATTCAAGATCCAAAAGAAGTACAAGCTGTTATTTCGGAAAAATTAATAGAGATTTATAAAGGTGACAGTGATTTTACTAATGAAATTAATGAGCAAAAGGATGGCTTGACAGTTGTTTTATTTGTTGGTGTGAATGGTGTAGGTAAAACGACAACAATTGGTAAGATGGCTCATAAGTTTAAATCAGAAGGTAAGTCTGTTTTATTAGCAGCAGGAGATACATTCCGTGCTGGAGCGATTGAACAATTAGAAGTATGGGGCGATCGCGTTGGGGTAGAAGTGATTAAACAAGGATCAGGGTCTGATCCAGCAGCGGTTATGTATGACGCTGTACAAGCTGCAAAAGCACGTAAAGTAGATGTATTACTATGTGATACAGCAGGACGTTTACAAAATAAAGTAAACTTAATGAAAGAGTTAGAGAAGGTAAAGCGTGTAATTGAGCGTGAAGTACCAGGAGCTCCTCATGAAGTATTACTTGTTATTGATGCAACAACAGGACAAAACGGTTTAAGTCAAGCGAAAACATTCCGTGAAGCAACGAATGTGACTGGTATTGTTTTAACGAAGTTAGATGGAACTGCTAAAGGTGGTATTGTATTAGCAATTCGTAACGAAATGGATGTACCGGTGAAATTCGTTGGATTAGGAGAGCAAATGGATGATCTGCAACAGTTCGATCCAGAACAATATGTATATGGTTTATTTGCGAACTTAGTAGAAACAGAAGAAGTATAAGTGAAAGAAGCGGTATTTTCCGCTTCTTTTTCTATAAAAATATGAGATGTTAAGAAAAAAACTTGACACTCTTTTGTACTCCATGTAAACTAATTCATGTAAAGGGAAATCACTTAACAAAGGATGATCCAACATGCTCGAAAAAACAACGAGAATGAACTATTTATTTGATTTTTATCAATCGTTGTTAACGCAAAAACAAAGAAGTTATATGTCGCTTTATTATCTAGATGATTTATCTCTTGGTGAAATTGCGGAAGAATTTGATGTAAGTCGCCAAGCCGTGTATGATAACATTAAACGGACTGAAGCGATGCTTGAAGAATATGAAGAAAAATTAGTATTACTTCAAAAGTTTCAAGAGCGACAGCGACTTGTTGCAAAGCTAAAACAGCTAATCAGCGAAGAAGAGCATGTGAATGAAGAAATGAAACAAGTTGTTGAAGCTATCGAAAAATTAGATTAGGAGGGCGGCAATATGGCATTTGAAGGATTAGCCGACCGACTTCAACAGACGATGCAAAAAATCCGCGGCAAAGGAAAAGTTTCTGAAGCCGATGTGAAAGAAATGATGAGAGAAGTTCGTCTAGCTCTTTTAGAAGCGGACGTTAACTTTAAAGTAGTAAAAGATTTTGTAAAGCGTGTATCTGAACGTGCTGTCGGACAAGATGTAATGAAAAGTTTGACACCTGGACAACAAGTAATTAAGGTTGTACAGGAAGAACTTACAGAACTTATGGGCGGAGAGCAAAGCAAAATTGCTGTTGCTAATAAGCCACCGACTGTTATTATGATGGTTGGTCTGCAAGGTGCAGGTAAAACAACGACGACAGGTAAGCTTGCGAATTTGCTTCGTAAAAAGCATAATCGTAAACCAATGCTTGTTGCGGCGGATATTTACCGTCCTGCAGCGATTAAACAGCTTGAAACATTAGGGAAGCAATTGGACATGCCTGTATTCTCTTTAGGAGATCAAGTAAGTCCTGTTGAAATTGCGAAACAAGCGATTGCAAAAGCGAAAGAAGATCATCATGATTATGTTTTAATTGATACAGCAGGTCGCCTGCATATTGATGAAGAACTAATGGATGAATTAGCGAAAGTGAAAGAAGTTGCGAAACCGGATGAAATTTTCCTTGTTGTCGATGCGATGACAGGACAAGACGCGGTTAATGTTGCACAAAGTTTCCATGAACAGCTAGGTTTAACAGGGGTTGTATTAACGAAGCTGGATGGTGATACGCGCGGTGGTGCGGCATTGTCTATTAAAGCTGTTACAAATACGCCAATTAAATTTGCTGGTATGGGTGAAAAACTAGATGCACTTGAAGCGTTCCATCCAGAACGTATGGCATCCCGTATTTTAGGGATGGGAGACGTCTTAACATTAATTGAAAAAGCGCAAGCTACAGTTGATGAAGAGAAAGCAAAAGAACTTGAGCAAAAAATGCGTACGCTTTCGTTTACACTTGACGATTTCCTAGAACAACTTGGACAAGTGCGTCAACTTGGACCGCTTGATGAATTGTTAGGAATGCTTCCTGGTGCAAATAAAATTAAAGGGCTGAAAAATGCA
This sequence comes from Bacillus sp. FF-1, assembly GCF_028548245.1. Lineage (NCBI taxonomy): Bacteria > Bacillati > Bacillota > Bacilli > Caryophanales > Bacillaceae > Bacillus > Bacillus sp. FF-1. The sequence goes on from NZ_JAQQGG010000004.1 coordinate 98,917, forward strand.
CAAGTTGATGAAAAACAAATTGGGCATATTGAGGCAATTATTCGTTCTATGACTAAATTAGAGCGAGAACAACCGGAAATAATCAATGCTAGTCGCAAAAAACGCATTGCCAAAGGTAGCGGTACAACGGTACAAGAAATCAATCGTTTAATCAAGCAATTTGATGATATGAAAAAAATGATGAAAACGATGACTGGAATGCAAAAAGGTAAGAAAAAAGGACTAGGTGGATTGAAGTTTCCATTCATGTAAGGAAAAAAGATGGCTCTGTTAAGAAAAAATACTTTACAAAGCAATAGTCTTTTTGCTAATATAATTATCTGTGTGAAATAAATTCGGAGGTGCTTTATAAATGGCAGTTAAAATTCGTTTAAAACGTATGGGAGCTAAAAAAACTCCTTTCTATCGTGTAGTTGTTGCAGATTCTCGTTCTCCTCGTGACGGACGTTTCATTGAGGAAATCGGTACTTACAATCCGGTTGCTCAACCAGCTGAAGTTAAGATCAACGAAGAAGCAGCATTAAAATGGTTAGGAAATGGTGCTAAACCATCTGATACAGTTCGTAACTTATTCTCTAACCAAGGTATCATGGAGAAATTCCACTTATCTAAACAAGGTAAGTAATTGAGGCAATGACTATGAAGAAGTTAGTCGAGACGATTGTCAAGCCTCTTGTCGATTATCCTGAAGATGTAAAAGTTACACAGGAACTTTACAACGGAGAGATAAAGTATCGATTAACTGTACATCCTGAGGATGTTGGAAAAGTCATTGGAAAACAAGGGAAAGTTGCGAAAGCAATTCGAATGCTCTTGTATTCAGTGGGACATCACAATAGTGAAAAAGTAACACTGGAAATTCAATAAACGTAAAAAGGGCGAGGAGTTATTCCTCTCCCTTTTTTAACATTTAAAGAGAAGTTGCATGTTCCATATGTGAAATGGGGATGCTTAATTTATATAGAAACCAGGGGTGACATACTGTTTATGACAAAATGGTTTAACGTAGGAAAAATTGTAAATACTCATGGCGTAAAAGGAGAAATTCGTGTGGTTTCTCGTACGGATTTTCCAGAAGAGCGATATAAAGTAGGGAATACGTTATACATATCGAATGAAAAAGGTGGAGAGCCTTTCCCAGTAAAGATTACTTCTCATCGTCAACATAAAACATTTGATTTATTGACATTTGAAGGATATGGGAATGTAAATGAAGTAGAACAGTTTAAAGGTTCTCTTTTAAAAGTGCCTGAAGATCAATTAGGCGAACTAGCTGAAGGTGAATACTACTATCATGAAATTATTGGTTGCAACGTTGTAACGGAAGAAGGAGAAGCGCTAGGGACAATAAAAGAAGTTCTATCTCCTGGTGCAAATGATGTTTGGGTAATTAAACGTCCAAAAGGTCAAGATTTGTTAATTCCTTATATTGATGATGTTGTGCTTCAAGTTAACATTGAGAATAAATTAGTAACCATTCATGTAATGGAAGGGCTACTATAATGAAAATTGACATTTTAACTTTGTTTCCAGATATGTTTACAGGTGTGTTTGGATCTTCAATTTTAAAGAAAGCACAAGAAAAAGAAGCGGTAGAGCTTCGTGTTGTCAATTTCCGCGATTATACAACGAGTAAGCATAATAGTGTGGATGATTATCCGTATGGTGGCGGCGCTGGGATGGTGTTAACTCCTCAGCCTATTTTTGATGCTGTAGAAGATTTAACGAAAGAGACAGAGCGGAAGCCGCGAGTTGTCTTAATGTGTCCGCAAGGTGAAAGGTTTACTCAGAAGAAGGCGGAAGAGCTTGCAGAGGAAGAACATTTAATCTTTGTATGTGGGCATTATGAAGGATATGACGAACGAATTCGTGAACATCTCGTAACAGATGAGATTTCTATCGGTGACTATGTATTAACGGGTGGAGAGTTAGCCTCTATGGTTATAACTGATAGTGTCGTACGTCTCCTTCCAGGAGTACTAGGAAATCATGCTTCACAAGTCGAGGATTCGTTTAGTACAGGTTTATTAGAGCATCCTCATTATACACGTCCAGCTGATTTTCGTGGTATGAAAGTGCCAGATGTATTAATGTCGGGAAATCATAAAAATATTGATGAATGGCGACATAAAGAATCGTTGCGTCGTACGTACACGCGTAGACCGGATTTACTAGAAGAACGAGAATTGTCTAAGCAAGAAAAGAAGTGGCTAGAACAGATTAAAGAAGGCAAATAAGTGCTTGATATATTTTCTATTGCAACAGCCTTAGCAATATGCTATTATAACACTTGTGCTGCTGAAATCAGTAGCCGTATTAACGATGTTCCGCTGTAATTTATTTAGACTTTATAAGAGCATCTGTTTAAAGGAGAGAATTTAATATGCAACAATTAATCGCAGAAATTACAAAAGGCCAATTAAAAACTGACCTTCCTTCATTCCGTCCTGGAGACACTTTACGTGTACACGTAAAAGTAGTTGAGGGAACTCGTGAAAGAATTCAGCTTTTCGAAGGTGTTGTAATTAAACGTCGTGGTGGCGGAATCAGTGAAACATTCACAGTTCGTAAGATTTCTTACGGTGTAGGTGTAGAGCGTACATTCCCAGTTCACACGCCAAGAATCGCGAAAATCGAAGTACTTCGCCGTGGTAAAGTACGTCGTGCTAAGTTATACTACTTACGTAACCTTCGCGGTAAAAAAGCACGTATTAAAGAAATTCGATAAGACATGTATGGGAGCTTGTAAATGCACAAGCTCCCTTTTTCCAATCTATATAAAATTTTGATATAATACGATCAGCTTACATAATCGTGGAGGGGAAAAGCATGAAGAAAGAAAAGAGTTCACTTTGGGAATGGATCAAGGCAATTTTGATAGCTGTTGTATTAGCAGGTGTTATTAGACAGTTTTTCTTTGCGCCAATTCTCGTAGATGGAGTATCGATGGCGTCTACATTACATGATCGCGATCGAATGATTGTTAATAAAATTGGTTATCACATAGGAGATCCGAAACGATTTGATATTATTGTATTCCGAGCAACGGAAGATAAAGATTATATTAAGCGTATTATCGGCCTGCCAGGCGATGAAATAGAGTATCGTAATGATAAACTATATGTTAATGGAAAGGCTTATGAGGAGCCGTATTTAGACAAGCAGAAAAAACAAATTGCTGACGGACCGCTTACATATGATTTCACTCTTGAAGAAATGACAGGGAAGAAAACTGTTCCAGAAGGTCAATTATTTGTTTTAGGCGATAATCGTCGTTTTAGTAAAGATAGCCGTTCGATTGGTACAATTTCAATGGACCAAGTGATTGGAAAGGCAAATATACTATATTGGCCGTTAAAAGATGCTCGTATTGTGAAATAAAAGAAAAAGAAGGTGGCAACATGGTAATTCAATGGTTCCCGGGACATATGGCAAAGGCTAGACGCCAAGTAACAGAAAAATTAAAGTTAATTGATGTTGTAATTGAGCTTGTAGATGCTCGATTACCTTTATCTTCTCGAAATCCGATGATCGATGAGATTATTACACATAAACCGAGGCTTGTTGTTTTAAATAAAGCGGATATGGCAGATGATCGTTTAACAAAGCAATGGATCGCATATTTTAAAGAAAAAGGCCATATGGCAATTTCAATTAACGCACAGGCTGGACAAGGCATGAAGGAAATTGCGGCGGCTTGTAAAGTGTTAGTGAAAGAGAAATTTGATAAAATGGTTGCAAAAGGTATTAGACCGAGAGCGATTCGTGCATTAATTGTGGGGATACCGAATGTTGGTAAATCTACGTTGATTAATAAGTTAGCGAAGAAAAATATTGCTAAAACAGGAGATCGTCCTGGTGTGACAACAGCTCAGCAATGGATTAAAGTTGGGAAGGAAATGGAATTACTTGATACACCAGGTATACTATGGCCTAAATTTGAGGACCAATTAGTTGGATTACGTCTAGCTACGACTGGTGCAATTAAAGATTCTATTTTAAATCTACAAGACGTAGCTGTTTATGCGCTACGTTTTATGGAGAAACATTACCCAGAGCGATTAAAAGAGCGCTATAATTTAAATGACATTCCAGAAGATATCGTGGAGTTATTTGATGCGATTGGAAAAAATAGAGGCTGTTTAATGGGCGGCGGAATGATTGATTATGATAAAACATCTGAACTTGTACTTCGTGAGCTTCGTGGTGGCAAACTTGGAAAAATGACGTTTGAAACACCAGAAGAGTTTGCAGAGCAGACAGAAGATGCAGAAAAAGTAGAAGAAGTATAAGACGTGCGTTTGTACGTCTTTTCTTTTTTGTATATAAAGGGAGTGGCATGAATGCAAAAAGTGACGATTCAAGAGGCGGAACATTTACTACAAGAAATTATGAGTGAAGAGGACGACCGCTTTCAGATATTAATGAAAGATGAGCGAAAAGGGGTACAAAAGCTCATTTCGAAGTGGTATAAACAAAAAGAGTTAGCACAAAAGGAAAAAGAAAAATTTCTAGAAATGTCTAAATATGAAAATGCATTACGTGAAAAAGGTCTCACATATATCGCAGGTATAGATGAAGTAGGTCGTGGACCGTTAGCTGGGCCTGTTGTGACGGCAGCTGTCGTTCTTCCTAAGGATTTTTATATTCCGGGGTTAAATGACTCGAAAAAGTTGAGTGAAGCGAAACGTGAGCGTTTTTATGATGAAATTAAAGCGCAAGCAATTGCAATTGGAGTTGGAATTGTATCACCGCAAGTTATTGATGAAATAAATATTTATCAAGCGACGAAACAAGCGATGTTAGATGCTGTTGCGAATTTATCTTGTACACCACAATATTTATTAATTGATGCGATGAAACTCCCTACACCAATTCCGCAAACATCTATTATTAAAGGTGATGCAAAAAGTATTTCTATTTCAGCTGCATCCATTATTGCGAAAGTAACGAGAGATCGTATGATGAAAGAGCTTGGAGAAAAGTATCCTGCATATGGATTTGAACAACATATGGGATATGGCACAAAACAACATTTAGAAGCGATTGAAGCGCATGGCATATTAGAAGAACATCGAAAATCGTTTGCGCCAATTAAAGATATGATTCAAAAATAAGCTGCGAAAACGCAGCTTATTTTGTATTTTGACATATAAACATTACTATTTTCCAAAAAGAATAAAGCGATTTCAGTTTTCTGACACTTTATTGTAGACAGCGTGCCAATCATCTTATACAATGGCAATGTAATGTTTTTTAAACATTAAAAAACTTTTCGAGTAAAACAGGAAAACAGGGGAGGATGGGACCATGAATATCCATGAGTACCAAGGTAAGGCAGTCCTTAGAAGCTATGGGGTTAGCGTTCCGAACGGGAAGGTTGCATTTACAGTAGAAGAAGCTGTAGAAGCGGCGAAAGAATTAGGAACGGATGTATGTGTAGTGAAAGCACAAATTCACGCTGGTGGACGCGGCAAAGCTGGCGGAGTAAAAGTTGCAAAAAATTTAGATGAAGTTCGTACATATGCAGAGAGCATTTTAGGAACTACACTTGTGACACATCAAACAGGTCCTGAAGGTAAGGAAGTAAAACGCTTACTTATCGAAGAAGGTTGCGATATTAAAAAAGAATATTATGTAGGTCTTGTTTTAGACCGTGCAACTTCTCAAGTTGTTTTAATGGCTTCTGAAGAAGGCGGAACAGAAATTGAAGAAGTAGCAGAAAAAACACCTGAAAAAATCTTTAAAGAATATATTGATCCAGCAGTAGGCTTACAAGGCTTCCAAGCACGCCGAATTGCATTTAACATCAATATTCCAAAAGAGCTTGTAGGACAAGCTGTGAAGTTTATGATGGGCTTATACCGTGCTTTTATCGAAAAAGATTGCTCTATCGCAGAGATTAACCCACTTGTTACAACAGGTGATGGTAAAGTTATGGCATTAGATGCGAAATTAAACTTTGATTCTAATGCTTTATATCGCCATAAGGATATTTTAGAACTTCGTGACCTTGATGAAGAAGATGCAAAAGAAATCGAAGCTTCTAAATATGACTTAAACTACATTCCTTTAGATGGAAATATCGGTTGTATGGTTAATGGTGCAGGTTTAGCGATGGCTACGATGGATATCATTAAACATTACCATGGCGATCCAGCTAACTTTTTAGATGTTGGTGGCGGTGCGACAGCTGAAAAGGTTACAGAAGCATTCAAAATTATCCTTTCTGACAAAAATGTAAAAGGTATCTTCGTTAACATTTTTGGTGGCATTATGAAGTGTGATGTTATTGCAGAAGGTGTTATTGAAGCAACGAAACAAGTAGGTCTTGAATTGCCTTTAGTTGTACGTCTTGAAGGTACAAACGTAGAGTTAGGTAAGAAAATTTTAAATGAGTCTGGCTTAAATATTGTTGCAGCAGAATCTATGGCAGACGGTGCACAAAAAATTGTTTCACTAGTGGGCTAATAGAAAGCGGGGGAGAAAAATGAGCGTATTAGTTAATAAAGATACAAAAGTTATTGTTCAAGGTATTACAGGTTCTCAAGGGTTATTCCACACAAAGCAAATGATAGAATACGGTACGAAAATTGTCGGTGGTGTAACGCCAGGTAAAGGTGGCACTGATATTGAAGGTGTACCAGTATTTGATACTGTAGAAGATGCAGTGAAAGCAACAGGCGCAAACGCTTCAGTTGTATACGTTCCACCCGCTTTTGCGGCTGATGCAATTATGGAAGCAGTTGATGCAGAAATTGATTTAGTAGTATGTATTACTGAAGGAATTCCTGTATTAGATATGGTAAATGTAAAGAGATATATGGCTGGTAAACATACACGTTTACTTGGACCGAACTGCCCAGGTGTTATCACACCTGATGAATGTAAAATTGGTATTATGCCAGGGTACATTCATAAAAAAGGTCATGTAGGTATCGTATCTCGCTCTGGTACATTAACGTATGAGGCTGTACATCAGTTAACACAAGAAGGTATTGGTCAATCTACGGCTGTAGGTATCGGCGGAGACCCTGTTAACGGTACAGACTTTATTGATGCGTTAAAAGCATTTAATGAAGATGAAGAAACACATGCTGTAATTATGATTGGTGAAATCGGTGGTACAGCGGAAGAAGAGGCAGCTGAATGGGTGAAAGCTAATATGACAAAACCTGTTGTAGGCTTCATTGGCGGCCAAACAGCGCCTGCTGGCAAACGTATGGGTCATGCTGGTGCAATCATTTCTGGCGGTAAAGGAACTGCTGCAGAAAAGATTAAAACGATGGAAGCTTGTGGTATTAAAGTAGCGGAAACTCCAGCAGTTATGGGTGAAACGCTAATCTCTGTCTTAAAAGAAAAAGGTCTATTTGAGACTTGTAAAAACTACTAATCTGTTGAAAGACACCTTCTTGCTTGAAGGTGTCTTTTTACAAACTTCTTGTTAACATAATAAAAATTATGGGTAAGGAGAATTAGGATGAAAAGAGAACGATTATTACATCTTCATTACTTGTTAGCAGACCATTGGAAGGCGATAGAGAGGCTATTACATGTCGATCCAGAATTGAAGGAAATATACAATTTTAATGCAAAACAAATTGAATGTTACACTGGAATATCCTCGAAAAAATCTTCAGAATTAGTAAATTTTCTTCAAAGTTCAAATCTCCCACAATATATATCTTATTTAGAGAAAAATCGATTCTTTTATATGACAATATGGGATGAAGATTATCCAAAATTATTACGTGAAATACAAGATCCTCCCTTTGTATTATATGGAAAAGGAGAAAAAGATTTTCTCGATAAAGTGAATAAATTAGCGGTTGTTGGAACGAGAGAGCCGACTTTATATGGATATGAAAGTTTGAAATTTATTTTACATCCATTATTAGAAAAAGAATGGCTTATTGTCAGTGGATTTGCAAGAGGGATAGATGCGATGTCTCATGAAATTACAGTAAGACGGCATTGCCCAACAATTGCGATACTAGGACATGGATTATCGTATATATATCCAAGAGAGAATCGATATTTATATGAAGTGTGGAATGAATATATATTGTTATTAACAGAGTATCCTCCGCACTATGCACCGAAAAAATGGTATTTTCCAAAAAGGAATCGAATTATTAGTGGCATAAGTAAAGGTATTTTAGTTGTAGAAGCGAAATCAAGAAGTGGAACACTTATTACCGCAGACCTTGCTCTAGAGCAAAATAGAGAGGTATTTGCACTGCCTGGACCTATATTTATAGATAGTGCATCAGGAACAAATCATCTCATTCAACAAGGAGCGAAACTAGTAAGAAATGCAGAAGATATACTGGAAGAGATTTTAAATTAACCTTATATTTTTATGTTTTTATTAAACAATTATTGACAAATGGTAGATAGGCACTGTATGGTATATTCATTCTTGATTGACAAAAACAAGAGAAATCAATAAGATTAATGAAGACTTGAATCCACCTCTTAAGGAGGCACTAGCATGTCAGATTACCTCGTAATCGTGGAGTCGCCTTCTAAGGCGAAGACCATTGAGAAATATTTAGGGAAAAAATACAAAGTTGTCGCGTCTATGGGACACGTTCGCGATTTACCTAAAAGCCAAATGGGGATAGAAGTAAAGAACAACTTCACCCCGAAGTATATTACCATTCGTGGTAAAGGTCCCGTCTTAAAAGACTTAAAATCAGCAGCAAAAAAAGCAAAGAAAGTCTATCTCGCGGCCGATCCAGACCGCGAAGGGGAAGCTATTGCTTGGCATTTAGCCAATACGTTAAATGTGGACGTTGAATCAGATTGCCGAGTTGTGTTTAATGAGATTACAAAAGATGCAATAAAAGAATCATTCAAACATCCTCGCGCGATTAACATGAATTTAGTAGATGCACAACAAGCAAGACGTATACTAGATCGTCTTGTTGGTTACAATATTAGTCCTTTATTATGGAAGAAAGTAAAAAAAGGATTAAGTGCAGGACGCGTACAATCTGTAGCAGTTCGTTTAATTATCGAACGTGAAAGAGAAATACAAAGTTTCGAGCCTGAAGAATTCTGGACAATTAAGACAGAATTTGTGAAAGGGAAAGACACATTTGAAGCAAGCTTTTACGGTGTAGATGGTGAAAAAGTTCAATTAACGAATGAAACACAAGTGAATGAAATAATTGAACGGCTGAAAGATAATGCGTTCTCAGTTGAAAATGTAACGAGAAAAGAGCGAAAACGTAATCCAGCATTACCATTTACAACATCTTCCTTGCAACAAGAGGCGGCGCGTAAGTTAAACATGCGAGCAAAGAAAACGATGATGCTTGCGCAGCAATTGTATGAAGGAATTGATCTTGGAAAACAAGGAACTGTAGGTCTTATTACGTATATGAGAACTGATTCAACACGTATCTCAGAAACAGCTCAAACAGAGGCACGTACGTACATTACTGAGGCGTTTGGTACGGAATACATAGGAACAGAAAAGAAGAAAGAAACGAAGAAGTCGAACGCACAAGATGCGCATGAGGCAATTCGTCCTACTTCGGTAATGAGAAAGCCAGAGGAACTAAAGAGTTTCTTAAGTCGTGACCAACTTCGATTGTATAAATTGATTTGGGAGCGATTTGTTGCAAGTCAAATGGCGTCTGCTATAATGGATACTGTGACAGCGAGACTCATTAATAATAATGTTCAGTTCCGTTCAAGTGGATCGGTTGTAAAGTTCCCAGGATTTATGAAAGTGTATGTAGAGTCGAAAGATGATGGGGCTGAAGAAAAGGATAAGATGTTGCCACCTTTAGAAGTAGGGGAAACCGTATTTTCGAAGGATTTAGAACCGAAGCAACACTTTACACAACCTCCGCCGCGCTATACAGAGGCTCGTTTAGTAAGAACACTTGAAGAGCTTGGAATTGGAAGACCGTCGACTTACGTACCGACACTTGAAACGATTCAAAAACGTGGATATGTAGGTTTGGATAATAAACGCTTCGTTCCAACTGAACTAGGTGAAATAGTAATTGAACTTATTTTAGAGTTTTTCCCGGAGATTATTAACATTGAATTTACTGCTAACATGGAGCAAAGCCTCGATGAAGTAGAAGAAGGAAATGCGAATTGGGTAAAAATTGTTGATGATTTCTACGTAGGATTTGAACCGCGTTTAGAAAAAGCGGAAAAAGAAATGCGTGAAGTGGAAATTAAAGATGAACCAGCTGGGGAAGATTGTGAATTATGTAATCACCCAATGGTCTTTAAAATGGGTAAATACGGGAAATTTATGGCTTGCTCGAATTTCCCAGATTGTCGTAATACAAAACCGATTGTGAAAGAAATCGGTGTTACTTGTCCGAAATGTGATAAAGGTCAAATTATTGAACGTCGTAGTAATAAAAAGAAACGTCTTTTCTATGGGTGCGGTACGTATCCAGAGTGTGACTTTGTATCTTGGGATAAGCCGATTGGCCGTAAATGTCCGAAGTGTGAAGGTATGCTAGTAGAGAAGAAGTTGAAAAAAGGCGTACAAGTACAATGTATTTCGTGTGATTATGAAGAAGAACAACAAATGTGAGCGTAACTGCTCACATTTTTTTCGGGAAGAAAAGGAAAGGTGATAAATATATGACAACACAAGTAGTAAACGTCATTGGCGCAGGTCTTGCAGGAAGTGAAGCAGCTTACCAAATTGCAAAACGTGGTGTCCAAGTAAGATTATACGAAATGAGACCGGTAAGGCAAACGCCAGCTCATCACACAGATAAATTTGCAGAATTAGTATGTAGTAACTCGCTTCGCGCAAACACATTAACAAATGCTGTTGGTGTTATTAAAGAAGAAATGCGTTTAATGGATTCTGTTATTATTCGTGCAGCTGATGAGTGTTCTGTACCAGCAGGAGGGGCTTTAGCGGTAGATCGTCATGAATTTGCAGCAAAAGTAACGGAATATGTGAAAAATCATCCGAACGTAACTGTGGTGAATGAAGAAATCACTGAAATTCCAGAAGGTCCTACTGTTATTGCGACAGGTCCACTTACGTCGCCTGATCTTTCTGCGCAATTAAAAGAATTAACGGGTGAAGACTACTTTTATTTCTATGATGCAGCAGCACCGATTGTTGAGAAAGACAGCATTGATATGAATAAAGTGTATTTAAAATCTCGTTACGATAAAGGTGAAGCGGCATATTTAAACTGTCCAATGACGGAAGAGGAATTTGACCGTTTTTACGAGGCTTTAATCGCTGCTGAAACAGTACCTTTAAAAGAATTTGAAAAAGAAATTTTCTTTGAAGGTTGTATGCCGGTAGAAGTTATGGCAAGTAGAGGAAGACAAACACTAGTATTTGGACCGATGAAACCTGTTGGATTAGAAGATCCAAAAACAGGGAAAACGCCATATGCTGTTGTTCAGTTACGTCAAGATGATGCAGCGGGGACGTTATACAATATCGTAGGTTTCCAAACGCATTTAAAATGGGGACCGCAAAAAGAAGTGTTACAGTTGATTCCGGGACTGGAAAACGCAGAGATTGTACGTTATGGTGTAATGCATCGTAATACGTTTATTAATTCACCTAACTTACTTCGTCCAACATACCAATATAAACAACGTGATGATTTATTCTTCGCTGGTCAAATGACTGGAGTAGAGGGGTATGTTGAATCGGCGGCTTCAGGATTGCTAGCAGGTATCAACGCTGCTCGACTTGTAAAAGGTGAAGAGCCGGTTGTATTGCCACCTGTAACTGCAATGGGAAGTATGGCGAATTATATTACTGCGACAAACGCGAAAAACTTCCAGCCAATGAATGCAAACTTCGGTCTGTTTGCACCGTTAGAGAAGAAAATTAAGAAAAAAGCAGAACGTAATGAAGCCTATGCAGCACGCGCTTTAGAAACGATTCGAAATTTTGTAAATATTTAGTTAAATTTCTTGCAAAGGCTACTAAGTTGTGATACGATTTAGTAGCCTTTATTGAGGTGAATTGTGTGAATGTGAAGAAATTGTTACAATTATTCGTTGGATATTTACAAATTGAAAGAAATTATTCAAAATATACAATTGCAAGTTATCAAAATGATTTAGAACATTTTGTGCAATTTATGGAGCGAGAAGGCATATCCTCTTTTTTAGATATTACATACGCGGATGTTCGTTTGTACTTAACGACGTTGCACGATGAAAAGTTAGCCCGTAAATCTGTCGCAAGAAAAGTATCAAGCTTACGAAGTTTATATCGTTTTTTGATGCGTGAAGGTTATCGGAAGGATAATCCGTTTGCACTTGCGTCACTCCCCAAAAAAGAATTGTCAATCCCAAAGTTTTTATATGCTGAAGAATTAGAGGAATTATTTGAAGTTTCTGATACGGAAACCCCGTTAGGTCAAAGGAATCAAGCTTTATTAGAGTTGATGTATGCGACCGGGATCCGTGTGAGTGAATGTGTCAATTTACAACTTACCGATATTGACTTTGCGGTGGGAACAATTTTAGTAATGGGAAAAGGAAAAAAACAAAGGTATATTCCGTTCGGGAGCTATGCACAAGATGCTTTAATTACTTATATAGAGAACGGGAGAAAACAGTTAGCCAAGAAAACTGAAGAACAATCTCATATGGTATTTTTAAATGCGAAAGGCACGCCGCTGACAAGTCGAGGAGTACGCTATGTATTAAATGAACTCATTAAGAAAGCTTCACTGACAATGCGTATAAGTCCTCATATGTTAAGGCATACATTTGCTACACATATGTTAGATGAAGGGGCAGATTTACGTACTGTACAGGAGCTACTCGGTCATGAAAATTTGTCTACGACACAAATTTATACGCATGTCTCTAAAGAAAGATTGCGTTCTGTCTACATGAAGCATCACCCACGGGCATAAATTGCTTTTAAAGCTATAAAAACATATAAAGGAGTTTTTTCTATGGGAAATTTCCACGCTACAACGATATTTGCAGTTCATCATAATGGAGAATGTGCAATGGCTGGAGATGGCCAGGTGACAATGGGAAATGCTGTTGTAATGAAACATACAGCTCGTAAGGTTCGTAAACTTTTTCAAGGGAAAGTTTTAGCTGGTTTTGCAGGTTCAGTTGCTGATGCATTTACTCTTTTTGAAATGTTTGAAGGGAAATTAGAAGAGTATAATGGAAACTTGCAGCGTGCTGCTGTTGAGATGGCGAAGCAATGGCGCGGTGACAAAATGTTACGTCAGCTAGAAGCGATGCTCATTGTCATGGATAAAACAACGATGCTCCTTGTTTCAGGTACGGGAGAAGTGATTGAACCGGATGATGGTATTTTAGCAATTGGATCTGGCGGAAATTATGCGCTTTCAGCAGGTCGTGCTTTAAAACAATATGCAAGTGAACATTTAACAGCGAAGCAAATTGCGAAAGCGAGTTTAGACATTGCAGGCGATATTTGTGTGTATACAAACCACAATATAATTGTGGAAGAATTGTAGAATCGTAAGGGAGGCATTTTATATGCATTTACATTTTACTCCGCGTCAAATTGTGGAAAAATTAGATCAATACATTATCGGTCAAAAGGATGCGAAGAAAGCGGTTGCTGTAGCTTTAAGAAATCGATACCGCCGAAGTAAATTAGCTGAAAATCTACGTGATGAAATTGCACCTAAAAATATTTTAATGATTGGACCGACAGGTGTTGGTAAAACAGAGGTAGCACGACGAATGGCGAAACTCGTTGGAGCACCTTTTATTAAGGTTGAAGCTACGAAATTTACAGAAGTTGGATATGTAGGTAGAGATGTAGAATCGATGGTACGTGACCTTGTGGAAACGTCAGTTCGCATTGTGAAAGAAGAAATGGTAGTAAAAGTACAAGACAAAGCAGAAGAACAAGCGAACCAACGTCTTGTTGAAATTTTAGTGCCGAGTCCGGAGAAGCAATCTGGATTTAAAAACCCATTAGAAATGCTATTTGGTGGCGCTCAAAATTCGAACCAAACAACAGATTCACAGGAAGATGTTGAAATCGAAAAGAAACGTCAAGATGTGGAAAGAAAGCTTGCTGCAGGACTTCTTGAAGATGAAATTGTATCGATTGAAGTGACTGAACAACAGTCTTCCATGTTCGATATGCTGCAAGGAACTGGCATGGAACAAATGGGGATGAATTTTCAAGATGCATTAGGAAGTTTTATGCCGAAAAAAACAAAAAAACGTAAACTTTCTGTAAAAGAAGCAAGAAAAGTCTTGACAAATGAGGAAGCACAGCGCTTAATTGATATGGATGAAGTTACACAAGAGGCTGTTTATCGTGCTGAACAGCTCGGGATTATTTTTATCGATGAAATTGACAAAATTGCTGGTAAGCAGTCGAATAGTGTAGATGTATCACGTGAAGGTGTGCAACGTGACATTTTACCAATTGTAGAAGGATCAAATGTTGCGACAAAATACGGATCAGTAAAAACGGATTATATTTTATTCGTTGCAGCTGGAGCGTTTCATATGTCTAAACCGTCAGATTTGATTCCGGAATTACAAGGGAGATTTCCGATTCGAGTAGAATTAACAAAATTATCGACGGATGATTTTGTTAAAATATTAATCGAGCCTGATAATGCGTTAATTAAACAATATATTGCTTTATTAGCGACTGAAGGTATAGAAATTGAATTTTCAGACGAAGCTATTCGTAAGATTGCTGAGATTGCTTATCAAGTTAATCAGGATACAGATAATATTGGAGCAAGAAGACTTCATACGATTATGGAGAAGCTCCTTGAAGATTTATCGTTTGAAGCATCTGAAATTACGTTAGAGAAAATAACGATAACGCCTCAATACGTTGAGGAAAAATTAGCAACGATTGCTAAAAATAAAGATGTGAGCCAGTTTATTTTGTAATAGTGTCATCAGGTGACTCGCCCTAGTTTCCAAGTGATGAAAAAATATGTGAGTAACATGTAGGAGGAACTTTTGAAATGGAATTATTAGCAAAAACAAGAAAATTAAATGCGTTATTACAGAGCGCAGCAGGAAAGCCTGTAAACTTTAGAGAAATGTCTGACACAATGTGTGAAGTAATCGAAGCGAACGTATTCGTAGTAAGCCGTCGTGGTAAATTACTAGGTTATGCAATTCACCAACAAATCGAGAATGAGCGTATGAAACAAATGCTTGCAGAGCGTCAATTCCCAGAAGAGTATACACAAAGCTTATTCAACATTACAGAAACATCTTCAAACTTAGATGTAAACAGTGCTTACACAGCATTCCCAGTAGAAAATAAAGAATTATTTGGTCAAGGCTTAACTACAATCGTACCGATCGTTGGTGGCGGTGAGCGTCTAGGTACATTAGTTTTAGCTCGTCTTGGTCAAGAGTTCTTAGATGATGATTTAATTCTTGCTGAGTACAGCTCAACTGTTGTAGGTATGGAAATTTTACGTGAAAAAGCAGAAGAAATTGAAGAAGAAGCACGTAGCAAAGCTGTTGTTCAAATGGCGATCAGCTCATTATCTTACAGTGAGTTAGAAGCAATCGAGCACATCTTCGAAGAATTAAACGGAACAGAAGGTTTACTTGTTGCAAGTAAAATTGCTGACCGCGTAGGAATCACTCGTTCGGTAATCGTAAATGCACTTCGTAAATTAGAAAGTGCTGGTGTAATTGAGTCGCGTTCTTTAGGTATGAAAGGAACATACATTAAAGTACTAAACGACAAATTCTTACATGAACTTGCTAAATTAAAAACAAACTAATTTATAAAACTCTTCTCATTTTTTGAGGAGAGTTTTTTGTATAACAGATTGATGTTGTTCGTACATAGCGTCATAATCGCATTTTTTTGAAAGGCCATGAATTGCATTTCACTTTTTTTGCTTAAAAGAAATGTAGGTTGGTAATACTAGAATTCGAGTATGAACAAAGAAAGTTTTACATTGTTCGCATTTTCGACTTGATTGTAATATTTCAGTATGATATAGTAAGCAGTGGTGTCAGTACAAAGTACACACGTTTACTGATTTAAGTGTTGGTGCTACGTTTGTAGTTTCGCTTAGAGATGAAGTAAACGGAGGATATCAAAAACCATTTAGGAGGAACTATATTATGTCAGTAATTTCTATGAAGCAATTGCTTGAAGCTGGTGTTCATTTCGGACATCAAACTCGTCGTTGGAACCCAAAAATGAAGCGTTACATTTTCACAGAGCGTAACGGTATCTACATCATCGACTTACAAAAAACTGTGAAAAAAGTTGAGGAAGCTTTCAAAGTTATGCGTGACATCGCTGCTGAAGGCGGAGACATCTTATTCGTAGGTACTAAAAAACAAGCACAAGAAGCTATTAAAGAAGAAGCAACTCGTGCTGGTATGTACTTCGTTAACCAACGTTGGTTAGGTGGAACTTTAACTAACTTCCAAACAATCCAAAAGCGTATCAAGCGTCTTAAAGACATCGAAAGAATGCAAGAAGATGGTACTTTCGAAGTACTACCTAAGAAAGAAGTTGTTCAACTTAAAAAAGAGTTAGAGCGTCTTGAGAAATTCTTAGGCGGTATTAAAGATATGAAAGGTCTTCCAAGTGCATTATTCGTAGTAGACCCTCGTAAAGAGCGTATTGCAGTTGCTGAAGCACGCAAATTACACATTCCAATCATCGGTATCGTTGATACAAACTGTGATCCAGACGAAATCGATCACGTTATCCCAGCGAACGATGATGCAATTCGTGCTGTAAAACTTCTTACATCTAAAATGGCAGACGCGATCCTTGAAGCAAAACAAGGTGAAGAAACTGTTACTGCGTAACAAAGTTGGAAAGGTGATAAGGGGTTCGGCCTTTTATCACCTTTTTTAAGGTATAAACACCTTTATAAAAGGTATAAATACATATTTTAGGAGGATGAAAAGTATGGCAATCACTGCACAAATGGTAAAAGAATTACGTGAAAAAACTGGCGCAGGTATGATGGACTGCAAAAAAGCTTTAACAGAAACTAACGGCGACATGGAGAAGGCAATTGACTTCTTACGTGAAAAAGGTATCGCGAAAGCTGCTAAAAAAGCAGACCGCATCGCTGCTGAAGGTTTAACTTTCATCGAAACAAACGGTAACGACGGTTTAATCTTAGAATTAAACTCTGAAACTGATTTCGTTGCGAAAAACGAAGGTTTCCAAACATTAATTAAAGAATTAGCTGCTCACCTATTAGCTAAGAAGCCTGCTAACGTTGAAGAAGCTATGGCTCAAACAATGGAAAACGGTAAAAAAGTTGAAGAGCACATCAACGAAGCAATCGCTAAAATTGGTGAAAAGCTTACACTTCGTCGTTTCGAAATCGTATCAAAAACTGATGCAGATGCATTCGGTGCTTACCTACACATGGGTGGACGCATTGGTGTTCTAACAGTTCTTGAAGGTTCTACTGATGAAGCGGCTGCTAAAGACGTAGCAATGCACATCGCTGCAGTTAACCCAAAATACATCGATCGTGATGCTGTAACAGCTGAAGAAGTTGAGCATGAGCGTCAAGTATTAACACAACAAGCATTAAACGAAGGCAAGCCTGAAAAAATCGTTGCAAAAATGGTTGAAGGCCGTCTAGGCAAATTCTTCGAAGAGATTTGCTTACTTGACCAAGCATTCGTTAAAAACCCTGATATGAAAGTTCGTCAATTCGTTGAGTCTAAAGGCGCAACATTAAAAGGATTCGTTCGCTACGCTGTTGGTGAAGGTATCGAAAAACGCGAAGACAACTTTGCTGAAGAAGTAATGAACCAAGTAAAAGGTAGTAACTAATACAGATTAGGGAACACATTGTGTTCCCTTTTTTAAAATAAAGATGTAAGCAATTGGAGGTTCATTATGAGTAAACCGAAATATAATCGTGTCGTTTTAAAGCTGAGTGGAGAAGCTTTAGCTGGCGAGCAAGGATTTGGAATCAACCCAGCTGTTATTAAGTCAGTTGCGGAACAAGTGAAAGAAATTGCAGAACTAGATGTAGAGGTTGCTGTTGTTGTTGGCGGCGGTAACATTTGGCGTGGAAAAATTGGAAGTGAGATGGGCATGGATCGTGCAGGAGCGGATTACATGGGCATGTTAGCGACAGTTATGAATTCATTAGCTCTTCAAGATAGCTTGGAGAACATCGGAATTCAAACTCGCGTACAAACTTCAATTGAAATGCGTCAAGTGGCAGAGCCTTACATTCGTCGTAAAGCAGTTCGTCACTTAGAGAAAAAACGTGTTGTTATCTTTGCAGCAGGTACTGGTAACCCATACTTCTCTACAGATACAACGGCAGCATTACGTGCAGCGGAAATTGAAGCTGACGTAATTTTAATGGCGAAAAACAATGTGGATGGCGTATATAATGCAGATCCATCTATTGACCCAACAGCTACGAAATACGAAACACTTACTTACTTAGATGTATTAAAAGAAGGTTTAGGTGTAATGGATTCTACAGCTTCTTCTCTATGTATGGATAATGATATTCCATTAATTGTATTCTCAGTTATGGAAAAAGGGAATATTAAACGTGCCGTGTTAGGCGAAAATATCGGAACAGTTGTAAGGGGGAAATAAATATGGGACAACAAGTATTGAAGTCTGCAAATGAAAAAATGGAAAAAGCGGTTGCTGCTTATTCACGCGAATTAGCAACAGTTCGCGCTGGTCGTGCAAACGCGTCTGTATTAGATAAAGTACAAGTTGATTACTATGGTGCACCAACACCAGTTGTGCAATTAGCGAACATTACAGTTCCAGAAGCACGTTTACTTGTAATTCAACCGTATGATAAAACTTCTATCGGTGATATCGAAAAAGCAATTTTAAAAGCAGATTTAGGCTTAAACCCTTCTAATGATGGAACTGTAATTCGTATTGCATTCCCTGCATTAACAGAAGAGCGTCGTCGTGATCTTGTAAAAGTTGTGAAAAAATATGCTGAAGAAGCAAAAGTTGCTGTTCGTAACGTACGTCGTGACGGTAACGATGATCTTAAGAAGCTTGAAAAAGCTGGCGAGATTACAGAAGACGATTTAAGAGGATATACTGAAGATATCCAAAAAGAAACAGATAAATATATTGCAAAAGTTGACGAAATCGCAAAAAACAAAGAAAAAGAAATCATGGAAGTGTAATAGCGATACTTTCGCAAATATGACCCTCTTCTTAAGGGGGTCTTTTTACACTTTTAGGCATACGTCTGCTTGTTGGAGGGTATGAATGATGTTTAAAAACTTTCCTTTTTTTAAAGGTAAAAAGGACACATCGTTTGATCATCTCGTTGAAGAAGTGAAAAAAGGATACATCCCAGAACATATTGCCATTATTATGGATGGTAATGGAAGGTGGGCAAAGAGGAGAGCGATGCCTCGTATTGCGGGACATCATGAAGGCATGCAAGTTGTAAAGAAAATCACAAAATTTGCAAGCAAACTTAATGTGAAAGTATTAACTCTTTATGCTTTTTCAACTGAGAACTGGAAAAGACCAAAAAAGGAAGTTGATTATTTAATGAAGCTTCCAGAAGAATTTTTAGGTACATTTTTACCAGAATTGATTGAAGAGAACGTACAAGTCCGTGTAATAGGGCAACAAGATCGTCTTCCTACGCATACACGCAGAGCGATGGAGAAGGCCATGGAAGAGACGAAAGAGAATACGGGATTAATTCTGAATTTCGCGTTAAACTATGGAAGTCGAGATGAAATCGTTTCTGCTGTGCAACATATGATGAAAGATAGTGAGGAAGGAAAAGTTCGTGTTGAAGATGTAAGCGAAGAAATGCTTTCTTCCTACCTAATGACGAGTTCTTTACCTGACCCAGAATTGTTAATCCGTACGAGCGGAGAGCTACGTATTAGTAATTTCATGTTATGGCAAATTGCATATTCGGAATTTTGGTTTACAGATGTGTATTGGCCAGATTTTACCGAGGAACATTTGCTAAATGCGATTACAGACTTTCAGCATAGAGGGCGCAGATTCGGAGGCGTGTAGAAAGAGAGGGTTTGGTAGTGAAACAGAGAATTATTACTGGAGTGGTTGCTGCCGCGCTATTCATTCCCATCGTAATTTACGGTGGCGTGCCTTTTACGGTTTTAGTGTATGCACTTGCTTCTATAGGTTTATATGAATTAATTCGTATGAATAAGCTTACGCTTATTTCAGTACCAACAGTTTTAGCTGCAGTATTATTATGGATTATTTTAATTCCAAGTAGTGCATCAGAACTGTTTACTTGGATTGGATTAGGTAAATTAGAAATCACATTTGTGATTGTTCTATTACTTTTATCATATACAGTCCTTTCTAAGAATACATTTACTTTTGATAATGCTTCATTTTTACTAATGGCGACAACATATGTTGCAATGGGATTCTTATATTTGAATGAAACGAGAATTTTAGGAATTAAATATGTGTTTTGCGCATTATTTGTTATATGGGCTACTGATTCAGGTGCATATTTCGTAGGAAAAGCATTAGGAAAAAGAAAATTATGGCCAGAAATTAGTCCAAATAAAACGATTGAAGGTTCATTAGGCGGCATCGTTTGTGGAATTATTGTGGCGCTTGTTTACAACATGTTCTTCCCAGTGGAATCGAATGTAGTAATTTTAATTGTGCTGACAATTATCATTTCTATTTTTGGACAAATTGGTGATTTAGTACAATCTGCATTTAAACGTCATTATGGCGTAAAAGATTCAGGTACAATTTTACCTGGACATGGTGGTATATTAGATCGAACAGATAGTTGGTTATTCGTTTTACCAATTCTCTACTTCTTATTACAATACAATTAATAAATGAACGAGGGGTTGGAGTCATGAAAAACATTAGTTTATTAGGTGCAAGCGGATCAATTGGTACACAAACTTTAGATGTATTACGCTCGCACCCAGACCAATTCCGTCTCGTTGCTTTTTCTGTAGGGAAAAATATTGACTACGCAGTAAAGGTCATTCAAGAATTTTCTCCGCAAATTGTCTCTGTGCAAAGAGAGGAAGATGTTTTAAAATTACAAGCTGTCTCTGGTAATACAAAAATTGTATATGGTAGTGAAGGACTTTTAGAAGTAGCATTACATCCAGATGCGGAGATGGTAGTAAATGCTGTTGTAGGTAGCGTAGGGTTGTTACCGACACTTCGTGCAATTGAGGCGAAAAAAACAATTGGAATTGCAAACAAAGAAACGTTAGTAACTGCAGGGCATCTTGTAATGGAAGCAGCGCGAAAACATAATGTTTCGTTACTTCCAGTAGACAGTGAACATTCAGCTATTTTTCAATGCTTGAATGGTGAAAATGAAAAAAGAATTTCTCGACTAATTATAACGGCTTCTGGTGGAAGTTTCCGTGATAAAACAAGAGATGAATTGCATCATGTGACCGTAGAAGATGCGCTTCGACATCCAAACTGGTCAATGGGTTCGAAAATTACAATTGATTCTGCTACAATGATGAATAAGGGGCTAGAAGTAATTGAAGCACATTGGCTTTTCGGTATCCCTTATGAGCAAATCGATGTTGTTTTACATAAAGAAAGTATTATTCATTCTATGGTTGAATTTGAAGATCGTAGTGTGATGGCACAGCTTGGCTCACCTGATATGCGAGTGCCAATTCAATACGCACTTACATATCCTGATCGATTGCCTCTTTCAGACACAAAGCAGTTAAATTTATGGGAAATGGGTACATTGCATTTTGAGAAAATGAATCAAGAACGTTTCCGTTGCTTGCGCTTTGCGTATGAAGCTGGAAAAACAGGTGGAAGTATGCCAGCTGTAATGAATGCAGCGAATGAAGTAGCTGTTGAAGCTTTTTTACAAAAGAGAATTGGTTTCTTAACAGTGGAAGACCTCATTGAAAAAGCAATGAACCATCACAATGTCATTGCACGTCCAAGCTTAGAGGAAATTCTGGAAATTGATGCAGCCACAAGACGGTTTGTGATGGAACAAATTTAGCAAAGGTGGTATGGAATTGAATACAGCGATTGCCTTTATATTAATTTTCGGTGCACTTGTATTTTTCCATGAGCTAGGGCATCTATATTTCGCAAAACGAGCAGGTATTTTATGCCGTGAGTTTGCGATTGGTTTTGGTCCGAAAATATTCTCATTTGAAAAGAATGAAACGGTGTATACGATTCGATTACTGCCCCTTGGCGGCTATGTAAGAATGGCTGGCGAGGATGCAGATACAGTTGAGTTAAAGCCAGGGAAAAAGGTTGGCCTTGTATTAAACGAAAAAGACGAAGTTGTAAAATTAGTTTTTGATGGATATGAAAAGTATCCAAATGTTCGCGTTATTGAAGTCGAACAATCTGATTTAGAGCATAATTTAACAATTTCGGGTTATGAAGAGTACGAGGAAGAGCTTCAAACATTCCGAGTGAATGAGAAGGCTCGTATTATTACTGCCGGTGAAGAAATTCAAATTGCTCCGTATAATAGACAGTTTGGCTCTAAGAAATTAGGTCAACGTGCTTTAACGATCTTTGCGGGTCCTGCAATGAACTTCATTTTAGCATTTGTTATTTTTGTGATTCTTGGATTTGTACAAGGTGTTCCTGTTGACAAACCAATGGTCGGAAAAGTGATGGAGAATAGTGCAGCAGAGCAAGCTGGATTAAAAGAAAATGATACAATTCAAGCTATTGATGGGAAAAACACAAGTACATGGAAAGATGTTGTTACCATTGTACGTGAAAACCCGAATAAAGAACTTACGTTACAAGTAAAGCGTGATAGTGAACAGTTTAATGTGAAAGTAACGCCAACGCTTGATAAAGAAGGTAAAGAAGAAATTGGTAGAATTGGTGTTTACACTCCAGTAGAGAAAACAGTAATGGGTTCGATTAAATCAGGTTTTGAACAAACATATTATTGGACGAAACTAATTTTTGAATCTCTTGTGAAATTAGTAACGGGTCAATTCTCTATTAATGAGTTGTCAGGTCCAGTAGGAATTTATAATCTTACAGATCAAGTGGTAGATTATGGATTTACGCGTGTATTAAATTTAGCAGCCGTTTTAAGTATTAACCTTGGTTTATTTAATTTACTACCAGTTCCTGCTTTAGACGGTGGACGTTTGTTCTTCTTCTTAATTGAGGCATTGCGTGGGAAACCAATTGATCGCCAAAAAGAAGGAATGGTTCACTTTATTGGTTTTGCATTATTAATGTTACTTATGTTAGTTGTAACTTGGAATGACATTCGTAAGTTTTTCTTGTAAAATAAAGTGAAACTTATAATGAAATAGAGCTCGTAGAATAAAATCCCTCACCTAACTCGAGGTGAGGGGTTTTCCTGCGTGTAAGAGTAAAATGAAGAGGTGCGAATAAATGAAACAAAGTATGGTATTCAGTCCTACATTACGTGAAGTTCCAGCTGATGCGGAGATTAAGAGTCATCAGTTATTACTTCGTGCAGGTTTTATGCGTCAAAATGCTTCTGGTATTTATAGTTTTCTACCATTTGGATTAAAAGTACTACACAAAGTAGAACGTATCGTTCGAGAAGAAATGGAGCGCGCAGGTGCTGTAGAATTATTAATGCCAGCGATGCAAGCTGCAGAATTATGGCAAGAGTCAGGTCGTTGGTATTCTTACGGATCTGAATTAATGCGTATGAAAGATCGTAACGCTCGTGAATTTGCATTAGGAGCGACACATGAAGAAGTAATTACGGATCTTGTACGTGATGAAGTGAAATCGTATAAAAAATTACCGTTAACATTATATCAAATTCAAACAAAATTCCGTGATGAACAAAGACCTCGTTTCGGTTTATTACGTGGAAGAGAGTTTCTAATGAAAGATGCATACTCTTTCCATGCTACGCAAGAGAGCTTAGATGAAGTGTACGATCGCTTATACAAAGCATACTCTAACATCTTTGCTCGTTGTGGCTTGAATTTCCGTGCGGTTATTGCTGATTCTGGAGCAATGGGTGGAAAAGATACACATGAATTTATGGTATTATCTGATGTTGGTGAAGATACAATTGCATACTCTGATACATCTGATTATGCAGCGAACATCGAAATGGCTCCTGTTGTAGCTACGTATACGAAGAGTGACGAAGCAGAAAAAGAGCTTGAAAAAGTAGCAACACCAGACCAAAAAGCAATTGAAGAAGTATCTGCATTCTTAAACATCGAAGCTGAAAAGTGCATTAAGTCTATGGTATTTAAAGTAGATGAGAAATTAGTAGTGGTACTTGTTCGTGGTGATCATGAAGTAAACGATGTAAAAGTGAAAAATGTATACGGTGCTTCCGTTGTTGAGCTTGCCTCTCATGAAGAAGTAAAAGAATTATTAAATTGTGAAGTTGGTTCATTAGGTCCAATTGGTGTAACAGGTGATATCGAAATTATTGCTGATCACGCTGTAGCATCAATTGTCAACGGATGTTCAGGAGCGAACGAAGAAGGATTCCATTATGTAAATGTAAATCCAGAACGTGACTTTAAAGTAAGTCAATATACGGATTTACGATTCATTCAAGAAGGAGACCAATCTCCAGACGGAAACGGAACAATTCTTTTCGCACGCGGAATTGAAGTTGGTCATGTATTTAAATTAGGAACTCGTTATAGTGAAGCAATGAACGCAACATTCCTAGATGAAAACGGAAAAACACAACCACTTATTATGGGTTGTTACGGCATTGGTGTGTCTCGTACAGTGGCAGCAATTGCAGAGCAGTTTAATGATGAGAACGGTTTAGTTTGGCCAAAAGCTGTTGCACCGTTCCATGTGCATGTAATTCCAGTGAATATGAAGTCTGATGCACAACGTGAAATGGGTGAAAACATCTACAACTCATTACAAGAGCAAGGATATGAAGTATTACTAGATGATCGTGCAGAACGTGCAGGTGTTAAATTTGCTGATGCTGATTTATTCGGCCTTCCAGTTCGCGTGACAGTTGGTAAAAAAGCAGACGAAGGTATTGTAGAAGTGAAAGTACGTGCTACAGGTGAGTCTGAAGAAGTAAAAGTAGAAGAACTTCAAACATATATTGCTAATATTTTAAAATAGGAAGAGGTACCTCGTAATGAGGTACCTTCTCTTTCTTTGTAAACGTATTTTGTAAAAGAAGAAGGGAGAAATCTTTCTTTGTAGTACGTTTCAATTTATAATAGCAAATGGAAGGAGAGTGCTTATGTCTTTAACAAATGAACAAAAAGAGCGATTTCAAATTTTGCTCCAGCAGTTGCAAATACCAGACGACCTTATAAATCAATATTTACAAGGCGGTGGTATTGAAAGGCTCGTTATCGATAAAGCGAATAAAAGTTGGCATTTTAATTTACAAGTGCCACGTATTTTGCCTACAGAATTATATGAATTGCTAGAAACAAAGCTTAAGCAATCATTTTCTCATATTGCAAGAACAACATTTGCATTAGAAACAGAGAACAAACAATTTACTGAAGAAGAAGTGAGGGCGTATTGGCCACTTTGTACGGAACGAATTACATTTTCACCTATGTTTGCTTATTTAAAGAAGCAGCTTCCGCAGGTCAATGGAGTGAAGTTACTTATAAATGTGAATAATGAGCTGGAATCTACTGCTTTAAAGAAAAACGTTGCGAAACCAGTAGGGGATCAATACGAGGCTTTTGGATTCCCGCGTTTCCAGTTAGACACACATATACAGCAAAATACAGAAGAAATGCAAAAGTTTCGTGAGCAAACGCAGCAAGAAGACCGCGAGCGTGTTATACAAGCTATGGAAGAAATGGCGAAGAAGCAAGCTGAAGAAAGCAGCGTTGTGCATGAAGGGCCGATCACACTCGGGTATCTTATTAAGCCAGATGAAGAGATTACACCAATGCGAGAAATTCAAGATGAAGAAAGAAGAAAAACAGTTCAAGGATATGTCTTCCATGTGGAAACGAAAGAGCTTCGTAGTGGACGTACGTTATTAACTTTAAAAATAACGGATTATACAGATTCGATTATGATCAAAATGTTCTCACGTGATAAAGAAGATATTCCAATGCTACAATCCTTGAAAAAAGGAATGTGGGTGAAGGCTCGTGGTTCTGTTCAAAATGATACATTTGTTCGAGATTTAGTAATGATTGCAAATGATATTAATGAAATAACAGGACCGTCTCGTAAAGATAAAGCACCAGAAGGCGAAAAACGAGTAGAGCTCCATCTTCACACGCCAATGAGTCAAATGGATGCTGTTACTCCAGTTTCTAAGCTTGTTGCTCAAGCTGGTAAATGGGGGCATGAGGCTATTGCCATTACAGACCATGCTGTTGCACAGTCATTCCCAGAAGCATATTCAGCTGGGAAAAAAGCCGGAATTAAAGTTATATATGGTGTGGAAGCAAACTTAGTGAATGACGGTGTACCAATAGCGTATAACGAAGCGCATCGTTTACTTGCAGAGGAAACGTATGTTGTTTTCGACGTTGAGACGACAGGTTTATCAGCTGTATATGATACAGTTATTGAGTTAGCTGCTGTAAAAGTAAAAGGCGGCGAAATTATTGACCGCTTTGAATCTTTTGCAAATCCGCACCAACCATTATCGGCAACGATCATTGAATTAACAGGTATTACAGATGATATGTTAACCGACGCACCAGAAGTGGACGAAGTGTTTAAAAAGTTTGAAGAATGGATGGGCGACCATACACTTGTTGCTCATAACGCAAGCTTCGATATGGGCTTTATTAACGTAGGATTTAAAAAAGCTGGTTTAGAAAAAACAAAAAATCCAGTAATAGATACGTTAGAGCTTGCACGATTCTTATTCCCAGAAATGAAAAATCACCGTTTAAATACGTTGTGTAAAAAGATGGACATTGAATTAACTCAGCATCACCGTGCGATTTATGATACAGAAGCAACGGGATACTTACTAGTGAAAATGTTAAAAGATGTAATTGAAAAAGGTTTTGAATATCACGATCAATTAAACGATAGTATGGGACAAGGGGATGCATATAAGCGCGGGCGTCCAAGTCATATGACATTACTTGCTACATCGGATGTTGGATTGAAAAATTTATATAAACTTGTTTCATATTCTCATTTAAATTACTTTTACCGTGTACCACGAGTACCAAGATCACTATTAAAAAAGTATCGTGAAGGTATTTTAGTAGGAACGGCTTGTGATAAAGGTGAAGTGTTTGAGGCGATGATGCAAAAAGCTCCTGAAGAGGTAGAAGAAATTGCGCAGTTCTACGATTACATTGAAGTAATGCCACCAGAAGTGTTACGTCATTTAGTAGAGCGTGAACTCGTTCGAGATGAGGGACAATTAAAAACAATTATTTCTAACTTAGTAAAACTAGGTGAGACGTTAGATAAACCAGTTGTGGCTACAGGAAACGTGCATTACTTAAATCCAGAAGATGCAATGTATCGTAAAATTTTAGTAAGTTCACAGGGTGGAGCGAATCCGTTAAACCGACATTCATTACCACCTGTACATTTCCGTACAACGGATGAAATGTTAGAGTGTTTCTCATTTTTAGGTGAAGACGTAGCGAAAGAAATAGTCGTAACGAATACACAAAAGATTGCATCATTAATTGGTGATGTTCATCCAGTAAAAGATGATCTATATACACCGAAAATTGAAGGTGCAGATGATGAAACGCGTGATATGAGTTATAAAATGGCGCGTAGCATTTATGGTGAAGAGTTACCTGAAATTGTAGAAGCGCGTTTAGAAAAAGAATTAAAAAGTATCATCGGGCATGGATTCGCCGTAATTTATTTAATTTCACATAAGCTTGTGAAAAAATCGTTAGTAGACGGATATCTAGTAGGTTCGCGTGGATCGGTAGGTTCATCATTCGTTGCAACGATGATGGAAATTACAGAAGTAAATCCATTACCACCACACTATGTATGTCCGAAATGTAAGCAATCAGAATTCTTTAATGATGGTTCTGTAGGTTCTGGTTTTGACTTACCAGATAAAGAATGTCCAACTTGTAATATTCCATATGTAAAAGATGGACATGACATTCCGTTCGAAACGTTCCTTGGATTTAAAGGAGATAAGGTACCCGATATCGATTTGAATTTCTCCGGGGAATACCAACCACGTGCCCATAACTATACGAAAGTACTATTCGGTGAAGATTATGTATATCGTGCAGGAACGATTGGTACAGTTGCGGAAAAAACTGCTTATGGATATGTAAAAGGTTATGCAAATGATCATAACTTAACAATTCGAAATGCAGAAATTGACCGCTTAGTAGCAGGATGTACCGGTGTAAAACGTACAACAGGGCAGCATCCAGGTGGTATTATCGTTGTGCCAGATTATATGGACATTTTTGATTTCTCACCAATACAGTATCCAGCAGATTCAATAGGTGCTGAGTGGAGAACAACACACTTTGACTTCCACTCTATTCATGATAATTTACTGAAGCTTGATATACTAGGACACGATGATCCGACAGTTATTCGTATGTTACAAGATTTAAGTGGTATTGATCCAAAAACAATCCCAACGGACGATCCAGAAGTAATGAAAATTTTCTCAGGGCCAGAATCGTTAGGCGTAACGGAAGAACAAATTAACTGTAAAACAGGTACACTTGGTATACCAGAGTTTGGTACGAAATTCGTAAGACAGATGTTAGAAGAGACGAAACCGACGACGTTCTCAGAGTTAGTCCAAATTTCTGGATTATCACATGGTACGGACGTATGGCTTGGTAATGCAAACGAGTTAATTTATAACGGTACATGTACGCTGAGTGAAGTTATCGGTTGTCGTGATGACATCATGGTATATTTAATCTATCAAGGTTTAGACCCATCATTAGCCTTCAAAATCATGGAGTCAGTACGTAAAGGTAAAGGTGTACCAGAAGAATGGGAAGAGGACATGAAAAGTAATAATGTACCAGGTTGGTATATTGATTCATGTAAGAAGATTAAGTACATGTTCCCGAAAGCCCATGCGGCTGCTTACGTACTTATGGCTGTGCGTATCGCATACTTTAAAGTACATTTCGCGCTTTTATTCTATGCGGCATACTTTACGGTTCGTGCAGATGACTTTGACGTAGAAGCGATGGCAAAAGGTTCAGCATCTATACGTGCAAGAATTGATGAAATTGCGCAAAAAGGTTTAGATGCAGCACCGAAAGAGAAGAGTTTATTGACTGTACTAGAAATGACACTTGAAATGTGTGAGCGTGGATACTCATTCCAAAAGGTGGATTTATATCGCTCACATGCAACAGACTTTATTATTGATGGAGACTCATTAATCCCTCCATTTAATGCGGTGCCTGGTCTTGGTACAAACGCAGCTTTAAGTATTGTGGAAGCACGCAAAAATGGAGAATTCTTATCAAAAGAAGACTTGCAGCAGCGTAGTAAGGTTTCGAAAACAATTATTGAGTATTTAGATAGTCAAGGTTGTTTAGGTGATTTGCCGGATCAAAACCAGTTATCGCTGTTCTGATAGGTAGGAAAAGTCTTTGCAAATCAACATTTGGTATGGTATACTATTAACCGAGATAACCATGTCATGTATATTGTGTGAAAAGAAGAGTGGGGAAACCCACTCTTTCGTGTTACTATCTACATTTTATTGATGTGGAGAGGTAAGAAATTTCTGTCGTATATACATATTTTGTTACAAGTTTTACTTCTTAAATTTGGTAATACTAAGACAGATATTCCCTGCTTAACGGCAGGGGCTTTTGTTAGCTAACGAGAAAGAATAAGATAGACCGTTCTATGGACGGGGTCTTTTCTTGTGAATGGTACATGGCGGCAGGAAGGAGGCTGTTTATGGATAAGAAAGTCACAGAAGTTGTAGAAGCATTTGCGCAGCCAATTGTTGAAGAGTTAAATCTTGAACTTGTAGATGTAGAGTATGTGAAAGAAGGACAAGACTGGTTCTTACGCGTATTCATCGATTCTGAAAAGGGAGTCGACATTGAAGAATGCGGTGCGGTGAGTGAACGTTTAAGCGAAGCTTTAGATAAAGAGGATCCAATTCCTCATCTTTACTTTTTGGATGTGTCATCTCCTGGAGCAGAACGTCCATTAAAGAAAGAGAAAGACTTCCAGCAAGCGGTAGGAAAACAAGTGGCAATTAAAACATATGAGCCGATTGATGGTGAAAAGATGTTTGAAGGAAAAATGCTTTCCTACGATGGTACTACAATTACACTATTATTAACAATTAAAACACGTAAAAAAGAAATCCAAATTCCAATGG
Source organism: Bacillus sp. FF-1 (assembly GCF_028548245.1). NCBI lineage: Bacteria > Bacillati > Bacillota > Bacilli > Caryophanales > Bacillaceae > Bacillus > Bacillus sp. FF-1. Next base: position 129,168 of record NZ_JAQQGG010000004.1, read on the forward strand.
ACAAAGTTGCAAATGCGCGACTTGCTGTTACGTTTTAGTTAGAAGGGGGATCTTCATGAGCACTGAGTTGTTAGATGCCTTGCTCGTATTAGAGTCAGAAAAAGGAATTAGCAAAGATATTATTATTGATGCGATTGAAGCAGCGTTAATCTCTGCTTATAAACGCAATTTTAACCAAGCACAAAACGTTCGTGTGAGCTTTAACCCACAAGTGGGAACAATCCAAGTTTTAGCACGTAAAGACGTTGTTGATAATGTGTTTGATCCACGTCTTGAAATTTCTGTTGAAGAAGCAAGACAAATTAATCCAAACTATCAAGATGGTGACGTACTAGAAATTGAAGTAACACCAAAAGATTTCGGTCGTATTGCAGCACAAACTGCAAAACAAGTTGTAACACAACGAGTGCGTGAAGCTGAGCGTGGTGTTATTTACTCTGAGTTTAGTGACCGTGAAGAAGATATCATGGTTGGTATCGTACAACGTCAAGATGCTCGTTTCATCTATGTAAGCTTAGGAAAAGTAGAAGCTTTATTACCTGTAAGTGAGCAAATGCCAAACGAACAATACAAACCACATGATCGTATTCGCGTATTCATTACGAAAGTAGAAAAAACAACAAAAGGACCACAAATTTACGTATCACGTACACATCCTGGTCTTTTAAAACGTTTATTCGAAATGGAAGTTCCTGAAATCTATGATGGAACGGTTGAAATTCGTTCTGTAGCACGTGAGGCAGGAGATCGTTCTAAAATCTCTGTACATGCAGAGAACATTGATGTGGATCCAGTAGGTTCTTGTGTAGGACCGAAAGGACAACGTGTACAACGCATTGTAGACGAACTAAAAGGTGAAAAGATTGACATCGTTCGCTGGTCAAATGATCCAGTAGAATATGTTGCCAATGCTTTAAGCCCATCACAAGTTGTGAAAGTACTTGTAGATGAAGAAGAAAAAGCAACAACAGTTGTTGTTCCAGACCACCAACTGTCATTAGCTATCGGTAAACGTGGACAAAATGCACGTCTTGCAGCTAAATTAACAGGTTGGAAAATTGATATTAAGAGTGAGTCTGATGCGAAACAACTTGGTATTGTAACAGAAGAAGATAGCGTAGTCGCATTCGGATTCGATTCTGTTGAAGACGAAATCGAATAGAGGTGATGAGTATGAGCAATCGAAAAGTTCCGTTACGAAAATGTGTTGCAACGCAAGAAATGAAATCAAAACGAGAGCTCGTTCGCATTGTTCGTTCCAAAGAGGGAGAAGTGTCTATTGATTTAACTGGAAAGAAATCAGGACGAGGTGCTTATTTATCAAAAGATAAAGAAAGCATTCTTCAAGCTCAAAAGAAAAATGTTTTGGAACATCATCTAAAAGCGAAAATCGACAGTTCTCTTTATGAAGAACTTCTTGAGCTTGTTGAGAAGGAGTCGAAATAAGTGTCCGATTGGAAATCGTTTTTAGGACTAGCAAACCGGGCTCGAAAAATTATTTCGGGTGAAGAACTCGTTTTAAAGGAAGTACGAAGTGGTAAGGCAAAACTTGTGTTGCTATCTGAGGATGCGTCAGTAAATACTACAAAGCGTATCACGGATAAAACGACGTACTACAACGTACCAATGAGAAAGGTCGAAAATCGACAACAATTAGGGCATGCGATTGGGAGAGATGAGCGAGTCGTTGTAGCTGTGTTAGATGAAGGCTTTGCGAAAAAGCTGCGTAGCATGCTCGATACAAATTACCGGGGGTGAAGGTATGAGTAAAATTCGAGTGCATGAATATGCGAAAAAACATAATATCTCAAGTAAAGATCTTATGACAAAACTAAAAGAAATGAATATCGAGGTTTCGAATCATATGACAATGTTAGACGATGAAGTAGTAAACAAATTAGATAATGAGTATCAAGCTGAAAAACCTTCTGTTGCAGATGAGTTTGAAGTAGAAGAAAAAGTTGTTCGCAGTAAAAAGAACAGCAATAAGAAAAAGAAAAAAGGCAAAGGAAATGAAGATAAGCGTCAAGAGAACTTTGCTGGAAGACAACAAACACAAACTGTAGAAACACCAGATAAAATTACTTTCTCTGGAAGTCTTACAGTAGGTGATCTTGCTAAGAAATTAAGCAAAGAGCCATCTGAAATTATTAAAAAGCTCTTCATGCTTGGAATTATGGCAACAATTAACCAAGATTTAGATAAAGATACAATTGAGTTAATTGCTAACGACTACGGTATTGAAGTAGAAGAAGAAGTAATTGTAAGCGAAACTGAGTTTGAAACATTCATCGATGAGCAAGATGATGAAGAGAACTTAAAAGAGCGTCCAGCTGTAGTTACAATCATGGGACACGTTGACCATGGTAAAACAACATTGCTTGACTCTATCCGTAACTCTAAAGTAACTGCTGGTGAAGCGGGTGGAATTACTCAGCATATTGGTGCATACCAAGTTGAAGTAAATGACAAGAAAATTACATTCTTAGATACACCTGGTCACGCGGCGTTTACAACGATGCGTGCTCGTGGTGCACAAGTAACGGATATTACAATCCTTGTTGTTGCAGCTGATGACGGTGTTATGCCACAAACAGTTGAAGCAATTAACCATGCGAAAGCAGCAGGAGTACCAATTATTGTTGCTGTGAATAAAATGGATAAACCAGCTGCGAACCCTGATCGCGTAATGCAAGAACTAACAGAATATGAATTAGTTCCAGAAGCATGGGGCGGAGACACAATTTTCGTACCAATTTCTGCGATTCAAGGCGAAGGAATTGACAACTTACTAGAAATGATTCTTCTTGTAAGTGAAGTAGAAGAGTATAAAGCAAATCCAAACCGCTATGCAACTGGTACTGTAATCGAAGCCCAGCTTGATAAAGGTAAAGGAACTATTGCGACATTACTTGTTCAAAACGGTACGCTTCGAGTAGGAGATCCAATCGTTGTTGGAACTACATTCGGTCGTGTTCGTGCAATGGTAAGTGATATTGGTCGTCGTGTAAAAGTTGCTGGTCCATCAACTCCTGTTGAAATTACAGGTTTAAACGAAGTACCACAAGCAGGAGATCGTTTCATGGCATTCGCTGATGAGAAGAAAGCTCGTCAAATCGGTGAATCACGTGCACAAGAAGCGTTACTTGCTCAACGTGGTGAGAAATCTAAATTAAGCCTTGAAGATTTATTCCAACAAATCCAAGAGGGCGATGTAAAAGAAATTAACTTAATTGTGAAAGCGGACGTACAAGGTTCTGTAGAAGCAATGGCAGCATCACTTCGTAAAATTGATGTTGAAGGTGTTAAAGTTAAAATTATCCATACAGGCGTAGGTGCGATTACAGAATCTGATATCATTTTAGCTTCTGCATCTAATGCAATTGTAATTGGATTTAACGTACGCCCAGATGTAAATGCGAAGCGTACAGCTGAATTAGAGAACGTTGATATTCGTTTACACCGCATTATTTATAAAGTAATCGAAGAGATCGAAGCAGCGATGCAAGGTATGCTAGATCCAGAATTTGAAGAAAAAGTAATCGGTCAAGCAGAAGTACGTCAAACGTTTAAAGTAACAAAAGTTGGAACAATCGCAGGTTGTTACGTAACAGATGGTAAAATTACACGTGATAGCGGCGTGCGTATTATCCGTGATGGTGTGGTAATCTATGAAGGTCAACTTGATACGTTAAAACGTTTCAAAGACGACGTAAAAGAAGTTGCTCAAAACTATGAGTGTGGTATTACAATTGAGAAATACAACGATCTTAAAGAAGGGGACATCATTGAAGCGTACATTATGGAAGAAGTGAAGCGATGATTATCGCTTCTCTCTCATTTGAGTGTATGATTTACGATGTGCATTCTTTAAAAGAGAAACGAGCAATTTTGCAACGGGTGTTAACTCGTGTGAAACAGCGTTATAACGTAGCTGTTTCAGAAGTAGGGCATCAAGATGTATGGCAACGTACAGAAATTGCGATTGTTTCCGTATCCTCAAATCGTGTTATTTGTGAAAAAGAAATGAATCGTGTACTTGAGTATATCGATTCATTTCCTGAAATTGAACGTACGATAACACAATTGGAATGGTATTGAATGAGGTGAAGAGTTATGAAATTACGTGCAAACCGTGTAGGCGAGCAAATGAAAAAAGAATTAGGCGACATCATCAGTCGTAAAATTAAAGATCCACGTGTCGGATTTGTTACTGTAACAGATGTACAAGTGAGTGGAGATTTACAAATTGCTACAGTGTATATTTCTGTTTTAGGTGATGAAGAACAGAAAGAAAGTACACTAAAAGGTTTAGCGAAGGCAAAAGGCTTCATTCGTTCAGAAATTGGCCAACGTATTCGTCTTCGTAAAACACCTGAAATTTCCTTTGAATTTGATGAATCTATCGGATATGGTCATCGAATTGATACACTTTTACATGAAATTAATAAAGAAGGTAAACGTGAAGAATAATGGATAGACATTTGTCTATCCATTTTTTCAATGTAAAATAAGTTTTGAATAAGTATTATGAAAGAATTACGATGAGGTGAGCATATATGGAAGGTGTAGTATTATTACATAAGCCAAAAGGCATGACATCACATGATTGTGTATTTAAATTAAGAAAGATATTGCGTGAAAAACGAATTGGTCATACAGGAACATTAGATCCAGATGTAACAGGAGTATTGCCTATTTGTGTTGGACGAGCAACGAAGATTGCACAATTTTTAACAAGTGAAACGAAAACATATGAAGGGGAAGTAACATTAGGGTTTTCAACAACAACTGAAGATGCTTCAGGTGAAGTTGTGGAAACGAAACATGTAGATCGTGTTATTACTCGTAAAGAAGTGGAGGAGGTTCTTGCCGCATTAACAGGTACGATTGAGCAAATGCCTCCGATGTTTTCGGCTGTAAAAGTTAACGGAAAAAAATTATATGAATATGCAAGAGCAGGACAAGAGGTTGAACGTCCAGTTCGTACAATTACAATTCATGAATTTGTATTACTAGATGATCGTGAAGTGTTTGAAGGAGAAAATATTTCATTCCGTTTCCGTGTAACGTGTAGTAAAGGAACATATGTAAGAACATTAGCGGTAATGATTGGTGAAAAACTTGGTTTTCCATCACATATGTCTCACCTTGTAAGAACGGCTTCAGGTGAATTTGTATTAGAAGATTGCATATCATTTGAAGAAATTGAAGAAAACGTGCAAAATGGAACAGTAGAGTCTATCTTCATTTCAATTGATGAAGCATTAAGTAAGTTCCCGAAAATGGTTGTAGATGAAAAGCAAGCAGAAAAAATAAAAAATGGTATGTTCTTAAAAAATGAATTGCAAATAACGGCGCCATTTATAACAGTGTTTGATAAAAACGATCGCTGCCTTGCAATTTATGAGCACCATCCAAAGCACCCTGGTATGCTAAAGCCGATGAAAGTACTTGTGAATAATCAAGAACTAAAGCTATAATGAATTATTGGAAGGATTATTACAGAAAAAGGTGAATTCAAGCGTGAAACTTATTCATTTAACTCATCCACATGAACAAAATAAATTAGAATTACCACCTACTGTAATGGCATTAGGATTTTTTGATGGCATTCATTTAGGACATCAATGTGTGATTCGAACTGCGAAACAAATAGCGGATGAAAAGGGATATAAAAGTGCAGTGATGACATTTTATCCGCATCCATCTGTTGTTTTAGGTAAAAAGGAAGCGCATGCGGAGTATATTACACCAATGTGTGATAAAGAAAAAATAGTCGAGAGTTTAGGAATCGATATATTATATGTTGTTAAATTCGATGAATCATTTGCAGGCTTATTGCCACAACAATTTGTAGATGATTATATTATTGGTTTAAATGTAAAGCATGTAGTAGCAGGGTTTGATTATTCATATGGACGTTTAGGAAAAGGAAAGATGGAGACTTTACCATTTCATGCAAGAGGGGAGTTTACACAGACTGTGATTGAAAAAGTTGAATTTCAAGAAGAGAAAGTAAGTTCTACGGCATTACGAAAGTTAATTCGAAATGGCGAAATGGAGCAAATTCCATCTATTTTAGGTAGAGCATATACAGTAGGAGGAACGGTTGTACACGGTGATAAACGTGGACGTCAAATTGGTTTCCCAACAGCTAATGTAGGTTTAAGTGATGAGTATCTATTACCACCTGTAGGTGTTTATGCAGTGAGATTAAAAGTTCACGATGAATGGTACGATGGTGTATGTAATATTGGATATAAACCAACCTTTAAAGAAGATGAGCGCCAACTATCTATTGAAGTGCACTTATTTGAATTTAACAAAGACATATATGATCAAAATGTTACAGTAGAGTGGCATATGCGTATAAGAGAAGAGAAGAAATTCAATGGCATCGATGAGTTAGTTGAACAAATCGCAAAAGATAAGAAAACAGCACAAGAATATTTTGCGAACGAAAATAATATACTTGCTTTTTCAAATGAAAAGTAGTATTCTATGTTATGTACTTTATGACAACCATTGCTTGGCATTGCGACTCACCGACGCTTGCTAGGTAATCGGGGGTTTAATTAATAGGAGGTGAAATAGGATGGCTTTAACACAAGAGCGTAAAAATGAAATCATTGCACAATTTAGAACTCATGAGACTGATACTGGTTCTCCAGAGGTTCAAATTGCTGTCCTAACGGAGCAAATTAACACTCTAAACGAGCACTTACGTACTCACAAGAAAGATCATCATTCACGTCGTGGTCTATTAAAGATGGTTGGTAAACGTCGTAACTTACTAACTTACCTTCGTAATAGCGATATCACACGTTACCGTGAATTAATCACAAAGCTTGGCTTACGTCGATAGTCAAAGAAGCGGGAATATTCCCGCTTTTTTGTTAGGTAAAAATATATCTTCTACTCTTTATAGCTTACTTCATTTTCGGTAATACTAGAGGTAGAATATTGTGATATACTATCCATTTACATAGAAGAATTGAATACTTTAAATTGAGAGGGGTACTTAAATGAGTCAAGAAAAGCAAGTCTTCTCGATAGATTTAGCTGGTCGCCAGCTAACAGTTGAAACAGGTCAGCTTGCAAAGCAAGCGAACGGAGCAGTATTAGTAAGATATGGCGATACAGCGGTTCTATCTACAGCAACTGCATCAAAAGAAGCAAAAAATGTAGATTTCTTCCCACTTACAGTAAACTATGAAGAGCGTTTATATGCAGTCGGAAAAATTCCTGGCGGTTTCATTAAACGTGAAGGTCGTCCAAGTGAAAAAGCAATTTTGGCAAGTCGTTTAATCGACCGTCCAATTCGTCCACTTTTCGCAGATGGATTCCGTAACGAAGTACAAGTTGTCAGCATCGTAATGAGTGTTGATCAAGATTGTTCTTCTGAAATGGCAGCTATGCTTGGTTCTTCATTAGCGTTATCGATTTCAGACATTCCATTTGAAGGTCCGATCGCGGGTGCAACAGTTGGTCGTATTAACGGCGAATTCGTTATCAACCCAACAGTAGAACAGCAAGAACAAAGTGATATTCACCTTGTTGTAGCTGGTACGAAAGATGCAATTAACATGGTTGAAGCAGGAGCAGATCAAGTGCCTGAGGAAACAATGTTAGAAGCAATTATGTTTGGTCATGACGAAATTAAACGTCTAATTGCATTCCAAGAAGAGATTGTACAAGCTGTAGGTAAAGAGAAATCAGAAGTGAAACTTTATGAAGTTGACGCTGATCTTAACCAAGCTGTACGTGAAATGGCTGAGAAGGATATGCATTCTGCAATTCAAGTACATGAGAAACATGCACGTGAAGATGCAATTAACGAAGTGAAAAAGCGTGTAATTGAGCATTACGAAGCGCAAGAAGCTGATGCTGATACATTAGGACAAGTAAATGAGATTTTATATAAAATTGTAAAAGAAGAAGTACGTCGTCTTATTACAGTTGAGAAAATCCGCCCAGATGGCCGTAAAGGTGACGAAATCCGTCCATTAGCATCAGAGGTTGGCATTTTATCTCGTACACACGGTTCTGGTTTATTCACACGTGGACAAACACAAGCATTAAGTATTTGTACATTAGGCGCATTAGGCGATGTGCAAATTTTAGATGGCCTTGGTGTAGAAGAATCAAAACGCTTTATGCACCATTACAATTTCCCATCATTTAGTGTTGGTGAAACAAGACCAATGCGTGGACCAGGTCGTCGCGAAATTGGTCACGGTGCACTAGGAGAACGTGCTCTTGAGCCTGTAATTCCGTCTGAAAAAGATTTCCCATACACAGTACGTCTTGTATCTGAAGTATTAGAATCAAATGGTTCTACTTCACAAGCGAGTATTTGTGGTAGTACTTTAGCAATGATGGATGCTGGTGTTCCACTTAAAGCTCCAGTTGCAGGTATTGCAATGGGTCTAGTTAAATCAGGTGAGCATTACACAATTTTAACTGATATTCAAGGTATGGAAGATCATTTAGGTGATATGGACTTTAAAGTAGCAGGTACAGCACACGGTGTAACTGCACTACAAATGGACATTAAAATCGATGGTCTATCTCGTGAAATTTTAGAAGAGGCATTACAACAAGCGAAAGTTGGTCGTATGCACATTCTAGATCATATGTTATCTGTAATTGCAGAGCCACGCACTGAATTATCAGCGTACGCTCCAAAGATTATTACAATGACAATTAACCCGGATAAAATCCGTGACGTTATCGGACCAAGCGGTAAACAAATCAATAAAATTATTGAAGAAACTGGCGTTAAAATTGACATCGAGCAAGATGGTACAGTATTCATTTCTTCAATAAATCAAGAAATGAACGATAAAGCTAAGAAAATTATCGAGGATATCGTTCGCGAAGTACAAGTAGGTGAAATCTACGAAGGAAAAGTGAAACGTGTTGAGAAATTCGGTGCTTTCGTTGAATTATTCAGCGGTAAAGATGGATTAGTTCACATTTCTGAACTTGCACTTGAGCGTGTAGGTAAAGTAGAAGACGTTGTGAAAATCGGTGATGTAATTACAGTTAAAGTTATCGAGATTGACAAGCAAGGTCGCGTGAATTTATCTAGAAAAGTATTGCTAAAAGAAGAGCAAGAAAAAGAAGCTGCTAAAGAAGAAAACAAACAAGAGCAGCAATAAGCAAAAGCCAGTTTAACTGGCTTTTTTTGTTATGTAAAAATATGATTTGCATATATTTTTATGTCAGTATAGGTATAGTTTTCATTATAACGCTCAAATTAACAAAGATAAGAAGAAAAATGGTTTTTTATATAGTTAATGGGAGGGTTTATATGAAAACTCGTATATTGGCATACATATGTATATTCTTTTTATATGTCAGTGCAGGTTCTTATTCTGTTTTTGCACAGGATCACTTATATGAAGAAATTCAAAAGCATGCAAAACAATATGAGATTGCACCGCAAAATGCGATGATTGATAAGATATGGAAAGCAACACCAGGATATAATGGAAGACAAGTTGATATGGAAGCATCCTATAACAATATGAAGAAATTAAAGCAGTTTGATCAAAAACATCTTGAATTCAAGGAAGTATCACCGAGTGTCCACTTAGAAGATTTATCACCAGCACCAATTTATAGAGGTCATCCGGATAAAAAGATGGTCGGGTTAACAATAAATGTGGCATGGGGAAATGAATATTTGCCTCGTATATTAGAAATATTGAAAAAGCATGATGTGAAGGCGACTTTCTTTTTAGAAGGACGTTGGGTGAAAGAAAATTTACGATTTGCAAAAATGATTGTCGATGCAAATCAAGAAGTTGGAAATCATTCTTACACACACCCTAATATGAAAACGTTATCGTCTGATGAAATAAGAGATCAGTTACAAAAAACAAATCGAATGATCGAAGCAGCTACGAATCAAAAGGTAAGATGGTTTGCACCGCCGAGTGGAAGTTTTCGGGATGAAGTCGTGAAAATTGCAGATGATTTTCAAATGGGAACGATTATGTGGACTGTTGATACAATTGATTGGAAGCGACCTGAGCCAGGTGTACTATTGCAGAGAGTAATGAGAAAAATACATCCAGGTGCTATCGTATTAATGCATCCTACTTCGTCCACAACAGAAGCATTAGATACAATGATTACAAAATTGAAGGAACAAGGATATAAAGTAGGGAATATAACAGAATTACTGGATGAAAAACGTGTAGATTAAATACATTTGCATGACATTCATCCTTAAACTTGTTATCATTAAATAATAGCACTTATTTAGAGAAACTGGCAGTAGGAGGAAAGTTTTTGATTAAAAAATATACTTGTAAAAATGGTGTAAGAATAGTTATGGAGAATATACCAACTGTAAGATCGGTTGCGATTGGTATTTGGATCCATGCAGGATCAAGAAATGAAAATGAAAAAAATAACGGGATTTCTCACTTTTTAGAGCATATGTTCTTTAAAGGAACAGAAACACGTAGTGCACGTGAAATTGCAGAATCATTTGATAGCATTGGTGGGCAAGTGAATGCTTTTACTTCAAAAGAATACACTTGTTACTATGCAAAAGTGCTGGATGAGCATGCTAAATATGCTTTAGATGTATTAGCAGATATGTTCTTTAATTCAACATTTGATGAAGAAGAACTGAAAAAAGAGAAGAATGTCGTATGTGAAGAAATTAAAATGTACGAAGATGCTCCAGATGATATTGTGCATGATATGTTAACGAAAGCAACATATGAAACGCATCCGCTTGGATATCCTATTTTAGGAACAGAAGAAACGCTTAATACGTTTACAGGTGATACGCTACGTCAATATATTAAGGATCATTACACACCTGAAAATGTAGTTGTATCAATTGCAGGAAATATTGATGAAGCTTTTTTACAAACAGTAGAGCAATATTTCGGTAGTTATGAAGGAACGACAAACCGTGAACAAGTACATAGCCCAATTTTCCATTTTAATAAGGTAGCACGTAAAAAGGAAACAGAACAAGCTCATTTATGTTTAGGATATAAAGGCTTACAAATGGGACACGAAGATATTTATAACTTAATTGTATTAAATAACGTTTTAGGCGGTAGTATGAGTAGCCGTTTATTCCAAGAAGTACGTGAGCAACGCGGGTTAGCTTACTCAGTATTCTCTTACCATTCTTCTTATGAAGATACAGGTATGTTAACGCTGTATGGTGGAACAGGTAGCCAACAATTGGATACACTGTATGAAACAATGCAAGAAACATTAGAAACATTGAAAAATACAGGTATTACAGAAAAAGAGCTTATGAATAGTAAAGAGCAATTAAAAGGAAACTTAATGTTAAGTTTAGAAAGTACGAATAGTCGTATGAGCCGTAATGGTAAAAATGAATTGCTACTTCGTAAGCACCGTTCACTTGATGAGATTATTGAAAGTGTAAACACGGTAACAAAAGAAAATGTAGATGAGTTAATTCGTAACATGTTTACAGATGAATTTTCTGCAGCATTAATTAGTCCAGATGGAAAACTTCCAAAAGGAATAAAACTGTAATTACTATATATGATTTAAAAATAACCGTATCTCTTTTAAATGAGATACGGTTATTTTTTGTGGGTATATAGAATAGGTACTAATTATGGATAACTTAAATGAATAATTTGGGTAGGGGGAGAGAGTATGCGATTAAGTGAACTAAGTGGGAAAGAAATTGTTAATTTAGAAAGAGCAGAAAAAATGGGGGTTTTAGGTTATGTGGATTTAGAGGTTGATGAGAAGGATGGACAAATACAGGCTCTTATTATACCTGCTGGGAAATGGGGAGGTTTCAAAAAGGAACCACAAGAAATAAGAGTAGCATGGAGGCAAATTAAAAAAGTGGGGCATGATATGATTCTTTGTGATATTACAGATCGTTCAAATTCAAAGTGAAAGATGGCCATTTTGGTCATCTTTTTTTGTTCATTTTACTCAGAGCAAAATCCAACAGAATATCTTTCCTATGCCGAATTTTGAGGTAGGGCCTTCCTACATACAAATAGCGGGATACATGATAGGTGCTTTTTGTTTTTCAATCACCTAAAACTCGTACATTACATATGATGTGGAGGAAAAAGAAAAAGTAGGCACTTTTCTTATAAATGACAGAAAAAGAAGGTGAATTAGGGAATGTTGACTGAGATGCATATTGCTGTCATAGGAGGAGATGCAAGACAGCTAGAAGTAATTCGCAAGCTCGTTGAATTGGATGCGAAACTTTCATTGATAGGGTTTGATCAGTTAGACCATGGCTTCACAGGGGCAGCAAAAGAAAGTATACAAAATTTAGATTTCACTTCTTTAGATGCAATTATTTTGCCAGTTGCAGGTACAAATGCCAAGGGAGAAGTAGATACTATTTTTTCAAATGAAAAAGTTTCTATAACGAAAGAACAAATTGAAAATACACCAGAACATTTTACTATATATTCAGGTATTGGTACGCCTTACTTGGAAAATCTCGTATCTACTACAAACCGTAAACTAATTAAATTATTTGATCGTGATGATGTGGCAATCTACAATTCTATACCAACTGTAGAAGGTACATTAATGATGGTAATTCAACATACCGACTATACAATTCATGGTTCTAATGTAATGGTTTTAGGATTTGGTAGAACAGGGATGAGCGTTGCCAGAGCATTTCAATCATTAGGAGCCCATGTCAAAGTTGGAGCAAGACGATCGGAACATATTGCACGTATTACAGAAATGATGTTTTCTCCTTTTCATATGCAGAACATTGAGAAAGAAGTAGGGGATATCGATATTGTCATTAATACAATTCCGCATCTCGTTGTGACAGCGAATGTCATTTCAAAAATGCCGGCTCATACGTTAGTAATTGATTTAGCTTCTAAACCAGGCGGTACCGACTTTAGATATGCAGAAAAAAGAGGAGTCAAAGCGCTGTTAGCACCTGGATTACCAGGTATTGTTGCTCCAAAAACAGCAGGACAAATTTTAGCGAACGTTCTTTCTCAGTTATTAGCAGAAGATGTAATCGCAAGAAAGGAGAATGGGGAATGAATTTAAAAGGGAAAAGAATAGGGTTTGGTTTTACGGGTTCACATTGTACGTACGAAGAAGTAATGCCTCATTTAGAAAAGTTAATTGCTGAGGGAGCTGAAGTGCGTCCAGTTGTTTCTTACACTGTTCAATCAACAAATACGAGATTTGGCGAAGGGGCAGAATGGATTAAAAAGATTGAAGAAGTAACAGGTTTTAAAGCGATTAATTCAATCGTTGGCGCAGAACCACTTGGACCTAAAATCCCATTAGATTGTATGGTAATTGCTCCTTTAACAGGAAATTCTATGAGTAAATTTGCGAATGCAATGACAGACTCTCCAGTACTAATGGCAGCAAAAGCGACGCTAAGAAATGGCAAGCCTGTCGTATTAGCCGTTTCGACGAATGATGCTTTAGGGCTTAATGGAGTAAATCTCATGCGCCTAATGGCCACAAAAAACATCTACTTCGTCCCATTCGGTCAAGACGCACCAGAGAAAAAACCGAACTCAATGGTAGCACGCATGGAGCTGCTTGAAGATACAGTATTAGAAGCACTGCAAGGGAAGCAATTGCAACCGGTTGTCGTAGAAAAATTCAGATATATGAATTAAAAAACGAAAAAAAACGGACAATTTTTGATGAAACCATCATTCTTACTGTAGAATATGATAAAATTAACGTTATTAAGATTAGAAGGGGTATTCTATACTCCTTCTCATTCTAAGTTATAGAAGGATTGGTATCTAGAAAGGGGCATAGTGATGGAAAAGCAAAAAACTTTTCATGTCGCTGTAGTTGGAGCAACCGGCGCAGTTGGTGAACAAATGTTAAATACTTTAGAGAAACGAGAATTTCCAATCGGGAAGTTAACGTTACTTTCATCTAAACGATCTGCAGGTAAGAAACTTGTATTTAAAGGCGAAGAATTTACAGTTCAAGAGGCAACTCCTGAAAGTTTTGAAGGAGTAGATATCGCACTATTTAGTGCTGGTGGATCTGTATCAAAACAATTAGCGCCAGAAGCAGCAAAGCGCGGTGCGATTGTTGTTGATAATACAAGTGCATTCCGTATGACAGAAAACGTGCCACTTGTTGTACCTGAAGTAAATGAAAACGACTTAAAAGAACATAACGGTATTATTGCAAATCCAAACTGTTCTACAATTCAAATGGTAGTAGCTCTTGAGCCAGTTCGTCAGCAATATGGTTTAAAACGAGTAATCGTTTCCACATATCAAGCTGTATCAGGTGCTGGTGCGGCAGCGATTGAAGAACTTCATGAACAATCACAAGCAATCTTAAATGGTGAAGAAGTGAAGGCGAATGTTTTACCTGTATCAGGTGATAAGAAACATTTCCCGATTGCTTTCAACGCGATTCCGCAGATTGATAAGTTCCAAGATAATGGATTTACATTTGAAGAAATGAAAATGATTAATGAAACGAAAAAAATTATGCATATGCCAGAGCTAGAAGTAGCGGCAACATGTGTACGTTTACCAGTTGTATCAGGTCACTCTGAGTCTGTTTACATTGAAGTAGAAAAAGAGGGCGTAACAGTAGAGGAATTAAAGAACTTACTTGCAAATGCGGAAGGTATCGTTCTGCAAGATAACCCAGAAGAGCAATTATATCCAATGCCAGCTACTGCAGTAGGTAAAAACGAAGTATTCGTTGGAAGAATCCGTAAAGATTTAAATAACGATAAAGGATTCCATCTTTGGGTCGTATCTGATAACTTATTAAAAGGCGCTGCATGGAATTCTGTTCAAATTGCAGAGCGCTTAGTAAAATTACAATTAGTGTAAACGGCTAAGAGAAGGTGCAAAATATGAAAATTATTGTTCAAAAATTTGGTGGCACATCTGTACGTGATGAAAATGGACGTAAGCATGCGCTTCATCATATAAAAAAATCGCTAGATGCGGGTTATAAAGTAGTGACTGTCGTATCTGCTATGGGTCGTAAAGGTGAACCATATGCAACTGATACGTTGTTAAGTCTTGTAAATCAAGAGGAATCTCACATTTCTAATCGTGAGCAAGATTTATTATTATCATGCGGAGAATTAATCTCAGCAATCGTTTTCTCTAACATGTTAAATGAGAACGGTATAAAAGCGGCGGCATTAAATGGTGCACAAGCTGGTTTTGTAACAAATGATGATTTTACAAATGCTAAGATTATTGAAATGAATTGTGATCGTATACACGAAGAGCTAGAAAATGTAGATGTAATCGTTGTGACAGGATTCCAAGGACAAACGAAAAAAGGTGATACGACAACACTTGGACGCGGAGGTAGTGATACTTCAGCTTCAGCTTTAGGTGTTGCGCTTCATGCTGAATATATCGATATCTTCACAGATGTAGAAGGTGTGATGACTGCGGATCCTCGCATTGTAAAAGATGCACGTCATCTTCAAACTGTAACGTATAACGAAATTTGTAACATGGCATACCAAGGTGCAAAAGTCGTTCATCCACGTGCAGTTGAAATTGCGATGCATGCAAAAGTACCGCTTCGTGTACGTTCTACGTACTCTGATAGTGAAGGTACGCTTATTTCAGCATCTGACGGCGCTACAAAAGGCCGTGATGTAGAAGAACGTCCTGTTACAGGTATTGCACATGTATCAAATGTGACGCAAATTAAAGTACTTGCAAAAGAAACAGCATATGATTTGCAGCAGCATGTGTTTAAAGAAATGGCGAATGAAGGAATCAGTGTCGATTTAATTAACATTTCACCTACTGGGGTAGCTTATACGGTGAGTGATAATGTATCAAATCGTGCAGTTGAACTATTACAAAACCTTGGATATGAGCCAATTGTGACAGAGCATTGTGCGAAAGTATCTATTGTAGGAGCTGGAATGGCAGGATACCCAGGGGTTACTGCGAAAATCGTTACAGCTTTAGCTGAAAAAGGTATTCAAATTCTGCAATCAGCAGATAGTCATACAACTATTTGGGTTCTTGTAAAAGAAACTGATTTAGTGGAGGCTGTAAATGCATTACATAGTGCGTTTGAGCTTTCAAAAGAAAAGCAACTGGAACAATAAGGAGTGAGACCATGATAGATTTTGGGACAATTGCAACCGCGATGGTAACACCGTTTGATATAAACGGCAATATCGATTTTGCAAAGACAACGAAATTGGTAAATTATTTAATTGATAACGGTACAACAGCAATCGTGGTAGGAGGAACGACAGGAGAATCTCCTACATTAACTTCAGAAGAAAAAGTAGCGTTATATCGCCATGTCGTATCTGTTGTCGATAAAAGGGTGCCCGTAATCGCTGGAACAGGTAGCAATAATACGCATGCTTCTATTGACTTAACGAAAAAAGCAACAGAGGTTGGTGTTGATGCAGTAATGCTAGTAGCACCGTATTATAACAAACCGAGTCAAGAAGGAATGTATCAGCACTTTAAAGCAATTGCTGAAAGCACGCCGCTTCCGGTTATGCTATATAATGTTCCAGGACGATCTATTGTACAAATCTCCGTTGATACAGTTGTTCGTTTATCAGAAATAGAAAACATTGTTGCGATTAAAGATGCAGGCGGCGATGTGTTAACAATGACAGAAATCATTGAAAAAACAGCGGACGACTTTGCAGTATACAGCGGTGATGACGGTTTAACGCTACCAGCTATGGCAGTTGGAGCGAAAGGTATCGTTTCTGTAGCATCTCATGTTATCGGAAATGAAATGCAAGAAATGATTGCAGCGTTCCAAGCAGGTGAATTTAAGAAGGCGCAAAAATTACATCAATTACTTGTAAGAGTAACGGATTCATTATTTATGGCGCCAAGTCCAACACCAGTAAAAACAGCGTTACAAATGGTTGGATTAGATGTAGGTTCTGTACGTTTACCACTTCTTCCATTAACAGAAGAAGAAAGAGTAACGTTACAATCTGTTATGCAATCTATCCCTCGTTAATAAAAAATGACCTAGTGTAGAACTAGGTCATTTTTTATTTGTATGAAAGTCTTTCCCTCTCTTTTCTTATCTTGCCTATATATGTTTTTATAAGATCATTAACTGGTTTTTCATTATATATTGCAACATGTAAAAGAAAATAATCTTAACCCTTTAAAGGAATTAAAAAGTCATAGTTATTTATAGAATGAACGCTTATATAAACGTAATAAAGTACCAATTCTATTTTTGAGAGTAATTACTTCAAATATGACGTAATTCATAAAAAAACTCCATTTTATAAGTATTTTTGTTCAATTCTAGAAAAATAAGTCTTTAAAATCTATATTATGAAATAAATTTAGAGTATTTATAGCTATTTCTTTAAAACGATATGGGGTACGAAATCGGAGTAAATATAAAGGACATCAGTTCGATAAGTTTGTTGGGAATGCGTTCTTTTCCTTTTTCTTTCGCACGATTTAACTTGTGTTCTATTTCTTGTATCAGGTATAATATGGCTAAGTAGCTTAGTACGGGTATGCTTAGCAAAATTGGTAAAAATTATAATTTGATTACATTTTCATATCATATCGAATAAGATATTTGATTTATATAATGAAAGAGAGGTGAAACCTGGTTTAAAAAATAAACAAGGACATGATATCGCATAACGGTAAGGACATTCGTCTTGGACGGTGAATATATGGTGGTTGTAGAGTTTCCCCTGGTGTCTCTGCAATTTTAGTGAAATCAGTGTTTGAAAGATTTTTAAACCAGGCAACAACATGAAGAGAAAAGAGAATGAGTCTGTTAAAGTATTTGCTCTTGGTGGAGTAGGTGAAATCGGGAAAAACATGTACTGTGTTGAAATTGATTCTGAAATCTTTATTGTAGATGCAGGGTTAATGTTCCCGGGAGATGAAATGTTTGGAATTGATATCGTTATTCCTGATATTACATATTTAGTAGAAAACCAAGAGCGAGTAAAAGGTTTATTTATTACTCACGGTCATGAAGATCATATTGGTGGCATTGTTTACGTACTTCGTAAATTATCAATTCCAGTGTATGCAACGAAATTAACGGTAGGACTTATACAAGAAAAACTTGGCGAAGCGGGTATGTTAGGCCGTGTAGATTTAAAAACAATCGATTCAAATTCAACAGTAGAGTTCAATACTACAACGGTGTCATTCTTTGGAACGACACATAGTATTCCAGATTCTGTTGGTGTTTGTTTCCATACATCAAAAGGTGCGATCGTATATACGGGAGACTTTAAATTCGATCAAACTCCAATTGGAAATAGTGGAGCAGACCTTGGGAAAATGGCTCAAATCGGAAATGAAGGTGTTCTATGCTTATTATCTGATAGTACAAATGCTGAGCGTCCAGGCTATACAGGTTCTGAAAAAGAAGTTGGTGTAGAAATTTCTAAAGTGTTCTACGGCGCAGAAGGACGTATTATCGTTGCTTCATTTGCATCGAATGTACATCGTATTCAACAAGTATTTGATGCAGCTGCTGAAACAGGACGAAAAGTAGCGGTTGTAGGACGTAGTATGGTGAAAGTGGTAGATATCGCAAGACGTCTTGGTTATTTAGATGTTCCAGAAGGTATGGTTATTTCACTACAAGAAGTAGACAATTTCCCAGAGAAAAAGGTAGCTATTTTAACGACAGGTAGCCAAGGTGAACCGATGGCAGCCCTTTCTAGAATGGCAAAGCAAGCTCATAAACAAATTTCAATTCGTAAAGGTGATACGGTTATTATCGCGGCATCTCCAATTCCAGGTAATGAAATATCTGTATCAAAAATTATTGACTTGTTATTTAGAGCGGGAGCTGAAGTTGTTTATTACGGTGAAAGAAAAGTTCACGTTTCAGGTCACGGTAGCCAAGAAGAATTAAAATTAATGTTAAATTTAATGAAACCGAAATATTTTGTACCCGTACATGGTGAGTTCCGTATGCAAAAAGCACATGCATACTTAGCTGAAGATGTAGGTATTGCAAGAGAAAATATCTTTATTGTAGAAAAAGGCGATGTAATTGCTTTTGGTGACGATGAAGCAAACTTAGTTGGCAAAGTGCAAGCTGGTAATGTGTTAATTGATGGATTAGGTGTAGGTGACGTTGGTAATATCGTTCTTCGAGATAGAAAAATGTTATCTCAAGATGGAATATTAGTAGTTGTTGTAACACTGGGTAAAGATGAAAAGAAAATTATCTCTGGTCCAGAAATCATCTCACGTGGATTTGTATATGTACGTGAATCAGAAGCGTTAATTGACCGCTCTACGGAGATTGTACGTATGATTGTTGAGCAATCAATTAAAGAATATTCAATTGAATGGTCTATGTTAAAACAAAATATTCGTGAATTATTAGGACAGTTCTTGTACGAAGAGACGAAGAGAAAACCTATGATTTTACCGATTATTATGGAAGTATAAAAAAAATCACCTTTACGGGTGATTTTTTTTCTTTTTTCACTCTATCGAATGAAATTTATAACTTAAGAAATACTAATTATATACGAGTGAAAGGGGATGCGATATGACAGAACGTGATCGTTATACAAATGAAGAGAAAGAGGCTGAGCCGAAAGAAACCGGAAAAGAAGCTTCAATAGTGGAAAAAATTCAGCAGCTTGGACAAACGAATGTACCGCAAATGAATGAATCACGTATTCATTGTTTAACAATTGTTGGACAGGTGGAAGGTCATGTTCAGTTGCCACCGCAAAATAAAACAACAAAATATGAGCATATTATTCCGCAAATTGTTGCGATTGAACAAAATCCGAAAATTGAAGGCTTGCTTTTAGTGTTAAATACAGTTGGAGGTGACGTTGAAGCTGGGCTAGCAATTTCTGAGATGGTCGCTTCACTTTCAAAACCGACAGTATCTTTAGTTTTAGGTGGAGGGCATTCTATCGGTGTGCCGATTGCCGTTTCTACTGACTATTCATTTATTGCGGAAACTGCGACGATGACAATTCATCCGATTCGTCTAACAGGTCTTGTTATAGGGGTGCCGCAAACATTTGAGTATTTAGATAAAATGCAAGAAAGAGTCATTCGATTTGTGACGAAGCATTCGAAAGTAACGGAAGATCGTTTTAAAGAGCTTATGTTTGCGAAAGGAAATTTGACGCGAGATATTGGTACGAATGTAATTGGTGGAGATGCAGTGAAGTATGGTCTTATAGATGATGTCGGTGGTATCGGAAATGCAATCCGAAAATTAAACGAATTAATAGATAATCGCGCGGATGATCATGCAGAAGGGACAATGTTACAATGATTTTATATACAATTATGCCAGAGCAACTCGTGTATCCAGCCGATTATTCGCAATGTGAAAGTCAAAAAGTCGTAAATATAAATGGTGTTGAATTAATGGTTTCAGAAGAAGAACATGGGAGTTATTCTATTGTACGTGTGTTAAGTACCGATCCGCTTCACTACTTAGAGTTTGAGCCGGGACAGAAAATAACCTTTTAGCAAAAAGAAGGATTTTGTTTAGAAGCTATGGTATAATATAAAAAACAAGACGGTTGAGCAGCCATGAGAGGGCTGCTTTCTTCTGTTTATTTAACATTTTACAAGAAGTGTAAAAATAGAAGATATAAAGACCTGAAAAAATAGAGAAAACAAACATATAAGCAGAGTTTTTTAGGAATTTTTACTTATATGTAGATCACGAGGTGAAGAAATGGCAAAACAAAAGCAAAGAGGGACGAAGGCAAAGGCAAGACGTACGATAAAGCCAACTTTGTATTATGAAATCGTCGGTTTAACTCTTTTTGCACTTTCAATCATTACGATTTTACAGCTAGGCGTTGTAGGAAAATCGTTTGTGTTATTTTTTCGCTTCTTCTTTGGTGAGTGGTACATAATTGGTGTGTTAGGTGTAATAGCTTTATCCGTTTCATTCGTTATAAAACGTGGATGGCCGAACCTTTTAAATAAACGGTTAATCGGTTTTTATTTAATAGTATTGGCGATATTAATGTTTAGTCATATTACATTATTTAACCTTCTTACGAAAGATGGAGCAGTGCAAAATACTTCTGTTATTGTAAGTACGAAAGATAATTTCTTTCTTGAAATGAAAAAAGGGCCAGATAGCGTTCATTTAGGTGGTGGCATGTTTGGTGCACTTATGTTCGCCACTTGTTACTTCTTATTTGACGAAGTTGGAGCTTATATTATTGGTATTATTTTAGTTATTCTCGGTATACTTTGTATAACAAATAAGCATATTGGAGAAGTGTTAGCTCCAGTTGGTAGAATTCTTAGAAGTCAATTTCAAGTGATGCAAGGGGACTATAAAGATTGGAGAGCCAAAAGAACGGCTGAACAAACAGAAAAGAAAAAAACAACAAGAAGCACAAGGAGCAAACGTGCTGCAGAACATGAAGAAATTATTGAGCCGATGGAAGAAATCTCAATTGATCCTCCGATTATTTCGAATTTCACTGAGAATTATCCTGTAAATGAAGAAGAGGATAAACGAATTGAAGTAGAGGAAGAAGAGTTAATCACTTCACCGTTTATTGAAGAGGCTCCACCAGTTGAAGAGCCGAAGAAAAAGCGTGGAGAAAAAATCGTTGAATCGCTAGAGGGGGAAACACAAGCACCTCCTATGCAATTTTCAAATGTAGAAAATAAAGATTACAAGCTTCCTGCGCTTGATATATTGAAATTTCCAAAGAATAAGCAAGTTACAAATGAAAATGCGGAAATTTATGAGAATGCTCGTAAATTAGAACGTACTTTCCAAAGTTTTGGAGTGAAAGCGAAAGTAACAAAAGTACATAGAGGTCCTGCAGTTACAAAATATGAAGTGTATCCTGATATGGGAGTAAAGGTAAGCAAAATCGTCGGTTTAAGTGATGATTTAGCACTTGCGTTAGCGGCGAAAGACATTCGTATTGAAGCGCCTATTCCCGGGAAATCAGCTGTAGGAATTGAAGTTCCGAACTCAGAAGTCTCCATGGTAACGCTTAGAGAAGTTCTTGATTCTAAAGCTAACAATCATCCGGAAGAGAAGTTGTTAATAGGCCTTGGACGAGATATTACAGGTGAAGCTGTATTAGCCCGCTTAAATAAAATGCCCCATTTGCTAGTGGCGGGTGCGACAGGTAGCGGGAAAAGTGTATGTATTAACGGTATTATTGTTAGTATTTTAATGCGTGCAAAACCACATGAAGTAAAATTAATGATGATTGATCCGAAAATGGTAGAGTTAAATGTATATAACGGTGTGCCTCATTTGTTAACACCAGTTGTAACGGATCCGAAAAAGGCATCGCAAGCATTGAAAAAAGTTGTAAGTGAAATGGAGCGTCGTTATGAGTTATTTGCTCATAGTGGCACGCGAAATATTGAAGGATATAATGATTATATAAAAGAGCATAATAATCAATCAGAAGCGAAACAACCGGAATTACCTTATATTGTCGTAATTGTGGACGAGTTAGCAGATTTAATGATGGTTGCTTCGTCGGATGTAGAGGATGCGATTATGCGTCTAGCGCAAATGGCTCGTGCTGCCGGTATTCATTTAATTATTGCAACGCAACGTCCGTCAGTTGATGTCATTACGGGAGTTATTAAAGCGAATATTCCATCACGTATTGCATTCGCTGTCTCTTCTCAAACAGATTCTCGTACAATTCTTGACGGCGGTGGTGCAGAGAAACTGCTAGGTCGTGGAGATATGCTATTTATACCAATTGGTGCATCGAAGCCTGTACGTGTACAAGGTGCGTTTTTATCAGATGATGAAGTTGAGAGAGTTGTAGAATATGTTATTGGTCAGCAAAAAGCGCAATATCAAGAAGATATGATCCCGCAAGATGTTCCTGATACGAAGCAGGAAGTAGAAGATGAATTATACGATGAAGCAGTTCAGCTCGTAGTGGAAATGCAAACAGCCTCTGTTTCTATGTTGCAACGTAGGTTTAGAGTTGGTTATACCCGTGCTGCCCGTTTAATTGATGCAATGGAAATGAATGGTGTAGTAGGTCCGTATGAAGGTAGTAAACCACGAGAAGTGCTCATTAATGATGTACAAGAAAAAAGTTCATAAAAAAAGCCTAATTGTTTTTACAATTAGGCTTTTTTATATGCTGGTTTTGTTATATACTATATTCAGCGATAAAGAAAGGGCTTACATTTAAGGTGGTTCTTTAGAATACGAATACTTTGGTGTGGTTTTTTGTGAATGTTCGATATTTCATGTAGAAAAATGTTAAATTTTGTTGACACGTATGGGAGCAAGTGGTAAGATTACTTCGAAAAGAATCACTGCCTCATATAATCTTGGAGATAAGGTCCATAAGTTTCTACCTGGCAACCATGAATTGCTAGACTATGAGGGGAAAAGTGTGTAACAAAGGATGTAAGAGATCTTTGTGCCGAACTTTTTCTCGCTATGAGGAATGTTTATGGTGCAAAGTTTTTTTTATGCAGTAAAGAGTGAAAATTTTTTTTAAAAAAATTATTAATATTTATTCGACAATTATGCTTATTTTTAGTATTTAGCAATTTTTATTATGTTGTAAGTTGAAAAAAGAGAAAAGAAGTCTTACATCAGAGGTCGAATAATTGAAATGCGGGGGAGTCTTATGTCAGTAAAATCCGATAGTCGTCACCTATATTTACGGGTGATTGATCACATCAAAGAAAAGATTAAAGATGGGGCTTACAAAGAAAGACAAAAGTTGCCATCAGAGTTTGATTTAGCGAAAGAACTTGGCGTAAGTAGAGCGACTTTAAGGGAAGCGCTGCGTATTTTAGAAGAAGAAAATGTTGTCATTCGTAGACATGGTGTAGGAACATTTGTAAATGCAAAACCGCTATTTTCTTCTGGGATTGAACAACTTTCTAGTATTACAGATATGATTTCTAGTGTGGGGAAAACACCAGGAACTATCTTTTTATCATCATCTACAACAAGTTTAACAGAAGAAGAAAAAGAGAAGTTTAATAGTGAAGATGGTTTTAATGCAGTGATGATTGAGCGTGTGCGTACAGCAGATGGGGAACCTGTTGTATATTGTATCGATAAACTTGCAAAAGAAATCTTGCCAGATTTATCGGGATACAACGAAGAATCATTGCTTACAGTGATACATAACAATACGCACAAACGTATCACATACGCAGTTGCTCATATTGAGCCAATTGGCTATCATCCGAAAATCTCACCGATTTTGGAATGTGAACCGGAAACGGCACTGCTAGTATTAAAACAAATGCACTATGATCAAAATGATGAGCCAATCTTATATTCTATCAATTACTTTAGAGCTGATAAGTTTAGCTTCCACGTATTAAGAAAACGTATGTAGGTAGGTTCCTTTTTAGGGAGGTGACAGCAAGAAGTTAGGGACAGCAGCGTATAAAAAATAGACAAATCATTTCAGGAGGGGTTTCTAGTATGAAGAAAAAAACAGGTCTTTTATTATCATTAACATTAGCAGCAAGTGCGGTGTTAGGTGCATGTGGTAACTCGGATAAAGCGAGTAGCGACAAAAAAGAGTTTAAAGTTGGTATGGTTACGGATGTTGGGGGCGTTGATGACAAATCATTTAACCAATCAGCTTGGGAAGGTTTAACGAAATTCGGTAAAGACAATAATTTAAAGAAAAATGAAGGATATCGTTATCTTCAATCAAGTAAAGATGCTGATTATATCCCGAACTTAACGAAGTTTGCGAAAGATCATTATAACACAACATTTGGTATTGGTTACTTAATGGAAAAATCAATTGCAAAGGTAGCTGAACAATATCCAAAAGAGCAATTTGCGATTGTAGATACAGTTGTAGAGAAGCCAAACGTAACAAGTATTACATTTAAAGACCATGAAGGTTCATTCCTAGTTGGTGCTGTAGCAGCGATGACGACAAAATCAAATAA
This sequence comes from Bacillus sp. FF-1, assembly GCF_028548245.1. Lineage (NCBI taxonomy): Bacteria > Bacillati > Bacillota > Bacilli > Caryophanales > Bacillaceae > Bacillus > Bacillus sp. FF-1. The sequence goes on from NZ_JAQQGG010000004.1 coordinate 154,091, forward strand.
AGTTGGGTTTGTTGGTGGTGTAAAAAGCCCATTAATTACAAAATTTGAATCAGGCTTTAAAGCTGGTGCAAAAGCAGTAAATCCAAATATCGAAATCGTATCACAATATGCTGATGCATTTGATAAACCAGAAAAAGGCTCTGTATTAGCTTCAGCAATGTACGGTGGTGGAGTTGACGTAATTTATCATGCTTCAGGTGCAACTGGTAACGGTGTATTCACAGAAGCGAAAAACCGTAAGAAAAAAGGTGAAAACGTTTGGGTAATCGGTGTTGACCGTGACCAAAATCAAGAAGGTATGCCTGAAAACGTAACTTTAACATCAATGGTAAAACGTGTTGATATTGCAGTAGCAAAAGTAGCACAAGAAGCGAAAGACGGTAAATTAAAAGGCGGTAAAGTAGAAGAATTCGGATTAAAAGATGACGGTGTTGGTATTGCGAAAACTACTGACAATGTGAAAAAAGTAAATCCAGAAATCTTAACAAAAGTAGAAGAGCTTGAGAAGAAAATCACTGACGGTGAAATTAAAGTCCCTGCAACTGATGAAGAATATAAAACATATGAAGCTTCTCTAAAGAAATAATAATAGAGAAATAGCAAAGGTTAGTTCGTAGAACTAACCTTTGCATATATAAAAATACTTTTAATAGAGTGTAATTAGGGAGTGTTCCCTGCTAAAAGGAGGAACAAAATGGAATACGTAATTGAGATGAACAATATTACAAAAGTATTCCCAGGCATTGTAGCGAATGACGATATTACGCTGCAAGTAAAACAGGGAGAAATACATGCTTTACTTGGAGAAAATGGTGCAGGGAAATCCACATTGATGAATGTACTATTTGGTTTGTACCAACCAGAACAAGGTGAAATTAAAATTAAAGGAAAACCTGTAAAAATTACAAATCCGAATATAGCAAATGACCTTGGTATTGGGATGGTCCATCAGCATTTTATGCTTGTTCATAATTTTACAGTTACAGAGAATATTATTCTTGGAAATGAGCCGAAGAAAAACGGGAAAATTGCTGTTGAAGAAGCGGCAAAAGAAATTAAGCAATTATCTGAACAGTATGGTTTGGCTGTTGATCCACATGCGAAAATTGAAGATATTTCTGTTGGGATGCAGCAAAGGGTTGAAATATTAAAGACTCTTTATCGTGGTGCTGAGATTTTAATATTTGATGAGCCAACCGCGGTGTTAACTCCTCAAGAAATTCATGAGTTGATTCAAATTATGAAAAAGCTTGTGCAAGAGGGGAAATCTATTATCCTTATTACACATAAGTTGAAAGAAATTATGGAAGTTTGCGATCGTTGTACAATTATTCGTAAAGGTAAGGGGATTGGTACTGTTGATGTAGCGGAAACGGATGAGCATAAACTTGCAGAGTTAATGGTCGGACGTCAAGTGAATTTTAAAACAGAAAAAATAGAAGCTAAACCAATGGAAGAAGTACTATCTATTGCAAACCTAATTGTTCATGATACGCGCAAGTTACCTGCTGTAAAAGGCCTTGACTTAACTGTTCGTGCAGGAGAAATCGTTGGGATTGCAGGGATTGATGGAAATGGTCAAAGTGAATTAATAGAGGCGATTACTGGTTTACGAAAAGTTGAGTCAGGTTCTATTGCAATTAAAGGAAAAGAAATAACGAATTGGCCTGTTCGAAGAATAACAGAAGAGGGGATTGGTCATATTCCTGAAGACCGTCATAAACACGGGCTTGTTCTCGATTTTTCTGTTCGGGACAATATTGTTTTACAAACATACTATAAAAATCCATTTTCAAAGAAAGGGATTTTAAATTTTAGTAAAATTACAGAAAAAGCGAAAGCACTTATTGAACAGTTTGATGTACGTACACCTAGTGAACAAACGTTAGCTCGCGCTCTATCTGGTGGAAACCAACAAAAGGCAATTATTGCACGTGAGGTAGATCGTAATCCAGATTTACTAATTGCAGCACAGCCGACACGTGGTTTAGATGTAGGTGCGATTGAATTTATTCATAAAAAATTAATTGAGCAGAGAGATAATGGTAAGGCAGTATTGCTTTTATCTTTAGAACTGGATGAAATTTTAAATGTAAGCGATCGAGTGGCTGTTATATATGAAGGGAAAATTGTAGCAATTGTGGATGCGAAAGAAACAAATGAACAAAAGCTTGGATTATTAATGGCCGGCGGGACAGGGAAAGAGAAGGTGAACACAAATGGCTAAAAAATTTTTAACAGAACGAACAATTAATATTTTAGTACCTGTGTTATCCGTAGTTTTCGGTTTACTTGTTGGTGCCATTGTAATGTTAGTTAGTGGATATGATCCAATTGTTGGATATGCCGCGCTTTGGGAAGGGATGGTTGGCAATCCACAAGCTATCGGTGAGACGTTGCGTACGATGATTCCGCTTGTATTAGCTGGTCTTTCAGTAGCATTTGCATTTCGTACAGGTCTTTTCAATATTGGGGTGGAAGGACAGTTATTAGTTGGGTGGCTCGCTGCTGTTTGGTTTGGATATGCAGTGTCGTTACCAGCAATTTTGCATATTCCGTTATCTATTTTAGTGGCGGCAATTGTCGGCGGTTTATGGGGCTTTATACCTGGATATTTAAAAGGGAAACTTAAAGTAAATGAAGTAATTGTTACAATTATGATGAACTACATTGCACTTTATGTTACGTATGATCTTATTAAACGTTTTATCCACGAAGGTAATGAAAAATCTTATGACGTACAAGCAAGTGCTTCGTTAGCTTCTGATTGGTTATCTTCATTGACAGATGGATCTCGTTTACACTGGGGAATTGTTGTGGCTATTATCATTGCGATTGTAATGTGGTTCTTATTAGATAGAACAACGTTAGGGTATGAATTAAAATCGGTTGGTTTTAACCAAAATGCCTCTCAATACGCAGGAATGAAAGTATCGCGTAATGTTGTATTATCAATGACAATTGCTGGTGCTTTTGCAGGAATTGGTGGAGCTATGGAAGGATTAGGGACATTCCAAAGTATGACAGCAATGTCTTCGTTTACTGGTATTGGATTTGATGGGATTGCGGTAGCACTTTTAGGCGGAAATAATCCATTTGGTATACTATTAGCAGCTTTACTGTTTGGTGGTTTGAAAAGTGCAGCACCACAAATGAATTTCGAAGCAGATGTACCTTCGGAGTTAATTAACGTTATTATTGCATGTATTATTTTCTTTGTAGCGTGCAGTTATGTTTTACGCTGGGCACTTACACGCATGAGCAAGGAGGGGAAATAAATGAGCTTTTTAGATATTTTAGCCATTCTTGTGACGGGTACGTTATATACGGCAGCGCCACTTATTTTTACGGCGTTAGGTGGAGTGTTCAGTGAACGTTCTGGAGTTGTAAATATAGCGTTAGAAGGTTTAATGTTATTTGGTGCATTTATTGGTATTGTTACAACGTTATTAATGGGTGATACGTGGGGATCGATGACTCCTTGGATTGCATTATTATTTGCAGCAATTGGTAGTGGATTGTTTGCACTTCTTCACGCAGTAGCATCCATTACATTCCGTGCAGATCAAGTAGTGAGCGGAGTAGCAATTAACTTCTTAGCACTTGGTTTAACAGTATTTGCGATTAAGAAAATCTTTGGCAAAGGACAAACTGATTTCATTCAATACCGCATTGAAAAAATCGATGTTCCGGGTCTTTCGGATATTCCGGTAATCGGAAAAATCTTTTTCTCTAATGTACCGTTAACATCATATATTGCTATTATTTTAGCGTTTGTCGTTTGGTATATCATTTATAAAACGCCGTTCGGTCTTCGTCTTCGTGCGGTTGGTGAGCATCCAATGGCAGCGGATACGATGGGGATTAACGTATATAAAATGCGTTATATTGCAGTTGCTATATCTGGAATGTTTGCAGGAGTTGGTGGAGCGGTCTTCGCTATGTCGATTTCTGGTAACTTCTCAGGTGCTACAATTACTGGACAAGGTTTCTTGGCGTTAGCAGCAATGATTTTCGGTAAATGGAATCCACTCGGTGCTCTTGGAGCGGCTCTGTTCTTCGGATTTGCTCAATCATTAGGAATAACAGGCGGTACAATTCCAGTACTAAAAGAAATTCCAAGTGTATTCTTAACGATATTGCCGTATGTATTCACAATATTAGCGCTTGTTGGTTTTGTAGGTCGTTCTGAAGCTCCAAAAGCATTAGGAACTCCTTATGAAAAAGGAAAACGATAAGTATAAAAAAAGCTCGCACATTAGTGCGGGCTTTTTTACATAGACTATATTTAATACGGAATTTTACTATGTTCCTTACATATTACAGTTTTTAGAAAGGGCCTAATGTAAGTATAGTGAGGAAGAAAAGTTGATTTTTCATTTCTAAAAACTGTATATTGAAGAGGAATATTCCTATATACGTAAAGGAGGGCTATAAATGAAACTGATGGAACAACAGTTACATGAGTTAGGTGGTTTACGAGTACATATTATTCCAACTGATAAATATAAAACAAATACATTTGTATTTCGTTTGAAAGCACCTTTAAATGAGGAGACGGTGACAGAACGTGCCCTATTGCCATACGTATTGCAAAGTGCGACAGAAAAGCTTCCTTCTGTAATTCGTCTTCGTCAATATTTAGAAGAATTATACGGATCTTCTTTGGCAGTAGATGTAAGTAAAAAAGGAGAAGATCATATCATCTCTATTTATGTAGACATTGCAAATGAAGTATATTTACATGATGCACCACCGTTATTTGAAAAAGCGCTTTCTATGTTATCGGATATCGTTTTACATCCAGCGAAAGAGGGGAATGGTTTTCTGCCTTCTATTGTAGAAAGTGAAAAGAGAGCGCTCTTACAACGAATTGAAGCGACGTATGATGATAAAATGCGTTATGCAAACGAGCGTTTAATTGAAGAAATGTGCAAAGTAGAACCGTATCGTTTAAGCGCAAATGGGAAAAAAGAGAGTGTTTCTTCTATTACAAATGAAAGTTTGTATCAATATTATCAAAAAGTGTTAGCGGAAGATGAAATGGACCTATACATTATTGGTGATATTTCAGAAAACGCAGTTGATCTTGTAAGTAAGTATTTTTCTATTTCAGCACGTCCTGTGAGGGAAAGAAATGTACTTCTTCATAAGAGAAATAATGAAGAAAAAGAAGTTGTGGAAAAACAAGAATTAAAACAAAGTAAATTACACATCGGATATCGTACATTTATTACGTATAAAGACGAAGATTATTTTGCGCTGCAATTGTTTAATGGATTGTTTGGAGGATTTTCTCATTCGAAGTTATTCGTTAATGTTCGTGAAAAAAATAGTTTAGCGTACTATGCAGCATCTCGCTTTGAAAGTCATAAAGGTTTATTATTTGTCATGTCAGGAATCGAAGCGAAAAATTATGAAAAAGCGGTTGAGATTATTAAAGAGCAAATGCTTGCAATGCAAAATGGTGATTTTTCTGAAGAAGAGATGCATCAAACGAAAAGTGTTATTCGAAATCAAATATTAGAAGCAATTGATACACCGCGTGGATTTGTGGAAATGCTGTATCATGGTATTATTTCAGATCGTACGCGTCCGGTTGAAGAATGGCTTACAGGTATTGAAAGTGTGACGAAAGAAGAGATTGTGAAAGTTGCTAAAAATATTGAATTAGATACAATTTACTTTTTACACGGAACGGAGGGAGAATAAATGGAGAAAATTGTTTATGAGCAATTAAAAGAGACACTCTATTATGAAAAACTTCCTAATGGATTAGATGTATATATTTTACCGAAGCAAGGATTTAATAAAACATTTGCAACGTTTACGACAAAATATGGTTCTGTGGATAATACATTCGTACCACTAGGTAAAGAAGAAATGATTCGTGTGCCGGATGGGATTGCTCATTTTCTTGAGCATAAACTATTTGAAAAAGAAGATCATGATGCGTTCCAATTGTTTAGTAAACAAGGGGCATCGGCAAATGCTTTCACATCTTTCACAAGAACAGCTTACCTTTTTTCGTGTACATCAAATGTAGAACAAAATTTAAATACATTGTTAAATTTCGTACAAGAGCCTTACTTCTCTGAAAAAACAGTTGAAAAAGAGAAGGGTATTATTGGGCAAGAAATTCAAATGTATCAAGATAATCCAGATTGGCGCTTATACTTTGGATTAATTGATAGCTTGTTTGTAAAGCACCCGATTAAAATTGATATTGCAGGTACAATCGAGTCTATTAGTAAAATTACGAAAGACCTACTATATGAATGTTATGAAACATTTTATCATCCAAGTAATATGTTGATGTTTGTTGTAGGTGCAATTGATCCAGAGAAAACGATGGATTTGATACGTGAAAATCAAGCAAAAAAAGATTACAAAAACCAACCAGAAATAGTACGTTCATTTGAAGAAGAACCAGATGCGGTAAATGAAAAGAAGAAAATTATTTCAATGCCTGTACAAACTCCGAAATGTTTAGTTGGTATTAAAGCGACAAACTTAAAAGAAAAAGGGGAAGCCCTTTTAAAACAAGAAATTGCGCTTACGTTACTTCTAGATTATTTATTTGGAAAAAGCTCCGTTCATTACGAATCTTTATATAACGAAGGACTCATTGATGATTCGTTCTCATATGATTATACGGAAGAGAATAACTTCGGTTTTGCAATGGTTGGCGGCGATACGAAGCAACCTGATGAGCTGGAAGAGCGTTTGAAAGGTATTTTATTAAATACAAATTATGATCAATTAGATGAGGCGGCATTAGAACGAGTAAAGAAAAAGAAAATAGGCGGCTTTTTACGTTCCTTGAATTCACCGGAATATATTGCAAATCAATTTACACGATATGCGTTTAATGAGTCGAGTCTGTTTGATGCATTGACTGTATTAGAAAGTTTAACTGTTCAAGATTTACAAGAAGTAGCCAAATTACTATTATCAGAAGAAAAAATGAGTGTTTGCCAGGTTTTACCGAAAAAATAAAAGATTTTATAATAATACCTTCATCTTATCATTGATAAATTGTAAGATGAGGGTATTATTTATTTGTAGAAAAAAGATTTTGTTGAGATAAGAGAGGAATTGTATGAAAAAGTATGCATTAGTAACTGGAGGGAGCGGAGGGATTGGCTCTGCTATTTCGAAACAATTAATTCAAGATGGATATACAGTATATGTTCATTATAATAACAGTGAAGAGAAAGTGAATGAGTTGCAGAAAGAATGGGGTGAAGTAATTCCTGTTCAAGCAAATTTAGCTTCTACTGATGGAGCAGAGCAATTGTGGAAACAAATTGAACATCCTCTTGATGTTATCGTATATGCAGCTGGGAAGAGTATTTTTGGACTCGTAACAGATGTAACGAACGATGAATTGAATGATATGGTAGAACTTCAAGTGAAGAGTATCTATAAATTATTATCGATGGCATTGCCATCTATGATTCAACGCAGAAGCGGTAATATTGTACTTGTTTCGTCTATATGGGGACAAATTGGCGCGTCATGTGAAGTTCTTTACTCGATGGTAAAAGGTGCGCAAAATTCATATGTGAAAGCTTTAGCAAAAGAGGTTTCATTAAGTGGAATAAGAGTGAACGCGGTGGCGCCAGGTGCAATTGAAACGGAAATGTTAAACGTATTTTCAGAAGAGGATAAGAATGAAATTGCGGAAGAGATTCCGTTAGGACGATTAGGATTACCGGAAGAAGTAGCAAAAACTGTGTCATTTCTCGTATCACCAGGTGCATCTTATATAACTGGACAAATTATTGGAGTAAATGGCGGGTGGCATTGCTAAAAATTTCTTACATAAAAAATGAAAAACTGTACAAATTAAGCATGATTCTATTACTAAGTAGTGAGGTGCTTACACATGTCAGTTTTAGATAACTTTGATCAATGGAAGAGCTTTTTAGGAGAACGTTTAGAACAAGCGCAAGGAAAAGGTCTTGATGGTGGTGCTGTATCAGATATGGCATTTCGTGTTGGTGATTATTTAGCAAATGAAGTAGAAGCACGCAACGATCAAGAGAAATTATTAGCTGAACTTTGGAAAGTTGCTGACGAACAAGAGCAACATACAATCGCAAACTTAATGGTAAAGTTTGTACAACATAAGTAAAAAATAGAGAGGGGATTCTCCTCTCTATTTTTTTTGTATAATAATTGAAAGGGATAGATTATACATTTAGCTTCCCTATTAAGGTGAAATCATATAATATAGTACGTAGGTGTAAAGTAAGCAAGGGGAGTGATCTTGGATGATTGAATGGTATTTTGAATATGAAATACATAAAAACCGACCTGGCTTGCTTGGTGACGTTTCTTCGTTAATCGGTATGCTCGGCATTAATATTGTCACAATTAATGGTGTAGATAATGCAAGGCGTGGATTACTCCTTATGTGTGATAATCAAGAGCAAATCTCTAGACTAGAATCAATTTTAAATACGATGGATAACATAACGGTAACGAAATATCGTCCGCCAAAGCTAAGAGATAAGCTAGCGGTTAGACATGGTAGGTACATACAACGAGATGCAGATGATAAGAAGACATTTCGGTTTGTGCGTGATGAATTAGGGTTACTTGTAGACTTTATGGCTGAAATAATGAAAAAAGAAGGCCATAAGCTAATTGGTATACGAGGAATGCCTCGTGTTGGAAAAACAGAATCCATTGTTGCCGCAAGTGTTTGTGCAAATAAAAGATGGTTATTTGTATCGTCTACTCTTATTAAGCAAACTGTTCGTAGTCAATTGATTGAAGATGAGTATAGCGACGACAATATTTTCATCTTAGATGGAATCGTGTCAACAAAGCGTGCTAACGAAAGGCATTGGCAGCTTGTTCGTGAAATTATGAGATTGCCTGCAACGAAAGTTGTGGAACATCCTGACGTATTTGTGAGTCAGTCAGAATACACATTGGATGATTTTGATTATATTATCGAGTTGCGTAACGATTATGATGAAGAAATTCAATATAATTTAGTAGATGAAATTGAGCAAGGTACGCAAAATAATTTCTCTATGTTTGACTTTTAAAGAAATATTGAGGTGTTAGTAGTGACAGAATTAGGACAAAAGCTGAAAGAAGCAAGAGGAACGAAAGGCTTGTCTATTGATCAGCTGCATGAGATTACAAAAATTCAAAAACGCCATTTAGTAGCAATTGAGGAAGGCAATTATGATGTATTGCCAGGAGCTTTTTATGCGCGTGCATTCATTAAACAATACGCAGATGCGGTTGGATTAAATGGAGAGGAACTGCTTGTAGAATATCAGAGTACGATACCACAATCTGAAAAACGCGACGTTCCACAAGTGTCAACCGGACAAAAAACACAAGAAACAATGCAGAAATCTTCATCATGGCCAATTGCAGATCATATGCCGAAAATCTTAGTTGCGCTGCTAGTAATCGCAGTTGGAGTGGTAATTTGGTTTATTTTCCAAGCGTTAACTGGAAAAGGTGATGAGAAGGTTCCGAATGCTCAAAGTGAGAAAATTGAAGTTAAAAAAGCGGAAAACTCTCCGTTAGATACGAAGAAAGATGAAGTGAAAGCGGAAGAGCCGAAAAAAGAGGAACCAAAAAAAGAAGAATCGAAAAAAGAAGAGCCAAAGAAAGAAGAACAACCAGCGCAACCAACAGGACAACAAGAAATCAAAGTAGTTGGGACAACTGGTAAGGAGTCCACTTTGGAAATTCATAACAATAAAACGTTAGAATTAGAAATTACAACAAAAGGTGCAAGTTATGTAGGTATTAAAAATGAGGCAGGAAATGATATCTTTAGTGGAACAATAGAGGAAGGTCAAACTCAAAAATATGATTTATCAACAGCGAAAGTGGTAAACCTTAATATAGGAAGTGCACCGAATGTTGAATTTAAATTAAATGGCCAAGTGGTTACATTCCCGTTGAATCCAGAAGAGAATTATCATCAAAAATTCTTGATTAAAAATCTAGGGATAGAGCAACCTGCACAATAACAGTCATCGCTTCGATGACTTTTTTCAATGAACAAATGTTTTTGATATGATGGAGGAATAGCTGTGAATTTACCAAATAAAATTACAATATCTAGAATCTGCTTAATTCCAATTTTTATGGTAATTATGTTAGCGCCCTTTGATTGGGGTTCATACACAATTGGTGATGTTGATTTACCAATTCAACATTTAATAGGAGCGCTTATCTTTATTGTTGCTTCGGCTACAGATTGGATTGATGGACATTACGCAAGAAAGTATAATCTTGTAACGAATTTAGGGAAGTTCCTTGACCCGTTAGCTGATAAATTACTTGTTTCAGCGGCACTTATCACGTTAGTTGAGATGCAATACGTACCTGCTTGGATCGTTATTGTCATTATAAGCCGTGAGTTTGCGGTCACTGGTTTACGTCTTGTACTTGCTGGAACAGGGGAAGTAGTTGCGGCAAATCAGCTAGGGAAAATTAAGACGTGGACACAAATCATCGCGATTGCGGCATATTTATTACACGATGTACCTTTAAATTTAATCCATATTCCAGTTGCTGATATCTTTATATGGATTGCATTAATTTTTACTGTTATTTCAGGATGGGATTATTTCTGGAAAAATAGAGCTGCTTTTGTAAACTCAAAATAGAAGTTTATGGGGGAATTGGGATGAACGCTGAAATTATTGCGGTTGGAACAGAATTATTACTTGGACAAATTGCAAATACGAACGCCCAGTTTTTGTCTGAAAAGTTAGCTTCAATTGGAATTAACGTGTACTACCATACTGTAGTTGGTGATAATAACAAGCGACTGCAGCAGGCGATTGAAGTTGCAGAAGAACGTGCGGATATGCTCATTTTCACAGGTGGATTAGGACCGACAAAAGATGATTTAACGAAGGAAACAATAGCGTCTAGCTTAGCGGAAGAGCTTGTATATGATGAAAAGGCATTAGCATCAATAAGCGATTACTTTAAGCGAACAGGTCGAGAGTTCACGGAGAATAATAAAAAGCAGGCGCTCGTTTTGGATGGGGCGACTGTATTTGCAAATGATCATGGTATGGCACCTGGTATGGGATTAAATAAGAACGGAAAAGTTTATATTTTATTACCAGGACCACCGAAAGAAATGAAGCCGATGTATGTAAGTTATGTGGAGCCTTTTTTACGTAACTTTACAACAGGAGAAAACATTTATTCTCGCGTGCTTCGCTTTTTCGGAATTGGGGAATCTCAATTAGAGGTGAAAGTTCAAGATTTAATTGATGGACAAACGAATCCGACAATCGCCCCGCTTGCCAATGATGGAGAAGTGACATTACGTTTAACGGCTAAACATCAAAATGCTCATGAAGCGGAGAAACTCATTCAGCATGTGGAAGATTTGATTTTAGAAAGAGTTGGAGAATTTTTCTACGGGTATGACCAAGAGTTTCTACATTATAAGGCGATAGAGTTATTGAAGAAAAAAGGATTAACTTTAGCGTGTGCGGAAAGTTTAACAGGTGGTCTCTTTGGTAATCAAGTAACAGAAAACGCTGGTGTGTCTTCCGTATTTAAAGGCGGTGTCATTTGTTACCATAATGATGTGAAGCAACATGTATTACATGTACCTGAGGAAGTCTTGTCTACTGACGGTGCAGTTAGTAAAGAATGTGCTCGTTATCTTGCTGAAAATGTTAGAGAATTATTAAAAGCGGATATCGGAATTAGTTTCACTGGGGTAGCAGGACCAGATGCTTCAGAACATAAAGAGCCGGGAACTGTATTTGTTGGATTGGCGATGAAAGATGAACCAACTGTAGTCTTTCCTCTAAATTTAAGCGGAAGTCGTCAACAAATTAGGGAACGCTCAGCAAAATATGGATTTTATCATTTGTATAAAAAGCTAGAAGAGATATAAGTCTCTTTTAGCTTTTTTTAATGGTTAAATGTGGTTATATTTAATGAAAAATAAAAAAATCGAATAAATGTTCGATTTTTGTTGGCAAATTGAATTGAAAATAGGTATAATAAGATTAGCAATTCAGTTAAGGAGGAATTTTGAATGAGTGATCGTCAAGCGGCATTAGATATGGCGTTAAAACAAATAGAGAAGCAATTCGGTAAAGGTTCAATTATGAAATTAGGAGAACAAGCGGAGCGTAGAGTTTCTACAGTTTCTAGTGGTTCTTTAGCACTTGATGTGGCATTAGGGGTAGGCGGATACCCACGTGGCCGTATTATCGAGATTTATGGACCTGAGAGTTCAGGTAAAACAACAGTTTCATTACATGCAATTGCAGAGGTACAGCGTCAAGGTGGACAAGCAGCATTCATCGATGCGGAGCATGCAATGGATCCTGTATATGCACAAAAATTAGGTGTTAACATCGATGAATTACTATTATCACAACCTGATACAGGGGAGCAAGGTTTAGAAATCGCAGAAGCACTTGTACGAAGTGGTGCGGTTGATATTATCGTAATTGACTCTGTAGCAGCTCTTGTACCGAAAGCTGAGATTGAAGGAGACATGGGTGACTCACACGTAGGTTTACAAGCTCGTCTAATGTCTCAAGCACTTCGTAAACTTTCAGGTGCAATCAATAAATCAAAAACAATCGCAATCTTTATTAACCAAATTCGTGAAAAAGTTGGGGTTATGTTCGGAAATCAACTACAAGTTGCTTAATCGTAAAGATTAAGGAGTTTACCATGGGTTTCCCTTGCTAGTGATAGCATGTTAAAAACCTTGTGAACCTTATTGCCTAAGGGTGTAACTATCCATATAGTTGCTAACGGTGAAGCCCACCATTATTTAGGGTAATACCGTGCCAAGCTCCATAGTGATATGGGGAAGGTGTAGAGACTACCGAAAAGAACTTTTAGTTAACTGAGTAGGGTACGGCAGATGATAGGCTACTGCTGGAAGTGCAAGGCTCTCTGTAAAGAGATGAAGAGATAGTCCGGACTATAGAGATGGAAAATCTATAGATAGTGCCAGAAACAACTCCAGGTGGTCGTGCGTTGAAATTCTATTCAACTGTTCGTCTTGAAGTACGTCGTGCGGAGCAATTAAAACAAGGTAACGACATTGTTGGTAATAAAACAAAAGTAAAAGTAGTTAAAAATAAAGTGGCACCACCATTCCGTGTTGCGGAAGTTGATATTATGTACGGAGAAGGTATTTCAAGAGAAGGTGAAATCTTAGATATGGCTTCTGAACTTGATATCGTTCAAAAGAGCGGTGCTTGGTACTCTTATAATGAAGAACGCTTAGGACAAGGTCGTGAAAATTCGAAGCAGTTCTTAAAAGAAAATACGGATTTAAGAGAAGAAATTGCCTTCTTTATTCGTGAGCATCACGGAATTAGCGAAGATTCAGGTGCTGAAGATATGGAAGATCCAAGTCTTCTTGATTAAAGTGGGATAAAAGACACGGCTTCGTGTCTTTTATTTTTGTATCATTATGAAAGCGTTGTATATCGTTGGAGATAAAATATTTAATCCATCTAAAACAGTATGTGTACAGAGGGATATATGCGTGTTTTACATGAATAAACTGGAATTTACTAAGGTTTTCCAGGATAATATGCTCTCTGCTTTTTAAATTCCTATATAAATTAGAGCTGAAGGTAAAGAAAGTAAAAGTAGACAACGCTTGACAATGAAAATTGCGATAGATACAATGAGAATGTATATTTTTTCTTATATACGAAACACTCTTCTCAAGAAGAGAAGTAATATTCGGAGTAAGACTTAAATCTTGCCGAAATAATAATATGACATTTTAATTGTGAAATGAAGAAAGTCCCTTAAAAAAGCGGGACGACGGTCTTTGCTGTATGTTGTTATTCAATGTACATGCCGACAGTCTTTTTTCATTCATAGCAAGGGGAGGTGAAATCATGAGTAGTACTGCAGTTTGGATACTCATCTCCATTTTGCTTGCAACAGTCGGTGCAGTTGTTGGCTTTTTTGTTCGAAAGTCTATTGCTGAAGCGAAGATTAATGGTGCAGCTAATGAAGCGAAACGTATTATAGATGAAGCGAATCGTGAAGCTGAAGCACTTAAGAAAGAAGCGCTTTTAGAAGCAAAGGATGAAATTCATACACTTCGTACAGAAGCTGAATTAGAAATTCGTGACCGTAGAAGCGAATTACAAAAACAAGAAAATCGTTTAATGCAAAAAGAAGAGAACCTTGATCGTAAAGACGAAACGCTCGATAAACGCGAGCAACAGTTAGAAAAGAAAGAGGATTCTCTTGTAGCGAGACAACAACAGATTGAAGAGTTGGAAAGCAAAGTGGGAGAGTTAGTTCAAAAGCAACAAACAGAATTAGAGCGCATTTCCAATCTGACACGCGAACAAGCGAAAGCAATTATTCTTGGTAAAGTAGAAAGTGAAGTTTCTCATGAAATTGCCGTAATGGTAAAAGAAAGTGAAGTTCGTGCGAAAGAAGAAGCAGATAAGAAAGCAAAAGAGATTTTATCTCTTGCAATGCAGAGATGTGCAGCTGATCATGTTGCTGAAACAACCGTTTCGGTTGTAAATCTTCCAAATGACGAAATGAAGGGACGTATTATCGGACGTGAAGGTCGAAATATTCGTACGTTAGAAACGTTAACAGGTATTGACCTAATTATCGATGATACACCAGAAGCGGTTATCCTTTCTGGATTCGACCCAATTCGTCGTGAAACAGCTCGTATCGCTCTTGATAAACTAGTACAGGACGGACGTATTCACCCAGCGCGTATTGAAGAGATGGTCGAAAAATCAAGACGTGAAGTGGACGAGTATATTCGTGAAGTCGGAGAGCAAACAACGTTTGAAGTGGGTGTTCACGGTTTACATCCAGATTTAATTAAGATTTTAGGTCGTTTAAAATACCGTACAAGTTACGGGCAAAACGTCTTAAAACACTCTATGGAAGTTGCATATTTAACTGGACTTATGGCAGCAGAGCTTGGTGAGGATGAAAAACTAGCAAGACGTGCTGGTCTATTACATGATATCGGTAAAGCGATTGACCATGAAGTAGAAGGTAGCCACGTTGAAATTGGTGTTGAACTCGCAACGAAATATAAAGAGCATCCTGTAGTTATAAACAGTATTGCATCTCACCACGGAGACACAGAACCAACTTCTATCATTGCAGTTTTAGTTGCAGCAGCAGATGCATTATCAGCTGCAAGACCTGGAGCTCGTAGTGAAACACTTGAGAACTATATTCGTCGTCTTGAAAAGTTAGAAGAGATTTCAGAGTCTTATGAAGGCGTAGAAAAATCTTTCGCAATTCAAGCAGGACGAGAAGTTCGTATTCTGGTAAAACCAGATACAATTGATGATTTAGAAGCTCATCGTTTAGCTCGTGATATTCGAAAACGTATTGAAAATGAACTGGATTACCCAGGGCATATTAAAGTAACTGTTATTCGTGAAACACGCGCAGTGGAATACGCAAAATAAAGTGGTGAAACACCACTTTATTTTTTTGTGTTGGAATTGGTTAAAATAAAGGAAATTAGTTATACCTAGCATACAAGTGAAACAAACTTATAATAAATATATTGTAAGATAATTACTTGAAGCTATAGTAATAAAAAATGTAGTACATAGGAAGGGTAAGACATATGAGAATATTATTTGTTGGGGATGTAGTAGGATCTCCTGGTAGAGGTATGATTCAACAATACGTACCGGCATTAAAGAAGAAATATACACCTACAGTAACCATTATTAATGGGGAAAATGCAGCAGGTGGACGTGGAATTACGGAAAAAATATACCGAAACTTTTTAGAATGCGGAGCACAAGCGGTTACACTTGGAAATCACGCTTGGGATAACCGTGAAGTATTTGAATTTATTGATGATGCAAAATATCTTGCAAGACCAGCTAACTTCCCAGAAGGCACTCCAGGAAAAGGGCTTATTTTTGTGAACTGTAATGGAACAGAAGTTGCAGTTATTAACTTACAAGGACGTACGTTCCTTCCTCCGATTGATTGTCCATTCCGTAAAGTGGATGAATTAATTAGCATTGCGAAAAAACGTACGAATATTATTTTTGTTGATTTCCATGCGGAAACTACAAGCGAAAAACAAGCGTTAGGTTGGTATGTAGATGGTCGTGCTACAGCGGTAGTAGGTACACATACGCATGTTCCTACAGCAGATAATCGTATTTTACCAAGCGGAACGGCATATATCACAGATGTTGGTATGACAGGACCGTACGATGGAATTTTAGGTATGGACCGAGAAGCAGTATTGAAGAAGTTTTTAACAAACTTACCAGTACGATTTGAAGTGACAAATGGTAGAACACAATTAAGTGCAGTGCTAATTGATGTGGACCCTAATACGGGAAAAGCTAAGAAAATTGAGCGTATCTTAATTAATGATGATCAGCCATTTTTTGAGTAATTCCTATTAAAATTTAGATAAGTTATTATTTTTTAATTTTTTAGAAAAATTACAGAAATTTAGCAGGAATACGTGTCATTCCTCGTGAATATAAGTTAAAGTGAAATAATTGCTAATACTTTTTATAGAAACGAGGAGGAAACGCGGAATGGAAATATTAAAAGTTAAAGCAACGTCGGTCCCTAATTCTGTAGCTGGTGCACTTGCAGGTGTTATTCGCGAACGCGGAACAGCAGAAATTCAAGCCATTGGTGCAGGTGCATTGAACCAAGCGGTAAAGGCAGTAGCAATTGCAAGAGGATTTGTAGCGCCTAGTGGTTTGGACCTGATTTGTATCCCAGCGTTTACGGATATCATGATTGATGGGGAAGAACGTACAGCAATAAAATTAATTGTAGAACCTCGTTAAGTTTAAACAACCTGTTTGCAGTATGCAAACAGGTTGTTTTTATAATGGAGGAATGAAAATGAAAATTTTTGATGCTCATTGTGATGTGCTTCTTCAGTTATGGAGTGCACAAGGGAGAAAGGATTTTAAACATGATTCGCAATTACATATTACATTTGAACAGTTAAAGAACAGAAAAGGAAGTATACAATGTTTTGCTATATATGTGCCAGAAACAGTGGCATATGAAAACCGATTTGAAGTAGCATTGCAAATGGTAGATATTTTTTATAATGAAATTTTATCCTTACCAGGTGTGAAGTTTATTCAGACAAAAGATGATATGAACATGTTAAAACAGGACGAGATTGGAGCGATATTAACATTAGAAGGATGCGAAGCAATTGGAAAAGATGCAATGAAATTACGGTTGTTGTATCGCCTAGGAGTACGTTCTTTTGGACTAACATGGAATTATGCCAATCTATTAGCTGATGGTGCGCTAGAGACACGTGGGGCAGGTTTAACGACTTCTGGTAAACATGTTGTACAAGAACTGAATGCGTTACATGTATGGACTGATGTGTCTCATTTGAATGAAAGAAGTTTTTGGGATGTGATTGAAATTGCAAAAAATCCTATTGCTTCCCACTCAAATTGTATGAAACTTTGTCAGCACCCACGTAATTTAAACGATGAACAACTTAAAGCTCTTATAAAGCGAAATGGCATGATCGGTGTCACTTTTGTACCGCAGTTTCTAACAAATGAAAAACAAGCGAATGTAGCAGATATAGTAAGACATATCGAATATATTTGTTCATTAGGTGGAGAGAACAATATAGGGTTTGGTTCGGATTTTGATGGGATAGTAGAAACAGTTGTAAATGTATCAGCGTATCGAGATTATGAAAATGTAATGAACGAGCTTTGTAAACACTATGCTGCATCTACTGTAGAGCGATTTTTATATGATAATTTTGTTGAACATATAAGCTTTTAAAATTTTTGTTTTAAAAATCCAGAAAAATTAGAATTAATTCATTTGATATTATTGCTTTTTTTAAGACCTAATACTAGAATGAAAAACAAAATAGCTTTATACTAAAGATTCAGGGAAATCAGAAGAGGCATAATTTGCGTCCATTGTAGTTTATTTGCATAAAAAATGCTAAACTATTACTGTAAAAAAATACACTACAATGAATGCAGCCAAAAGGGGTGTAGGAGATGATTAGTCAACTTTCATGGAAAGTTGGAGGCCAACAAGGTGAAGGAATTGAAAGTACAGGAGAAATCTTCTGTATTGCATTAAACCGATTAGGATATTACCTATACGGTTACCGCCACTTCTCATCACGTATAAAAGGCGGCCATACAAATAATAAAATTCGTGTAAGTACAACAGAAGTACGCGCGATCTCAGATGATTTAGATATTTTAATTGCTTTTGATCAAGAAACAATTGATTTTAACTTCCACGAACTACGTCCGGGCGGGATTGTAGTTGCAGATGCGAAATTTAATCCGACAATACCTGACAATACAGATGTAAATCTATATGTGATACCGTTTACAGATATTGCATCAGAATTAGGCACATCATTAATGAAAAACATGGTTGCTGTTGGAGCATCAAGTGCGGTATTAGGATTAGATGAAACAGCTTATTTAGATGTTGTTGAAGAGATCTTTGGTCGTAAAGGAGAGCAAGTCGTTCAAAAGAACATGGACGCAATTAAGCGCGGCTCTCAATATATGAAAGAGTTACTAGGTGAGAAAGTAAACATGATGCAGCTTGAAAAAGCTGATGGTCAGAAGCGCATGTTTATGATTGGGAACGATGCGATCGCATTTGGTGCAGTAGCTGGTGGTGCTCGCTTTATGTCTGCATATCCAATTACACCTGCATCTGAAATTATGGAATACTTAATTAAAAAATTGCCAAAAGTCGGCGGAACAGTAATCCAAACTGAGGATGAAATTGCAGCTTGTACAATGGCAATCGGTGCAAACTATGCTGGTGTTCGTACATTAACTGCATCTGCTGGTCCAGGTCTATCTTTAATGATGGAAGCGATTGGTTTAGCAGGTATTACAGAAACGCCATTAGTAATTGTTGATACACAACGTGGTGGTCCAAGTACAGGATTACCAACGAAACAAGAGCAGTCTGATTTAATGGCAATGATTTACGGTACGCACGGTGAAATTCCAAAAATCGTAATGGCGCCAAGTACAGTGGAAGAAGCTTTCTATGATATTGTAGAAGCGTTTAACTTATCTGAAGAATATCAAGTACCTGTTATTTTCTTAACAGATTTACAGCTTTCTTTAGGGAAACAGACAGTAGAACCACTTAAGTTAGATAAAGTGGAAATTCGTCGTGGTAAGCTTGATTTAGAAGCGGAATTACCAGAACGTGAAAATAAAGCATACTTCAAGCGTTATGAAGTAACAGAAGATGGCGTTTCACCACGTGTTTTACCTGGTATGAAAAATGGTGTTCACCATGTTACAGGTGTAGAACATGATGAAACTGGTAAACCATCTGAATCAGCATTAAACCGTAAAGATCAAATGGACAAACGTTTCCGTAAAATGGAGAACTTGAAGTTTAATACCCCTGTTTATAAAAATGTTAAGCATGAAGAAGCAGACGTATTGCTTGTTGGATTTAACTCAACTCGTGGTGCGATCGAAGAAGCAATGGAGCGCTTAGAACAAGAGGGTATGAAAGTAAACCATGCTCATGTGCGTTTAATTCACCCGTTCCCAACAGCTGAAATCGATCCACTTGTGAAAAATGCGAAGCGTGTTGTAGTGGTAGAAAACAATGCAACAGGTCAACTTGCTAACATTATGAAAATGAATCTTGGTAACGGTGAGAAAATTTCTAGTCTTTTAAAATATGATGGGAACCCATTCTTGCCGAAAGAGATTTACAACGAATGCAAAAAAGGGGTTGTATTAAATGGCAACATTTAAGGACTTTCGTAACAGTGTAAAACCAAACTGGTGCCCAGGTTGCGGAGACTTCTCGGTGCAAGCTGCAATTCAACGTGCGGCAGCTAACGTTGGCTTAAATCCAGATGAACTTGCTGTTATTTCTGGTATCGGCTGTTCAGGTCGTATTTCAGGTTATATTAATTCATATGGTGTGCATAGTATTCATGGTCGTGCCCTTCCAATTGCACAAGGTGTAAAAATGGCAAACCGTGATTTAACAGTTATCGCATCAGGTGGTGACGGTGATGGATTTGCGATTGGTATGGGACATACGATCCATTCTATTCGTCGTAACATTGACATTACGTACATCGTAATGGATAACCAAATTTACGGATTAACAAAAGGGCAAACTTCACCACGTAGTGAAGCTGGATTTAAAACGAAAAGTACACCACAAGGTTCAATTGAACCGTCACTAAATGTTATGGAAATGGCTTTAACAGCTGGTGCAACATTTGTGGCACAAAGCTTTTCAAGTGATTTAAAAGAATTAACACAAATTATTGAAGCTGGTATTAACCATAAAGGATTTTCATTAATTAACGTATTCAGCCCATGTGTTACTTACAATAAAGTAAATACTTATGATTGGTTTAAAGAGAATTTAACAAAACTAAGTACAGTAGAGGGATATGATCCGTCTAATCGCATGATGGCTATGCAAACATTAATGGAAAACAACGGATTAGTAACAGGGTTAATTTATCAAAATACAGCGCAGCCTTCATACCAAGAACTAGTAAAAGGCTATAGTGAGAAGCCTTTAGTGCAATCTGATTTAAACATGGATCAGAAAATGTTTGATGAGCTTGTTGCTGAATTTATGTAATGTAAGAAGAGGAGGTTGCCATTTGGCAGCCTTTTTTAATGAGTAAAAATATAAAGCAGTCTTATTTACTTGGAAAATTCAGAATGGTAAAATAATATATAAATCGTTGTATGAAAATTGCATGTTCATTAACTAGGAAATGTAATAATAGGATAAGCCTTCTTCTTTGTAAAAATTGGCGAAACACTTCATACTATGGTAATGTGTATAGGGATAAAGCAATATGCTTTTGAGTAGGACAAAAGAAATACAAAAAGGGAATGTCTATTTGTGTGGGGAAGACTTCATTCTTATAGATGATTAGATTGATTACTCAAGTTTCAAAGGACAAGTATCTCTCAAGCTATCTAACCATTTTTGAGGTGGGTCTAAGCGCATTAAAATGGACTACAAAGTGTGTATAGTTAAGGGTGAAAGGAGATTACCGATGAACGAGCAACAACGATTAGCAAGTCAACAAGTGAATTCCTCTACGAAAAAAGAAGAGAAAGATTATAGCAAATACTTTGAAAGTGTATACCAACCACCTTCCTTAAAAGACGCGAAAAAGCGAGGGAAAGAAGAAGTTAAAATTGAACGGGATTTTGGCTTACCTGAAGAGTTTCGCAATTTCGGTACAGGAAGAAAGTTTTATATTCGTACATATGGTTGTCAAATGAATGAGCACGATACAGAAGTAATGGCGGGTATTTTCACTGCACTTGGATATGAACCAACCTTTTCAACTGAAGAAGCAGATGTAGTATTATTAAATACTTGTGCTATTCGTGAAAATGCTGAAAATAAAGTGTTCGGTGAACTAGGGCATTTAAAGGCACTAAAACGAAGAAATCCTGATCTTTTAATTGGTGTATGTGGTTGTATGTCCCAAGAGGAATCTGTTGTAAATAAAATTATGCAAAAAAATCAGCATGTAGATATGGTGTTTGGAACGCATAATATTCATAGATTACCGTACATTCTAAAAGATGCAATGTTCTCGAAGGAGACGGTAGTTGAAGTTTGGTCCAAAGAAGGAGACGTAATTGAAAATCTTCCGAAAGTACGTCGTGGTGATATTAAAGCTTGGGTAAATATTATGTATGGCTGTGATAAGTTCTGTACATATTGTATCGTACCGTATACACGCGGAAAAGAGCGAAGCAGACGTCCAGAAGACATTATCCAAGAGATTCGTCATTTAGCTGCGAATGGTTATAAAGAAATTACGTTACTTGGACAGAACGTAAATGCATATGGTAAAGACTTTGAAGATATAGAATACGGTCTTGGCGATTTAATGGACGAGCTCCGTAAAGTTGATATTGCCCGTATTCGTTTTACAACGAGCCATCCACGCGATTTCGATGATCACTTAATTGAAGTGCTTGGAAAAGGTGGCAACTTAGTAGAACATATTCACTTACCAGTTCAATCTGGAAGCACAGAAATGTTAAAAATTATGGCGCGTAAATATTCACGTGAGCATTATTTAGAGCTTGTAAGAAAAATTAAAGAAGCAATTCCAAACGCGGTATTAACAACTGATATTATTGTCGGTTTCCCGAATGAAACAGATGAGCAATTTGAAGAAACGATGTCGTTATATCGTGAAGTAGGGTTTGATACTGCCTTTACCTTTATTTATTCTCCGCGTGAAGGTACACCAGCTGCAAAAATGAAAGACAATGTACCGATGGAAGTAAAGAAAGAACGTCTTCAACGCTTAAATGCATTAGTAAATAAATTGGCAATTGAAAAGAATAATCGTTATAAAGGTCAAATTGTAGAAGTGTTAGTTGATGGAGAGAGTAAAAATAATCCAGAAGTACTTGCAGGTTATACTCGTACAAATAAACTTGTAAACTTTGTTGCTCCAAAGTCTTTAATTGGTCAGCTTGTGAAAGTAAAAGTAACGGATGCAAAAACTTGGTCTCTTAACGGAGAATTAGTTGAAGAGCCGATTGAGGTGGAATAATAGATGAAAGTATATTCGAAAGATGAAATTGTTGAGCAAGCGAAAGAATTAGCAAAAATGATTTCTGAAACAGAAGAAGTTGATTTCTTTAAGAAAGCAGAGGCACAAATTCATAAAAATGAAAATGTGAAGCGCGCAATTGATGAAATTAAAGCACTGCAAAAACAAGCAGTAAACTTGCAACATTACGGGAAATGGGAAGCTTTGAAAAAAGTAGAAGCTGAAATTGATGCCCTGCAAGATAAGTTAGATAGCATCCCAGTTGTACAAGAATTTAAATCTTCACAAACATATGTAAATGACTTACTACAGCTAGTTGCAAGTACGATTTCTAACAACGTAACAGATGAAATATTAATTTCAACTAATGGCGATGTATTGAAGGGTGAAACGGGCGCAGCGGTAGAAAGTAAAAAAGGAAATTGTGGTTGTTAAAGAGATGTCGAATTGACATCTCTTTTTTTAGTGGATTAAACGTAAGTTCTTCTCAAAAAAAGAATGACACATTCCGCTATTGTCACGCATATGATTAAGTGAATAGTGATTGAGGAGGGTTACGAATGTCCGAATTTAGAGAGATTATTACAAAAGCAGTGGTTGGAAAAGGACGTAAGTATACAAAGTCAACGCATACATGTGAATCGAATAATGAGCCAACAAGTATTTTAGGGTGCTGGGTAATTAACCACTCGTACGAAGCAAGAAAGAATGGAAAACATGTGGAAATTGAAGGTTTCTATGATGTGAACACTTGGTATTCATTCGATGGCAATACAAAGACAGAAGTTGTAACAGAACGTGTAAACTACACAGATGAAGTAAGCATTGGATATCGTGATAAAAACTTTTCTGGTGATGATTTAGAAATTATTGCTCGTGTCATTCAGCCACCAAATTGTTTAGAAGCTCTTGTATCACCAAATGGTAATAAAATTGTTGTAACGGTAGAACGTGAATTTGTAACAGAAGTAGTTGGCGAAACGAAAATTTGTGTAAGTGTAAACCCTGAAGGTTGTGTAGAATCAGATGATGCTTTCCAAATTGAAGATGATGAGTTTGAAGAGTTAGATCCGAACTTTATCGTTGATGCAGAAGAAGAGTAATAGAAAGCTAGGGAGAAGTTCTTCCTAGCTTTTTACTTTACATAAGTGGTGCTTAGATGAACATGATTGCTAATGAAATGTGCTATAATGAAGAAAGACTCCTGAAATAGGAGATAAGAGTGTCCGTGAAATGTGACATATATGAATATAGATTATTATGTAAGAATTATGGAGGATAAGTATGACGCAATATACGCCTATGATACAGCAATATTTAAAAGTTAAGGCAGACTATCAAGATGCCTTTTTATTTTTCCGCTTAGGTGATTTTTATGAAATGTTCTTTGAGGATGCGGTTAAAGCAGCCCACGAACTTGAAATTACATTAACGAGCCGAGACGGTGGTAGTAGTGAACGTATACCGATGTGCGGTGTACCGTATCATGCGGCTAAAAACTATATTGAACAACTTGTTGAAAAAGGATATAAAGTAGCGGTTTGTGAGCAAGTAGAAGACCCAAAAACAGCTAAAGGTGTAGTGCGCCGTGAAGTCGTACAATTAATTACGCCAGGAACGATGATGG
This sequence comes from Bacillus sp. FF-1, assembly GCF_028548245.1. Lineage (NCBI taxonomy): Bacteria > Bacillati > Bacillota > Bacilli > Caryophanales > Bacillaceae > Bacillus > Bacillus sp. FF-1. Next base: position 178,330 of record NZ_JAQQGG010000004.1, read on the forward strand.
AAGGGCGTACGATTGATGAGAAAGAAAATAACTTTTTAGCCGCATTAACACATTTTGAAGATGGATCATATGCGTTAGCTTGTAACGATTTAACGACTGGGCAAAATACAGTAACGTTATTGACTGGTTCAGTAGAGGATATTTTATTAGAAGTGTATGCAACTGGTTCGAAAGAAATTGTTGTAGATTCTTCCTTTTCTAAAGATGAACTAAACAAGTTAACGGAAACGTTAAAAATGACGATTTCATATGAAGATGCAACGGCAATCCCAGAAGGGTTAGAACATCTTGTGAAAAATGTTTCACAAGCAAAGTTAATTAAAGCAGTTGGACGCTTATTTAACTATGTAATAAGAACGCAAAAACGTTCATTAGATCATTTACAGCCTGTGGAAATTTATTATACGAATCAATTTATGAAAATTGATGTGCATTCAAAGCGAAATTTAGAGCTGACAGAAACACTTCGAACGAAAGAAAAAACAGGATCATTATTATGGCTATTAGATAAGACGAAAACGGCTATGGGTGGTCGTATGTTAAAACAGTGGATGGAACGTCCACTTATACAGAAAGAACGAATCGAAGAGCGTTTAGAAATGGTTGAAACGTTTGTAAATGATTACTTCTTGCGTGAAGATTTAAAAGAAAAGTTAAAAGAAGTATATGATTTAGAACGTTTAGCAGGGAAAGTTGCATTCGGTAATGTCAATGCAAGGGACTTATTACAGTTAAGACGATCTTTACTGCAAGTACCAGCTATTTTAGAAGCGATTAGTTTGTTAGATAACGCGTATGCAGCGAGATTAATTCAAGGTGCAGATCCATGTGAGAGCTTAACAGAATTACTAGGAAGAAGTATTCAAGAAAATCCACCGCTTTCTATTAAAGATGGAGATATTATTAAAGATGGTTATAATGACAAGCTTGATCAATATCGCTATGTGAGTAAAAACGGAAAAACGTGGATTGCTGAGCTTGAAAAACGAGAGCGTGATATTACAGGAATTAAATCGTTGAAAATTGGATACAACCGTATTTTCGGTTACTACATTGAAGTAACGAAAGCGAACCTTGGAGCATTACCAGAAGGCCGCTACGAGCGTAAACAAACGCTTGCTAATGCGGAACGTTTCATTACAGATGAACTAAAAGAAAAAGAAACATTAATCTTAGAAGCTGAAGAAAAAATTGTACAACTAGAATACGATTTATTTACAGCGCTTCGTGAAGAAGTAAAAGTATTTATTCCGAAATTACAGCATTTAGCGAAAGTAATTAGTGAATTAGACGTACTGCAAAGTTTTGCAACAGTTAGTGAAGAAGAACAGTTTGTAAAACCTGTACTAACAACGAAGCGCGAAATCTTTATTAAAGATGGTCGTCATCCTGTCGTTGAAAAAGTATTGAACGGGAAATTGTATGTACCGAATGATTGTATTATGCCAGAGAATATGGATGTATTTTTAATTACAGGACCGAACATGTCTGGTAAAAGTACGTATATGAGACAATTAGCACTTGTAACGGTTATGTCGCAAATTGGTTGTTTCGTACCAGCAACAGAAGCAGTATTACCTGTATTTGACCAAATCTTTACGAGAATTGGCGCGGCGGATGATTTAATTTCAGGTCAAAGTACATTTATGGTCGAAATGTTAGAAGCGAAAAATGCAATTGCAAACGCATCGGAAAGAAGTTTAATTTTATTTGATGAAATTGGACGCGGTACATCTACGTATGATGGTATGGCACTCGCACAAGCAATCATTGAACATATTCATGACCAAATTGGTGCAAAAACGTTATTCTCTACGCATTATCATGAATTGACGGTGTTAGAAGAAAGTTTAGATCAATTGAAAAATGTACACGTTTCAGCTATTGAAGAGAACGGAAAAGTAGTATTCCTTCACAAAATTCAAGACGGGGCAGCAGATAAAAGTTACGGAATTCACGTTGCGCAACTTGCGGAGCTTCCAGATAGCTTAATTGCTCGTGCGAAAAAAGTGTTAGCACAATTAGAAGGACAAGAAGAAATTATTATTCCAAAGCGTGTAGAAGTGAAAGCGCAAGAGCAAGAAGTAATTCCAGAACCTGTAGTTGTAAAAGAAGATCCAGTAGAAATAGAAGAAACGAAGGTAGAGAATGAAGAAGAATCACAACTATCATTCTTTGGTGGAGAACAGTCCTCGAAAAAACAAGACAAGCCAGTTCTAGATGCAAAAGAAACGGCAGTACTTGCGCAAATTAAAAAAATTGATTTACTTGATATGACACCTTTAGAAGCGATGAATGAACTGTATCGTTTACAGAAAAAGTTAAAGAAAGGATGAGTAAGTAGATGGGGAAAATTCGCAAACTCGATGACCAACTCTCTAACTTAATTGCGGCAGGGGAAGTAGTAGAGCGCCCTGCCTCAGTCGTAAAAGAACTTGTGGAAAATTCTATCGATGCGAATAGTACATCTATTGAAATCCACTTAGAAGAAGCTGGTTTATCGAAAATTCGCATTATTGATAATGGAGATGGCATTGCAGAAGAAGATTGTATCGTCGCTTTTGAACGACATGCGACGAGCAAAATTAAAGATGAAAACGATTTGTTTCGCATAAGAACACTCGGTTTCCGCGGCGAGGCATTGCCGAGTATTGCCTCAGTTAGTGAATTAGAATTAATCACTAGCACAGGTGATGCACCTGGTACGCACCTTATTATTAAAGGTGGAGACATTATAAAGCAGGAGAAAACAGCGAGCCGAAAAGGAACAGATATTACAGTACAAAACTTATTCTTTAATACACCAGCGCGTCTTAAATATATGAAAACCATTCATACAGAGCTTGGTAATATTACAGATATCGTGTATCGTATTGCAATGTCACATCCAGAAGTATCATTAAAGCTATTTCACAATGAAAAGAAATTGCTTCATACATCAGGAAATGGTGATGTAAGACAAGTACTTGCATCAATTTATAGCATTCAAGTTGCAAAGAAGCTTGTTCCAATTGAAGCTGAATCTTTAGATTTCACGATTAAAGGTTATGTAACATTACCAGAAGTAACGAGAGCATCTCGTAATTATATGTCAACGATTGTAAATGGCCGTTACGTACGAAATTTCGTATTAATGAAAGCCATTCAACAAGGATACCATACATTACTGCCAGTCGGACGATATCCAATCGGCTTCTTATCGATTGAAATGGATCCAATGCTTGTTGACGTTAACGTACATCCAGCGAAATTAGAAGTTCGTTTTAGTAAAGAACAAGAATTACTAAAGTTGATCGAAGAAACATTGCAAGCAGCATTCAAAAAAATACAGCTCATTCCAGATGCAGGTGTAACAACGAAGAAAAAAGAAAAAGATGAAAGTGTGCAAGAACAGTTTCAGTTTGAGCATGCGAAGCCGAAAGAACCATCCATGCCGGATATCATTTTACCGACGGGCATGGATGAAAAACAAGAAGAACCACTGGCTGTGAAACAACCAGCACAACTGTGGCAACCGCCAAAGCAAGAATGGCAACCACCACAATCGCTCGTAAGAGAAGAACAAAGTTGGCAGCCATCTACTAAACCGATAATGGAAGAACCGATTAGAGAAGAGAAATCGTGGGACAGTAACGAAGAGGATTTTGAACTAGAGGAATTAGAAGAAGAAGTTCAGGAAATAAAAGAGATTGAAATGAACGGTAATGATTTACCGCCGCTTTATCCAATTGGACAAATGCACGGAACATACATTTTCGCTCAAAATGATAAAGGTTTATATATGATTGACCAGCATGCCGCGCAGGAACGTATTAATTATGAATACTTCCGTGATAAAGTAGGGCGAGTAGCGCAAGAAGTACAAGAGCTACTCGTGCCATATCGTATTGACTTATCTCTTACTGAATTTTTACGTGTCGAAGAGCAGCTAGAAGAACTAAAGAAAGTTGGTCTATTCTTGGAGCAATTCGGCCATCAATCCTTTATCGTTCGCTCGCATCCAACGTGGTTCCCGAAAGGACAAGAAACAGAAATTATCGATGAAATGATGGAGCAAGTCGTTAAACTAAAAAAAGTTGATATTAAAAAATTACGTGAAGAAGCAGCCATCATGATGAGCTGTAAAGCTTCCATTAAAGCAAATCAATATTTAACAAACGATCAAATATTTGCTTTACTGGAAGAACTTCGTACAACAACAAACCCATACACATGCCCGCACGGAAGACCAATTCTTGTGCATCATTCTACTTATGAGTTGGAAAAGATGTTTAAGAGGGTTATGTAGGGATAATATGATTTAATAAAAAGAAGCGATGAAATAAATCGCTTCTTTTTTGTTTGGATTTAGTCTAAAAGTTTTTCTTTTTGTTTAATAAATTCTGCATCTGTAATGATTTTTTTATCTTTTAAAATCGCTAATTTTTCAATTTCATCTGCGACAAACATGTTGTTAGGAAGAGGGGAAATATTTGTCTGTTCCTGACTGTCATTCATATATTCTTGGATGATTGAATCTATTATCTGTGGTTGCATAATTTTGGATTCGATTTTTTGATAATATGCTGGAGTGTGTATTGCAAGCTTTATATTTTCTAGAGCCTGTGTAAGGTGTCGGGTGTCCTTTAATTGGGAAGAAAACATTTCTTCTAAAACCCCTTGACGGATAGGCGCCCAAATGAAAAATATAATTATTAGTATAAGAGAACTAATTCCTAAAAAATAGCCTATTGCTTGAGAACTAGTAATCAATGTTTTATTAGTAGGATTATTCATCCATTGGTTGAAGGCTGTCCAAGCAGGAATGATAAATAGTAAAGCTAATCCACCATAGGTTGAAAGGATGGATGCCCATCCTTTTTTCTCGAGTTGATCAATACGATTATGAAAAATGTCTATTAAAAAGTCTAATGTTTTTTCATCTGTTTCTGGTTTACCAGTTAATATGTTGTTTTGAGTTAAAAAAGATTTGATTATTAAACTAATGGATTCATTCCAATAAGGGCTTTTAACTTCTATCTTATATTTTTTATAAGCCTGATTTTGGGCAGGTATCATCACTGTTTTTTTGAAAAGTTGAAAAAATGTCAAGACAATTAAACAATATATAGTAAGGTGTACAAAAGGGTTATATAAAATAGTTTTATTATTATTTGTCGAAAATACAGCGTAAAGATATAATCCTATAAAAATTAAAGAAATAATGGCGAAAATAGATTTGAAAATTTTATATTTTAAAGAAATAGGTTTATATATTAAATTCCAGCTAGTTAGTTTATTTTTATAAAAGTCTAGTAATTGATTTTCAATCAAAGTTAATCATTCTCCTGTTCAAATTGTGTATTTTTAAAGGTAGTATATCATAATAATAAGAGTAATTGGCAATATTTAGAATATATTAGTAAAATAGTGTTAAAATGTTATTTGATTATTAATGGATCAGATAGGGTGAACTAATTCATTATAAGAACATTTGGTATTAGGGGATTCCCATTTTTTATAAATAGACTACTAGTTTAGACAAATTACCACAATGCTTATAAAAGAAAAAATTAAAATCAGTTACTCTTCAGACTAGCGTTGATACTTTGGATGATGTGATTTGTGAATATAAAAGGGAAATTGATTATATTTATGTTCCTATTCATAAGAATTTATAATGGGAGGAACCATATGGACAAGCATCTACCAAAAATAGACGATATTAAGCACCGAGTAAAGGAATTGATCATAATTTATATAGAGAAGTTATTCCTCAAAAGAGCACAATTCTAAAACAAGAATTGTGCTCTTTATTTCAGTTCATTATTAGTATCAATTTAATCAAAATTTATTCGATATTTACAAAAACTTATGTGTTTTCTCATCTTCTCTATATAACTAAATCGATAAATAGTTCGATTTTAAATTAGGTAACAACGATTTCATTTGGAGTAATCGCAATTTTAAGTCCAAACAAGGCGCCAGTAATAGCAAGTGTCGAAAAATCATGTGAATCCACAGTTTCACACATGTTATATTTAAAAATTGTATGAACTTTAAATGTTTTAGAAATAGAATACGAAAAACATATGGGGAAAAGATTAAAGTTCCGTGAGAGAAGAACTTTTTCTTTGACCATATGTTTTTTCATTTTCCTTATAGAATCCTTATAATTGTCGTTTATTCTAGAATTACAATATACGAGGAGGAAGTTTAGGATGAATGAGATTATGTTAGAAACAAAATATCTTTGTAAAACATTTAGAAAGCAAAGTGTGGTAAAAAACATTTCGCTTTCTGTACCGAAATATTCAATCTATGGATTGTTAGGTCCTAATGGAGCGGGGAAATCGACCACTTTAAAAATGATAACAGGCATGCTTACACCTACTTCTGGTGAGATTTACTTTGATGGTCATAAATGGACGCGGCACGATCTACATTCTATTGGTGCTTTAATTGAGTCTCCTCCGCTTTATGAAAATTTAACAGCAAGAGAAAACCTGCAGGTTCGTACGACTGTTTTAGGTTTGCCTAAATCAAGGATTGATGAAGTATTGCATGTTGTGGAGCTAGAGAATACAGAAAAGAAAAAAGCAAAGGATTTTTCTATGGGGATGAAACAACGATTGGGAATTGCGATTGCATTGCTGAACCATCCGAAGTTTTTAATATTAGACGAGCCGATGAATGGACTGGATCCTTTTGGAATTCAGGAATTAAGAAAACTCATTCTATCCTTTCCTGGAAAAGGAATTACGGTCATTTTATCGAGTCATATTTTAAGCGAAGTAAGTCAAATTGCAGATCATGTTGGGATTATATCAGGTGGTGTATTGGGGTATCAGGGGAAATTGAATAAGAATGATGACTTGGAAGATTTATTTGTACAAGTGGCTGGAAAGTATAGAAGGGAGGCATAAGAAATGAATCTATATATTGCATCTGAAAAAATTAAAATTAGACATACTTTTTTGAATAAACTTATATGGCTAGTTCCATTTGCTACAATACTAATTGCCTTTTTATTATCGGCGGATTATTTTCAATTATCTAGTTACAACTGGTGGTACATTACGATGCTTCCGGGAATGGTTTCTTTAAGTTGTGTACTTCTTGCGGAGAAAGATAAAAAAATGAATAATCGTTCCATCTTATCGTTACCAGTTTCATTAAAGCGAGTATGGATTTCTAAAGTATTACTAATTTTAGGGATTTTGAGTTTTTCATGCATACTGTTTTTCTGTGAAATCGAGTTATCTAGTTTACTAGTAAATAAAGAGAATTTCCGAATCATTTCTACGGTAAATGCACTATTAGGAAGCGTTCTTTTAATCGTTACTTTTATGTGGCAAATTCCAATCTGCTTGTTTTTAGGTAACAAAATAGGTCTATTTCCGACGCTTCTGTTGAATGTAGGGGCAAATGGAATTTTTGGAGTTGTATTGGCAACAAAAAATATTTGGATGATTAGTCCATACACATATCCAAGTAGACTGATGATCCCTATTTTAAAAATACTACCAAATGGTTTGTATGCAGAAACCGGAAGTGTAACGTTTAAACCAGAACTACTTTCCTACGATGCAATTTTGCCAGGCATAGTAATTTCTGTTGTGTTGTTCCTGTTATTCACTTATGTGACGGCAAAGTGGTTTGAAAAGCAGGAGGCAAAATAATATGGTGGTTTTGTCGAGGATATTAAGAGCTGATTTTATAAAAATGAAACACACGATTTTTTTCGGGATACATGTAGCGATGCCAATCATCGGTATTGCTCTTTTTTTAAGTTATTATTCCTTTTCAAAATTTGATTCTATAAATAAAGTTTCAGGCTATATACAAGTATTATCGATATCTTTTCCGTTGCTAATTAGCATAGTGAGTTCTTCTGTCGTGGAACAGGAAGCTTTGGCAGGAAATTTTAAAGAACTTTTATCAACGGAATACGGAAGACGTAAAGCGTTAATTAGTAAAGTATGTTTACTTTTAATATGTGGGTTTTGTTCCACTATGTTGGCAGTTTTTGGATTTGCTACAGGTTTTCATTTTCTGTTAGGACAAAATGAAATTCCATTTGCTTTGTATGTTGAAATTTCCTTCATTCTTTTTAGTTGTCAAATCTTTATGTATATATGGCATCTGTTCTTAAATTTTCGCTTTAGTAAAGGTGCTTCCATTGGGATTGGAATTATAGACAGCTTGCTGGTAGCTTTAATGCTTACAGGGATGGGGGATGTGATTTGGAAATGCATTCCATGTGCATGGGGCGCGAGATTATGCAATTATTTTTTGGGATACAAATTAAGTCCTAGTTCTATTCGTGTCTTACCAGTAGAAGCAGCAACTGGAGCAGTGATTTGTGTTTGTTTCACGATCATTGCATTTGTTATTTCTCTTATGTGGTTTTCCTTTTATGAAGGACGCAAAGAAATGTAAGTATAATTGTATTATAATGGAAGAGTGGGGAGGGATTCTATATGGCAAGAATATTAGCAATTGATGATGAAGACGGCATCCTTTACATTATAAAAAGTGCTTTAGAGAAAGAAGGTCATGAGGTAACAGCCGTTAGTAATCCTCTTACTATACCAAAGGAAAAATTTTGTCATTTTGATTTAATTCTATTAGATGTCATGATGCCAGAAATAGATGGATTTACACTTTGTAAGGAAATACGGGATTTGGTCGATAGTCCAATTGTGTTTCTAACGGCCAAAACAATGGAGAAGGACCTGATCACAGGGCTTAGTCTCGGTGGAGATGACTATATTACAAAACCTTTTGGGATTGGAGAACTACGTGCGAGGGTGTCCGCACATGTAAGGCGTGAGCATAGAGAAAAGCAAAATGCATTTTTCCTGTCAGGTCTTACATTTCATCTGTCATGTAAAGAAATATGGCATGACGATACATCTATCGCATTTACGAAAAGTGAGTATGGAATTTGCGAATATTTAGCTTTGAATCATGGACAAGTATTTTCAAGAGAAAAGATTTATGAAAATGTTTTTGGTTATGAGGGAGAAAGTGATAACCAAGTAATTGTGGAACATATTAAAAATATCCGTCATAAATTATCTAAGTATGGCATGAATCCAATAGAAACAGTATGGGGAATTGGTTATAAATGGAGAAAGTGAAAAAGCAAGTCAACCTTAGTAAGATTTTAATACAGTATATTTTTGCATTTTCAATAGGGACGATTGCTTTAGTGACTTTTTTTATGATTCTATTCCAAGTTGGAGTTAACGCAGAAATAATCTTACCAGCAAATTATTATGAAAAACAGATTGAGTCGCAAAGAGATGCTATAGTTAAAGTAGAGCAGGACGATGATCAAATTCTAAAGCAATATAAATATGTTGTGTATGATTTTTCTGGAAACGTTATTCAAGGGAGTATTAATAAAGATTATGCGGGACAAATATGGAATAACATACATAAGGATGAAAAAGGTGACAGTACGTACTACTATGCAGTTATAGAACGTGATAAAGATATTTGTGTCATTCTATATACGCTACATGCTACTTTTAAAACCCCTTTTTTGCAGAAGTATTTACCGAGTCCGGAAGTTTGTGAAATTGTTCTTTTTATTCTATTATTTGTTGCCGAAGTGATATTTCTATCTCGCTCTTTTGGTAAATCATTGTCAAAGGAAATGCTGATTTTGAGAAAGGTAACAGATAAAATTCAAAAGGAAGATTTAGATTTTCAAGTGGAACAATCTAAAATAAAAGAAGTGAATGAAGTATTAACTTCTTTAGTAAAAATGAAAGATGAATTAAATCATTCATTACGTACACAGTGGAATATGGAAACAAATAGAAGAGAGCAGATTGTTGCTTTGGCACATGATATTAAAACGCCATTAACGATATTGAGAGGGAATGCAGAGCTATTAAATGAATCAATGCTAGATTCAAATCAGAAGAAATGTAATGAGCATATTTTGAAAAGTATTGATGAGATGGAAATATATATGAAATCTTTACTCGATATTACGAAATGTGAGGAAGGCGCTTCACTTCAATTCAAGCGAACAGATCTCCGCGACTTTATTGGTAATATTATAGAAGAAAGTGCAATTTGTGTTTTAGGCAAACAGTTAAATCTAATTGAAAATGTTCAGGACATACCAAATTATATTCCTATTGACGAGACCGCTTTGAAAAGAGCAATTATGAATATAATGATGAATGCAATTGAATATTCTCCAACAAAGGGTGACTTGATGTTCTCAGTGGAAATGATTAGTGAAAAACTGCAATTTATTGTAGAGGACTCGGGAAGAGGGTTTACAGAAGAGGAAATGCATTCAGCTACAGAGCAGTTTTATAGGGGAGATAAAAGTAGAAACTCCAAAGATCATCATGGAATGGGGTTATACATTGCTAAAAGCTTTGCAAAGCAACACGGTGGAAACCTTTACTTAAGTAATTCGGAAAAGCTGCACGGTGCAAAAGTTGTTTTGGAAATATCAGCGTAGTAGAGAAGGAGCTTACGTTAGAAGAAAAATATGCACGTTTAGAAGCGGAGCGAAACCTACTAAAAGCTGAAAATGAGTTATTAAAAAAGATCAAATATAAACTAGAGATAACCTCAACCTATTTGTAATTTATATGTACGTTCTTAATTTGTTTGTAAGGAAAGAGGTTTTTAATTTACAGACTTATCGGATTTATGTAAAGTGTAGATAAAACCATAAAATGGGGTGTTCTTTATGTGTACTAGTTTGACATTAGAGACAAAAAACGGTCAGCATCTTTTTGCAAGAACGATGGACTTCACATTAGATATGAATCAAGAAGTAATAATTATTCCTCGACATTACCAGTGGAATAATATAACTGGTGAAATCATTAATACGAAACATGCTACGGTCGGAATGGGAATTAATCATCAAGGAAGGATCATTATGGCGGACGGAGTAAATGAAGCAGGTATGACATGTGCAACACTCTATTTTCCAGGATTCGCTACTTATAGTCAAAGCATAGATGAAAATAAAACGAATTTAGCTCCATTTGATTTTGTAGCTTGGAGTCTTACACAATTCAATTCTGTCAAAGAGTTAAAGAAATCTGTAGATAGCCTTACCTTTTTGGATATACCATTACCGGATTTAGGACTTACGCCACCGCTACATTGGATCTTAGCCGATAAATGGGGAGATTGCATTGTACTGGAGCCGACAAATGAAGGATTAAAGATGTATGATAACCCACTAGGAGTGATGACGAATAGTCCGGAGTTTAATTGGCATTTGCAAAATTTAAGACAATATATTGGCCTTAAATCGCAGCCATTCGCGCCAACAGAATGGAGTAATTTACCATTAAGTGCTTTTGGCCAGGGCTCAGGCTCAATGGGACTTCCAGGGGATTTCACCCCGCCATCGAGGTTTGTGCGGGCAGCATATGGCAAACAAAACATTCAAGGTATAGATAGTGAAGAAGAGGGAGTATCCGCCCTTTTTCATATCTTATCAAATTGCGAGGTACCTAAAGGCGGAGTAATAACAGAAGAAGGGGCATTAGATAATACCATATATACAAGCGTAATGTGTATGGAGTCCGGAACATATTATTATCATACTTACGATTGTAGACAAATTATAGCTGTTCATTTATTTCATGAAAATTTAGATACAGATGAGATTAAAGCCTATCCGTTCCAACGAAAACAAAAAATATTTTATGAAAACTAAGTAGCTTTGAAACAATGTTTGGTGCATTTTTGAATATATATAATAGAGCAATAATGGTTTATATCATTCTTGGGTGCTTCTTTAACTTTGGGATTTATCATAAATCTACTCCTTTCTTCAATGACTCCAACGAGTAGAATTTTGCTGCTAGGAGCATTAGCTAAGGAGCAGTGAAGGTGGAATTTATTTATAAATAGTAAAGAACCAAAAAGGTGTGGAAAATATCCATACCTTTTTGGTTCTTCTATTATCTATGTATAAAAAAGCGCTGTATATCAGCACTTTTTAAAAGTACATGAGTTGTATAAGAAAAACTTATATATTACCTATAACTATACAAGGTCTAATATAGATTCTTATTTGATTAATTGTTATAAGAGCCTATACGCTTATTTATTTTTATTATTATTAATTTTTTCCGTATATAGCACCTGCTCTTTATAATGCTTCTTAATTGGGAAATTATGTGTACCAGAGCCGTTTTTGAAATTTTTATTGATAGGGTTTTTTAGCGGGATTGTTGTAGTTTCGGTAAATTCATATGGGTAGTTTATTTTAGATTTATCTTCAAACATGAAAATGCCTCCTTTTAGGATTTCCTGAATTCTTTACTATAACATGATATGCATATAGATTTTTTTTGGACTAGTTATTTATAGAGGTTAATGGAATTTAATTACGAAACTACTGAAATATTTTAAAGGAAAATAATTTGTGAAATATATGATATTGATTTTTGTTATTTGTTTTGGGAGGTGTTTTTGCATATATATTCGTTATAAATTGTTTTTATAATATGATTCATATAGGTTTTTCCTGATAATATAATGCGGAATATTATAGTGTTATTATGTTATTAGGAACATTTAATGCTGTTTCATAACTGAAAGGGAATTGAAAAAAAACTGAAACTTTTCTCATAAAAATTCAATCTAACTTGAAAAATGAAAGGAAAATGAAATTTTCCAAAAGATATTCTTTGTTAAGATAAAAAGCATACATAAATAAAGTGTTGACATATCTTAAAAATGTATTTTCAAGATATAGTGGGGGAAAAGATGAGAATAGAAAAACAATTAATAAAAAAGATGTATTATGAAACATTCCTAATGGAGAATGTAACAAAACCACCTCTTGACGTACTTGGAGAAGCTTATGTAAACGAAGAAAAAAATGAGATTTCTGATGGATCTTATATTCGTTTTGCGCAAGGTGAATTTTATTATCAGCATCAAGATTTTGAAGCAGCTATTTTTAAATGGGAGAAGGTTAGTAATGAATTAGCACCATGGGCACAAAAAAATATTGCGGATGCTTATTTCGAACTGAATCAATTAGCAGTTGCTGAAAATGTTTATACTTCCATTGCTACTGATAATATAATATTGATGACAGAAATTAGATTACAATTACTTTCTCTTTACATAGAGCAAAATAATTTTGAAGCAGCTTTCGCTGTTATTAAAGAAGCGGTTTCTTTAAATCCGGATTATCCGAATGTCACAAAAATTGCCCGTTCCTTTTATGAGGAACAACAAGATTTTGATAGTGCAGTAGAGCTTGCTGTGAATGAGTTAATTCGAATAGAATCTTATCCTTGGTTTGAGGTGTTAAAAGGATATATCGATAAAGGATTTACTAAACATATTTCACCAGATTATTTTTATGATGCATTAGTTACATTAAATAATGTAGATCAAGTACAATTTACGCAAATGGTTTCATCACTTTGGAACAGTTATAAAAATGAACAAAATTACTTATTGTGGCTTAACACAATAAATGAATTTTTCTTACATATTGAAATAGAGTCGTCCGATATATGGGACAAAATTTCTTCTCTTTACGAAGAAACATACTTTGCATTAATTCAAGGGCAATATATGCTTAAACAATTACACGATATCATTCCAAGTCTTTTAACAAATTGGTTAAAAGTAGTCAATCCGTCTTATGCTGTATTTCCATCAGCAGCTGTATTGGCATGGGATGAGATTTTTCCATCTAAAATAGATTCAGGCGATATACAACATGCGGAAAAGCTACTGTTATATTCTATGAATCATGTGAATGGTTTAGAGTACAGTCTACATCTTTTTGAATCTATTACACAGTGGGCACAAAAGAACAATATAGAAATAGGTCAACGATTTAGATGGTTAGTTGACGAACTTGCAGATTTAAGAACAAATCGTATTTTAGTAACAGGAACTTCAGGGAACGGAAAAACTACATTTATCAACTCTATATTAGGAGAAAATCTATTAGAAAAATCAATTTCAAATGTAGTAGTTTTAAAAAATGATGCTCATACAGAAATTAACGCCATAACAGATGCTGCAATTACAACAACGGAAGATATCTCTGATTATCATAATATGATGTCTCAACACCATCAAACGTATAGGGATAGAGCATGTGTTGAATTTAAATTACCATGCAAATTTTTAAGTGAAAATAAACTTACATTTGTAGTTACACCTGGCTTTAATAGGAATAACGACACTAGGGATGAGGTATTTGAATATCTAAATTCCGTGGATGAATTATTGTTTGTATTGAATGCGGATTCACCTTTTACTGATAAAGAGCGTGATATTCTATTAAGCATTCAAGAACATACACCAAATTTACAAGTGCATTTCTTATTAAATAAAATCGATAACATTTATAGTGAAGCAGAAGTGAAAAGAGTATTACATGATACGGCAGCGAGAATAAACACATATTTCCCGCATGCGAGGATTTTCCCTTATTCTTCGTTATATACGAGTAATCAACAATTGAATGAGTTAACTGAGTTTATTCATTTTAACTTTAATTATAAAAATATTGATGCAGAACGTACTGAAAAGCTATTGTTCTTCATCCGAAAAACAATTACATATCTTTTAGCTAAACGCGTTGAGAAAGAAAACAATCTAGTGGATGCGATTAAGTGGAATGAAGATATGCTAGTGAAACTAAACGGTAGCATGAATAACCTTACTGCATTTGAGAGGGAAAAAATTCATTTCATTACAGAGTCATATCGTACAATGAAAAAGGAAATTACGAATGATCTTACTGAAAATATACCGAAGGTATTACAGAGTTGTTCTGATTTAATAAGTGAAGAAAGCGATTTCGGTCACATGGATACGCAACTAAATAAAGCAATGAATGAAAGAGTGCATAAATATTTAGAACAAACGGTATTACCTCATCTTGCTCTTTCTATGCAAAATTGGATTGCAACTTCTCATAATGAGCTCCTTCAAAGTCAATCGTACTTAGAAGAACTTAGTGAAGGACTTAATTCTTTATTTGGAGAAAATCGAATACAGTTAGAATGTGACTTTAAAGTGCTGGATGACTGGCGCAGAGATACTGACAGAATGACGACTAGAATACAAATGGATGAAGTAAATATTTTACGTCGATTTACGCCAGCACAATTTTTACTGAAAAGTGCGGGTAAATTATTTGGAGTTCTTCCTAAAAATAAAACTATGTTATATAACAAATACAAACAGTATGTAGAAAATGAAGATTATACTGAGGTAACGGATTCTATTATGAAGAAATTTTTCTTGCAATTTGAGCTATTCGAAAACACACAAGAGCGAGATATTCATATCTTCTTTAGGAATCCATTTAACTCCTTGAAACAAGCTGTAGAAAATATGCAATTAGAAATACAAGAAAAACAAGAGATGTTACATAAAATGAAATCAAATCCTGAAGTTTATCATGATTCTATCATGCTCTTTGAATTGAGATTACGTCAATGTGAAGTAATTTTACATATGGGTGATGATCATACTTATACAGATGTAATTTTAGAAACAAGTGCAGAATAAAAGTAAAATATTTAAGATTTTTTATGTGAAATTGCATCACATGTTATAAGAGAGTAAAAGGGAGCAACTGTAATGAGTTGCTCCCTTTGCATATTCACATTATTTTTCAGTTTCTTTAATTTTAGTTTGTACTTCGCCAGTTTTAATTTTATTACTTTCTGAGAAACGTAGTAAATCTCCTTCAATAATTTTGTCAGACATTCGTAATTCATTTTGTGCACGGTTAATGAGTGCTTGAGCTTCTTTTTTTGGTAAATCTACAATTTCACCTGTTATGCGGTCATAGAAAGTGTTGTTTTTGTATGCATATTTGTCTGTAATGAAGCTACCATCACGTAAAACAACAAAACCGGTATATTCATCTGAAAACATATCATGACCAAAACGAATATCGTTCGTAGTATCAATCCCTAATAAATTGAGAATAGTAGGTTTCATATCGATTTGTCCCGTAGGCTTTGAAATCGTTTGACCTTCTGTTTGTCCAGGGACATGAATATATAAAGGTGTACGTTGTAAATTTAAAGTATCAAATTCTGTTATTTGATCTTTTTCTAAAAACTGTGCCATTGCACGATTATGTTTTTCAGAAATGCCATAATGATCACCGTATAATACAATAATAGAATCATCATACATTCCCTCGGCTTTTAAACGCTCAATAAATTTTTTAATTGATTCGTCTAAGTAACGTGCTGTTACGATATAACGATCAAATACGCCATTACCAGAGTTATATGGTTCAATGAATTTTGTATCTTCATCATACGTAAATGGATAATGGTTCGTTAAAGTAAGGAAACGAGCATAAAATGGTTGATCAACAGTTTTTAATATATCTACTGATTGATCAAAGTATTCGATATCTTTTAATCCCCAATTTAAATTTGTTTCGGGCGTAATTTTGTAATCAAGTTCATTATAGTAACGGTCATAACCGAGAGCAGAGTACATGATATTACGATTCCAAAATGTTGCGTTATTCGCATGGAATACAGAAGTGAAATAACCTTGCTGACGTAAAATTTCTGGAGTCGCAGTATAATCATTGTTACCGTGTGTGAAGAATACAGCTCCTCGATTTAATGGATATAACGACGTATCAATTAGAAATTCAGAATCGGATGTTTTTCCTTGCCCAGTTTGGTGGAAAAAGTTATCAAAGTAATAGCTTTCATTTATGAATTCATTCAAAAATGGTGTAACTTCTTGTCCGTTAACTGTTGCGCCTATTAAAAAGGTTTGTAAGGATTCAAGAGTAACAACAATTACGTTTTTTCCTTTCGCTACACCAAACATGTTAGGATTCGGCTCACTTTCGTTTGCCTTCACGTAGTTTTCTGTTTCTTGTAATTTACTACTATCAGCAAGTGCCTTTTGTGATCCTGCTTTTACTTGTAGTGTTAAATCATATACTTGATGCGTGTATAGTCCTAAATTTTTAACAAGCATGACTCGGTCGAAAGATCTCGTTAGTAATTCAGGTCGCTCTTTTTCTGCAAGATGTAGATTTGCAAAAAATACACCAATCGTTAAGAGAAAATATAACAAGCGTGTCGAATGAGTTACGCGCCCCGTTTGGAAGACTAGTGCCTTCTTCTTTAATAAAATAAAGAAGAAAATAATGTCTGCGAATGCGAGTATAATTTTGTAGTTCAATATTTCTATAATACTACCGCCTAATTGGCCAAAGTTTGATGTTTGTCCAAGTACTGGTAACGTAACGAAATCACTATAAAAATCATAGAACATTACATTCCCAACAAGTACAATTGTTAATAAGAAATTAATACATAGCGCGATATAATTTCGCTTTTCACCGGTTGCAAATAATGCGAATCCGACAAAAGCTAATGAAGCAGCGAGAGGGCTAATAAACAAAATAAGCTCTTGTGTAGAAGATTCAATTTTTAAATCAAAACTGAATCTTGTAATAAGATATGTTTTTAACCATACTGCTAAAGCAATTATTAAAACAAAGCTTATATTTTGCATTTGTAAATTGATTTTATTTTTCATTTTTACTCCTTCTTTATATAATTTATTTAACTTGTGTTATATATTATATTTTTATAACTATTAGAGTGTAATGAATCAATTAGCTAATGGTTTCTAAAGGTAAAAAAATAAAGTATTCACATACGTACAATGGAGAATTTTCAAGCGTAAATCTATTTTTTAGAACAGAGCAGAAAAAGTCATAGTTGTAGTAAAAAATACTTATAGACATCCTAACATATTAAACACTATGGTGATGTTACAAAATATCGAACAAATGAAGGTGGAACTGAATAGAGGCTTGTAAAACTATTGACATTCAATTTGTTAGAATTGAATGTCAATAGTTATATATACACGTTTATATTACATATGTATCTCATGAAATCTCGATTCCTTGTGGGATAATCGTTAGCGGAGGGAGGATAGTGATTTATGCTATTACTACATAAATAAAGCGTTGTGAAACTTAAAATATTTGATTGGTATCTTAATTATGCAATTAGATGTCAGATAAATATTTTCCAACATACAATCCACTTGCAGCAGCTTGAGATAATGAATGAGTGACGCCTGAACAATCCCCAACTAAAAATAGTCCATGTATATTTGTTTCAAAATGATTATTGAGTTTTATCGTAGGAGCATAAAACTTTCCGTCAATTCCATATAATAAAGTATCTTTATCGATCGGTTCTTGGATAAATTGTTCTAAGCGTAATAAAAATTCTTTAAGTCCTTCAATATATAATGGAGGAATTTCTGTATGCAAATCTCCATAATCTCCTTGTAGTGTAGGTTGTATACGGTTATGTTTCATATCGTTCGCTATTGTAGGTTCTTTTTTTAATAAGTCCTCTAAGCGCTGTATAACAATCCGATCTTGTCCTTGGTTAATGCCTTTAATAATTGAGCTTGCATACAGATTTGCTTCTTTGAGAGTTGGAAAATAAAGCGGGATAAATAAAGTGAAGTTTAAGTTAGGTGTACCAGTTCCTTTCTCCCGAAAATTTTGACCGTCAGGCATAACTAGACCTTCTTCGTACTTTCTAATAATGCGTCCTTTTGGATTCATACAGTACGTAGTTGCTGTGAAACCTTTATGCTCATACGAAAGTTTTGTCTCAAATGTATCTTTTAATATAGAACGTAATTGGTGTTCTTTCATCTCTACCCTGATACCTAAATCTACACGAGTTTGTTCCTGAAAAATATGTAGAGAAGTGCACATCTCCTTTAACCAATCTGCTCCGGAACGCCCAGTTGCAAATACTAGTTGTCTAGATTGAAATGTTCCTTCATTTGTATCTATAGTAAAATGATCTTTCTGTTTCATAATATGTTGTACATCTATATGAAATTGTATATTTATTTTCGTAAGTAAAAATTCATAGAGTTGCTGAAAAATGTCACTTGAAAGGGTAGTACCAAGATGCCGTACTTCTGTTGTTAGCATTTGTAAACCACACGATTCAGCTCTCTTATTGAGATTTGGATTTTCTGTAGAATATTTTGAAACTGAATTTCCTCCGAACTGACATAGAATTTCATCTACT
Organism: Bacillus sp. FF-1; assembly: GCF_028548245.1. Classification (NCBI taxonomy): domain Bacteria; kingdom Bacillati; phylum Bacillota; class Bacilli; order Caryophanales; family Bacillaceae; genus Bacillus; species Bacillus sp. FF-1. The sequence goes on from NZ_JAQQGG010000004.1 coordinate 197,421, forward strand.
TCAGCCATAAGTTGTATAAAACCCTCTTTCCCAACTTTTTGCTCAAGTTCTCCACCAAATCCGTTTGTATAATTAAATTTCCCTTCAGATTTTCCTAAACCAGCAAATCCGAAATATTTATCACATGTAGTACAATTACAAGCTTTTCCTTCGTCTAAAGGACAATGGCGATTTTCTAGCGCTTTACCTTTATCAAGAATTAAAACCTTTTTGTTACTTTTAGCTAGTGAATAAGCCATAAAAATGCTACTTACTCCAGCGCCGATAATTGTAACATCATACATATTTTTTCACCTGCTAACGAATAGTTTGTTTTTTATTTTTCTAGTGTATAACAATTTTATGAAGTTAAGAAATAGCTTTTATTAATAAAGAGGGAGTTTTTGAACTTGATGCTTTTTCATTTCTTCGACTGGTGGAGTAAATACAAATGTTTTTATTTGAAAGAAGGGATAGTTTTAAAAGATCACTATGTCATATGATTAATAAAAACTTATATATAAAAAACAGACCTTTTAAGTGAAAAGGTCTGTTAATGCATTTAAATCTTATTTAGCGAAGACGTGGTTACCGATTACTGCTACTGTTTGACGTGTCGTAATCCATTTGTCTGTTGATGTTTTCGGATTATAGAAATAAAGCCAATCAGAATGTATTCCATTTGTGGAGATAGCCTCTTCTACAGCCATTTTTGCTTCTGCGCTTGCAGGTTGATTAATTCTTCCATCTGTAACAGGAGTAAATGCATATCCGTATTTAATAGGTTCATAAATAACGCCTGTTATTGTATTTGGAAAACCTTTTGCGTTTACACGGTTTAGTATAACTTTCGCTACTGCTACTTTTCCTTTATACGATTCGCCACCTGCTTCAGCAGTAACTAAGCGTGCCATTAAGTCTTTTTCTTTTTCTGAAATGCTTGAGTTTATTTTTATATGTTGTCCTGTATAAAGCTTGTTTCCGACTGTATTGTTAATTTGTTTTATAGATTGAACGGTAACATTGTAACGCTTTGCTATCGCTTCCAATGAATCTCCCGGTTGTACTTGATAAATAATTTGCTCAGAAATGTTCGCAGGTTTGGCGTTTTGGCGAACAGTGATTTCATTTGAGTTGACGGAACCTGGAATATGTAACTGTTCGCCAATGAAAGTTTGATCGTTTCCTTTATGATTAGCCTGTTTAATGGATTGTATTGAAACGCCGTATTGTTTACTAATGCCCCAAAGTGTATCATTCTTCTTTACTGTATGAATGGTAGAAGCTTCAGCTGTACTTTGACTACATACGAATGTAATTGCAGCCGCAGATATAGGGATTATATGTTTTATTTTTAGTAATTTCATTGTAAATCCTCCTAAGAAAAAATTAAGGTAAAAATTTTAAGTAATGTAGTTTGAGATGTGTATATGCGTAATATATTAATGTAAGTATATTAGCACATATAAAATAAATAATCATTATAAGTTTCTTATTCATGTAGTGTAGAGCCCGAATATGAAATATTGCATATGAAAATACATTGAAGTTCATATTTTTGATTACTATAATCTATTTAGTAGAAAGGGAATATGTTATAGAAATCAAATCATTATAGATTAATATAATGATTTAGTTATTATTAATAGGAGGGTTGAAGTAATGAAAATATTTCAAAAAATGTGTGCGTCAACTATAATCATTACAACACTTTTAGGAACAGGAGGCGCTATCAATAGTGTACATGCTGATTCTATAGAACAGCAGAGTAAATTAGGAATAGAACAAGAAACAGATAAGCAAATCATTGTAAAATTTAAAGCGGATTTGGATTTGCCATATGAAGATGGTATTGAAAAACAAATACCATCTCAAACGAATGATAAAGTAATAAAAAATCTTTTGGCAGAATACCCAGATGTAACATTTACTCGTTTATTCACATCTGTAAGCCCGGAACAAATACAAAACCTTGAAGTGAAAGCACCTAATCATGTATCTACAAGTTTATTAAACTACTATATTCTTCAAAATCAAAATAGTGGGTATGAAGAAGAAATAGTAGATAAGTTAAAGGCATCTTCTTTAATAGAAGATGTCTATATGAAGAAACAAGAGAAAATAATGCCACCTGAAGTGCAATCATCAAGTGTAGCTCTTAATCCTAATAATAATCCTAGATTTAAAAAACAAGGTTATCTTGAAGCAGCCCCATACGGTATTAATGCGCCTTTCGCTTGGGGAATTCAAGGTGGTAATGGAAATGGTATCACTTTTGTTGATATGGAATACGGATGGCTATTAAATCATGAGGATTTAGTAAATCAAAATATTGAATTAATGTCTGGAAGAAATATAGATCAGCATGTCGGTCATGGGACGTCTGTACTAGGAATTGTCTCCTCTGAGGACAATGAAGTTGGAAATATTGGGATTGCGCCAAAAGCGAAAGCAAAAGTTATCTCTCAAATAAGAGATAACGGACAGTATAATACGGCTGATGCAATATTAAGTGCTGTAAATCAGTTAGAAGCTGGGGATGTTTTATTGTTAGAGGCACAAGCATCTTTCGATGGATATGGTGATAAATATTTACCTGTTGAAGTACAACCAGATATCTTTGATGCGATCCGTGCTGGTACAGATAAAGGTGTTGTCATTATAGAAGCTGGAGCAAATGGTTGGAATGATTTAGATCAATTTAAAGATAGAAATGGTAAACAAATTTTAAATCGTAATAGTAAAGATTTTAAAGATTCAGGTGCAATTATGGTAGGAGCGGGCTCTTCATCTCTCCCTCATGAGCGTATGTGGTTTTCGAATTATGGAAGCCGTATTGATGTCTATGGTTGGGGAGAAAACGTAGATACAACTACAGCTGAGCAAAGTCGAAGTGCTATAAATCTTTATACACCTAGCTTTAGTGGAACGTCGAGTGCGTCACCTATTATTGCCGGAGCAGCGACTTTAGTACAAAGCATTGCTAAAGAAAATTTAGGACAACCATATAGACCGAGTGAACTAAGAGCAATATTAAGCAACAAGAACACAGGAACAAAATCTAAAGATCCACATGTAGATAAAATAGGTGTTTTACCAGATTTGAAGTCTATACTAGTTAACTTAGGTTATGAACAAAGAAAACCAAACGGTGGGAATGAGTTACAAGTAATAGAAAATGAACCAAATAATGAGCCTAGACAGGCAAATAAAGTTAACTTTCATACACCGGTGAAAGGAACGCTACATAATAGTGATAGAGTAGATGTATTTACTTTCCAAATTGACTCACCGGAAAATATTAACATATCCCTACTAAATGAACAAAATATCGGAATGACATGGGTACTTCATCATGAATCAGATTTAAATAACTATGTAGCATATGGTGAAAATGAAGGGAATGTAGTTAAAGGAACTTATAATGCAAAGCCAGGTAAATATTATTTATACGTCTATAAATATGAGAATAAAGATGGTTCATATGTATTGAACATAAAATAAGCAAAAGGAACTTCAGATGAAGTTCCTTTGAATTTTTCTAATTTAGTATATGTGAATGATTTTTTAATTTTACTTCTATGCAATATTTCATACTTATGAAATGATATTTATTTTTTACTCACCAGATTATATTATATTCAATAAGTTTGATATAAAACAAAAAAAGGAGGAATAATAATGAGCAGTAAGAAATTTATTTTGAAATTATTCATATGTAGTACGATATTTATCACATTTGTATTTGCTTTACATGAGAAGAGAGTCGTTGCGGCTAGCTCTGTTAATGAGCTTGAAAATTGGTCAAAATGGATGCAACCTATACCTGATGATATCCCGTTAGCACGAATTTCAATTCCAGGAACACATGATAGTGGAACGTTTAAGTTGCAAAATCCGATTAAGCAAGTATGGGGAATGACGCAAGAATATGATTTTCGTTACCAAATGGATCATGGAGCTAGAATTTTTGATATAAGAGGACGTTTAACAGATGATAATACGATAGTTCTTCATCATGGGCCATTATATCTTTATGTAACCCTGCACGAATTCATAAACGAAGCGAAACAATTTTTAAAAGATAACCCGAGTGAAACAATTATTATGTCTTTAAAAAAAGAGTATGAGGATATGAAAGGAGCAGAAGGTTCCTTTAGTAATGTGTTTGAAAAAAAATATTTTGTTGATCCTATCTTTTTAAAAACAGAAGGAAATATAAAATTGGGAGATGCTCGTGGGAAAATTGTACTACTAAAAAGATATGGCGGTAGTAATGAATCTGGAGGATATAATAATTTTTATTGGCCAGATAATGAGACGTTTACGACAACTGTAAATCAAAACGTAAATGTAACGGTACAAGATAAATATAAAGTGGGTTATGATGAGAAAGTAAAATCTATTAAAGATACGATCAATGAAACGATGAATAATAGTGAGGATTTACATCATCTATATATTAATTTTACAAGTTTGTCTTCTGGTGGTACAGCATGGAATAGTCCATATTACTACGCCTCTTACATAAATCCTGAAATTGCAAACCATATAAAACAAAAGAATCCTACAAGAGTAGGTTGGATCATTCAAGATTATATAAATGAAAAGTGGTCACCATTACTGTATCAAGAAGTTATAAGAGCGAATGAGTCACTTATATAAGAATAAAGATGATGAGAGTAAGAAGCGATAAAATACGGCGCTTCTTATTAAAAATACAGTTTGTCTTGTAAACGGGACAATTTTCGAATTATCTCAATCGATGTTTCATTATGAAAAGGCCAAACTTTTAAATCGGATCAATTTTAAGTGAAAAATGAATATAATTAACTTTACGAAAAAGCAACTGATTATAAGTGATCAGTTGCTTTTTATTTTTAAAGTGGATGAGCAAAAAAACATGAAAGTGGTTGGTCCGTTTTTGGCAAACATCCATTATGATAAGAGAAGAAAGGTAGTATGTTATTAACATTTTAAAGAGGAAATTCTTTATTAAAATAGATTGTCTTTAGAGAGGTGGAAATACAATGATTTTTGCAATTTCACTAGTCGTTATTATTGTAGTTGGATCGCTGTTTGGGACCGTGCTAGTTGCGCGAAATGTGGAGGAGAATTACGGCAAGTCCACAAAGAGAAATGTGAAAAATTTATCTGTAATCTATATTCTCCTTCTTTTTGTTCTACTGCTAGGGGTAACATGGTATGCGGTAATAATTTGATAGTTTGTAACAGAACTGCAACGAGAGTATGAAGCTGGAATTTCAGAAGCTATCGAGTAATCAGAAACGGAGTTATTTTAATATATCCATTTTAGGATGAGAAAATGTGACTAATTAATACTATTTTTACGGTAAATACTGTTAGTAATAAATTGAGGGTAGTTAGCTTTGAAAGGAGGCAACTATATGGAATGGAAACCAAATCGTGCAGATAAGACGCCTGTATATAAACAAATAGCGGATTATATTGAAAGAGGTATTTCTTCAGGTGAGTTTCCTTCTGACAGTAAGTTACCTTCTGAGCGCATGTTAGCAAAAGAATTACAGGTGAATAGGAGTACGATAGTAGCTGCATATGAAGAATTAAAATCACTTGGAGTAGTAGAACGGCAAAAAGGAAGCGGAACACGGGTGAATACAGACATATGGGGTGTTTCACATAAACGAATACCGAACTGGGGTAGGTACGTTGAGGATGGATCGTTCTTACCTAACGTACCACTCGTTCAACAAATTAGAACGGAAACACAAAAAGAAGACTTAATTAATTTAGCGAGTGGTGAATTGTCACCAGAATTAATTCCGAGTGATAGATTCCGAACAATTTTGTCGGAGAAAACATTTATGGAAAACCTCGGTTATGACCATCCACTTGGAAATGAAATGTTGAGAAAAACAATTGCGGCACATGTTCAGCAATATAAACAAATTGAATCAGATTCGAATTCTATCCTTATTACATCAGGCGCACAACAGGCACTTAATCTTATCGTTCAATGCTTATTAAAACCTGGCGATGCGATTGCAATTGAGGACCCTTCGTATTGTTTTTCACTGCCGATGTTTAAATCTGCTGGCTTAAAAATATTCCATTTACCTGTTGATCAGCATGGAATGAATCCAGAAGACTTAATTGATTTGCATAAAAAGCATCGTATTCGTATGGTATTTTTAAATCCGGATTATCAAAATCCAACTGGAACTGTGCTTTCATTAGCAAGACGTAAAAAGATTTTAGAACTGTCTTCTGAATTTGGTATACCGATTGTAGAAGATGATCCGTATAGCTTAACTTCATTTAATGGAGAAGTGAATCCAACATTAAAATCAATGGATCAAAACGGCAATGTTCTTTATATAAGTTCATTATCAAAAATTGTTGCATCAGGATTACGTATTGGCTGGGTAATTGGCCCAATGCGTGTAATAGAACGTTTAGCGGATGCAAAGCAGCAAGTTGATTTTGGCCATAGCGTATTTACGCAGTGGGTGGCAAATCAATTTTTAGAATCAGAAGATTTTCATGCACATATTACAATGCTCCGTGGACAATTGAAGGAAAGAAGAGATGCGTTAATTAGAAAGCTTGAAGAAATATTAGGGGACCAGGTGGAATTCTTTGTTCCAGAGGGTGGAATACATTTATGGTGCAAAGTGCAAGGAACGTTTGATGAATATCATTTATTAGGTGAATCTATACGAAATGGTGTAGCGTTTGTCCCGGGGAGTGTTTTAGGTACTAAAAGTGAATATGTTCGTTTTACTTTTGGGAGAGTAAATGTCGAACAAATTCAGCTGGGAATGACGAGATTTGCGGAAACGTTAAATGAAATTTCATAATAGTAATGCGTAATATTGAAATGAGGGAAAGAAATGAAGTACGTGATGCTTTTACTTCAAGTAGGCGTGCTATATGTATTTAGCTTAGTTGGTACGTGGATTCAAGGGGTATTCCATCTATCAATGCCAGGAAGTTTAATAGGGATGTTAATGCTTTTTCTACTCCTTTCTATTCGTATTTTACCATTAAAGTGGTTTGAGGAAGGTGCGGAAAAGTTAATCGTATTTTTACCGTTATTTTTAATCCCTTCGACAACAGGACTGATGGAATACGGGTCTTTTCTTTTTAGTAAGGGAAGTAGTATATTCCTTTTAGTAGTTGCAAGTACGGTAGTAACTTTGATTGTTTCAGGGTATATAAGTCAATTAGTAGTAACATCCAAAAAATAAAATCGACAAGGTGCAAGATGCAAATGGTCTTAATTATTATTACAGTAGTAATTTATTTATTGGCGACAAAGTTATATAAAAAATTTACGTTTCCATTCACGTTACCGGTGTTAACAGTTACTACAATTATGATTTGTTTATTTTTGATTTTTGGTATTTCTCATCATGAGTATAGGGGAAATGGGGGAGACATTCTTTCAAGCTTATTGAGTCCTGCAATCGTAGCGTTAGCGATACCACTATTTAAAGAGCGAAAGATACTGATGAAAAACTTTTTATCGATACTAATCGGCGTAGTGACAGGTATACTGGCTTTAACGACTATGAATGTAGTGATTGGTGGAATGTTACATATAGATAAGGAACTTATACTAACCACCCTACCACAATTAGCAACGATGCCTATTGCTATTTCAATAGCGGAGCAAATTGGTGGCATTCCATCTATGACTGCTAGTTTTGTAGTTGTTGCGGGAATAACAGGTGCTATGATTGGACCAACAGTACTTAAGTTGTTCCGTATAACAAGTACGATTGGAAAAGGCGTGGGAATGGGCTGCGCATCACATATTATCGGGGTAAGTCGTCTCGTGAAGGAAGGCGAGAGAGAAGCGACAATCGGTTCGGTGACGATGATTGTTACGGGAATACTTATTAGTATATTCATACCGTTTGGAACGAAATTTATATTTTGACATGTAATGGAGATGATGAAAATGACAACATGGTTTATAGTTACATTATTTGTTTTTGGAGCTATTAAAGTATTAGTTTCTAGTATGCCGACTTCTGTTGTAGAATCAATTATTAGTAAATTTGAATTGCATCAAAAACTTGAGGAAGAGAATACCTCTATATCGATAGATGGAAAAAATATAGAGGGAGAAACGAAACTACAAGTTATTCATGAATTTAATGAGGCTTTATTTTTAGATAAGCATTATTTTCCGCCGCACGGGGAAGGAACACCAATCGTGATTAAAACGAAGAAAGGGAATAAAGAGATTAGCTTTTCTTTATATAGCCATGAAGAACATATTGATGTAATAAAGCAATATAAAAAGAAAATTGTTGCCTATCGTTTACGTTCAAAAAGTCTTCAAACTCTTGCACCATTAGTAATAACCGAAGAGTATGCTTAAGAAGAGATCTATAAGGATTTTTCAGACTGTAGACAAACTATTTTTTAAGAGTGCAGATGCTAAAAATAGTTTGTCTCTTACTTTATAGTGAATTTATCCAATGAGATATATACGTAGTGTTTTCTATGCTACAATTTACTATAAGTGAGGAAGGAAGGTGTCTTATGAAAATATCCGTTTATGTTGCAAGTGCATTTAGCAAGGATCATAAAGGCGGAAATAAAGCAGGAGTGGTATTTACTGAGAATAATACATTGACCACAACTCAAAAAATGGCAATAGCTAAACAACTGGGCTATGCGGAAACCGCATTTATATCAGAATCTGAAATTGCTGATTATAAATTTGAGTATTTTACACCAAAAGAAGAAGTTGATTTATGTGGTCACGCGACAATTGGCTCTTTCGTGATACTGATGCATTTAAATAAACTTTGCCAGAATCGCTATACGATTGAAACGAACAGCGGTGTTCTTACTATTACCATAAAAGATGACATCATATTTATGGAACAAAACAAACCGATATTCTATGATGTTGTATCTCCAAACGAGTTCATCGACTGTTTTGACATGAAAGCTATAGACGATAAATATCCAATTCAAATTGTCTCCACAGGCTTAAAAGATATTTTAATTCCTATAAAAAGCGAAACACGATTACATACACTGCAACCTAATTTTGAAAAAATTAAAGAAATTAGCAAGTATTATAATGTTGTCGGAATGCATCTATATACTTTTAATGACAATCGAATTATATGCAGAAATTTTGCTCCACTATACGACATCAATGAAGAAGCAGCGACTGGAACTTCAAACGGTGCATTAGCTTGCTACCTTTATGAACAGCACAACTTGCAAAAAGAAGTCTATGTATTTGAACAAGGTTATTCTTTACACTCGCCTTCTGAAATATTAGTTAAATTAGCAACCAATAGCAACAATAAAGTAGAAAAAGTTTATGTTGGCGGCAAAGGCTATTACTGTGAAACTAAGTATTTAAATGTAGAAAATATTGATTGAAAATAAAGAGATCTATAAGGATCTCTTTATTTTTGTATGAAATAATATACTTTCCAAATAAAAGAAAAGAAAATCATATAGCCAAATAAAGAATATGTATGATTCCAATCTAAGCTATGAATAAAGAAACTGAATCTTTCAGCAATCTGTTCAAAAATGCTAGCACAAATACCGATTGAAATAATAAAAAGAATTCTAGAAACTGTAGATAATCTTTTTGAAATTTGTATAAAAATCGTTGTTAAAATCGGTAGTACAAAGAGAGTAAAGCCGATGTTAACTGAAAATATGGAGGGAAAGGGTCTAACCGGAAAGGAATATAATTGTTTTGCAACAAAAAATGCATCTAAGTAAGTTCCGATAATAGAAGAGAGTAAGATTGTAATGACTAATGCGAAAAGGTTATTCGTCTTCTCGAAGGAGAACATTTTTCTTTGCAAGAATGGCAAGTTCAATTTTTTCGAGTGTTTTACAGTAGTCTTCTGTAATTTGTCCATTTATATTTTCCTCCTTATCAACTAAGTAATTTACGACTTGCCAGTCCGTAAACCAATCTTCACTGTCAACTTCTTCATGCTCTATATCTCGCCATGCGTAGATGAGTGCAGGACTGTATATACGATAAGCGCCATTACGCAACTGGCATTTCTTTATTCGGCGTTTATAAAACTCACGAGAAAAAGATTCATTCACACTTGAAAATAAATGAGGCCAGTAATCTTTCCTTGAGCCTGTATGAGGATGGTGTTGGGCCCAGCTTATTACTTGAGATAAAACATGTGTATCCCGAAATAATAATGAATACAACCTTTTTCCAATTAAGATCCGTTCGTGTAAGGAAGTGAAATGTTTCATTGTATCACCAAATAGTAATACGTTTTGTTTCTTATCATTTGCGTAGAATGGGAACAGGATATGATTAAACTGAAAGAAATCAAATAGTTTAAATCCAATACTATTTAGTACAGTCTTTTTAAAGTGTACATTTTGAATCACTCTTTTTTCTAAGTAGTTTTGTTCATTAATAATAGTTGCAATTGCTAATGTTTTTTTGTTACCTGTTTTCCAAAAATCGTTCCACATCGTTTCCATAAATGTAGAAACATTTAGGTGAGGGAGAAGGTGAAATAGCTTTTGTGCTCTTTTTACACTTTGTTCATAAAGCAGAAATTGAGGATAGACATCTTGAAAAATAAGCCAATTTCCTCTTTCTAAAAAAGAAAAAAATGTGATTTGCTCTTTCTCTGATAAAATTTTCGTATATAAATCTCCCCTTAAATCAGTCATATTCCAACCGCCGTTACGTGATACCATATGCCCAAGTAGTGCCCAATGTATTTCCGGATATTGAACGTAAAATTGGTAGTATGCACGTGTTCTTGTGACATTATTTTTATTTAGCTGTTCTGTCTGCATTTTTATGTTGTTGATGATGATTTGCTCTTCCTTCGTTAATTTATACATCGTGCCAGAATGAGTGAGTTTACTTTTTTGTTTCAATTCATTTTTCACATCAAATAGGGAGAGAGGCAGTGCCTTGGAAGGTCCGTTATATGTATGATTTGAATTGCTTCGGTACATTCCGTTACCTCCCTTTTTCATAAATTTAAAAATGACTATTGGCTATGAATCATTCTATTTATTTTATTACGAGTATAAGAAATAAATGAGCGCTGTTTATTACAAGGAATTTATCATACAAACAGTATAAAAAATCTTACTGTTGTGAGGTGAAATGAAAAACAGAAACTATTTTTAATAGTTTCTGTTTTTTTATTTTGTCAATTAAATGTAACAAACGACGATTATGATTTGAATCAATTGAAAATAATTCAATAAATGTTAATTGAAATGCTTGGTAGGAGGAAAAGGAATGCTAAATAAAATAATTTTAATCACTGGTGGCACAGGTTCGTGGGGACATGAGCTTATAAAGCAACTATTAGAAAAATCACCGAAAGAAATTAGGGTTTTTTCAAGAAATGAAACGGTTCAGTTTGAAATGCAGCAACAGTTTATAAATGATGATAGATTAAAATTTATTATTGGAGATATTCGTGACAAGGATCAATTAGTTTATGCATGCCAAGGTGTACATTATGTATTCCATCTTGCAGCTTTAAAACATGTTCCAGTATGTGAGTATTATCCTTATGAAGCTATAAAAACTAATATACATGGTACGCAAAATGTAATCGAAGCATCTTTACAGATGCAAGTTGAGAAAGTTATATATGTTTCAACGGATAAAGCAGCCGATCCATCAAATACGTATGGGATGACAAAAGCAATTGGTGAAAAGTTAATGGTTCATGCGAATGTACAAACGAAGAAAACAAAATTTATTTGTGTTCGTGGTGGAAATGTTTTAGGGACGAGTGGAAGTGTGGTACCGCTTTTTAAAAAACAAATTAAAAAATCTTCACAAGTAGGGATTACCGATGCGAATATGACTAGATTTTTCTTATCAATTGAAGATGCTGTTGGATTGTTATTTAAAGCCGTATATCAAGGCAGAGGCGGAGAGATCTTTGTTATGAAAATGCCGGCATGTAAAATAACAGATTTAGCAGAAGTGTTAATTGAAGATTCGAAAAAAGAAAATGTGAAGTTAAAAGAGGTAGGGATTAGGCCGGGTGAAAAATTAAGTGAAATGCTTTTATCTGAGGTAGAGAGTAAAACGAGTATAAGTTTTGATCAAAATTATTTTGTGGTACTACCTACTATTCCTATAGAAGGGCTTCAAGAATATTATGCTAGTTTTCCGCTTGTGGATGTGAAGAGTTTTAGTTCACAACAAGACTTACTTGCAAAACATGAAGTGAAACAAATGCTATTAAAAGGAGGATTTTTACGATGAAAAAAAATGCGAGCCTTTTAATAACTGGTGCAAATGGTTTTACAGGACGCCATGCTTGCCAATATTTTTTAGAACAGGGCTTTCATGTAATTCCTATGTTTCAAAATCGTACACATAGAGAAAAAAATGAAAATGGTATTACTTGTAATTTAACGAATAAGAGCGAAGTAATGAAGGTAATGAAACAAATAAAGCCAGATTATGTATTACATTTAGCCGGTAGGAATTCAGTCATAGAGTCTTGGACAGCTGCTCTTGAATATGTAGAAATTAATGCAATAGGGACGTTATATTTATTAGAAGCAATTAAGCAAGAAGCCTCGCATTGTAGAACATTAGTTATAGGATCTGCTTTGCAAGCAGATAGTATAAACGAAATAAAAATTTCAAATCCATATAGTTTAAGTAAAACAATGCAAGTCATTATTGCAGAGGCTTGGGGCGAATTAATGGGTTCAAATATTATCATTGCAAAGCCCTCAAACTTAATTGGTCCAGGAGTATCAAATGGTATTTGTTCGATTCTCGCAAAAAAAATGATAGATATAGAATCAGGTAGAAGTAAAGCCATTATTGAAGTAAACAGTTTGAAAGATAGTAGGGATTTTCTAGATGTACGTGATGCGGTTAAAGCGTATCATGTGTTATTACGAGATGGAATAAATGGAAAACAGTATAATATCGGATCAGGAGTGAAACGATCTTTATTAGAGGTACTAGAACAATATAAAGAATTAACTCAGCTGAATTTTTTCATAGAGGAAACAGAAAAAAGTGGCAGTGATTCAAATGATAGTTTAGTAATAGAGGAAATAAAAAGGTTAGGTTGGATCCCAGAAATTCAATTCCATCAATCATTAAAAGATGTACTTGAGTATGCGAAGTGTAGTGACATCTGCATGCAATGAAAAACAAAAAGGGTGTAAGAAATATATGAATGGCTATGAAACAATAAATAATCAAAATACACTATTTCTTTTAATTGTTGATACGCTGGACTGGAAGAATGAAGAAGAGCATGCTTTGCGTATCTATGAGGCGATAAATAAATGTCGAGCCTATGTGGAAGGGAAAAAGGGTGATCGGAAAAATCCAGTAATAGATGCAGGAACTAGGCCTGTAATCCGAGTTTTTGCTCAGTATGAATGTAGTGAGTATGGAAATGATTTTTATGACCTCATGAAAGATTTTTTGCAAGATATAGGATTTGAGTTAAAGGTTTATATAAATAATGCTAAGGTTACTTACATGTAATAGATTAGTATAAAATAAGATTTTTTAATCATAAAGGTGGATATAAATTATGAATAAAAAGATTCTCTTTACTGGGGGCGGTACAGCGGGACACGTAATGATTAATATAGTATTGATTCCTAAATTTATGGAAAAAGGATGGGGAGTTGAGTATATTGGATCTCAAAATGGAATTGAAAAACTATTAGTTCAAAATGTTAAATACAATATTGTTTCAACAGGGAAGCTTAGGAGATATTGGGATTTGGAGAACTTTAAAGATCCTTTTAAAATAATAAAAGGTTGCATTCAAAGCTATAAATTAATGAAACGAATAAAACCAGATGTTATTTTTTCGGCAGGAGGATTTGTTTCTGTTCCTGTAGTAATAGGAGCATGGATGAATAAAGTACCCGTAATAATACGTGAACCAGATAGTACGTTAGGATTAGCAAATAAAATAGCATTACCTTTTACTACAAAACTATGTACAACATTTCCTCAGACAGGAGAAAATGTAAGTAATGAGAAGAAGGTTTATGTAGGACCAGTTGTAAGGGAAGAAATTGAGAGAGGCAACGTATTGCGGGGAAGAAGCTATTGTAAATTTAAGCAAGATAAACCGGTATTGTTAATTATGGGTGGGAGTCAAGGCGCTCAATGGATAAATGATATGGTAAGAAAAAGTTTGGAAACATTGTTATTAAATTTTAATATTGTTCATATGTGCGGTAAAGGGAAGGTAGATTCATCTGTTGGCATGGAAGGTTATATGCAATTCGAATATATAGGGGAAGAATTGCCGCACATACTAAATATGGCGAGTGTTGTAGTTTCCAGAGCGGGTTCTACTGCTATTTCTGAATTGTTATTTTTGAAGAAACCGATGTTGCTTATCCCGTTAACTAACAGTTCCAGTAGGGGAGATCAAGTTTTAAATGCTGAATATTTTTCTCGGCAAGGATATGCGGAAGTTATACTCCAAGACAGAGTAAGTACGAATACATTTATACATGCAGTAAATAAGTTGTATACAAATAAGGAGAGATATATTCAAAACATGAATGGATATAAGAAAACTAATAATGAGGGGATTCATCAATTAATAGATATAATAAATGAAGTAGTGAAGTAATAGAAATGTAAATAAAAAACAAAAGGAAAGAAGATCTCTTCTTTCCTTTTTGCTATAGTTGTTCAAATTCATTATTACTTATAACAATTAGCCATGTACTATGGGTGAATCCCGATTTCTAATAGTTCAGTAAATGCATGCGTATGGATAGGTTTACTATAATAGTACCCTTGAATAAACCGACATTTATTTTTTTGAAGGAAACTCACATGTTCTTTCGTTTCTACACCTTCCGCGATAACTGACATTCCTAATGTATTTGCTAATGTGATGATTGTTTTAATAATTTCCATTCCATCGTCACATGTTTCAGACATTGTAATAAATTCTCGTGGGATTTTTAACGTATCGATTGGATATAAAGGTAAGTAAGCTAGCGAAGAATAGCCTGTACCAAAGTCATCGATTGAAATATGAATCCCTAAACTTTTTAGTGTACGTAGTTTTATTAATGTTTCTCGCTCATCCATCATTGCAATTCGCTCTGTTAATTCAAGATCGAGAGAACTTGCTGGTAAACCAGTATTTGTTAATGTAGCAGAAATAGACTTTACAAAATCTTCTTGTTCAAATTCTTTAGCAGATAAATTTACACCTATTTTCAAATGTGAATATCCGCTTGTGTGCCAACGTTTCATTTGTTCACAAGCTTGTTGTAGTGTCCATTTTCCTATTGGAATGATTTGTAGCGTTTCTTCTGCAATGGGAATAAACTCGTATGGAGAAATAACACCTAATTCAGGATGATTCCACCTAATTAAAGCTTCAGCACCGATAATTTTGTTAGATTTGCTATCAACTTGAGGTTGATATAAAAGGAACAATTCTTCATTTTGAATTGCATTTGGTAAATCTTTTTCTAATCGTAATCGTCTTTCAATTTTTTTTGCAATTACGTCATCATAAATAGAGACAGAATTAAGTTCTTTTGCTTTCGCATCATACATTGCAACATTAGCGTTTTTCAGAAGTGTAGCGGTATCGATTCCAGAATGTGGATAAATAGCGATGCCGATACTTATTGATAGAGTTAATGTATGTTCATATATGACAAACGATTTTTCCATGCATTTAAATAACTGGTTGCATAACTGGAATAAGGAATCTTCGTCAGTATAGTTTTCAATTAAGATTGTAAATTCATCGCCACCGATTCTTGATAGATGAGTATGTGATGGAAGACAGGATTGGAATCGCTTCGCTACTTCTTCTAATATGTAGTCTCCTGCCGAATGTCCAAGTGTATCGTTAACTGCTTTAAAGCGATCTAAGTCCAAATATAATAATGCAAACTCGCTTTCTGTCGTTTTAGCATTTTTTATAATTCTTTTTAATTTCTTATGAAAAAAGGCACGGTTCCCAATTTTCGTTACAGTATCATGGAATGCTAAATATTTTATTTCTTCTTGCTGTTTTTTTAGCGCAGTAATATCTTTCATCATAATATAGCTTCCTGAAATTTGCCCGTCTATCATAATAGGGACGATGGTAACGTATAAAGAATAAGTAAATCCATCTTTATATTGAGAACTAAGTTGTAAGGATGCTGATTCTTGTTGTTTCATTTTTTCTAATGCAGATGCTAGTTTATATTTGTCTTCATCTAAAATAATCGAAAAACAAGTTTCACCAAGTAACTCATCCGTTGGTGCACCGAGTAGTATACTTCCAGCTTTATTTACATTTAAGAATACGCCATTTAAATCAATTGTAAAAATAGGGTCAGGATGATATTCATATAATGATTTGAATTTTTGTTGCTTTTGAGATAGAGCCTCTGATTTATGAACTAAATCTGAAGTTCGTAATCTAACTTTTTCTTCCAATTGGGCATTGAATACTTGTAAACGTTTGGTTAGAGAATTGTTTTGCATACGTACAATAGAATGACGAATGAGTACGAAAATAAAAGCAATACAATTTCCCGTAATGAGAATGGAAGATGCTGTTTGTTCTTTTAACGTAAACCCGATTAGTATTGCAACAGCAAGATAAGGAAATATAACTAAAGCTTTCTTTCCTATTATAGGGTTAACAATGAAATAATTTTTATGGCTATTATGATCTTCTGAAATAGATCCAGCTATTGCAATAAGTAATATAGGTATTCTATATAAAAGACGTAATAATGTTATCGTTTCAGTTGATAAATGGTTATGTAAGTAAAAATAAATATAGTTAAAAGTTGCAGAACTTATTAATACAAAAATAAAGATATAAATTTTCCGTTTAGAATTAAAAATTGTTGGACGGAAAAAGAGACTAACACCTAGTAGAAGAAATAATAAATCTGCAATTGGATATAGAAATGAAAGGAAAACATCTCCTAGTGACAGAGAGAATATATTTAAATTTGGTTGATTAAATAAATACCACTCCAATGTGAATATGGAAGTAAGTACTATGCATATATCACAAATAAAGAACGCTTTTTCCCATTTATCGCATTCTTTTAGGATTTTATAGCAGAAAGCGATAAGACAGAAGAGTAGAAAAAGCATATAAAACACATCAGAAATAGTAAAGCGA
Source organism: Bacillus sp. FF-1 (assembly GCF_028548245.1). Classification (NCBI taxonomy): domain Bacteria; kingdom Bacillati; phylum Bacillota; class Bacilli; order Caryophanales; family Bacillaceae; genus Bacillus; species Bacillus sp. FF-1. Next base: position 214,556 of record NZ_JAQQGG010000004.1, read on the forward strand.
TGTATTGGAATTTTGAAGAAGCTCTCTTGATATGTATATACTATTTTTCCTAATAAAAAACTACCAATTGCTATCGTGATACATATCCAAAACGGATTTGAACTAACTTTTTTAGAATATATAGAATAAATGAGTGATACAAATGTAATGGCTTCAACAATAAGTGAAGCGAAGCGTACATCCGAATTTGAAAAATGAGTGGGGAACAGATAGAAAAACATAAAATAGATTGAATAACACATTAATGTTCCAATTAATATACATAGCTGTAAATTTTTATTTAATTTCAATAAAATCACCTTCTTTAATTATGCACTATATTCGTAATATCTATACATAATAATATTATTTAAGAATTGTATCAGATTTCCCTATAAAAATCATGTTTATAAGGAAGTTTTGAAAAGTGTAATTGCTCTAAAAAATGAAAAATATTGCATTTGATAGTATATACTGTATAAAGATTTTAAATAGAAATTGTATATTTAGTCATCTTTTGAATTGTAAAGGTTTTTTAGTGATTTGAAAGTAGAGATGCAAAATTGCATATAAAATGATAAAGGCTTTTTTGAATTTTAATTTTTGGCTAATAGAGGTTATTTTAAGTAAGACCTTTGTATGTATTTATTCTTATACTAATGAGTGATTTCAAAAATGTGTTACGTATGTACAATAATACGTAATCATGTATGAAATTTTTAGTATGGGAGGAAAATCATGAAAAATTTAGTGAAGTTTCGAATCGCACGTCCGACGGATAAGTTTGAAGAGGTTATAGCATTCTATGAAAAAGGATTAGGCTTAAAACGTATAGGTGAATTTTACGATCATGAAGGTTATGATGGGGTCATGTTTGGGCTCCCAGATGAAGAGTATCATTTAGAATTTACAAGACATATTGATGGGAGTCCTTGTCCAGCTCCGACAAAAGATAATTTACTTGTATTTTATATGAGTGAAGATAGTGAAATGAAAAAGGTGAGTAAAAGGCTGCATGCATTGGGATACGATGAAGTGGAACCAGAAAATCCATATTGGAAAGATAAGGGGATAACGATTGAGGACCCAGATGGTTGGAGAATTGTGTTGATGAAAATAGAAGAACAAGGTTTTAAATTATGATAGGGTAAAATTAAATTAGCTTCCTTCTATGTAATAAGAATAGGAGGAAGCTTTTTGGTTTTTGTAAACTGAAAATTCATATTTGACAATTAATTAAAGAGGGATGTACATTGAGAACATGTATTCTTATAAGTTTGCTAGTGTTTCTATTCAAAAGGAATGTATAAATAGGGAGGACTTTTCATGTTATTTCGAATTAAAGATGCAGAAATATACTATGAAATCGTTGGAGAAGGAAAACCAGTCATTATCATACATGGCTGTGCGCCCGATCATAGGTTAATGATGAAATGTATGGAATCAGTATTTCAAAAATATGAAGGTTATAAGCGAATATATATTGATTTACCTGGAATGGGAAAGTCGAATGCTCCAGATTGGATAAATAGTTCAGATCATATATTAGAAGTATTAACTATATTTATTGAAGAAATCATTCCAAAGAAAGATTTTTTACTAGTAGGAGAGTCTTTCGGTGGATATTTAGCTAGAGGGATACTTTCAAAAATGTTTGAGAGAGTCAATGGATTATTATTAATATGTCCTGTGGTTGTTGCGATGCAAAAAGAAAGATGTTTACCGGATAAACAGATAATTGTACAAGATAAGGAGTTTTTAAATACGTTAACTTCTACCGAAAGAGAAGAATTTAGCGAGTTAGCAGTAGTAGCAAATGAATATACATATAAGCGATTTCAAGAGGAAATTAAGCCGGGGTTAGATGTTGCTAATTATGAGTTTATTGAAAGGTTGCAAAAAAATTACTCTCTTACTATAGATTTTCACCGTAAGAAATATGAGAAACCTGTTCTGTTATTAGCCGGAAGACAAGATATATCGGTAGGTTATCAAGATATTATAGAAATTATTGATGATTACCCAAGAGCGACATTAGCGGTGTTAGATATGGCAGGGCATAATTTGCAAATTGAACAGCCTGAATTATTTGAGAGTTTAGTAGGAGAATGGATTAGACGAACAAATCAGCAAAGTTTATAAAAAACGAATGAATATTTTCAAGGAGGAAGTATGAATACATATATTTATATGGTTAGGCATGGTGAATCACCAAAATTAGAAGGGAGTGAAAGAACACGGGGATTAACTGAAAAGGGAAGTTTAGACGCTCATAGAGTAACGGACATATTAAAAGCAGAGGCAATTGATACTTTTATTTCAAGTCCGTATAAAAGGGCTGTGTTAACGATAGAAAAAGCAGCCAATTTCTATGAAAAAGAAGTATTAATATATGAAAATCTCAAAGAGTGTATGTTTTTAAGTGAGGATCAGGTTATATCAGATAAAGAAGTGTATCCACTTGTAAAGAAGATGTTCTCTAATCCGGATTTTGCACGAACGGAAGGAGAGTCATATACGGATTGCCAGAGAAGAGTAGTGAAAGTATTAAGAGAAATCTTAATGGATTTTCAAGGACAAAAAATTGTAATTGGTACACATGGGCTTGTCATGACATTAATGATGAACTATTTTGATGAACAATATGATTTTGAATTTTTAATGAATACGTCAAAACCAGATATATATAAGATGGAATTTAATGAAGAACAATTAATGAATGTAGAGAGATTATGGAAAGCGGAATAAAGTTGGTTGTATGGATTTTGTTGTAAAAGTTACTTTTATAGCAAAATCTTTTTTATTTCAATAGAAAGCATTTTTATCAACTATTTTTAGAATGTTAAATCAATAAGTAATTATTCAGTTTCTGAATAATATAATTAAAAGTTGGTTTAAGTAAACAATTTTAAATGTGACAAAACTCCAAACGTTGGATTTATATTCAATAGGAGAAAAAGATGTAGAAGTTTGTCTTACTGTCCTCGTTTACTTTTTATTTCATTACATATAGGCTTTGTGGTGTAAGGGAGGACATCACCTTTACGCAAAATCTATAAGGAGGTCATTGTAATGAAACAAATTAAAAAGTTTGCGGGAGTTGCTTTAGCGGGGACGATTGGATTAAGTGGACTACTGTTTTTAGAACCAAGTATAAGCGCTGCGGAATCACAGCAAGTGAAAGAGGAGAATTTCAATGCAATTGATGTATCGATGAATCTAAATGAATTATATGTATTAAGTGGCAGAAGCATTGATATTCTTTCTGGAGATAAAGAAGCAATTCAGCTAAATAAATACACAATTCGTTTTAGTAAACCCGGGAAGTACATTATTAGGGTAAATGGTTGTATTTATAACGATGTATATACTTTTATTGTGAATGGTTAGTATATCTTCTTAAATTATGGAATAAAAAAGAAACGCCCTATTTGCGGTGAGAATCGTAAATAGGGTGAATTTATTTGTATTAAATTGTACTTTAAACATGTTCACTAATTTTCTTTTTGTTATGTAGAGTATGTAAAAGTGTTTGAAATACCTTAAATGATTGCTGAAAGATTGGACTTTGAATAAAGGTATACAGAAAAGTTACGATAAAAACAGGACCACCTAGCATAAATCCAATAACTAGTACAATGCATTCTACAATGATTCGAGCACGACTAATAGATAGACCTGTTTTGTCGGAAATAGTAAGCATGAATCCATCACGAGGTCCAGCACCAATTCCAGCCGCAACATACATACCTCCACCGATACCTGTAATGGCAATACCAGAAAATAAAATGAGTAAGTTTATCCATAAATAATCACTAGCGTTTGGAAGAATATTTGATTGTAAGAAAAAGTCCATAATGGGACCGATAAGTAGTGCATTTAAAAATGTTCCCACATTTATATATTTTCGATCTACTAGTAAAGAAATGAGAACGAGACATAACCCACATATGACACTCCACGTACCAATCGTCCATCCAAACCTTTGGTAGAGAGCCATATTTAAAACTTCCCAAGGATGTAAACCGAGAAATTTTACTTTGACTGCAAGAGCATTTCCAAGCCCAAAGAAGATTAACCCTAAGAAAAAAAGAAAATAGCGAAAGAGAGTTAGCCTCATTTTTAAAACCTCCCATATTGTATAATTATGTATATTACATGTAAGGGTTTTAATGTGCAAATTTTACGACTTTTCAGCCGGTATTTAAAATAGCTAAAATACAAATGAAATATATGTATTCACAGTCAAAAAAGTTAAAATATTTCGTCTTAAGGATTATAATAGAGAAAGAAGTATAAAAGGGAGTGAATGAATTTGAAACAAGAACTTATTGAAAGATTTACGAGATATGTAAAGATTGATACGCAATCAAATGAAGACAGTCATACAGTGCCAACAACACCAGGACAAATTGAGTTTGGTAAGTTATTAGTTGAAGAGTTAAAAGAAATTGGGTTAACAGAAGTAACGATGGACGATAACGGATATGTAATGGCAACACTTCCGGCTAATACGGATAAGGATGTTCCTGTAATCGGCTTTTTAGCACATTTAGATACAGCAACGGACTTTACTGGAAAAAATGTAAAACCACAAATTCATGAAAACTTTGACGGGAACGCAATTACATTAAATGAAGAGCCTAATGTTGTATTAACGCCAGAACAGTTCCCAGAATTACCGTCTTATAAAGGACATACGATTATTACAACGGACGGTACAACACTGTTAGGAGCAGATGATAAAGCTGGTCTTACAGAAATTATGGTTGCAATGAATTATTTAATACATAATCCGCAAATTAAACATGGGAAAATTAGAGTTGCGTTTACGCCGGATGAAGAAATTGGCCGCGGCCCAGCGCATTTTGATGTAGAAGCGTTTGGCGCTTCATTTGCTTATACGATGGATGGAGGTCCATTAGGTGGTTTAGAGTATGAAAGCTTTAATGCTGCAGGTGCTAAGTTAACGTTTAACGGAACGAATACACATCCTGGAACAGCGAAAAATAAAATGCGTAACGCAACTAAACTTGCTATGGAGTTTAATAGCTATTTACCAGTAGAAGAGGCACCAGAATATACAGAGGGGTATGAAGGATTCTATCATTTACTTTCTTTAAATGGTGATGTTGAGCAAAGTAAAGCGTATTATATTATTCGAGATTTTGATCGTGAAAATTTTGAAGCGCGTAAACATAACGTTGAAAATATTGTGAAGCAAATGCAAGAGAAGTATGGACGAGATGCAGTCGTTTTAGAAATGAATGATCAATACTATAACATGCTTGAAAAGATTGAACCAGTGAGAGAAATTGTTGATATTGCATATGAGGCAATGAAAAGTTTAAATATCGAACCAAATATTCATCCGATTCGCGGTGGAACAGATGGATCACAATTATCGTATATGGGATTACCAACCCCAAATATTTTCACAGGTGGTGAAAACTATCACGGTAAATTTGAGTATGTTTCGGTAGATGTTATGGAAAAAGCTGTTCAAGTTATTATAGAAATTGCAAGACGATTTGAAGAACAAGCTTAAAAAAGAACCAAGTAGTGCAAAAACGCTACTTGGTTTTTTAGTATAATACTCGCCACAAATAAAAAGTTGCGTAAGACTCCCAGTTGATCCAATTTGCCGCAAAATCTTTTATTTCCTGTTTAGTCGGTTTACTTTTAGAACCTGTTATATATTTAATTGCATTGTGCAAACCAACATCGTCAATTGGAAAAGCGGAAGGGAATCGTAAACAGCGCATTAAAACATAGTGAGCAGTCCACGGACCTATACCATGTATAGCAGTTAATTGTTTTTCAGCAATCTTTACATCTTGTGTTTGTAGTAAAGATTCTTTTGATAGTTTTCCTTCTGTAATAAGCTTTGCAATACCGATTAAATATTCACATTTTCTAGTCGTCATTTTTAAATTTTTGAGATCCTCTACGTGTAAATTGGCAATTGTTTCATGTGATGGGAATATCCAATGCTTTCTATCGTTCCATTCTACATAACTTCCAAATGTCTCGACTAATCTTCTTTTTAGTGTATAAGCATAAGTGAGGTTAATTTGTTGCCCGATAATTCCCCAGGAAAGTGCCTCAAATAAGTCTGGAATACCTAAAGTACGAAGGCCAAAATATTGTTCAATTGGTCTTTGAAGGAGTACATCATGTTTAGCTAATGTATAAAAGGGAGCTAAATCAGTAGTTAAATCAAACCATTCAGTTACATAGTTAGCTACAGCATCGCGTATCGGTTTTGCAGAGATATAGGCTTCTCCTAAAAAACGTATTTGAATAGTATCATCCGCATTCATACTAATTTCAACTAAAGGATTTACATCGTGAACAGGGATAACTTTATAAATTTTGTTATCTTCAATGTGGAACATACATTCATTGTTAGAACGGGATAGATAGCGTAAATTTTCTTGAAAACTAAATTCTGTTGGAACTGTTAAAGTTAATGCGTTACTATATTCGGCTGTCATATGAATTCCACCTGTAATTTTTCTAATGCAAGCAATTCTTTCTTCATTTCTAATCCTCCTCTAAAACCAGTTAGTTTACCATTCTTTCCGATAACACGGTGGCAAGGAATCATAATGAGAATTGGGTTGGCAGCAATAGCAGACGCAACGGCACGTACCGCTGTAGGTTTTTGAATTCTATCTGCAATTTCTGTATAAGAATATGTTTTTCCATAAGGAATTTCACGTACCGTACTCCAAACAGATAATTGAAATGCAGTTCCGTAAGCAGCGATAGGGGATGTAAAGGTTTCTCTCTTGTTTTCTAAATACTCGATCATTTCTTTTGTATATACTTGTAAGTAATCTGGACTATGGATCAATATATGTTGAGGCAGTTTTTTTCTAGCCCATATATTTACTTCTTCAAAGGTTTCGTTTTGTGATCCAATGAAACATAGTCCAGTTTCAGTTGCAGCAATATGAAACTTCCAATTTGCATGTGTCAGTAGCGTCCAATATATATAATTATTTTTGTAAGAATTCATTATTGTATCCCTCTTTCATTTCATTCTTTTTTCGATATTCAGTAGGGGTAAATCCAGTTTTCTTTTTAAATAAAGTTGCGAAATATTCTGGGTTTTCTATCCCGACGGCAGTACTAATTTCTTTAATGGGTTGATTTGTGTGTAAAAGGTGTTCTGCTGCTTTAACAATTCTGAACTGCTGTATATATTCTATCGGACTTATTCCTGTCATTTTTTTGAAAGTGCGTTGTAAATGAAAGGGGCTACCATGGCACATTTCCGCAAGTATGTCTAGAGTTAATAATTCATCAAAGTGTTTTTCGATATACTCTTTAATTTGTTCTACCCACTCTTCATTAGGTAAAGTGAGCCCATTTGGTTTACAACGTTTGCACGGGCGAAAGTTTTCACTTAATGCTTGCTCTGCATGATGAAAAATTCGTACATTGTTTTTATTCGGTATTCTTGATTTGCATGACGGTCGGCAAAAAACCCCGGTTGATTTCACGGCATAAAAGAATTTGCTATCATAGGAAGAATCATTATGAATAATTGCTTGCCAATGCTCATTTGTTAACTTAACTCCTTCATTGTGCAAAGAACATCACCTCTGAAATTAGTATAACCTGAATAAAGTGTGTATGTATGTATTCATAAATGTAAGAGCAAGATTACAAAGGTGAAAATATTGGATGGCGTTTAGATTATTTTGTTGTTTCCGAGAGAATGAAAGACCAAATAACAGCGGCGAAAATTAATAGTGAAGTAATGGGGTCAGACCATTGCCCAGTTGAATTACATATAAATTTCTAAAAAAAGAAGTATCTACCTAACATGAGGCGGATACTTCTTTTTTAATTCAGTTTGTTAAAATTTTTCAAATCTTTCTTGAAATAATTGCATATTAAATATATAATTAGTAACGATAATCATTATCAACGAAAAATATTATCAATGGGTGAGGTATAAAAGAATTATAGCTTAGGGGAAGTGAACGAGAATGAGTTCTGGATAGAATTATTAATCTAATAAAATATATATGTAGGACAAGTTTCATATAGTTAAATTTTATTGAGAATATAGTTTGGAAATTCGAGAGGAGATATTTAAAGATGAATAAGAAGTTATTTACATTAGGTATGGTAACAGTTTTAAGTGTAGGACTAGCAGCATGTAATAGTGCGGATAAAACTTCAGGAGAAAAAACTCAACAGACAAAGGCTAGTGAGACGAAAAAAGACGAAAAACGAAAAATTACATATTTAGGTAAAGAATATACAGTGCCAGCAAAAGTAGATAAAATTGCAACAGCTAGTTTAGAGTCAATGGAAGATGCAGCAGTACTTGGAATTAAACCAGTTGGTGCGATTACGGTTGGTGGTAAATTACCAAAGTATCTGGAGAAAGATTTAGAAGGTGCGAAATCTGTTGGTGAGAAAATGCAACCAAATTTCGAAACATTACTTCAATTAAAACCAGACGTTATTACATCTAGTACGAAATTCCCAGCAGAAACAGCTGAAAAGTTTACGAAAGTAGCTCCTACATTCCCGGTATCACATGTTTCAACAAATTGGGAGGATAACTTAAAGTTAATGGGAGAATTAACTGGTAAAAAAGATAAAGCTGAAAAAATTATTAAAGATTACAATGCGGACGCTGAAAAAGCAAAAGCAAAACTAGGAGATAAGTTAAAAGACAAAAAAGTCCTTGTAATTAGACTAAGAGCAAACGAATTATTCCTATACCCAGAAGGAGTATACTTCAACCCTGTAATTTATAAAGATCTTGGATTAACTGTTCCAGAACAATTGAAAACTGTAAAAGCACAAGAGAAAATTTCATTTGAAAAACTTGCTGAACTAAACCCAGATTATATTTTCTTACAATATGAAACAACTGAAAATAAAAACCCGAAAGTGCTAGAAGAAATTGAAAGTAATCCAATTTGGCAAAGTATGAATGCTGCGAAAGAAAAGAAAGTATTTGTAAACGTTGTTGATCCAATGGCACAAGGTGGTACTGCTTGGAGTAAAACAGCGTTCTTAAAAGAAGCAGTGAAAAATTTATCTAAATAATACAATAAGTAAGGTGCGTTGAATGATATGCAGAAAACAAATGCAGTACCAGTAACTATATTATGTATAGCACCCATACTCATCTTATTTACAGTTATACTTTCTATTTTGTATGGGGCGAAAAGTATTGATGCTGAAACGGTGTGGAACGCGTTATTTCATTTTGATTCAAGTGATGTAAATCATAATATCATTATTACTTCACGTTTACCAAGGGTAGTTGCAGCTCTTTTAGTTGGAGCATTTCTAGCCATATCAGGAGCACTTATGCAGGGGATGACAAGAAACTATCTTGCATCCCCTTCTATTATGGGTGTGACGGATGGGGCAGCTTTTGTTATTACACTTTGTATGATTTTTCTTCCGGGAATGTCATCGATTGGTATGGTTGTATGTTCAATGATTGGTTCTGCATTAGGAGCCGGTATCGTATTTGGTTTTGGTTCGCTCCTTCAAAATGGTTTATCGCCAGTTCGGTTAGCGATTATTGGGACAGTTATTGGAACATTTTTAAGCAGTGTGTCTGCTGCAATGGCTTCATACTTCCAAATTTCTCAAAATGTTAGTTTTTGGTTTAATGCAAAATTAGACCAAGTAGACCCTAATATCATTAAAATTACGATACCGTTTGGGATAATTGGAATAGTTTTAGCGCTGTTAATATCAAAATCTATTACGATTCTTTCTTTAGGAGAAGAAGTTTCTATTAACCTAGGGCAGCGTACAAAACTAGTTAAAGCGATGGCTATTTTATCAGTTATCTTTTTAACAGGAACGGCAGTTGCTTTAGTGGGGAAAGTTGGTTTTGTAGGTTTAATTATTCCGCACATTACTCGCTTTATAATTGGGGTAGATTATAAGTGGATTTTGCCATGCGCAGGCGTTATTGGCGGCGTTTTTCTAGCGTTATGTGATATTTTAAGTAGGTTTGTAAACTATCCATTTGAAACACCGATTGGAGTCGTTACCTCCTTAATTGGAATTCCTTTCTTCCTTTATTTAATCCGTACAAGAGGAGGAGAGAGACATGCTTAAAAGTTCAAGTCAACGTTTTGGAATGACGATGGGGATTAGTATATTTTTAATACTATGTGCTATTTATATTAGTTTAACGAATGGTACGTTTGATATTACGATTACAGATGTATGTAAAACACTCCTTAGAATAGATCCAGTACCAGACCATGATTTAGTTATTTTTGAGTTTCGTCTCCCGCGCATCATAATTGCGGGATTAGTAGGGGGAGGTCTCGGTGTTGCAGGTGCTGTTATTCAAGGAATTACGAGAAATGGATTGGCAGACCCAGGTATTTTAGGAGTTAATGCAGGAGCAGGAACAGCAATCGTCATTTTTATGTTTTTCTTCCAAGGGCAATTAAAAAGCACAGACTGGGTTTCTATTATGATGATGCCAATGTTTGGTTTAGTAGGCGGATTAGGTGCAGCTATCATCATTTATCTGTTTTCTTGGAAAAATGGTAAGTTAGATTCGCAGCGTCTTTTATTAACAGGGATTGCGATTGGATCAGGATTTGGAGCCTTTTCTATGTATTTATCACTCAAAATGAAGTCAACCGATTTCGAGATGGCTGCAGTTTGGGTGTCAGGCAGTATATATAGTGCAAACTGGAAGTATATTATTGCAATGTTACCGTGGCTTATCATACTGATTCCACTTATACAAAAGAAAGCTTATTTATTAGATTTATTTCAATTGGAAGAAACGAGTATTACAAGTTTAGGTGTTTCAGTAGAAAGAGAGAAATCAATTTTACTACTAAGTAGTATCGGACTTGTAAGCGCATGTGTTGCAGTTTCAGGAAGTATTGGTTTCATCGGATTAATGGCACCACATATAGCGAAAAGACTTGTCGGTATTCAGCATAAGCATATCATTCCTACGTGCGGAGTAATTGGAATGTTTCTTGTAATTGCTTCAGACTTTATCGCAAAAACAGTTTTCACACCTGTAGAGTTACCAGTTGGAATCGTTATTTCTATTGTCGGTGTACCTTATTTCTTATATTTACTTTATAAGGCGAAAGCGTAAGAGGAGGAATAAAAGTGAGTATTTTAAGTGCGAAAAATTTAGAAACAAGTTATGAAAAGCTTACAGTGTTTCGCGATTTAAATGTGGAAATACAAGAAGGAAAAGTAACGACAATTATAGGACCAAACGGGTGCGGTAAATCGACACTGTTAAAAACGATGGGAAGAATTTTAAAGCAAAAGAGTGGTAAAGTATATTTGCAAGGACAGGATTTACATACAATTCCAACGAAAGAAATTGCGAAGCAGTTAGCTCTACTTCCGCAAACTCCAATTGCACCAGGAGAGCTTAAAGTAGAAGAATTAATTTCTTATGGACGTTATCCACATCGAAATAATGTAAATAAGTTAACTTCAAAAGATAAAGAGATGATTGACTGGGCATTAGATATAACGAAAACTTCTGCATTTCGAACGAGACAAATTGCAAATCTATCAGGTGGTCAACGACAAAAGGTATGGCTAGCGATGGCTTTGGCACAAGAGACAGAAGTGTTGTTATTAGATGAGCCAACTACATATCTTGATATGTCTCATCAATTAGATGTATTACAAATTGTGGAGAAATTAAATAAAGACCATAATTGTACGGTCGTTATGGTATTACATGATATTAACCATGCAGCAAGGTTTTCAGATGAAATTATTGCAATGAAGGAAGGAGAAATCGTTACAACTGGTAGCCCAGAAGAAATCATTACAAATGAAGTGTTAAAAGAAGTATTTCATATTGATGCACGTGTCATGATTGATCCGTATAATGGGTCTCCTGTTTGCTTCGGTTATGATAGCGTTGTATTTCAAGAAGAAAAAGTAGAAATATATGTAACGAGTTAAGAAGGGGGGATATAAGATGAACACTACGATTGAAAAACAGCAGATTGTAACATCTAATACTGAACAGTGGAACATGTATTCAAAATTAGATGGTAAGGAATATCAAATTCATATTTCAAAGCCGAGGCAACCAGCACTGGATTCAGGATATCCTGTCATTTACGTATTAGATGGTAATGCCTTTTTTCAAACATTCCATGAAGCGGTTAAAATACAATCAGTTAGAGCGGAAAAAACAGGTGTTTCACCAGCCATTATAGTAGGTATTGGTTATCCAATCGAAGGGGCATTTTCAGGTGAAGAAAGATGTTATGATTTTACGCCTAGCGTAATTTCAAAAGATGCGGCTTTAAAACCAGATGGTAAACCTTGGCCTAAAACAGGAGGAGCACATCATTTCTTTACTTTTATTGAAGAAGAATTAAAGCCGCAAATTGAAAAGAATTTTGAAATTGATAAAGGAAAGCAAACACTATTTGGGCATTCTTTAGGTGGACTATTTGCTTTACATATATTATTTACAAACATAAATGCCTTTCAAAATTATTTTATTAGTAGTCCATCTATTTGGTGGAATAACCAATCTGTGCTTGAAAAAGAAGGGAATCTGATAAATGAATTAAACAAGGCAAAGGTTAAAACAGGAGTATTTCTTACAGTTGGTTCACTTGAACGAGAGCATATGGTTGTAGGGGCAAACGAATTATCAGAGCGCCTTTTCAAAGTAAAACACGATCAGTTTCGATTTACGTTTTATGAGGCGGAAGGGGAGAACCATGCATCTGTTGTACCGACTTCTTTAAGTAAAGGATTGAGGTTTGTTAGTCACATATAGAAGAGGGAAAAGGTGAGCGATTGCTTACCTTTTTTTTCATTATTGTTTAAAAGCAACGTATCCATCAATTAAAAAGCTAGTGAGAAAGCGAGTAATTTAATATAAACGAGAAACATTCAAATGAACATTTGAATGTTTCTCGTTTATAAGGTATACTACATACATAATCAAATATATATTTGAATAAGAGGTGTTACATATGAGTGAAGAGTATTGTGAACTTTGTTATCATGATGAGCAAAAAGTAAAACATGCAAGTGATATGCTAGAGAAAGAGAATATAAGTAGTGTAGCGAAGATGTTTAAGGCACTTGCAGATGAAACACGTTTAAAAATTGCTTATGCGTTGTATACAGAAAAGGAACTTTGCGTACGTGATGTCGCAAGTATTATTCATAGTAGTATTGCAACAGCTTCACATCACTTAAGACTATTACAAACGATAGGAGTAGCGAAAAAGCGTAAAGAGGGGAAACTTGTTTTTTATTCATTAGATGACTCTCACGTAAATGGATTAATTGAATTAGCGTTTAGTCATAGTAGTGAAATAAACAAAAAAGAACTAAATATGTAACAATGCATTTTCATAAAGATACTTCTTTATGAAAATGCAACTTTCAAAGGAGAGGAGATAATAAGTATGGTTAAACTTGTATTAATAAGACATGGACAAAGTGAATGGAATGTTGAAAATCGGTTTACAGGTTGGACAGATGTTGATTTATCAATGAAAGGTATGAAAGAAGCAAGAGAAGCTGGAATAATGCTGAAAGCTAATGGTTTCTCGTTTGATATCGCATATACATCTGTTTTGAGAAGAGCGATGCGTACTTTATGGATTACTCTCGAAGAAATGGATTTGATGTGGATACCTGTTCATAAAACATGGAAATTAAATGAGCGACATTACGGTGCGCTTCAAGGATTAAATAAGGAAGAAACAGCGAGAAAATATGGCGATGAACAAGTAACATTATGGAGACGTTCAACAAATGTACGCCCACCAGCACTTACAAAAGATGACGAAAGATATGAAGCAGCACATCCGAAATATAGAGATGTAAAAGATTATGAGTTTCCTCTTACAGAAGATCTAGAAGATACAGAAAAACGAGTTGTTTCCTATTGGAATGAAGAGATAGCTCCTAACGTAAAAGCTGGTAAACAAGTAATTATAGCAGCACACGGCAATACAATACGTGCTTTAGTAAAACATTTAGATCAAATTTCAGATAAAGATATAGAAAATGTGAACATTCCAACAGGAACACCATTGGTTTATGAATTAGATAGCGATTTAAAACCGATATGCTATTATTATTTAACTAGAGAAATAGAAACTTTAGAAGGAAGTTTGGTATAAATATACCCTACCTACGTATTGTATATTTATATCGGAGGTGATTTATAGTGTTATATTATACGGTTGTAAATAAAAAGAATTGTGAGGCATGTGGACTATGTATTTCTATAGCACCTGATATATATCAGGTAGACGGAAGAGGAAAATCATTTGGTGTATTAGATAATAGCCAAGGAATAATGGGTATTCCAAAAACTTTCTTGCAAGCAATGTTGGCGGCAAGTGACGGCTGTCCAACAAGTTCGATTCAAATAAGAAAAGAGCCATTTGTAAATAAAATAAAAATTTAATAGTGGAATTATGAAAGACAAACAAAATTAAAAGGAGGTATTTATATGGGACATCATCACGGTCACCAACATCATGGGCATGCTCACGGGCATTCCCATGGCCATCATCATTTTGAGGAAAGTAGGAAAGGTAACAGAAAAGGATTAATTACAGCCTTAGTGATTACAGCAACTATCATGTTCCTTGAATTTTTCGGGGGACTAGTTACAAATAGTTTGGCTTTATTATCTGATTCAGGACATATGTTAAGCGATACAAGTTCCTTATTATTAAGTTTAATTGCTATTGGATTAGCAGCTAGAACGGTTACTTCTAAAAAAACGTATGGATATTATCGTTTTGAGATTTTGGCGGCATTAATTAATGGAATTACGTTATTTGTTGTAGCAGGGCTTATCGTATGGGAAGCAATTGGTCGGTTTTTTGAACCACCAACTGTTTCAAGTGGTCCAATGATGTTAATCGCATCAATTGGTTTACTAGCAAATTTAATTAGTGCATGGGCACTGATGAGACAAGGTGATGTGAAAAATAATGTAAATTTACGTAGCGCGTATTTACATGTTCTTGGAGATGCTTTAGGGTCAGTGGGAGCATTAGTAGCTGGGGTACTTATGTCGTTATTCTCATGGTATATAGCAGATCCAATTATTTCAGTAGTTGTTGCTTTATTAATTTTAAAGAGCGCGTGGGGAGTAACAAAACATTCCATTCATATACTTATGGAGGGTACACCCGTTGCAATTGAACTAGAGAAAGTGAAGCAAGCGATTAAAGGAGTAGAAGGTGTACGTGATTTACATGATCTTCATATTTGGACAATTACATCTGGACTAGACGCATTAAGCGTCCATGTAATGATTGATAAAAAACAGGATGATCAAGAAGTACTTCAAAATATTATTGATATGTTAAAACAAGAGTTTCATATTGAACATGCTACCATTCAAATTGAAACACTTACTATTAAACATAATGAAATAATCGTCTAATTAAATGTAAGCAAAAGGCTATGGGGAAATTCTCCATAGCCTTTTGTTTGCGTAAGTAGAATTGTCCTTTTTGAAAGTTTTGTTTCAATTTTTCGTCTAAAGAGACAAAAAGTTGTCACAATTCGTTCACAATTAGCATAAACATAAAATAGACGAAATGAACTTATTTCCGAAAAGGCTTGGTTCATTCCAATTATGATTCGTAGAGCTGAAAAAGCACGGATGAAAAGTTCACTATATTCTCAAGGAGGTAGATCGTATGAAAACTATTCTCGCTATCGCTGGACTTATTTGGGTTTTATCGCATGGTATCCCAATTTATGAAGGAGAACAAATTCGCAGTGCTCTAAATAAAAATTTTAATGAATATCATATCATTGATCGGCAAGATAATGTTGTGACAGTTCGTGTAAACGACTGTTTTCATACGGTAACCGTTGAAGGAACTTCAGTAGTGAATGATACAAAAGTATGTGATCAGCAATAATTATATATAGGAAGAAAAAGTCTCAATTTACATGTGTGAAGATTGAGGCTTTTATATTTGGGAATGAATAATAAGCGGGGATGGACAACCCTCGCTTATTATTGTTTTTTGAAAAAAGGAAAGGGTATAATGAAAATTAAGACTGAGAAGCTAACAATGTGTTAAGAATAATCATAAAGTGGAAATATACTCATATGGGGTATCATGCATAGATATTTAATGCTATAATTGGTATACTCGTAAAAGTAATTGTTTTATTGGATGAAGAGAAACTTTAAGAAGGTGATAATATGGGGCATAAAGAGCATGAAGCAGTAACACATAGATCAGAAAAAGAAAAAGAGCAAATTATAAATAGATTGAAGAGAATTGAAGGGCAAGTTCGGGGTATTCAAAATATGATTGAAAATGATCGGTATTGCGTGGATATTTTAGTGCAAATTTCAGCGATTAATGCAGCGATGAAAAAAGTAGGAATGGGTGTATTAAAAAACCATACGAGTCATTGTGTTTCAGGTGCAATTAAAAATGGTAATGGTGACGAAGCAATCGAAGAATTAATGACAGTATTTGAACGTTTTTCAAAAGCGTAAAAACAAGCTAGTGTGTAACTAGCTTGTTTTTTGTTTATCCTTGTATTGGTGTGAAAAAGTGTGTGTAAAATAAACTTTTAGAAAATAATTGAAAAATCATGATAAAAAACCATTGATTACCTTAGGGGGGTATGGTAAGATGTAACTGTGATTAACAAACAATGAATAAACAAGAGGAGGATTTTAAATGGAACAGTTAACATTACAAGTTGAAGGTATGTCTTGTGGACATTGTGTAAATGCTATCGAAAGCAGTGTGAAAGAGCTAAACGGTGTTGAACAAGTGAAAGTTCAATTAGCAGAAGGAACTGTTGAAGTTACTATCGACTCGTCAGTTGTAACATTAAAAGATATCGTTGCTGTAATTGAAGATCAAGGATACGATGTTCAATAATTATTTTTAGATATGGAAATAAATCGTACTTTATAGGAAGTACGATTTATTTTGCTAATAATTATACCTCATAAGGGTATATAGAGGTGAGAGACATGAATGAACAAAAAGAGGCCAATCTTCAAATATCAGGAATGACATGTGCCGCATGTGCAAATAGAATTGAAAAAGGTCTAAAAAAAGTAGAAGGTGTTCATGATGCAAATGTAAATTTTGCACTTGAAAAAACGAAAATAATATATGATCCCCAAAAAACAAATCCGCAACAGTTTAAAGAAAAAGTTGAATCGTTAGGATATGGAATTGTAAGTGATAAAGCTGAATTTACTGTTTCAGGAATGACATGCGCAGCATGTGCCAATAGAGTAGAAAAGCGTTTAAATAAGTTAGAAGGTGTGAACGAGGCGACAGTAAATTTCGCTTTGGAATCGGCTACAGTAGATTTTAATCCTGATGAAATTAATGTAAATGAAATGAAGAGTGCAATTGCGAAATTAGGATATAAATTGGAAGTGAAATCAGATGAGCAAGATGGATCAACTGATCATCGCTTACAAGAAATTGAGCGACAAAAGAAGAAGTTTATTATTTCGTTTATTTTATCATTCCCGTTACTGTGGGCAATGGTAAGTCACTTCTCATTTACATCGTTTATTTATTTACCTGATATGCTTATGAACCCTTGGGTGCAACTAGCTCTTGCAACGCCAGTTCAATTTATCATTGGTGGACAGTTTTATGTTGGGGCTTATAAAGCGTTACGTAATAAAAGTGCTAACATGGATGTTCTTGTGGCAC
The DNA here is from genome assembly GCF_028548245.1 of Bacillus sp. FF-1. Taxonomy (NCBI): domain Bacteria; kingdom Bacillati; phylum Bacillota; class Bacilli; order Caryophanales; family Bacillaceae; genus Bacillus; species Bacillus sp. FF-1. The sequence goes on from NZ_JAQQGG010000004.1 coordinate 232,255, forward strand.
TTGGAACGTCGGCCGCCTATTTCTATAGTGTATATTTAAGTATTCAATCTATCGGTTCTTCGGAACATATGACAGACTTATATTTTGAAACGAGTGCGGTACTTATTACACTAATTATTTTAGGAAAATTATTTGAAGCAAAAGCAAAGGGACGTTCATCAGAAGCAATTAAAAAGTTGATGGGTTTACAAGCAAAGACAGCTACAGTTGTGCGAGATGGAACAGAAATGAAAATTTTAATCGAAGAAGTAGTAGCTGGTGATATCGTTTATGTAAAGCCTGGTGAAAAAATTCCGGTAGATGGTGAGATTGTAGAAGGAAAGTCAGCAATAGATGAATCGATGTTAACAGGTGAAAGTATTCCAGTTGATAAAACAATTGGGGATGTAGTAATCGGTTCTACAATGAATAAAAATGGATTTTTAAAAGTGAAAGCAACTAAGGTAGGAAGAGATACTGCATTAGCTCAAATTATTAAAGTAGTAGAAGAGGCTCAAGGTTCAAAAGCTCCTATTCAAAGGGTAGCAGATCAAATTTCAGGTATTTTCGTACCGGTTGTAGTTGTGATTGCTATTATCACATTTGCAGTGTGGATGATATTTGTTACACCAGGCGATTTTGGCGGAGCACTTGAGAAAATGATAGCAGTACTTGTTATCGCTTGTCCATGTGCATTAGGTCTTGCAACGCCTACATCTATTATGGCTGGATCAGGAAGATCAGCTGAGTATGGTATTTTATTTAAAGGCGGAGAGCATTTAGAAGCAACGCATCGATTAGATACGGTTATACTAGATAAAACAGGTACTGTGACAAACGGGAAGCCAGTGTTAACAGATGTAATTGTAGCAGATGGATTCCATGAAGAAGAAATACTGCGTTTAGTAGGTGCGGCAGAAAAAAATTCTGAACACCCACTTGCGGAAGCAATTGTAGAAGGAATTAAAGAAAAGAAAATTAATATTCCAAGTTCAGAAACGTTTGAAGCGATTCCTGGATTCGGTATTGAATCAGTTGTAGAAGGGAAACAATTATTAATTGGTACACGCCGATTAATGAAGAAATTCAATGTTGATATTGAAGAAGTTTCTAAATCAATGGAAGAGTTAGAACGAGAAGGCAAAACAGCAATGCTTATTGCGATTGATAAAGAATATGCCGGTATAGTTGCCGTTGCAGATACTGTAAAAGATACTTCAAAAGCAGCTATTACAAGACTTAAGAAAATGGGTCTAGACGTTGTGATGATTACAGGAGATAATACACAAACTGCTCAGGCAATTGCGGGGCAAGTTGGCATTGATCACGTAATTGCAGAAGTATTACCAGAAGGAAAAGCAGAAGAAGTGAAAAAATTGCAAGCGCAAGGTAAGAAAGTAGCAATGGTTGGAGATGGAATAAATGATGCTCCAGCACTTGCTACGGCGGATATCGGTATGGCAATTGGAACAGGAACGGATGTAGCGATGGAAGCGGCAGATATTACGTTAATTCGTGGCGATTTAAATAGTATTGCTGATGCAATCTTTATGAGTAAGATGACGATAAGAAATATTAAGCAAAATTTATTCTGGGCACTAGCTTATAACGGTTTAGGAATCCCGATTGCAGCGTTCGGTTTCTTAGCACCTTGGGTTGCAGGAGCGGCTATGGCATTTAGTTCTGTATCAGTTGTATTAAATGCATTACGATTGCAAAGAGTGAAGTTAAAATAATAAAAATGTAAATTTATAGAGTAATTTCATAGGCTTTTAAACAAAAAACAATACTTTGAAATAAGTATTGTTTTTTGTTTATATAGAAAGAAAAAAGATATAATAAAGCAGAAATATTGAATACTAGATGGTAGAAAAGTTAAATGATAGTGTAGTAAGGAGGTTCATATATGTTAAAAGATATGATCATTAGAACATTCCATAAAGAGGATTTAGAACAAGTATTACAGTTGTTCTATGAAACAGTTCATACAATTAATGCAAAAGATTATAACGTGTTACAGCTACAGGCATGGGCACCAGATCAACTAGATAGGGAAAGCTGGTTAAAGTCTTTAGAAAAGAATATTAGTTATGTAGCGGATTATAACGGTATGATAGTCGGATTTGGGGATTATAATGAGGATCATTACGTAGATCGTTTATTTACACATAAAGATTATCAAAGGAAAAGGATAGCTTCATACATACTACAAAAGTTAGAACAAGAAGCAGTGAACTTGGGGCATAGGGGGATTTATACAGAAGCAAGTATTACAGCAAAACCCTTTTTTGAAAGTAAAGGCTTTATTTGCATAAAGGAACAAAAGAAAGAGCATAATGGTCAGATTTTTATTAATTATGTAATGAAAAAAATAGCCCTCTCGTAAACGAGAAGGCTATTTTTCATTATTTTACAGCTTCTTTTAGTTCTTTACCAGCTTTGAAAGCAGGTACTTTAGAAGCTGCGATTTGCATTTCTTCACCAGTTTGTGGGTTACGGCCTGTACGAGCAGCTCTTTCGCGAACTTCGAATGTACCGAATCCGATAAGTTGTACTTTTTCACCAGCAGCTAAAGTGTTAGTGATTGATTCTACTACAGTTTGTACAACTACAGTAGCTTCTTTTTGAGAAATCTCAGCATTTTGTGCTACGTTTTTGATTAATTCTGTTTTGTTCATGTTTTTCACCTCATATGTAAATAATGCTATTTAAGTTGTTATTATAACGTATAAAACATTCGAGAACAAGTGTACGCACATATATTCATAAAAAAAATGGAATTTGTAATATTTTTCAGGATTGCTGTATAGTCGTTCCATTTAAGCGGATACAGATTTTTTCTTTAATTCCGTTTGTTCTTTAGTAGAAGGTAGTTTCTTATTATAAGATATGAAATAAGGTAACGCTACAAATAACATACCTCCTACTAAGTTTCCGAAGAAAACAAAAATGAAGTTTGGAAAATATTCAAACCAAGTTAAATGACCTGCAAAAATTATAGCTGGGATGACAAACATATTGGCTACAACGTGTTGAAATCCAATTGCAACAAAAGTCATAACTGGGAACCAAATGCCGATAATCTTTCCGATAAATTCTTTACTTCCCATACTAAGCCAAACAGCTAAACAAACGAGCCAATTACATCCGATTGCAGAAATGAAGGCTTGTAGTGGTGTATCTTGTAGTTTAGCTTGCGCAATAGAAACTGTTTTTGCTAAAAAAGCTCCCTCTGTTAATCCGACGATATGACCGAAAAAATAAGCAACGAATACAGCACCTATGAAATTGCTCAATGTAACAATAATTAAATTTCGTATGAAATAAAATAAAGTAATTTTCTTTTGAAGCCAGGCCATGGAAACTGTCATCATGTTACCAGTTACTAGTTCACCGCCTGCAAGAATAACGAGAATAAGACCGATAGGGAATACAGCAGCGCCTAGAAAACTAGTAAATGATCCCCAAGCCTTTGGCATTGTTCCAATAACATGAATATCGAGTAAATACCCTAATGCTATGAAAGCACCGCCAAAAAAACCGAGAATTAGCATAGGGAGTAATGATAAATGAGCTTTTTTTCTTCCGGAATTAGCAGCAAGTTCCGTAATTTCTTCTGGTGTAAATACAGACATGAATAATCTCTCCTTAATAAAATGATAAAAGAATAAATGGAACATTTTTAAGAATCTATGTATTATAAAAATATGTTATGACTTCTGTATAAATTTGTCAAAGTGAGCAGGGCTGGAATTAAATATAACTAACATTGTTCGTGTTGTCACATTCATGTAACAATAAGGTTTTAAAGTACTTCTAGAGGTGAGAACATGAATACGTATCACGTAAAAGAAGAACAAAAAAAATCAATCGTCAAGGTATCTATAATCAGTTTTGTAAGTGTAGTAATGATTTCTATAAGTTTGTATTTCTATGCGACAGAAATAGAACGAAAACTAGTAACAGTTACGTGGAATGAAATAGAATCTTCTACAATTCCTAAAGAGTTTCATAATAAAAAAATATTGCAGTTCTCAGATGTACATTTAGGGCCAGAATTCACACTGAAACAATTAGAAAATTTGGTGGAGAAGATAAATGCATTAAGTCTGGATGTAGTAGTTTTCACAGGGGATTTAATAGATAAGTTTGGATCGTATAAAGCCGAAAGAGAAGAAGCGAAAGGGATTTTACAAAAAATACATGCACCCTTAGGGAAATATGCAGTGTTTGGGAATCATGATAGAGGCGGCGGAGGTAGTTTATTTTATAAAAAATATATGGAGGAAGCTGGTTTCGCTGTGTTAGTCAATGAAGTGCAGAAAATTAAAGCGGAAAACGGCAAATATATTACAATATCAGGTTTGGATGATTTTTTATTAGGTAAGCCGCAAATAGACTCAACTTTAAAACATGTAAGGCAACAAGATTTCAATATGTTATTAGTACATGAGCCGGATGTTGTAGACAAAGTAGCACGTTACCCAGTTGATTTTCAAATGTCAGGCCATAGTCACGGAGGACAAGTTCAAATTCCTTTTATCGGTCCATTCATTACGACAAAACTAGCTGAGAGTCATGTTGAAGGTATGTATGAAGTAGAGGGGAAGAGTAAGCCGTTATATTTATATGTAAATCGTGGTATTGGGACAACCCGAATGCCTGTTAGATTTTGGAGTGTACCTGAACTTTCAGTATTTATATTGAAGCAAAAGAGTAACTAATGTATTCAATTCCACATCATCATTCTCAATTTGATTTTGATGAACGAGCGATGTTAATTGGTGGTAAATAAAAAACAACAATAGGTCATATAAAACCTATTGTTGTTTTCATTATTTTTGCAAGGGAATCGCATCGAAATATGTTCTATAGTTACTAGAGAATTCAAAGTTGTTTTTTGCATCCCAATTAATAGACCAAGACATTAGGCCGCGGAATGCAGGATAGCCACTCTCATTTGAAAGTTTATACTTTCCTCCGAAAGGAATTCCCTTAATGATATAATCTAAAGCTTTTTTCATTTCAGTTGGAGAAATATACCCACCACTTGGAGCGGCCGCTGGTGCTGCAGGAAGTCCAATCATTACTTGATCCGAACGAAGAGCTGGGAACATGTTATTTGCATTACCACCTACAGGAAAACCATGTAAGAGCATATCTGCCATAGCGACCTCGTAGTCTGCAGTACCTTGATTGTAGTTATTACCGTCCATTCCAACCCCGCTGCCAGCGTTGTAGTGTTGAACGTGAATGTATGTCAGTTTGTCTTTCACTCCGTAAATAATCGGTAAATATGCACCCCAGATGCTTCCGTATGCACTATAACCGCCTTGAACATAAGCTGTTTCAGGAGCCATGCTTAATAGAAAGTCGGGACCGTAATGATCTGAGATTGTTCGAATAGCCGAAATAAGATTTACGATTTGAGGAGTAGTTGGGTTTTTGAAATTAGTGTCATTTCCGTTTAAGTAAATACCTGATTCAAGGTCAATATCTATTCCATCAAAACCGTATTTATCAATGAGAGATTGTATGGAATTAATAAAGCGTTGCTTAGCGGCATTGTCAGGAAGTAAAACGACTCCATTTTGTCCACCAATTGAAAGAACTACTTTTTTTCCTTTACTCTTTAAATAAGAAATATCTGATTTGAATTCTGCATCTGTACCATACACAGGAGAAAATTCAACAGTAGAACGATCACCACCAGTTTCCCCGAAAGATACATTAATTACATCCCATTTTGGTGAAACGTCTCTTAATTTAATAATGCCAGTACCGTTATCAAAGTTATGCCAGTATCCAACGAGTAGTTTTGATCCTAAATTGTTTGCTGCTTGTGCTTGAAAGGGGGCTAGTGGTAGCAGTAAAAAAATTACTAACGTACAACAAATGAATTTGAACTTGTTTAACATATCAACACTCCTATACAAAAAGTTGTCTAGATGTATAATCTTGTTTATTTAATGATATCTGAAAATTCGTTCTTTCGTAAGGTAGCTATAATTTTCTCAACAATTGTATATGGAAAATTATTAAACCTAATGTAATAATTTTTATAGGAGCTTGCATTACAATTGTTAAATTCAGAATATTTTGATATATTTTAAAGTGTAGGCAAAGTTTTCACATAATACTCTTACATAAATTTCAAAATTACGTTTGGAAGGGGATGTATAAGAGTTGGATAAAAATCTTAAGAAAGACCTCAAAATACGCCACATTACAATGATCTCAATTGGCGGCGTAATAGGAGCTGGTTTGTTTGTTGGAAGTGGGGCAGTTGTGCATTCAGCAGGGCCAGGTTCTATCGTTTCATATGCATTAGCAGGACTTCTAGTCGTTTTCGTTATGAGAATGCTTGGGGAAATGGCAGCTATTAACCCGACAAGTGGGTCATTTGCAACATATGCAAGAGAAGCAATTGGTCCATGGGCCGGTTATACAATTGGGTGGCTATATTGGTTTTTCTGGGTAATTGTTATTGCGATAGAAGCCACAGCAGGTGCTGGTATTATTCAATACTGGATTCCAGAAATCCCTCTTTGGTTATTAAGCCTAATATTAACGATTTTATTAACATTGACGAATGTTTTTTCGGTGAAATCATTTGGAGAGTTTGAATATTGGTTTTCTTTTATTAAAGTAATAAGTATCGTTTTGTTCCTTTGTCTTGGACTAGCTGTTATTTTAGGATTTGTACCAGGAACGGAAGCACCTGGCACTTCGAATTTAGTAGGACAAGGAGGATTTATGCCAAACGGTATAAGTTCGGTGCTACTTGGAATTACTGTCGTAATATTTTCATTTATGGGATCTGAGATTGTTGCAGTAGCTGCTGGAGAATCTGCTGAACCTGTAAAAGCAGTAAAAACAGCAACAAATAGTGTAATTTGGCGTATTCTCGTATTTTTCATTGGATCGATTGCTGTAGTTGTTACACTTCTTCCATGGAATTCAGCGAACATATTAAAAAGTCCGTTTGTAGCGGTACTGGAACATATAGGGATACCAGCGGCAGCACAAATTATGAATTTTATCGTTTTAACAGCTGTACTTTCTTGTTTAAATTCTGGTTTATATACGAACTCAAGAATGCTTTTTTCAATGGCAGAAAGAGGAGATGCTCCAAAGGCATTTTTGAAATTGAATAGTAGTGGTGTTCCAGTTCGGGCCGTTTTATTCGGAACGTTCTTCGCTTATATTGGAGTTGTTTTTAGTTACATATCTCCAGATAAAGTCTTTTTATTTTTAGTGAATGCATCTGGCGGGATTGCGTTGCTCGTTTATCTCGTTATAGCTGTTTCGCATTTAAAGATCCGTAAAAAAATGGGGAAAGTAGAACAACAAAATTTGAAAGTGAAAATGTGGTTTTTCCCGTATGTAACGTATGTTACAATTGCCGCTATTATAGCTGTTTTAGTTACGATGCTTGCAATTGAATCTTTACGTTCACAAGCACTTTTGACGATGCTTGTTACTGTTCTTATAATACTTTCTTATTTTATTTTTAATAGAAATAAAAATAGTACAGTATCGAATACTACAAGTAAGAATGAGGAATCTGTTCGATTCTAATTTCTTGTTTTCGAAGAGAGTTACACCCAATCATTGCTATAAAAGAATCATATATAATCATAAAAATGAGTAATTACTATTGTCATAGTGAATATAAACTTTTTTCTTGACTTTTTATGCGAAGGCGAGCAAAATGATAAAAAAGGAAGGGGGGATGACGATGGAAGAGTACGTATTAGAGCTGTATAACCTGCTATATACGACAGAATGGCAAGATATTGTTTCGTTTCTAGGAATCGTATTTTGTATAAAAATTGTAATTGTATATATGGAAGAGCAAGGTATGTTCTATTCCTTCTCATCCCCGTTCGATATGCAACGCGAGCCGTTGCTGAACTATGCCAAGGTAAATTACGAACAATTTCCTTTTGTATTTTTCTTTATGATTCGATTTATTACAGCAATTGTAAAGAAAAAGGAAAGTGACGATGAAGAGTGCCACTCAACTTGTAATATAGCGAATGTTCTTTAAGCTAAATACAAGGAGGAGATTTATATGTGGTTTCGATTTCTTATGATTGGTTTCTTTTCATTAACAGCAATTTCTTTAATGGGATATCAAGTGTCTGAAATTTTTCAAGCATATAGCGATACATTTTTTAACAAAAACTAATCGCATTGCTATTTGAATAATAAAGCGATAAAATCCTTCTTAAGAAGTTTTATTAAGAAGGATTTTTTCTTTGTTTTGTCTTGCTGTGTCAAACTATTGTCACATTTACACTGTGAATAGTATGTTAAAATAGTGAGGTTACGTATACATATTTGAAGGAAGAGGGAGTGACCATTTTGGTGGATCAATCAACAAATCAGAAAAGCTATGCTCCTATTGTGATAACGCTTTCTGTAATTGTAAATGCGATTATTTTATTTTTGTTCTTTGGACCTGTTGGCTATGAAGGAGAAGTACATTTTGATGTAACGATTTTACCAATGTTAAACGCAATTTTTAATAGCTTTACGTTCGTATTTTTATTAGCAGCGTTATTTTCTATTATTAAGAAGAATGTGAAAATGCATCGTGGCTTCATCCTAGCAGCATTTACAACGACGTTGCTATTTTGTGTTTCTTATTTATCGTATCATTACTTGGCGCCAGCAACACATTTTGGTGGCGAAGGATTCATTAAATATGTGTATTTCATCATTTTAATTACACATATTATCCTAGCAGCAATTATCGTACCACTTGCATTGTTTGCACTTGTATTTGGTTTTACAAATCAATTAACACGTCATCGTAAAATTGTACGTTGGACAATGCCGATTTGGTTATATGTAAGTTTATCTGGTGTTATTGTTTACTTAATGATCTCACCTTATTATCAATAAAAAATCTCAGCCTATAGGCTGGGATTTTTTTGTTAGGCAAATGTTTTTGTAAAATGAAAAAAATATGGTATACAAAAGTATAGTTGCTTTTCATATAGAAGGGATGGTAAAGGGATATGCAAAATTTTGTATTTCGTAATCCAACGAAACTTATTTTCGGTAAAGGTCAATTAGAGCAATTGAAAACTGAAATTCCACAGTTCGGTAAAAAAGTTCTTCTCGTATACGGGGGAGGCAGCATTAAAAGAAACGGTATTTATGATAATGTAATTTCTATTTTAAAGGAAATAAATGCAGAAGTATTTGAATTGACAGGTGTTGAACCGAATCCACGTGTATCAACTGTAAAGAAAGGGATTCAAATTTGTAAAGATAATGGTGTTGAATTTATTTTAGCAGTTGGTGGAGGTAGTGTAATCGACTGTACGAAGGCAATTGCAGCTGGTAGTAAGTACGATGGAGATGTGTGGGATATTGTAACGAAAAAAACATTTGCCAGTGAGGCATTACCATTTGGTACTGTGCTTACTCTTGCGGCAACAGGATCTGAAATGAATGCTGGTTCTGTCATTACAAACTGGGAAACGAATGAAAAATATGGCTGGGGTAGCCCAGTTACCTTCCCTCAGTTTTCAATTTTAGATCCAGCTCATACTGCGTCTGTACCGAGGGATCAAACAATTTACGGTATGGTAGATATTATGTCACACGTATTAGAACAATATTTCCATCATGGAACAAATACAGAATTACAAGATCGTTATTGTGAATCTGTTTTAAAAACAGTCATTGAGACAGCTCCTAAGCTTTTAAATGATCTAGAAAATTATGAGCATAGAGAAACGATTTTATACTGCGGTACTATGGCGCTAAACGGTATTTTAGCGATGGGAGTAAAAGGAGACTGGGCAACACACAATATTGAGCACGCGGTTTCAGCGGTTCATGATATACCACACGGAGGTGGCCTTGCGATTTTATTCCCGAACTGGATGAAGCATGTTGTAGATGAAAATGTAAGTCGTTTTAAACAGTTCGCTATTCGTGTATTCGATGTAGAAACAGATGGAAAGACTGATCGAGAAATTGCGTTAGAAGGAATTGAGGCGTTACGTCAATTTTGGACTTCAATTGAAGCACCAGTAACGTTATCTGATTATGCTATTGGAGAAAATGAAATTGATGTAATGGCGGATAAAGCGATGGCTTATGGCGAATTTGGTAACTTTAAAAAATTAAATAAAGACGATGTTTTAAGCATATATAAAGCTTCCTTATAAGTGAAGCGAGTAAAGGAACCCATTTGATATAACAATCCAATGGGTTTCTTTTTTGTTGTTTATAACTGTTTGTGATTGTTTTTGGTTATTTGTGAATGTTTATGGTTGATTTTTGTGATCGTTTTCATTATACTGTAATCAAAGAAGAGGTGAATAAAATGTTAACTCCTGAACGTCATCAAATGATATTGCAACTTGTAAAAGAGCAGAAGGTTGTTAAATTACAACAATTAGTGGAAAGAACAGAAAGCTCTGAATCAACAATTCGTCGTGATTTAGCGCAATTGGAAAAACAACGGTTATTAAAAAGAGTTCACGGTGGTGCAGCTGTTTTAACAGGAAAAGGACAGGAGCCGACGATGGTTGAAAAATCATCCAAAAACATTCAAATAAAACAACAAATTGCGAAGTATGCGGCTAACGTTGTGGAACAAGGTGATTGCATTTATTTAGATGCAGGAAGTACAACATTTGAAATGATTCCATTTTTAATAAATAAGGATGTTACCGTTGTTACGAATGGACTTATGCATATTGAAGCTTTAGTTGAAAATCATATTCGTGCATATTTACTAGGCGGAATGATGAAGAGTAGGACGAAAGCTTTAATCGGTGCTATGGCACAGGAAAGCATGCAGAAGTATCGTTTTGATAAATGTTTTTTAGGAGCGAATGGTGTACATGAACAACTTGGTTTTACAACACCAGATCCGGAAGAGGCACTTTTAAAGCAAATGGCATTAACATTAGCAAATGAAGGATATTTCTTAATTGATGAAAGTAAGTTTTCGGAAGTTGCGTTTGCGAAAATTGCCAATGTTGAAGAGGCGAATATTATTACAAACCATTTAGAAATTGATTTAGAAAAATATAAAAGACAAACCAATGTAATTGAGGCTGATAAACAATGATCTATACAGTAACTTTAAACCCATCTATTGATTATATAGTACAAGTTAATTCCTTAGAGTTAGGCGCAGTAAATCGAGCAGAAAAAGATATGAAGTTTCCTGGAGGAAAAGGAATTAATGTTTCTCGCGTTCTTCATCGTTTAGGTGTTGAAAATGTAGCGCTAGGATTTACTGGTGGATTTACCGGTCGATTTATTAAAGATGTATTACAGGCGGAAGGTGTAACAACAAACTTCGTCCAAGTAGATGGAGATTCTCGAATTAATGTGAAAATAAAAGGGCAAGAAGAAACAGAATTAAATGGGCAAGGACCTAGTGTGACTAAGGAACAATTTGAACAATTAATGAAACAAATTGAAAGTATGCAAAAGGGAGATTGTGTTGTACTAGCTGGAAGTGTACCAGCGTCTATCCCAACTACCTTTTATGAATCAATCGCAGCGTTCGGAGCTGAAAAAGGCATTCGTGTAGTAGTAGATGCAAGTGGTAGTGCGCTGCAGCATGTAGTTAAAAATAAACCATTTTTAATAAAGCCTAATCATCATGAACTTGGTGAGTTATTCGGAGTAGAGATTTCCACAGTAGAAGATGTTTTACCATATGGAAGAAAATTAGTTGAACAAGGTGTAGAGCACGTTATCGTATCAATGGCCGGAGATGGAGCTTTATTATTTACGGCAGAAGGTATATATGAAGCAACTATTCCAAAAGGCGTTGTAATTAATTCGGTTGGGGCTGGAGATTCTCTCGTTGCGGGATTTGTAGGAAGATATGAACAGACAAAAGATATTGAAAAGGCATTTCAATATGGCGTTGCAACAGGGAGTGCAACAGCATTTTCAGCCGATTTATGTGAAAAGGAAAAAGTAGAAGAATTATTGTCGCAAGTAATTGTAACTAAGCGATAGGGGGAAGCAACATATGAAAATTACAGAACTATTAAAAAGGGATACAGTTATTATGAATTTGACAGCTTCAAATAAAGAAGCTGTCATAGATGAGTTAGTTGAGAAATTAAACGGGGCAAATCGTTTAAATAGCAAAGCTGAATTTAAAGAAGCTATTTTAAAAAGGGAGTCACAAAGTACAACCGGCATTGGTGAAGGGATTGCTATACCTCATGCGAAAACAAAAGCTGTTAAGCAACCAGCGATTTGTTTTGGTAGAAGTGTAAGCGGTATCAACTATGAATCGCTTGACGGACAACCTGCGCATTTATTTTTTATGATTGCTGCAAGTGAAGGGGCGAATAATACGCATTTAGAAACGTTATCACGCCTATCTACACTATTAATGGATGAAGGGTTTCGTAAGCAATTGTTAGAAGCGAAGGATGAAGAAGAACTTCTTCGTTTATTTGATGAAAAAGAAAATGAAAAAGAAGAAGAAGAGGTTGAAGTTGCAAAACCAGAAGGGAATGAACCGTACGTATTAGCTGTTACAGCTTGCCCGACTGGAATCGCTCACACATATATGGCTGCAGATAGCTTGAAAGCAAAAGCAGCAGAGCTAGGAATTGCAATTAAAGTTGAAACGAATGGATCAACAGGTATAAAAAACGGTTTAACGAAAGAGGATATTGGACGCGCAACAGCTATAATTGTTGCGGCAGATAAACAAGTAGAAATGAATCGTTTTGCTGGTAAACATGTTATTCAAGTGCCAGTCGCTGACGGGATTAGAAAAACTGAAAAACTTCTTAATCGGGCTGTAAAACAAGATGCACCAATCTTTAAAGGTGTAAAAGAGGATGGAAAGGCAGAAAATACGGAGAAAGAAAATGGATTAGGAATTTATAAGCATTTAATGAACGGCGTAAGTAATATGCTTCCATTCGTTGTTGGTGGCGGGATTTTAATTGCGCTAGCGTTTTCGTTTGGTGGTATAAAAGCAGAAGGTCCTTTAGCTGAATTGTTCATGTCTATTGGAGGAGGGGGAACAGGGGCATTTTTATTCCTTGTACCAATTTTAGCAGGGTTTATTGCTAGTTCTATTGCTGATCGTCCTGGTTTTATGCCCGGTGTTGTCGGAGGATTTTTAGCGGCACATGCGAATGCTGGATTTTTAGGTGGATTAATTGCTGGTTTCTTAGCCGGATATGTTGTTTTAGGATTGAAAAAATTATTTTCAGGCCTACCAGTACAATTAGAAGGAATTAAACCTGTATTGTTATATCCGGTCTTTGGATTATTGATTACAGGAGTTGTTATGCAAAAAGTAGTAATTCCGCCTGTAGTAGCATTGAATGAAATGTTAACAGGATGGTTAAATGGTTTGAACGGTACAAATGCTATATTACTAGGTCTTATTTTAGGTGCGATGATGGCAATTGATATGGGTGGTCCAATTAATAAAGCAGCATTTACGTTTGGTATTGCTGCGATAGAAGCGAAGAACTTTGGGGTACATTCAGCGGTTATGGCTGGTGGTATGGTGCCACCGCTTGCAATTGCGTTAGCAACTACCTTCTTTAAATCGAAGTTTACAGAAGCGGAACGTAAGTCTGGTTTAACAAATTATATTATGGGGGCATCGTTTATTACAGAAGGTGCGATTCCGTTTGCAGCAGCAGATCCGGTTCGGGTAATTGTCAGTTGTGTTGTCGGTTCAAGTATTGCAGGTGCATTATCAATGTTATTCCAAATTACATTACCAGCACCGCATGGTGGATTGTTTGTTATCGCTTTAGTAAATAAACCAGTGTTATATATTTTCTCGATATTGATAGGGGCAGTTGTTTCTGCTCTTATGATGGGAATTTGGAAAAAGAAAGTTAAATAATACGTGTAAAGGGAGTAGCTTTTATTAGCTGCTCCTTTTTATTACAAAAAAGGAGGTTGATAATTGGATAATGATGAATTTTGGTAAAAGATGTAATGAAATATGCTTTTTTTGTAACAAAAAAGTAATACTGTAATTTTTTCTGGAAAAAAATTCTGGTGCTTGTATGTGGAAAATATATGAAAACTATTGGGAATTCTATTGGAAATGTAATTCATTAATATGGAAATTTATGTTACAGCTCATTAATCGTATATTACGAATGGTTTGTAATTGTGTGTTTTCTAAAAATCTTAAAAATCCGTTGCTATAATAAAAATACGAAAACAAAGCAAATGGAGGCTATTCATGAAAAAATTATTAGGTATAGCAACGGCGGCAGTTTTTGGTCTTGGGATTTTTGCAGGTTCTGCGAAAGCGGAAACGATTGTAACAACAGACGTATTAAATGTTAGAGAAAACCCAACTGTAGAGTCTAAGCTTGTAGGTAAAATGTTAAGTGGAAATAAATTAGATGTTGTAAATACAGAAAACGGATGGACAAAAATTAAATTAAATGGTCAAGAAGCGTTTGTAAGTGCTGAATTTACAAAAAGTACATATTATGTGACGGCGGGTGTGTTAAATGTTCGCGCTGGAGCGAATACTGACTCGGAAATTATTGGAAAACTGAATAAAAATGATGTAATTGAAACGACAAATCAAGTTCAAAATGAATGGTTGCAATTTGACTATAATGGAAAAACAGGATATGTTCATGTGCCATTTTTAACAGGAACGGCACCAGTGATTGAAAAGAAAGAAGTTGCAACGAAAGAAGAAGCGCCGGAAAGAGTAAATACGCCGGTTAAAAGTAATAAAGTAGTTAAGAGTAAAGAATCTGTTAAGAATGTAGAATCAAGTAAACCTGTGGCAAAACAGCAGTCAACTACGAAACAAGTTGCGAAATCTAATGAAACAAGTGCACCGACTAGTGGACGTGAAATAACGGTAGAAGCGACAGCATATACAGCAGATCCGAGTGAGAATGGTTCGTATGGTGGTCGTGTATTAACTGCAATGGGGCATGACTTAACAGCGAATCCAAATATGAAAGTAATTGCTGTTGATCCTAAAGTAATTCCACTTGGATCAAAAGTATGGGTAGAAGGATATGGAGAAGCGATTGCTGGAGATACTGGTGGTGCGATTAAAGGAAATCGTATTGATGTTTTAGTTGGCTCAGATGGTAGTGCGAATAGCTGGGGGCGCAAATCTGTAAAAGTGAAAGTTATAGAGTAGTATATATGTATTAATATAAAAGGCGGTTGCTTGAAAGTATGTAAGCAATCGCCTTTTATGGATTATTGAAAAGGATAAATAGTTTTACCTGTAATAATTTTATATGCG
The DNA here is from genome assembly GCF_028548245.1 of Bacillus sp. FF-1. NCBI lineage: Bacteria > Bacillati > Bacillota > Bacilli > Caryophanales > Bacillaceae > Bacillus > Bacillus sp. FF-1. The sequence goes on from NZ_JAQQGG010000004.1 coordinate 247,508, forward strand.
CTGCAAAATTGGTTTTGTATATACTCTGTATCTTTATTTTCTAGATGTAATGTTGTTTCTTGGAGAGCAGAATGAAAAGAACGTAGTAAACAATTTAAGGCGAAGTATAATTCTTCTTGTGAACAATTGTGTTCTTTTGTAGCAGTAGCTAAAATGAGGTCTTTTGTCAAAGATGAAAAATTGATAGTGGATTGTTTCATAGTTAACTCATCCTCTCGAAGGTATTTTTAATCATGTATATGCGGAATTGGACAAACTATGTTCTTTTTTATTTATAATTTCATGTACCGTAATGAAAGAACTTGCAATCATGCCGTTAAAATTGGTAAGATTGGATATAATCAATAGATGGAGTACATTACATAAAGAGAGTTGAATGATATGGGAGAAGTGCAACGTGAAAAAGTTGCTGTCATCATTGGACCAACTGCTGTTGGGAAGACGAAGTTAAGTATTGATCTTGCCAAAGCGTTAAATGGTGAAATTATAAGTGGAGATTCCATGCAGATTTATCGTACGATGGATATTGGAACCGCAAAGGTGACGAAAGAAGAGATGGACGGAATTCCACATTATATGGTTGATATAAAAAATCCAGAAGAATCATTTTCGGTTGCCGAATTTCAAGAACGTGTTCGTAAGCATATTCGCGAGATTACAGAGCGTGGTAAATTGCCGATTATCGTTGGTGGAACTGGTCTGTATATACAATCTGTTTTATTCGATTATCAGTTTACGGATGATGCTGGTGATGCTATATACCGAGAACAAATGGAAAAGTTAGCATTAGAACGTGGTGTGGAATATGTACATAAGAAATTACAGGAAGTAGACCCAGAAAGCGCTGAGCGTATTCATGCAAATAATGTACGCCGTGTCATTAGGGCGTTAGAAATTTTCCACACGACGGGTGAAAAAATGAGTGATCAACTTGAAAAACAAGAAAACGAGTTATTATACGATGTTTCCTTAATTGGCTTGACAATGGATCGTGAAATGCTATACGATCGCATTAACTTACGAGTTGATATAATGATGGACCAAGGTTTATTAGAAGAAGTAGAAGGGTTGTATAATCGAGGGATACGAGATTGTCAATCTATTCAAGCGATTGGGTATAAAGAGATATATGATTATTTTGAGGATCGTGTCTCTTTAGAAGAAGCGGTATCACAATTAAAGACGAATTCACGTCGTTATGCAAAACGTCAATTAACGTGGTTCCGTAATAAGATGGATGTCACATGGTTTGATGTTACAGACGGTGAAAAAACGTCAGAAATTTTACGATACATAGAAGGAAAGCTACAACTAAAGTCGAATAATAGTAAGTAGAGAAAAAGAGGAGGATTCGACATGAAGCAATCAATCAATATTCAAGATCAGTTTTTAAATCAACTCCGTAAAGAGAATACGTTTGTTACGCTGTACTTATTAAATGGTTTCCAGCTTCGTGGATTAATTAAAGGATTTGATAATTTTACAGTCCTACTGGAAACAGAAGGTAAGCAACAGCTTATTTATAAACACGCAATTTCTACATTTGTACCACAAAAAAATGTTTCAATTGAATTAGAATAGTAATGAATTATTGTACATAACAAAAAAAGAGCGAGTTTCTCGCTCTTTTTTTATTTGCCATAAACGATAAATAGTGAAATTTAAGCGATTCTAAATACAGTTAGACGAATGTTAGTATTTCCTGTTGCAGGGATCGTAATCTCGTTAAGAGTAGATTGGACAGAAATGTTTGCTCCGGCAGCTAATGTTTCGATTGTAGTAAATGAAAGTGAGTCGCCTATTAAATTTGAAGAGAAGTTGTCAGTTGCGACTGCTCCATTTATTGAAATTCCTACTCCGAGTGGCGCACATCCTGGTGCAGTTGTAGAGATGGATACGCTAATTACATAAATACCACCGTTGATAACTGTAACTGTGTCTGTGCCATTAAAGATAATATTATTTACGTTAATTGCAGTACTGAAGATAAAGTTATTAAATTGTAGTACTGTTTGTTGAATGTTGTTTGTTACAACAATTGTTGCTATAGGGAAGCTAGGTCCAGTAGGCCCAGTAGGTCCGGTAACTCCTATACCAGTAGCGCCCGTTGGCCCTTGAACGCCTTGAGGCCCAGTGGCACCAGTAGCACCCGCCGGTCCTTGAGCACCTTGAGGTCCAGTGGCACCAGTAGCACCTGCCGGTCCTTGAACGCCTTGAGGCCCAGTGGCACCAGTAGCACCCGCCGGTCCTTGAACGCCTTGAGGCCCAGTGGCACCAGTAGCACCCGCCGGTCCTTGAACGCCTTGAGGCCCAGTGGCACCAGTAGCACCCGCCGGTCCTTGAATACCTTGAGGTCCCTGAGGTCCAGTAGGTCCAGGAGGCCCACCAGAAGGTCCAGTAGGTCCGGTAACTCCTATACCAGTAGCACCCGTTGGCCCTTGAACACCTTGAGGTCCAGTGGCACCAGTAGCACCTGTGTTACCTTGAACGCCTTGAGGTCCAGTAGCACCAGTAGCACCCGCCGGCCCTTGAGCACCCTGAGGTCCAGTAGCGCCGGTAGCACCCGCCGGTCCTTGAGCACCTTGAGGTCCAGTGGCACCAGTAGCACCTGTGTTACCTTGAACACCTTGAGGTCCAGTAGCACCAGTAGCACCCGCCGGTCCTTGAATACCTTGAGGTCCGGTAGCACCAGTAGCACCTGTATTACCTTGAACGCCTTGAGGTCCAGTAGCACCGGTAGCACCCGCCGGCCCTTGAACGCCTTGAGGTCCAGTAGCGCCGGTAGCACCCGCCGGTCCTTGAGCACCTTGAGGTCCAGTGGCACCAGTAGCACCCGCCGGCCCTTGAGCACCCTGAGGTCCAGTAGCGCCGGTAGCGCCCGCCGGTCCTTGAATACCTTGAGGTCCAGTAGCGCCGGTAGCACCCGCCGGCCCTTGAGCACCTTGAGGTCCAGTGGCACCAGTAGCGCCCGCTGGTCCTTGAGCACCTTGAGGTCCGGTAGCACCAGTAGCACCCGTGTTACCTTGAGGTCCCTGAGGTCCAGTGGCACCGGTAGCACCTGTGTTACCTTGAACGCCCTGAGGTCCAGTAGCGCCGGTAGCACCTGTGTTACCTTGAACGCCTTGAGGTCCAGTAGCGCCGGTAGCACCTGTGTTACCTTGAACGCCCTGAGGTCCAGTAGCGCCGGTAGCACCTGTGTTACCTTGAACGCCTTGAGGCCCAGTGGCACCGGTAGCACCTGTGTTACCTTGAACGCCCTGAGGTCCAGTAGCGCCGGTAGCACCCGCCGGCCCTTGAGCACCCTGAGGTCCAGTAGCGCCGGTAGCACCCGCCGGTCCTTGAATACCTTGAGGTCCAGTAGCGCCGGTAGCACCCGCCGGTCCTTGAATACCTTGAGGTCCAGTAGCGCCGGTAGCACCCGCCGGCCCTTGAGCACCTTGAGGTCCAGTAGCGCCCGTGTTACCTTGAGGTCCAGTGGCACCAGTAGCACCCGCCGGCCCTTGAGCACCTTGAGGTCCAGTGGCACCAGTAGCACCCGCCGGCCCTTGAGCACCTTGAGGTCCAGTAGCGCCCGTGTTACCTTGAGGTCCAGTGGCACCGGTAGCACCCGCCGGCCCTTGAGGTCCTTGAGGTCCAGTAGCACCCGTGTTACCTTGAGGTCCAGTCGGTCCAGGAGGCCCACCAGAAGGTCCGGTCGGTCCTGTAACTCCTATACCAGTAGCACCGGTAGCGCCAGTAGCCCCTGTATTACCTTGAGGTCCCTGAGATCCGGTAGCGCCAGTAGCCCCCGTATTACCTTGAGGTCCTTGAGGTCCAGTGGCCCCAGTAGCCCCAGCAGGTCCTTGAGATCCGGTAGCGCCAGTAGCGCCCGTGTTACCTTGAGGCCCTTGAGGTCCAGTGGCCCCAGTAGCGCCTGTGTTACCTTGAGGTCCAGTGGCGCCAGTAGCGCCCGTGTTACCTTGAGGTCCAGTAGCGCCAGTAGCGCCCGTGTTACCTCGAGGTCCGGTAGCACCAGTAGCGCCTGTGTTACCTTGAGGTCCAGTGGCGCCAGTAGCGCCCGTGTTACCTTGAGGTCCAGTGGCGCCAGTAGCGCCCGTGTTACCTCGAGGTCCAGTAGCACCAGTAGCCCCCGTATTACCTTGAGGTCCAGTAGCACCAGTAGCCCCCGTATTACCCCGAGGTCCGGTAGCGCCAGTAGCACCGGTAGCCCCTGCTGGCCCAGTAGGTCCAGTAGGTCCTTGAATGAATGAAGCAGAATTAACTAGAGCGGTTTGTAATGCTGCGATTAATTTAAGAAGCTCTTGAAGTGTGCAAGGGTCAATTCGGAATAGTTTTGTAATGGATAGTAAATAATTAATTAGATTTTGAAGCTCGATAAATACAGCGCTTGCTACGAAAGTTGGATTTTTTAATATAGTTATTAAGTTTTTAATAATAGCTAACCCTTGTGCTTTCAGGGAGGAAGTAGCATCTAGTGAACAAATAAATTTACTTAGTAGGTTCAATGTATCAATTAGATCTTCAATATTTTGGGGAGATGGATTTGCGAAAAGTTTTGGGATTATTTTTGTTAAATCGATAATGATTGCGCGGAATGTTCTAAGTTGTGCCTTAGTAACTGGGATTGATGGAGTATTTGGAATTCGTCCAGCGCTACTTGGAAAGCATGGTTTGGAGAATTTGTTCTGACTGTCGTTATAATGAGACATTAAATCTCTCCTTTCTAATGAGGATATGAACGAAACTCATCATAGTAGATGCAAAAATTAGTTAAATGGTCATAGTAAAATCGTTTGTTTGAAGAAAAAATAGAAAAAACGCCTTATAATAAGGCGTTTTTTCTATTTTCTGCGTATTGATAATATCGTTTTAGTGAAATCTTTGATTTGAAGCCAGCTAGCTTTATAATTTCTGACTCCGGAGTTTCTTTTTTTATTAAGTTTAAAATATAGGTGTTACGAAAGTGTTGTCCTGAGATTCCTTTGCGTAAATTAGCTCTGGATACTTCAAGGCGAATCATTTTTTGGATAGCGATTTCTGTTAATCCCTTCGGTGCATCATTTTCGTATACCCATCTATATGTTCCGCGATTAAAATCGAATGCGACAAATAATGGGTCATTACTATGATATTTTGGACGAACGGGTTCGGGGATGCTTTTGTAATAAGTATATAGTTGTTTTTTGTCTTCGCTAGTTAAAGTAATTGTTCTTTCTACTCCTGCGGTTGCAGGTATAGATAATGTGTTAGTTTCAAAGTGGACGTGATGCATAGTTAATGCTGTAAGTTCCTGTAAGGATAATCCATAGTCAATTAATAAATTTAAAATAACGATATTACGATCCATCAATAAAGGGCGTACAGGACGTTGTTTTTCTGAAAGTCCTTCTAATGAAGTGACTATATGTTTTAATCTTTTTTCTTCATCAGATGAAATGAAATCTTCATTGCGGAGTGTGCGGTCTGGTTGAATAGAAATTTCCATGTTCTTTAATGGGTTGGGAATATTTAGAAAGTGATGCATTCGATTTAATACAATGAATACACGGTGCATCGTTTTCTCTGAGTAATGTCGATTCTTTTTTAAGTCGGAAAAGTAATCTTCGTAGTCTTTTGTACAAAGTGTAGCCCATATATTACTGGAAGGGAGCTTTTTGTTTTTTTCTAACCAATGTCCGAAATCTTCAATGTCATAAACATAACGTTTAATGGTTGAAGGTTTTCGGCCTTTATTCAATAAAAAAATAGAAAAGGCTTGTATTGTATCATGGAATTCCGTTGTCTCCATAGTCCCACCACCTTCATTATTTCTTTTATTATAGCAAACTTTTCTGAAAATAGTCATTTGCAAAGGAGACAAGAATAATAATATTTGGTGAGTGGATAAAATGAGGTGATTGTATGGAACAATCGATGCGAAAGAAAAATAATAATCAAATTAACATTGTGTTAAATCATCGAAAGAAAATTTCTTTACCGGCTGCAGAAAATAAAACAGTAATTTCAAATGAAACTACTACGAAACATGAGATGCTGCAAAGAATTGAAGAAGAGATGGGAAAACTCGTTGGGATGGATGATATAAAAAAGATAATAAAAGAAATATATGCTTGGATTTATGTGAATAAAAAAAGACAAGAAATAGGATTGAAGTCTGAGAAGCAAGTACTCCATATGTTGTTTAAAGGCAATCCGGGTACAGGCAAGACAACTGTTGCTAGAATGATAGGAAAATTGTTATTTGAGATGAATATTCTATCAAAAGGGCACTTAGTTGAAGCTGAACGTGCAGATCTTGTAGGAGAGTACATCGGTCATACGGCTCAAAAAACAAGAGATTTAATAAAAAAAGCAATGGGGGGAATTTTGTTTATTGATGAGGCTTATTCATTAGCACGAGGGGGAGAAAAAGATTTTGGAAAAGAAGCAATTGATACGCTCGTAAAACATATGGAAGATAAACAACACGGTTTTGTATTGATTTTAGCTGGATATTCCAGAGAGATGAATCACTTTCTTTCATTGAATCCAGGACTGCAATCTCGTTTTCCGTTTATAATTGAGTTTGCGGATTACTCAGTAAATCAGCTGTTAGAAATAGGGAAGAGGATGTATGAAGAACGTGAATATCAGTTATCGAAAGAGGCTGAATGGAAATTTAGAGATCATTTACATGCTGTAAAGTACTCATCGCAAATTACATCCTTTAGTAATGGACGATATGTTCGGAATATTGTTGAAAAATCAATTCGTACACAAGCTATGCGGTTGTTACAAGAGGATGCGTATGATAAATATGATTTGATTGGAATATCAAGTAGTGATTTGATGCTTGAAGAGGAGACGCACAGTACGTAAACTGTGCGTCTGTTTTTTTATATAAGTGCTCTACTATTTTTTTGCTTTTTCTTGATAAGATTTATGGAAACGTTCCATTTTAGCGCTTTTTTCGTGTGCAGAATTAGGATCATGTCCAATTTGACCTACTGAGCTTTTTTGAGCCCCTTTATTCACATGGTTTGTCATTTGTGTTCACCTCGCTTTGAGAATTAGTATAAACATTATGTAAGGAAAAACTCGTTAGAAAAGAAAAACCTCTTTACGATCTGTAAAGAGGTTGGATTGCTATTTATGCATTGAACGTTCGTTTGTGTCGATGCGTCTATGCGGTAAATGCCATTTGTAATGAATAGAAACCATGCGGAAGCAAACAATTAAAATGAATAAGGTGTATAGAGCCCAATCGCTAACAATAATTTGAGCGCCGATTAAGAAACCTGCCAGAATCGTCCAAAAAGCATATACATCAGCTCGAAGAACGAGAGGTTTTCTACGGGCTAAAAGATCGCGGATAATACCGCCTCCAATGCCAGTTAAAACGGCTGCTACGATTGTAGCGCTAATTGGTAAATTTAATTTTTGAGCGTATAATGCCCCTTGTACGGCAAATGCTGATAAGCCGATAGCATCAGTGATGTTTTCCCACTTTTTCCAGTGTCTAATTAATTTATTTGGAAAAAGAAAAATAATCGTCATTGATAAAAGTGCGATTTGGAATAACATGTCTTGTTGCCAAAATGCGACAATCGGATAACCAATTAATAAATTACGAAGGGCACCTCCCCCAAATGCGGTTGCCATTCCTAAAATATACACCCCGAAAATATCATAATCCTCTTCCATTGCAACAATAGCCCCGCTTAATGCGAAAGCAATTGTGCCTATGATGCTAAAAATCTCCCATGCCATGAATTTTCTCCCCCGCTAACTAGATGAAATGTGCTTCCTCTGCTATTATATTAGAAGGTTTAAATTTCGAAAAGGATGAGTGAACATATTTGATGGAAGAAAAAGAGAAAGTCATATTAGTGGGCTGTCAATTGCCGCAAGATGATGATGAAAAATTTATGCATTCCATGAAAGAACTTGCATCATTAGCGAAAACTGCACGAGCAGAATTGTTAGTGTCTACAACGCAAAAACGACCGAAGTTTCATCCGGCGACTTATATAGGTAAAGGTAAATTAGAAGAGCTTACAATGTTAACTGAAGAACTAGAACCGGATGTTATCGTATTTAATAACGAATTAACACCGAGTCAAATTCGGAATTTATCCGCAGTATTAGATGCGAGGGTAATTGATCGAACGCAACTCATATTAGATATTTTTGCGCAACGTGCGAAGTCGAGAGAAGGGAAGCTTCAAGTAGAATTAGCTCAGTTGCAATATACAATGCCGCGTCTTATGGGGCAAGGATTGTCTTTATCACGTCTTGGTGGTGGTATTGGAACGAGAGGGCCAGGTGAAACGAAACTTGAGACTGATCGTCGTCATATTCGAGCGCGCGTTGATGAAATAAAGAAGCAACTTGCAGTTGTTGTGGAGCATCGAAAAAGATATCGTGAAAGAAGAAAAGATAATAAAGTATTCCAAGTTTCATTAATAGGATATACGAATGCGGGAAAATCTACACTGTTTAATAGATTAACGGAAGCTGATACGTTTGAAGAGAATTTGTTGTTTGCGACGCTAGACCCGACGACAAGGAAGATGCCGTTACCTTCTGGTTATACAGTATTACTAACTGATACGGTTGGTTTTATACAAGATTTACCTACGTCATTAATTGCTGCATTCCGTTCGACGTTAGAAGAAGCTGGTGAAGCGGATGTTATTTTACATGTTGTGGATTCTGCAGATCCTAATTATGTAGGGCATGAGAAAACAGTAAAACAATTATTGTCAGAACTCGAAATAAATCATATTCCTATTATTACGTTATATAATAAAAAAGATGAATTACATCAAAACTTTATTCCGTTTCCGAAAAATGACTTCTTAATGACTAGTGCTTTTGAAGAAAAGGATCTATTACATATAAAAGAAGCGATAGAAACGAAAATGAAAGAAGAAATGAATCGTTATCAAGTGGAGATTCCTCCGAGTGAAGGTAAGTTATTAACTCTATTAAAGACGGAGACGCTATTAACAAAAATGGAGTTTTTGGAAGATAAATTTGTATATGATTGCGCAGGGTATATTTTTGCTCATTCATCACTTAATGCGCAATTAAAGAGATTTTTAGTGGAAGAAGGAGAAAATAAAAATGTTTGATCGTTTGAAAAATGGAGAAAAAATTGCTCCAATCGTAAAAGAAGTAGAGAGCCAAATTACAGAAGTACATAAACGTGCGGATGAAGTAATTGAAAGTAATCAGTTTCGTGTGTTAGAAAGTTTTCGTAAACATAAAATTAGTGATTCACATTTTATTCCGACGACAGGTTACGGTTATGACGATATTGGTCGTGATACGTTAGAAAAAGTGTATGCAGATGTATTTGGAGCGGAAGCGGGCCTAGTTCGTCCGCAAATCATTTCAGGTACTCACGCTATTTCTACAGCGCTATTCGGTATTTTACGTCCAGGAGATGAGTTATTGTACATCACTGGTAAGCCGTATGATACGTTAGAAGAAATCGTTGGTGTACGCGGAAAAGGTGTAGGATCATTCAAAGAATATAATATTGGTTATAATGCAGTTCCGCTTACTGAAGAGGGGCTTGTTGATTTAGGAGCTGTTGCGGCTGCCATTCATAGTAATACGAAAATGATCGGTATTCAGCGCTCAAAAGGTTATGCTACTCGTCCGTCTTTTACTATTTCTCAAATTAAAGAAATGATAGCGTTTGTTAAAGAAATTAAACCGGATGTTGTCGTGTTTGTAGATAACTGTTATGGCGAATTTATTGAAGAACAAGAGCCATGTCATGTTGGTGCAGATTTAATGGCAGGTTCGCTTATTAAAAACCCGGGCGGGGGAATTGTTAAAACTGGTGGTTATATTGTTGGTAAAGAACAGTATGTTGAAGCGTGCGCCTATCGTTTAACATCTCCAGGAATCGGTGCGGAAGCAGGGGCATCTTTATACAGTCTGCAAGAAATGTATCAAGGTTTCTTCTTAGCGCCGCATGTAGCAGGACAAGCGCTAAAAGGTGCGATTTTTACAGCTGCATTTTTAGAAAAGTTAGGAATGAATACATCACCAGCGTGGAATGCACCAAGAACAGATTTAATTCAATCTGTTCAATTTGATGACAAAGATCGCATGATTGCATTCTGCCAAGCAATTCAATATGCATCCCCGATTAACTCTCACTTCACTCCATATGCCAACTATATGCCGGGGTATGAAGATGATGTAATTATGGCTGCGGGAACGTTTATTCAAGGTGCAAGTATTGAATTGTCGGCTGATGGTCCAATTCGTCCGCCTTATGTTGCTTACGTACAAGGTGGGCTAACTTATTCGCATGTGAAGATTGCGATTTGTTCTGCAATTGATGCATTAATTGAAAAAGAATTATTAACAATTTCTTAAAGGGAAGCTGTCGATTTCGACAGCTTTTTTCGCGTGAAAGTAATGATTTATTTCATTAGAAAAAAGAATGAAAAAACTTTTAAAAAAATCATGTAAGAAAAGCTAACATCTATTGACATCAAACATAACATGGTATAAAATGAGAAGCAGTTAAGGCGAAGGAGGAACTGAAACGATGAAAGAAGATAGACGTTCTGCCCCGCTGTTTCCTATTGGTATTGTTATGGATTTAACACAATTATCTGCACGTCAAATTCGCTACTATGAAGAGCATAATCTTGTTTCTCCAACCCGTACAAAGGGGAATCGTAGATTATTTTCATTTAACGATGTAGATAAGTTGTTAGAGATTAAAGATTTATTAGATCAAGGCTTGAATATGGCTGGTATTAAACAAGTGTTACTAATGAAAGAAAATCAAACAGAAGCAGTGAAAGTAAAAGAAGAAACGAAAGAAATTTCAAAAACTGAGCTTCGCAAAATACTTCGAGACGAACTACAACATACAGGTAGATTTAATCGAACTTCATTGCGACAAGGTGATATTTCAAGGTTTTTTCACTAAAGAGAACTGATTCTGAAGGTGTTTAGAGGGACTAAGGAGGAATTTATAATGGCTAGGTACACAAAAGAAGATATTTTCCGTTTGGCGAAAGAAGAGAATGTAAAGTATATACGTTTACAATTTACGGACCTTTTAGGGGTAATTAAAAACGTAGAAATTCCAGTGAGCCAATTAACAAAAGCTCTTGATAACAAAATGATGTTTGATGGATCTTCTATTGAAGGTTTCGTACGTATTGAAGAATCTGATATGTACTTATATCCAGACTTAGATACTTGGGTGATTTTCCCTTGGACAGCTGAAAAAGGTAAAGTAGCTCGATTGATCTGTGATATTTACAATGCAGATGGCACTCCATTTGAAGGGGATCCACGTAACAACTTAAAACGTGTATTAAAAGAAATGGAAGCTTTAGGATTCTCAGATTTCAATCTTGGACCAGAGCCAGAATTCTTCCTATTCAAAGTAGATGAAAAAGGAAATCCAACATTAGAATTAAACGATAACGGTGGATACTTCGACCTTGCGCCGATGGATCTAGGGGAAAACTGTCGTCGTGATATCGTTCTTGAACTTGAAGAAATGGGCTTTGAAATTGAAGCGTCTCACCATGAGGTTGCTCCAGGGCAGCACGAAATTGACTTCAAATATGCAAATGCAATTCGTTCATGTGATGACATTCAAACATTCAAACTTGTTGTAAAAACAATTGCTCGTAAACACGGTTTACACGCAACATTTATGCCAAAACCATTATACGGTGTGAACGGTTCAGGTATGCACTGTAACTTATCACTATTCAAAAATGGTGAGAACGTATTCTATGATCAAAACGGTGACTTACAATTAAGTGATGATGCTCGTCACTTCATCGCAGGTATTTTAAAACACGCACCAGCATTTACAGCGGTGGCAAATCCAACTGTAAACTCTTACAAGCGTTTAGTACCTGGATACGAAGCTCCTTGTTACGTAGCATGGTCTGCACAAAACCGTAGTCCATTAGTACGTATCCCTGCATCTCGTGGTATTAGTACACGCGTAGAAGTACGTAGTGTTGACCCAGCTGCAAACCCATATTTAGTAATGGCTACATTATTAGCAGCAGGTCTTGATGGAATTAAAAACAAATTAACTCCACCAGCTGCAGTAGATCGTAACATCTACGTAATGACAAAAGAAGAGCGCGAAGAAGCAGGTATCGTTGACTTACCAGCAACATTAGCGCAAGCTTTAGTTACATTACAATCTAACGAAGTAATTAGTAACGCATTAGGAGATCACTTACTTGAGCACTTCATCGAAGCGAAAGAAATTGAGTGGGATATCTTCCGTACGCAAGTTCACCAATGGGAACGCGATCAATATATGTCTCTTTACTAAGAGGTGAGGAGCCCTGATACTACGGTATCAGGGCTTTTTTATTTGTTGGCAATATAGGTGTTAGTTGAAATGAATTGAATAGATGTCTGAAAAAATTATGACGGTATTTAAATTTCTATTCCATATCTTTAATGTAACGTGGTGAAATTCGAATTGTTTTGTGTTCCAAAAGGGTGGATAAGTAAAAGTAACATGCGTAATATCTATGGATATAAAAAATTGAATGATATGTTGTGTTCGGTATTGGATATGTTTCATACTAAAGTTGGAGTGTTTAAAAATATAGTACCTTGCAATAAACAATACTAAGTGGTATATTATGGATAAGGAAGGTACTGTGTATTGAACAGTACTGAAATGAGAAAGGGGGATTGTCCTTGAACGTTCAGTTTAAAAAAGGTGTGTTAGAACTATGTGTACTGGCACTTGTGAAACGTAAGGATTGTTACGGCTATGAACTTGTTCAGCAAATCTCAAATAAATTTTTAATATCGGAAGGGTCAGTATATCCTTTATTACGCCGTTTAACGAAGGAAGGATATTTTCAAACGTATTTAAAAGAATCTACGGAAGGACCACCTCGCAAATATTATCAACTAACTGAGCAAGGGGAAACGCAACTGAATTTGTTAGTAACAGAGTGGCGTGATTTTGCGAAAGGTGTACAAGAAATTATTGAAGGGGTGGAATGGGATGAGTAAAGAACAGTTTCTTAATGAATTATCAAGTCATCTTAGAAAGTTACCGGACGAAGAGAGGAAAGATATTTTATTTGATTATGAAGAGCATTTTCAGTTTGGGATAGAAGAGGGGAAAACTGAATCGGAAATAATAAAGGGTCTTGGCTCTCCGAAAGTAATTGCAAAAGAATTACTTGCGATGTATCGATTTGATGAAATGAAAAAAGATCCGTCAACTTCAAATGTGACAAGAGCTGTCATGGCAGCGATTGGACTTAGTTTGTTTAATTTCATTATTGTATTAGGCCCGTTAGTTGCAATTATCGCTTTTATATTCTCTTTTTGGGTCGGTGGGATTGTTAGTGTAGTGACACCATTTTTCGTTATTGGAAAAGTATTTATGGGTACATTTATATGGTTAGATGTATTCGTAAGTATAACATTTGTTGGGATAGGTTTGTTGTTATGTATTATCGCTTATTATAGTACGAAGTGGTTTAAAAGGTTATGTGTACGTTATGTCATATGGAACTTCAAAATGATAAAAGGGGAGTAGATGATGAAAAAAATATTGTTAGTAGCGATCGCTTGTATCATTATTGGAGTAATAGGAATTTCACAAACATATGAAAAAGCAGTGCAAACTGCAGAAAAAGGAAACAAAGAAGATATAATTAAAAACGAAACACTAAAAAATATAGAAGTTAAGTTAGATGTCGGGGATATTGTTGTCCAAAAATCTCCTGACGCTTCTTTTTATGTAAAGCAATTAGGAGATGCGCGTAAACAAGAGATTCATATTACTGAAGATGGTGACACATTAAAAATCATTGGGGAAAGAGAAAAAGGTGCTTCATTTGATTTTTCTTTTTACGATTTTAGGTTTCAAACGTCTACATTGACTCTCCTTGTGCCTGAACGCTCTTACCAAGATGTAAAAGTAAATTCATCTGCTGGACAAATTGAAATAAGTGATGTGAAAGGTGACCGTGTAAGTGCTAGAACACTTACTGGAGAAGTGGATTTGAAACATGTAACGGCTAAGAATGTGGAGGGATCTACAAGAGCTGGTGAAGTAAACTTTAAAAAAGTAATAGGGAAAGTGACTGCAAAAACGACCAGTGGGGAAATAAATATTCTAGATCATGATTCTAAGTACAATCTAGAAGCAAGTTCAACTGCGGGAGATGTAAATATTACTTTATCGGAAAAACCAAAAGATGCGGTAATTACTGGGCAAAGTGCTGCCGGGGATGTAACAATTTTTAATGAAGAAAATAAAGACGTAACGATTGGTAATGGGAGTAAAAAGATTAGCGGTAAAACAGCTGCGGGCGATGTGACGATTGAAACGCGTTCGTAAGAAATAGAATGTGTGAAAATCTATCAAAATACAAAAAAGAAGATAATTACCTTATATAAATAAGGTAATTATCTTCTTTTTTATTCTTAATGTAAATCACGATATACGCCAATTACTTTACCGATAACTGACACTTGCTTTAAAATAATAGGTTCTAATGAAGAGTTTTCCGGTTGTAGACGGAAATGGTCTTTTTCTTTATAGAAACGTTTAACAGTTGCTTCATTATCTTCTGTTAAAGCGACTACAATTTCACCATTATATGCAGACTGTTGTTGGCGAACAACAACTAAATCTCCATCGAAAATACCAGCTTCAATCATACTATCTCCAGAAATACGTAACATAAACACTTGATCTGCTCCTGCGACAATGCTAGCTGGAAGAGGGAAGTGTTCCTCAACGCTTTCGACTGCTGTAATTGGTAATCCAGCAGTAACTTTCCCGACAATTGGAACTTGAATAACAGATTGTGTTTCTGTATCCATTCGGTCTTCACCTAAAATTTCAATTGCGCGTGGTTTTGTTGGATCGCGTCGAATGTATCCTTTTTCTTCTAATCTTGATAAATGTCCGTGCACTGTAGAACTAGAAGCGAGGCCGACTGCTTGGCCAATTTCACGTACGGAAGGTGGATATCCTTTTTCTTGTACTTTTAGCTTAATAAAGTCGAGAATGTCTTGCTGGCGTTTCGTTAACTTTTCCATGTTTTCTAACACCTCGTTTTCTTTCATTTTTCTTATTAATAAGTATAACATGTGAAAAAACATTCTACAAACATAAGTTCGAACAAAAGGCGAATTTATGTTACACTAAAGGGAAATTATAGTGAGAAAGAGGGGTTCATAATGAATGCAATTATTTATGCGCGTGTGAGTACAACAAAAGAAGCGCAAGAAACATCATTATTACGTCAAAAAGATGAATTATTGCATTTAGCGGAGCGCTATCAAATGAATGTTACTAAGGTGATTGAAGAGCAGGCTAGTGGCTATACAATTGAACGTGATGGCATATTAGAAGTGCTAGATACAATTCGAGACGAACAAATTGATGTGCTACTTATACAAGATGAAACGCGCCTTGGTAGGGGGAATGCAAAGATTGCGTTAATGCACTGTTTACATAAAGAAGGAATAAAAGTATATACGCATACACATAATGGTGAATTGCAATTGTCGGATTCTGATTCAATGGTATTAGATATTATTGGTATTGTTGAAGAGTATCAAAGAAAGATTCATAATTTAAAAATTAAACGTGGTATGCAACGAGCAGTAGAAAAAGGCTATCGTCCAGAAAATAATTTAAAGAATCGTCATTTAAGTGTAGGACGAGAGAAGAAAGAAGTGCCAATTGAGGAAATTGTACGTTTACGTAAGAGTGAACTTACTTTCGAAGAAATTGCAGCAACACTACGTGGCTTTGGTCATAATGTTTCAAAAGCGACGGTACATCGTAGATATGTAGAGTATACAAAGCAATTGCTTGATAAAGAAGAGTAACTATTGTATGATAATAATCAGTTTTGAGTAGAAGGGGGATTCGAGATGCTTAGTCACGAACTCGTTGAACGCATTAACTTCTTAGCGAAAAAAGCAAAAGCTGAAGGTTTAACTGAAGAAGAACAACGTGAGCGTCAATCGCTACGTGAACAATATTTAAAAGGATTTCGTCAAAATATGTTAAACGAACTAAAAGGAATTAAAGTCGTTAACGAACAAGGTACTGATGTTACACCGGCGAAATTAAAAGCTTTAAAAAAGCAAGATAATGCAAAATTAAACTAAAAGATGGGCGAAGCCCATCTTTTTTTATTTATTTAATAACTTTCCAGTTGTTATTAACTGTTGCTTCTATCTTTTTATGCTTCAATATATAGTTAGCGATAAGTTCAGACATATCTGTTGGTATATCTTTTATTACGGGCTTATTTTGAAACATAAAGAAGTTCCCTCCGCCGCTCGCGCGATAATTATTCATAACGACATCATATTCTTCACTCATATTAAGAGGAGTGCCTTTATGCTGTAAAGATTCTACTCTGTCGCCAATTGGTTTGGAAATGTTTAATACGTACGAAATTCCTTCCCACATATCGTAATTATAGTGTTGCGGTTTTGGTTCTATGTAGCTAGGGTTTACGATGATGGTTCCATCTTCTTTTAATGTGAAATAAGAAGCAGAGAGTTCGAGAGCATCTTTTATATCAGCTCCAGTTATTCTAATTACTTTTAATGTATTTGGATAAATATAATTAGAAACGATGTCACGCATTGTTACATATGTCGGGAAACCTGGAGATGTATTATGGAATAAGCTTGTACAAGAAATAGAAACATTAGCCATATCCATCTGTATTTTATTTATGAATTCAATAAAAGGATGGTCTTGCAAACGAGTTTGCATAGCATCTGAAATTTGCATGTCACCGTGGATGGTTCCAATAGGTTGATCAAGCCATTTTTGTGTTTTCTCTTCATAATCAGTTACCAAGTAAAGAGCATCTGGATCTGCCTCGATTTCTTGCACAGTCAATAGTTCGGAATAACTCTCTTTTTTTACCCACTCTTGTTTCATTTTTTCAAATGTTACAGTTACTTTTCCAACTGAATGTCCGTTACATCCAGTCTGTAAAATTGTTACATCATTACCCACTGTTTGAGCCATTTCTCGGTGCTGATGGCCTGTTAATAAAATATCTATGCCCTCAATTTCATGACACATAGCATACCCTTGGTTTTCGCCTGTTAAAACTTCAGTCGGTTCTCCAGTTTGTAAATCGCGTTCAAATCCCCCATGATACGCTACGACTAGTAAATCTGGTTTCTCATGTTCGTGAATGTAAGAAACCCAATTTTTTGTTGTTTCTAACGCATCTTCAAATTGCAAGTCTTTAATGTGATGGGGTTGTTCCCAATTTGGAATATAATGCGTTGTCACCCCTAAAATAGCAATTTTTATATTTGCTTCAATATGTTTTATTATATATGGTTTCCCGAAATAAGGTTTTTTACTGCTTTTGTCTAAAATATTTGCTGATAAATATGGGGAGTTTGCAGTAGAAATAGCATTGTTTAATACATCCATTCCATAATTAAATTCATGATTCCCAATCACTGCAGCGTCATAACGTAAATAGTTTGCTATTAATGACATTGGGTTTTTCTTATCTTTTTCATATGTAGCGTAATGGTAAGTAAATGGTGTTCCTTGTATGAAGTCACCGTTATCAATTAAAAGAACGTTTTTATTTTGGGACCGTTCTTTTTTTATAAGAGTAGAAATCTTAGCTAAACCAATTTCTGCTGGAGAGTTATCTTGGTAGTGAATTGGATAAACAGTACCATGTATATCACTTGTTAATAGGATGTTTAAAGTTACAATTTGATTTTGATTCAATATCATTCACCTTTTCTATTATTATCTACTGATTAAGCATATCAAATATATGGAGAGAATTTTAATGTGAGTGTATAGAATGTGTAAAGATTCTGTAAATAATCAATTATTTGTAAAAATGTGTGATATATTTCTTCATGTTTATGAAAGGTTATTTTATAACAATGAAAAATGGAGGCATTAACATGTTGAAAAAAGTTTTTGCAATGAGCACAACAGTTGTATTAGCAGCGGGTTTGTTAAGTGGCTGTGGAACGAAGGAATCAAGCGCAAGTAAAAATGAAGATACGAAAAAAGGGTATGTACCGAAGACTTTAAATGTTCAATTTGTTCCTTCTCAAAATGCAGATACGTTAGAGGCGAAGGCAAAACCACTTGAGAAGCTATTAAGTGATAAGTTAAATATTCCAGTAAAAGTTAGTATTTCAACGAATTATAATACAATTGTAGAAGCGATGGCATCTAAGCAAGTAGATGTGGGATTTTTACCCCCAACAGCGTATGTGTTAGCACATGAGAAAAAGGCAGCAAACGTAATTTTACAAGCGCAACGTTTTGGCGTAGATGATGAAACGGGAGCTCCTACAAAGGACTTAGTAGACTTTTATAAATCTGAGTTTGTTGTTAAGAAAGATTCAAATATTAATAGTGTAAAAGATTTAAAAGGTAAAAAAATTGGCTATCAAGATGTAACGTCATCAGCGGGATATGTGTGGCCTGCGGCTGTACTATTAAAAGAGGGCGTTGATCCGTTAAAAGATGTGAAACCTGTTACATTAAAAGGTCACGATCAGTCGCTTATTGCTCTTTTAAATGGTGACGTAGATGCAGCTGTTGTATTCCAAGATGCTCGTAATATTGTAAAAAAAGATTATCCGAATATATTCGATCAAACGAAAATAGTGAAATTTACGGAGAAAATTCCAAACGATACGATTTCGGTACGTTCTGATTTAGATGAAGAGTGGAGCAAGAAATTACAGGATGCTTTCATTGAAATTGGAAAGAATGAGGAAGGTCACAAAATCATTAAAGAAGTATATTCACATGAAGGATATGTTAAATCTGATGATAGTAAATTTGATATCGTTCGTGAATATGGAAAGAAAGTAAAAACGCAATAATACATATGGAAATGGCAACTAGCTGGAAAGGTATGTTTTCAGTTAGTTTGCCGTTTTGAATACATAGAAGGTAGGTAAGATGTGTGATAGAGTTTCGAAATGTTTCCAAAGTGTATCCAAATGGTACAAAAGGATTGAATAATATAAACTTGAAAATTCAAAAAGGTGAGTTTGTTGTAATGGTAGGGCTTTCCGGAGCTGGAAAGTCTACACTTCTAAGATCGGTAAATCGTCTTCATGAGATTACAGAAGGAGAAATCATGATTGAAGGTGAGTCTATTACGGCTGCGAAAGGAAAAGGATTACGCCGCATGCGCCGGGATATTGGTATGATTTTTCAAAGTTTTAACCTTGTAAAGCGATCAACAGTATTAAAGAACGTATTAGCTGGCCGTGTTGGGTATCATTCGACGTTGCGTACAACGTTAGGTCTATTTCCGAAAGAAGATTTGGAGCTTGCTTTTCAATCGTTAAAAAGAGTAAATATTTTAGAAAAAGCATATGCGCGTGCTGATGAATTATCAGGAGGACAACAGCAACGTGTATCGATTGCTAGAGCGTTGGCGCAAGAAGCAAAAATCATATTGGCAGATGAACCTGTTGCATCGTTAGATCCGCTAACAACAAAGCAAGTATTAGATGATTTGAAGAAAATTAATGAAGATTTTGGAATTACAACAATTGTAAACTTACATTCTATTGATTTAGCTAGGCAATATGCGACGCGCATTATTGGATTACATGCAGGAGAAATTGTTTTTGATGGCTTAGTAGAAGAGGCAACGGATGAAAAGTTTGCTGAAATTTATGGTGACGTAGTACAGAAAAGTGAATTGTTAGAGGTGGCAGTTAAATGAATGACGTGACGATATATTCGAAATCGATACCGAAGCCACCGAGTAAGTTGAAACATATGTTAACGGCTGTTCTAGTCATTTTACTGTTGTGGGGAAGTAGTGTACAGGTCGATGCATCATTGTCAAAACTAGTAGTTGGTTTTCCTAATATGATGGATTTGTTAAAAGAGATGGTGCCGCCAGATTGGAGTTATTTTCAAGTTATTACAACAGCGATGTTAGATACAATACGTATGGCGATTATCGGGACGACTTTAGGTGCGATTTTAGCTATTCCGCTGGCACTATTTGCGGCAAGCAATGTGTTTACTAGTGCATTTTTGTACAGTCCAGCTCGATTGATTTTAAATTTTATCCGAACGATACCAGATTTATTATTAGCGGCAATTTTCGTAGCGATTTTTGGAATCGGGCCACTTCCAGGTATTCTGGCTCTTACTTTTTTCTCGATTGGGCTCGTGGCGAAATTGTTGTATGAGTCAATTGAATCAATTGATCCAGGTCCTTTAGAGGCGATGACAGCAGTAGGAGCAAATAAAGTGCAATGGATTGTTTATGGAGTAATTCCGCAAGTGAAAGCGCATTTTGTCTCTTATGTTCTGTATACATTTGAGGTGAACGTACGTGCAGCAGCTGTTTTAGGTTTAGTAGGAGCAGGTGGTATTGGATTATACTATGATCGTACACTTGGATTTTTACAATATCAGCAAACTGCATCTATTATTATCTATACCCTTGTTGTTGTATTGTTAATTGATCATGTAAGTACATTGTTGCGGGAGAAATTATAATGAGTAAAACGACGATAATCGTACCAAAACCGAAGAAACCGAGTGTGTATCGCTTGTTTATTTTTATAGCACTTATATTTGTTTACGTATGGGCTTTTTCAGGAGTACCGCTAGAAGGAATTAAGGATACGGCAGGAGAAATTACAAAAGCAATTATGACAGGTGTATTGAATCCAGATTGGGCGTATGTATCTTTGCCAGATGGTGAAGATTTATTACATGGTTTAATTGATACGTTGGCAATAGCAATATTAGGTACATTTATTTCTGCCTTTTTATCTGTTCCATTTGCTTTTTGGGCGGCGACGAATATGAGCAGTGGAAAACTAACTTCAGGAACTGGGAAATTTGTACTTAGTTTTGTTCGTACATTTCCTGAATTAGTTATGGCCCTTTTATTTATAAAGGCTGTTGGACCAGGCTCTTTTGCCGGCGTCCTAGCTTTAGGATTACACTCTATTGGAATGTTAGGGAAATTATATTCAGAAGGAATTGAAAATATAGATAAGGGGCCGACAGAGGCGTTAATAGCTACAGGCGCAAACCGGTTCCAAATACTTTGGTATGCAGTATTGCCACAAGTATTACCAGATTTTCTATCGTATACATTATACAGGTTCGAAATTAATGTACGATCCGCTGCCATTTTAGGTGTTATTGGAGCAGGTGGTATTGGTACGCCCCTAATTTTTGCACTGAGTTCACGTAATTGGTCTCGTGTGGGAATTATTTTATTGGGCATCATTTTAATGGTCATTATCATTGATTTTATTTCAAGTTCGATTCGGAAACGGATTGTTTAACTGATTTGAAAAGCATCGAATTTAGATGCTTTTTTGTATTTTTAACGCATTATCCGAAAGAAATCTCCTTCCTGGGGCGTGTGAAAGATGAATTTCGGTTTGGCGTAGCCAAACATTTGGTTTTCCTATTTATTTGACCCCTGATATAATCAGTCTTATAAGAGGTAAAGTTTGGTTAACAATGAAAGTAGATAATAATCATGTTAAGTGGGGGTAGTTCACAAGTGGGTTAAAAAAGTTAGTATTGAAGAATTTTGTATATCTGTATAAATATACAGATAATTCCCTTTCTTTTCAAAATAAAAATAATGAAAAAGTATGTCATATTGAATACCCATACATTCCCGAAAACATTGATTTTTTTATAAAAAATCAAAAAAACATCAACATATTTGTCGATACATGTTGTATAATCTTGCGTGGGAAGCTATCATATAAATGTATAAAACGTTTACTAATATAAGCGAAGGGAAGAATAGCATGTCACATTCAATCGAACAACTTTCTATCAACACGATTCGCACATTATCCATCGATGCGATTGAAAAAGCAAACTCTGGTCACCCAGGAATGCCAATGGGTGCAGCACCAATGGCTTATACATTATGGACTCAATTTATGAAACACAATCCAAATAACCCAACGTGGTTTAACCGTGATCGTTTCGTATTATCTGCAGGTCATGGTTCAATGTTATTATACAGCCTACTTCACCTATCTGGTTATGATGTAACAATGGATGACTTAAAGAACTTCCGTCAATGGGGAAGCAAAACTCCAGGACATCCTGAGTACGGTCATACAGCTGGTGTAGATGCAACGACTGGTCCACTTGGACAAGGTATTGCAACTGCTGTAGGTATGGCAATGGCAGAAAGACATTTAGCTGCTAAATATAACCGTGATGCGTATAATGTAGTAGATCATTATACATACGCTATTTGTGGTGATGGAGATTTAATGGAAGGCGTTTCTGCTGAAGCATCTTCATTAGCTGCTCATTTACAATTAGGTCGTCTTGTTGTGCTTTACGATTCAAACGATATTTCATTAGATGGCGATTTAAATCGTTCATTCTCTGAAAGTGTAGAAGATCGTTACAAAGCATACGGATGGCAAGTAATCCGTGTTGAGGATGGAAACGATATTGAAGCTATCGCGAAAGCAATCGAAGAAGCGAAAGCTGACGAAAAACGCCCAACGCTAATTGAAGTAAGAACGACAATTGGTTTCGGTTCTCCAAACAAATCAGGAAAATCAGCTTCACATGGTTCTCCACTTGGTGTAGAAGAAACAAAGTTAACGAAAGAAGCATACGCTTGGACTGCTGAGCAAGACTTCCATGTAGCAGAAGAAGTATATGACAACTTCCGTAAAACAGTACAAGATGTTGGTGAAACTGCGCAAGCTGAGTGGAACACGATGCTAGGTGAATATGCACAAGCATACCCAGAATTAGCAAACGAACTGCAAGCAGCAATGAACGGTCAACTTCCAGAAGGTTGGGAGCAAAACTTACCAACTTATGAATTAGGATCAAAAGCAGCAACTCGTAATTCTTCAGGTGCTGTAATTAATGCAATTGCAGAGTCTGTGCCATCATTCTTCGGTGGGTCTGCTGACCTTGCTGGTTCTAACAAAACATACATGAATAACGAAAAAGACTTTACAAGAGATGATTACAGCGGTAAGAACATTTGGTACGGTGTACGTGAGTTCGCAATGGGTGCAGCAATGAACGGTATTGCACTACATGGTGGTTTAAAAACTTACGGTGGTACATTCTTCGTATTCTCTGACTACTTACGTCCAGCAATCCGTCTTGCAGCATTAATGCAATTGCCGGTAACATATGTATTCACACACGACAGTATCGCTGTTGGTGAAGATGGTCCAACACATGAACCAATCGAGCAATTAGCAGCGCTACGTGCGATGCCAAATGTATCTGTTATCCGTCCAGCTGATGGTAACGAATCTGTTGCAGCTTGGAGACTAGCTCTTGAATCTACAAACAAACCAACTGCTTTAGTATTAACTCGTCAAGATCTTCCAACATTAGAAGGTGCAAAAGACGATACGTATGAAAAAGTAGCAAAAGGTGCATATGTAGTTTCTGCAAGCAAGAAAGAAACAGCTGATGTAATCTTACTTGCAACTGGATCAGAAGTAAGTCTAGCTGTTGAAGCTCAAAAAGCATTAGCAGTAGACGGTGTTGACGCATCTGTTGTCAGCATGCCATCTATGGATCGCTTTGAAGCTCAAACTGCTGAGTACAAAGAATCTGTATTACCAAAAGCAGTAACAAAACGTTTCGCAATCGAAATGGGTGCTACATTCGGATGGCACCGTTACGTAGGTCTTGAAGGAGATGTGTTAGGTATCGATACATTCGGTGCTTCTGCTCCTGGTGAGAAGATTATGGAAGAGTATGGATTTACTGTAGAGAACGTTGTTCGTAAAGTAAAAGAAATGCTTTAATGATTTTAGAAAAATCTCTCCGGCATGGAGAGGTTTTTCTATGTAAATGAGTTTTTTCGACAGAAAAAGTTTTTTCTCTCTCCGCAGTCAGACAATCATTGCAAAATTTCTTCTATATAATGAAGAGAAAAGGTTGTCCAGATTGGGAGGCGAAAGATGAAAACGTATGAATTGTATTTAATTCAAGAGGATATTGCGAAAGCTTACTTTGGTCGTGAATATTTGTTTTTTGATTTATTTGCTCGATTTTCAGAATCTGGGTCCCTTTCGGAGAAAAAAGTGTTATATAAACAAATGATGTATATAACGATGCCATTACAAGTAATGAAAATTCATCATAAATTAGAACAAGCTTTGCGCGTTCTTGGTAAATATGATCGAACACATCATACACATACACTTTATACAGGGGCGGAATATGGCGAAATAATGGTGAAACCACACTATATTCGCATGAATACCTCTGGAAATGTTTCTATGGAAACGACTTTCTTTGAGGTGCTTCGGAAGTGTGAATTAACATTTTTAGCTATGGATTATGAAAATACAAAGTACGGATGGCTGAATCCTCTAAAACAAGTACGAACATATGTGTAAAAATGTCGAATTGTATCTTGTCTTATTGAAAAGGTTTTAGTACACTGTAAGGTAGACAACATGAAGGAGGAAAATATATGCCAATTTGGTTAGGTATTCTAGTGGGCGTAGTAGCACTAGTAGCAGGCGTGGCGTTAGGATTTTTCATTGCCCGCAAATACATGATGAATTACTTACAAAAAAATCCACCAATTAACGAACAAATGTTAAAAATGATGATGATGCAAATGGGACAAAAACCTTCCCAAAAGAAAATCAATCAAATGATGAGCGCGATGAATAAGCAACAAATGAAATAAGCGCTAAAAGACACTCGCTAAGAGTGTCTTTTCTTTTTGATATGGACAGAGTTTAAAACTTTTAAAAATTCTGTATTTTTGGTAAACTGAAAACATCGCTCATTTTAAGAGAGGGGGAAAAATATGAAAGTGTTTATGAATTTAGCGTGGTTTTTTAAACAAGAAAAACGAGCGTACATAACCGGAATTATTTTATTATTTGGCGTTGCACTTTTAGAACTTGTAGCACCAAAAGTGATTGGGATTGTTGTAGATGAAATTAATGAGGGAACATTAACGACTGATAAGTTACTAAAATGGGTTGTACTCTTAGTACTCGTAGGTATTACGATGTACATATTACGTTACGTGTGGCGTATTATGATTTTCGGATCTTCATTAAAATTAGCTCGCCAATTACGGAAAAATTTGTATGAACATTTTACAAAGATGAGTCCATCTTTCTATCAGTCAAATCGCACAGGTGATTTAATGGCGCACGCGACCAACGATATTCAAGCAATTCAGCAAACTGCTGGGGCGGGTGTTTTAACACTTGTTGATTCATTGGCTGTTGGAGGATGTGTACTCGTAGCAATGGGTTTTACAATTAGTTGGAAGTTAACATTGTTAAGCTTAATTCCAATGCCGATTGTAGCAATATCGACAAATTATTACGGCACTTTATTACATAAAAGGTTTCATAAAGCACAGCAATCGTTTTCGGAAATCAATGATAAAGTGCAAGAGAGTATGAGTGGGATGAAGGTAATTCGATCGCTTGGACAAGAAAAAGAAGATTTGCAAGCGTTCCGAAAAAAATCAGAAGATGTCGTACATAAAAATATGTTAGTTGCACGTATTGATTCGTTATTTGATCCAACAATCGCTCTTATCGTAGGATTTTCATTTTTAATCGCAGTATGTTACGGGTCAGTATTAGTTGTGAGAGATGAATTAACAGTAGGTGATCTCGTTACATTTACGACGTATTTAGGTACCCTCGTTTGGCCGATGTTAGCGTTTGGATGGCTGTTTAATATTATGGAGCGTGGGCGTGCTTCGTATGACCGTGTAGAAAAAATTCTCTCACAAAAATCAGATGTAGTAAATAGAGAAAATGCTGTGCATACAATAGCGAGCGGTGATGTTTCATTTGCGGTTGATTCGTTTTCGTATAAGAAAAATGAACTGTTACATTTAACAGATATTCATTTTGATTTGAAGAAAGGGGAAACGTTAGGGATTGTAGGACGTACAGGTGCAGGGAAAACGACTTTATTAAAATGTTTAATCCGTGAGTATGATCATTTTAATGGTGAATTAAAAGTTGGAGAGCGGGATATTCGCGATGTAACACTTTACGGTGTCCGTTCTGCTATTTCATATGTGCCGCAAGATCATTTTTTATTTTCAGCGAGTATTGGGGAGAATATTGCCTTTGGAAAGGCGGATGCTACATATAATGAAATTACCCGTGCTGCAGAGATTGCTTGTATTCACAATGACATCCTTCAATTTTCAGAAGGATATGAAACAGTAGTTGGGGAAAGAGGCGTTTCTTTATCTGGAGGTCAAAAACAGAGAATTTCTATTGCGCGTGCTTTATTAACGGATGCTGAAATATTAATTTTAGATGATTGTTTATCAGCGGTAGATGCAAAAACAGAAGAAACGATTTTAAATGCTTTAAAGAGGGAGAGAGCAGGGAAAACGACAATTATTACTGCCCATCGTTTAAGTGCAATTCAGCATGCCAATCTTATTCTTGTTGTGGATGAAGGTAAAATTGTACAACGAGGTACACATGAACAACTAATGAAAGAACATGGTTGGTATAAAGAAATGTATGAGAGCCAGCAGTTAGAAGCATTAGTCGAGAAAGGAGGCGTATGATGGCTGAGAAAAAACAGAGCGATTTAAGAAGATTACTGTCTTATATGAGGCCATATAAAGGACTGTTAGCATTAGCATTTTTATTTCTAGTTGGTGCAACTGTAACAGAAATGATGGGTCCTTTTTTAATTAAACAATTCCTTGATGAACACTTAGTACCACGTAACTTTGATCAATCAGCACTTGTTACTCTATTTGTAGTGTATATTGTTGCTCACTTATTAAAAGTATTATTTACTTATTTAGACTTGTTATATTTTCAAAATATCGCTTTTAAAATTGTTCAAGATATGCGTGTTGAAGTATATGAGCATGTTCAAAAGTTGTCATTAAGTTTCTTTGATCGTACGCCGATTGGTACGCTTGTATCGCGCATAACGAATGATACAGAAGCAATTAAAGACTTTTATGTCAGTGTATTATCAACATTTGTTAAAAATATCGTATTTTTAGTAGGGATTTTAGTAGCGATGTTTTTATTAAATGTAAAATTAGCGCTATTTTCTCTCGTATTAATTCCGATCATGTTTGCGATTATGGTATTATATCGCCGGAAAAGTGCAGCTTTTTATTTAGAAGTCCGTAATCAATTAAGTGTGTTAAATGCAAAGTTAAACGAGTCCATTCAAGGGATGAATATTGTTCAAGTGTTCAGACAAGAAAAGCGCATGAGAAAAGAATTTGAAGAAGTGAATAATAAACATTATAGTGCAGGGCGACGTACATTAAAGTTAGATGCATTGCTTTTACGTCCAGCAACTGATTTAGTTCATATTGTAGCTATTGCGTTAGTACTTGGTTTATTTGGAATTGATGCTTTGAAGAGTCCTGTTGAAGTAGGCGTTTTATATGCGTTTGTTAACTATATCCATCGTTTCTTCCAGCCTGTAAATGAGATGATGATGAAATTATCATTTTTCCAACAGGCACTGGTTTCATCATCACGTGTATTTCATTTAATGGATGAGAAAGATTTAGCGCCAGTTCAAAAAGGAGATGGAAATCCTCAAGTTATTAATGGAGATATTGAATTTAAAAATGTTACTTTTTCGTACGATGGAAAACGTGATGTTTTAAAAAATATATCTTTTCACGTGAAACAAGGGCAAACGGTTGCTTTCGTTGGGCACACTGGTAGCGGGAAAAGTACCATTATGAATTTATTACTGAGATTCTATAATATTAATTCCGGAAATATTGTAATAGACGGTGTAGATTTAGAGAAATTTGAAGAACAAGAAATTAGAAAGAAAATAGGACTTGTATTGCAAGATGCATTTTTATTTGCGGGAAATGTAAAGCAAAATATTCGTATGTATAATGAAGAAATTACGGATGAAGAAGTAAAAGAAGCGGCACAATTTGTGCAAGCGAATACGTTTATTGAAAAATTACCAGAGCAGTATGAAACGGAAGTAGTAGAAAGAGGAGCTGCATTTTCTAGTGGTCAACGACAATTAATTGCTTTCGCTAGAACGATAGCAACGAATCCGAAAGTGTTAGTATTAGATGAAGCAACAGCAAATATTGATACAGAAACTGAAGATGCAATCCAAACAGCGTTACAGCAAATGCGAAAAGGACGGACTACGATAGCGATTGCACACAGATTATCTACCATACAAGATGCAGATCAAATTTTTGTTATGCACGATGGAGAGATAGTAGAGAGAGGGACACATCAAGAATTACTGAGTGAACAAGGATTGTATTATAATATGTACTTACTACAAAATAAAGGAAGTTTACAAAAGGCCTTGTAGAATTACAAGGTCTTTTGACTGCATGTGAAATTTTTACAAAAAATATAGGAATTACATAGTATAATGTAGTAGAAATGTGAATGGAAAAAAGCAGGAAATGAAATAAAGGAGAAGAATTATGGATTACGTGTTAATAGGTGTAATTTTATTATTATTAGCTGCAGTATTCGTGCTGTTTTATAAAAATAAACAGTTAGAATCAGAGAGTCAGCAAGCGGAATTTGAAAAAAAACAAGCAATTGAAACGTACGAAAATGAAATTGCAGCTACGGTTACAGAATATAAAGAGCAGCAAAATACATTAAAAAATATAGAACAGAAAAAATACAATGATTTACAAATAAGTGCAGCGAGAGAACTTGAAAATATGCGCATGATGAAAAATCAATTAGCTGTGCAACATAGTAAAGAACGCAGTGAAATGCAAGAAAAACATAGTAACGAAATACATATGTTTCAAAAGTTAATTGCAGATTTGCGAGAGTATACGAAAAATGGAGCCGAAGTGAGTACACACGAAACATTACAGTATATGAAGCGTGGCTTCGTAGAGCAAGGCATAATACTAGATAATGAATTTCATATTATGCCGAATGTTTTTATGAGAAATCAGCATGGAAGAAATGATTTTCGAATTCATCATCTTGTTTTAAGTAAAACGGGTATGTATGTACTTGAAACGAAAGAATGGACAGGGAAATTAATTCATGGCTTAACGAAAGAAAATGCTAGTACATATTCATTTATGATTGATGAAATTGGCAAGTATCAACAAGAGATAGAGAAAGAAGAGACGTTTGAATATATTACAGGTGAAGATTCATTAACGATACAAGTGAAAAATGAAGGGAACCCAGTATATAGAGCGAAGAAACTATCTCATATTCTATACAATTGTTTGAAAGAAATGCAAGTTGATATTGTAAAGGAAAACATAAATCCGATTGTATATTTTTATAATGAGAATGGGAAAGAAGTGTTAGATCTTTCTGAAGAAAAAACGACGAGATTAAAAGATAGAGAGCAACTTGTATCGTTTTTCAGAAATGAATTCTTAACGGGGAAAGTAATATATACAGGTCAAGAGTTAGAAAAACTTCGAGAAACCATTAATCGAATGAATTATATAATGAATTAAAAAGAGGTGGGCTTTCTGAGTGCTATATTAAGGGGTATTTTGTATGTTTATATTTGTTTGTATATACTCATGTATCTTGCTCTTATGTTTATTATTGGTATGGCTCATACGTCATTAAGTGTAACGAGCATTTTTATAATAGTCATGCCATTTGTTTTATTAGTTATGATTCTAAAGTCGATCTTATATGTTGCTAAAAATCGTAATGAAGAAAAGAAGCAAATGTCGGGAGTATTAATAGTAGCACTTATTCCGTTAGTAGTATGTACTGCACAATTAAGTATGAATACGTACACTTCCAAGTTTAACCAAGATCGGTGGTTACACGCTGAAGATAAACGGGTACATATGGTAGATGATCTATTGCAAAAATATAAATTAACAGGAAAATCAAATGAAGAAATTACACAATTATTAGGAATGCCTACTGAAACGAGAAATGAAGAAAACGGGGTTATCACTTCGTACTATCTTGGAACTGAACGTGGCTTTATTCCCATAGATAGTGAACATCTTGTTTTACAATTTGATAGAGATGGTAAAGTTTTGGAATATAAGGTGCATACCGATTAAAGAACCGTAGAGAGAAGCTATATATTATAGCTTCTTTTTCATATTCCAATATAGTAAATGTAGGCAAATAGTAGTCATTCCTATCTATACGAATTGAAATGATTCTGTTATATTGTAAATGGTTATGTTGCTTAATAGTTTAGTAGATAATCTATATTTTGGTTGAGGAGGGGAATTTTAACACGAATTTAATGATATGCGTGTTAAGTAGTATGATGAAAAAAGGATTTTATAATGTTTTAGCTGCATCAATTGTATTTAGTATGGTAACGATTCCAAATTATTCCTATGCTAATGAACTTGGAAAAACTGTTACAGTTTCATCTGAAGAACAAGCTTTAAAAAGTATTGAAAACCATATGAAAGATGAAGATGGTCGAGGGGAAGATAAAGGAGTAAGAAGTGAAGTGCAAGGTGAGTTTCTTGTACATATAGTGAAAGAAGTACCTTTATACGATTCTAGTAATTTTCAAAAAGAGACAGGGATTCGTATTTCGAATCAAGTCGTAAAAGCTGAGAAGAGAAAAGGAAACGCTTACTATGTTCAAACTTCATCGGGAACGGGATGGATACAAAATAGTGATGGAAATGTAGAGGTTAAAGAAATTCACCCGTTATTAAGTGAAAAGTTAGTTATTAATGAAGAAAGCTCTACTTACTCTGAACCATTTACTTCATACAAAGAAGAAAATGTACTGGAGCCGCAAACTATTCAAGCAATTGGACAGGCGGGAGAATGGTTCCAAGTAAAAATAAATAATGAGATGAAATGGATTCATTCACCTTCAGCAAAATTTGAAGGAACAAAAGCTTCACTTATACAAGATGCAGCACCAACACGTACAAAACGTGCAGCAGCTATGTATGCTGCGCCAATAGAAGAGAAAACAACGGATATTTATGGTGTACCTTTAAAAGAAATGATTGTACCAAAAGGAAATGAAAATATTCGTCCAGGTTATGCGATGAACCCGAAGTATATTACGATTCATGAGACCGATAATTATAATGTTGGGGCAAATGCTAGAAACCATGCGATATATTTATATAACCAAGCAACGGGAACGGAAGATCGTTCAGCGTCGTGGCACTTTACGGTAGACGATAAAGAGATTTATCAACACCTGCCATTAAACGAAAATGCTTGGCATGCTGGAGATGGAGCTGAAGGAACTGGAAATCGAGAATCAATTGCGATTGAAATTGCTGTAAACGAAGATGGTGATTATAATAAAGCTGTTGAAAATGCTCGTAAACTAGCAGCTTATTTAATGGGGGAATTAAATATCCCTTTAGAAAATGTGAAGAAGCATCAATTTTGGAGCGGGAAGATTTGTCCGGCTATTATGATTAAAAATAATGGGTGGGAACCATTCTTGCAAGGAACGAAAGTTTATTATGATGCGAACCATAAAGATGATATAACGGGTGGTTGGTACGAAGCAGACATTCGTGAATTAGATAAGCGCGGCATTATGGTTGGAGATGGAAAAGGTTCTTATTGGCCAGAGCGTCTCGTAACACGTGGTGAATTTGCAAATTTAATATCAAGATCATTGCAGTTACCTGAAGGGTCATCGAATTTTAGTGACTTAAATACAGCACATCCATCACTAATAGATGGTATTAATCGTGCAGCAAGTGCCGGGATCATAAGTGGTAGAGGAAATGGTATATTTGCTCCAAACGATACGATTAAACGAGATGAAGCTGTTATCATGATTGACCGTGCATTACAATATAAAAAGATTAAAGGTAAATTAGTTTCGTTACCATTCTCAGATCAAGATTTAGCATATGATAAACAAGCTGTACAACGTGTTTATGGATTAGGCATTGTAAAAGGAAATGAAAATAATGAATTTATGCCGAAAGGTTCTGCAACGCGTGGAGAATCGGCAGCATTTATTAATAGAATGTTAAAAGTAATAGAAAGTAAATAATGAAAAAGCATTCGCGATTGCGAGTGCTTTTTTTATTTTTCAATACGTTATGGAAGGGAGAGAAGGGTTTTGAAGGGAATAAGGAATGAAAGCGGAGGTGATGCATATATATAGATGCGTTAAGTTATTTTTTGCATATTGTATAAATGAAAAGGAGGTAAGACGGTGAAAGCTATACCGACTGATGTCCTGAGTAAAGAATTGATGGAAAGAGAAGGCGTTATATCTATTACAGTAAAGGAATTTGAAAAAATCGAAGTAGCTGGAGTAGTAGTCGCTGGCCCCGCGGTTATTTTAATTAATCAAGATTAAGTACATAGTATTGAAATAAAAAGTATCCTAGATGGATGCTTTTTATTTGTGTAGAAGAAAGAATATGGTGGATAATTGCCTTACTGGAGGGAGAGTATGTGGCAATTATTATAACGATGTTAGTAATGGGGATTTTATTAGGGTTTGTTGGAGCTGGGGGAGCCGGTTTTATTATCGCGATACTCACTTTAGTATTCCATATTCCTATTCACGTTGCACTTGCAACGTCTTTAACTGCTATGGCATTTACGACATTATCTGGGGTTATAAGTCATTATCGTGAAGGAAATGTAGTACTTACTATAGGCGGGATTGTTGGGGGATGTGGAGCGCTTGGTTCTTATATCGGTTCAAAAATTGGTTCACTTATACCAGGACATCTTCTTCATTGGTTTACAGCTGGGATGTTATTTTTATCTGCAATTTTTATGTTTATTAAATTAATTAAGTTTCAAAATAGGGAAGAGTTACTTTTAGCAGAGATTAAAGATTTTTCGAAAGAGAACATAATGAAATGTATATGTCTTGGATTAGTCACTGGAATGATGGCTGGTTCATTTGGGATTGGTTCTGCACCATTTATTCAACTTGGATTAATGGTTCTATTAGGATTGACGATTCAGCAATCTGTAGGAACAACAATGCTTGTTATATTGCCCATTGCGATTGGGGGTGGGTTAGGGTATAGTTCAGAAGGGTATCTAGATTATATATTATTATTGCAAGTATTAATTGGGACGATGCTAGGAGCTTATATCGGTGCGAAGTTTACAAATTATGCACCACGTATGCTTTTGAAGTTTTCAATGATTATGACACCAGTTTTCGCTGGATGTATGTTATTAATGGGATAAAAATAATATAGCAAACTAATATGTTTTACGAATGAATTATGTAAGTAATTCATATTTCCCATATAAAAGGATTTGCTTTAATATAATGAGTGTAAAGTTCGAGTATTCGAAGTACTACTTGAATTATATCCCTATCCCTTTTCTAAAAATGCGAACAAGTTTTGCCCTATTCTATTCAATATTTAATTGTATAGAAATATATTGTTCGATGACCATTATGGAACGTACATAATGGGAAAATCCCGATCCTTAAAGAGGATGCCCCTAATCTTCATGTGAAAATATGATCGGATATGAAAGCTGACCAATTTATGGTCAGCTTTCTTTTTGTCCAAAAACTATCTCTTGTTTAATTTCAGTTTGTAATAATAAAGCTTTTCCGAAACGACGTTTACATTCTGCACGCACTTTTTCAATGGCTAGTAGCTGAGTAGTAGCAGGAACTGTGACGATAGCTTGGCGAGGTTTTCGATTTTCTTCACAAAAGACACATTCCACAACATATTTAGAAATCATGCTTTCATCCTTCCGTTTTTAATTTCTAAGAAGGAACTGCCTATGAAGTTGATGTAAATTTTCGTCATTGTTTTCCTTTTTTCCTCTTTTTTCAAGGAGAAAATAAAAAAGGAGACGAATAGTAGTAGGGGAGGGATGTATATGGAAAGATGGATAGGTTGTGCAGCAGTATGTGTAAATGAAAGAAATGAGGTTTTAATGGTATTGCAAGGACAAAAGGGTGAAGAAAAAAGGTGGTCCGTCCCAAGTGGAGGACTTGAAAAAGGAGAAACATTAGAGGAATGTTGTATCCGAGAAGTTTGGGAAGAAACAGGTTACAATGTGGAAGTTGTAAGTAAAATATACGAAAAAGAAGCGATTACATATGGGGTTCCTGTATACGTTCATTATTATGTCGTAAAAAGAATAGGCGGTAGTATGAAAATCCAAGATCCTGATGAGTTAATACATGAAATTGCTTGGAAGGGGATAGATGAAATGAAGGAATTAACGCTATCTTTCCCGGAGGATTATGAGATTTTAAACAAATACATAAATAAAAAAGCGAGTGTGTAAACACTTGCTTTTTCAATGTATCCACGATAAGAAAAGCGGAACGATAACTAAACTAGCTCCTGCAGTTAAAAGCATAGATAAACTTGCAATCGTTCCCTCTACAGGACCGATTTCGAATGCTTTTGATGTGCCGGTTCCATTTGCGCTCGTTCCTAACATAATACCTTTTGCAATTGCTGTTTTAATACGGCATATACGAATGAGAGAAGGTCCGAGCAATGCTCCTGTTAACGCAGTTAAAACAACAAATACTGCTGTTAATTGTGACATACCACCAATCATTTCTGAAATGGCCATTGCAATTGGCGTCGTTACAATATGAGGTGCTAAACTATGTTCTAACGATGAATCAATTTGAAAATAATTTGCTAGTAGTGCTGAAGTAATAACTGATAGAAACGAACCGACAATGACATTAAGTAAAATAGCCATTCCATGTTTCTTAAGTAAATCAAAGTATTTATAGATTGGCCATGCAAAAGCAACTGTTGCAGGTTTTAATAATTCTGTTAACCAGTGGCCTCCAGTTTCATACGTTTCATAAGATGTGTCTAGTCCGAGTAATAACGCGATTAAAATAATAGGACATACGAGAAGAGGAGAAAGTAAGCTCCAATTCCAGCGTTGATACATTTTCTTCGATATCCAATATGTGAATAGTGTTAATAGTAAACAAAGAAAGCCAATCATTGCACGGATCCTTTCCGCTTTAGTAGCAATTCTGTTAAGAGTCCTGTAACGAGAGTGACACAAAGTGTACTAATCATAATAATTAAGATGAGATCGATTCCATATTGTGATAGTGTATCTTTGTAGCGTATGACAGCGACTGCAGAAGGAATAAAAAATAAAATAAGTTCTTTTAATAAAAAGTCTGCACCGTCCTGTATCCACTCTTTTTTCACTAGGTTAAACTTTAATGAGATTAATAATAAAAAAATACCGATAATACTTCCTGGAACTGGGAGGTGTGCCTGTTTTGCAATCCATTCACCTGTCCAAGCGAAACAAAATAATAGTAAAATTTGTCCGCTTAATTTCCACCATTTCATACAGTAACCACCTCTTTCTTTTTTTACATAAAAATTGTAAAAAAGAATTAACAATTTCTACTATACGTTCATTCAAAAAATTTGTCTAATATATAAATTATATGTTATTAATATATTAGACGTATTAATTGAAATGGAAAAGGGTGTCCAAAATGGAATTACGGCATTTGCAATATTTTGTTGTAGTGGCAGAGGAGTTACACTTTGGACGAGCAGCTGCTCGTTTACAAATGACACAACCACCGCTTAGTCAACAAATTCAGCAATTAGAAAAAGAAATGGGAGTTATGTTATTTTCAAGAACGAAGAGAAAGGTTGAATTAACAGAAGCTGGAGAAATGTTTTTGAAAGAAGTAAAAAAAGCGTTCGAACAAATTGAAAAAGCGGTAGAGATTGCACAAAGTGCCCAAAGGGGAGAAGTGGGCTCACTTTCAATTGGTTTTGTAGGTGCGGCGATATATGATATTTTACCATCTATCGTAAGGGAGTATAGAAAGAAATTTCCGAGGGTGTCTGTTGCATTACATGAATTATCTACTCCAGATCAAGTGCATGCACTTCACGATAATCGAATTGATATTGGATTTTTGCGTCCACCAATCCCAACACAATTATTAGAGTTAGAGCCAATACAAAAACTATCTTGTACTTTATGTTTACCGAAGGCTCATCCACTTGCAGAGAAAGATGAAATACATATAGAAGATTTACGGGATGAACCGTTTGTATTTATTACGAGACCAGTATGGCCAGCGTTATACGATACAATTTTATCACTTTGCCGCGACGTCGGGTTTAGTCCGCGTATCGTACAAGAAGCGACGGAATATCAAACAGTTATGGGACTTGTAGCAGCGGGGATTGGAATTACAGTCATACCGGTATCGGCAAATAAATTATATAAAACAGAAGTTGTATATAAAGAGCTATATGATTCTAATTTTGTTGCAGAAATGTCAGTCGCGTACAAAAAAATGAATAGCAATCCAGAGCTTTTAGAGTTTTTAAAAATTGCAAGAGAGAAGAAAAGAATAGAAGTTGAGGATGAGATTAATTAAGTTATTGAAAAATACACCTCGTTAAACACTAAAGCGGAAATGTAATTGCATTTCCGCTTTAGTGTTTTTTTAGTTCTATACGAAAGAGATAAACATGTTCATTTTTGTTTTCTAGGACTAAAGACTTAGAGAAAATTCCGATTGTAGTGCGATGTTTAAAATGTCATATTTTTATACACTAGTAGTATAGAATGCGTATGTAATAAGGTAGGGGAAGAATTTTATGTCTTTATGTCGGTTAGCGAGAAAAAATATAAGAACATTTGCTACCAAAAGGATGAAGCAATTTATGTGGATTGCTATGAGTATTATGATTTTGTTTTTTATGATATCGCTACAATTTAATGAAGTAGTTGCTGGGGAATTAGGGACTACATTTTTATTTCAAATGTGTTTTTACACGTTGTTTATCGTAGTCATTTTCATATGTACGTTTATTACATATAAAATGACTTATTCTCTTCTGCAAGCGAGGAAAGAAGAAATTAAATCTTATGTAGCAGAGAATAGGAAGAGAAATGATGTACTATGTTTATTATGTCAGGAGCAATTATTTATTTATGGAGCAGCGTTTGTTTTTGGATTAGTTAATGGGATGTTATTTTTAAAATTATTTACGATTATCTTTATGAAAATAACAGGAATACAAGGGATAAATAGTGCACCGATTACAATATATGCAATAGTAGTAGTGAGTATAATTATGATTGTTATTCTTCTATTATCGAT
Organism: Bacillus sp. FF-1; assembly: GCF_028548245.1. Taxonomy (NCBI): domain Bacteria; kingdom Bacillati; phylum Bacillota; class Bacilli; order Caryophanales; family Bacillaceae; genus Bacillus; species Bacillus sp. FF-1. The sequence continues at coordinate 284,601 of NZ_JAQQGG010000004.1, forward strand.
GGTGCAATGTATTCGATTTGTTCAAAGTTTACAAGATGAAAATTCATTTCAGTTTAAAGAAAAGGCATGAGAAATCATGTCTTTTTCCATTTTACACATAAAAATAATCATGTTACAGTGTAAAGACCTGACAAAGAATGGGAAGGAAAGGTTGTATAGCATGACAAATGAACAATCGATTGTAAAGGTTGAGCGGTTAACGAAGCGAATCGGTTCAAAGACACTTGTAGAAAATATTAGTTTCGAAGTTAAAAAAGGTGAAGTAGTTGGTCTGCTTGGACCAAATGGTGCTGGAAAAACGACTTTAATGAGAATGATGGTCGGCATGATTCGTATGACAGAGGGCGAAGTTTGGATTGATGGTCAATCTGTAAAACAGCAATTTGAAAATACTGCCTCGAAAATTGGAGCGGTAATTGAGACACCGGAATTTTATCCGTTTTTGAGTGGCTATGAGAATTTAACATATTTCGGACGCATGAATGGTAACGTTACAGAAGAACGTATCGATGAAGTAGTGAAATTGCTAGGTATGGGACAAGTCATTGATCGCAAAGTAAAAGCATATTCACTCGGCATGAGACAACGTTTAGGAATTGCCCAAGCGCTTATTCATGATCCAGATGTATTAATATTAGACGAACCAACGAATGGATTAGACCCTAGTGGAATACATGAAATGAGAATGTACATAAAGAAAATTGCACATGAACAAGGAAAAGCGGTACTGGTATCTAGTCACTTACTTTCGGAAGTTGAATTAATGTGTGATAGAGTTATCATTATTCAGCACGGAGAATATGTCGCGACGCAAAAGATTCAGCATAATCAAAGTGAAGAGATGGAGACAATCCGTATACGCGTAGATGATGCGAATAAAGCGGCAGAAATGTTAGACCAAGATGTTTTAATAAAAGGTAATGATTTACTTATTCATGTAAAAGATGAAGAAATCCCAAATGTTATTCGTACATTGCTTGAGAAAAACATTCAAGTGTATCGTGTATATGAAGAAAGAAAAACGTTAGAAGAGCAATTTTTAGAATTAACAGGGGGAAAAGATATTGTTTAATTTAGTGTATAACGAATTGTATAAAATATTTAAGCGAAAGCGAACGATTATTCCATTTGCAGTTATTGCAGTATTAATAATCGGATTAGGATGGGTTACTGTAAAGTATTTGGAGCCGGAAACAAAAGGATGGAAAGCTGATTATACAGAACGAACTGTAGAAATTGAGAAAAAGCTAGGCATGGAAAAAGGAGCAATTTTAGCGGAACGATCTGGGGATGAGCTTGTAAAGGAATATCAGCTTAAGATGAAGCATTTAGATACAGATACAGCACCGGCAAGTAGTTCTCCACTTTCTTTCATGAGAGATACAGGCTTTATCGTATTTCCAATATTACTTCCGTTTATCCTCGTGTATGCAAGTACAATTTTTGCGAATGAATATAGCTGGGGAACATATAAATTTTTAACAATACGACCAGCGAGTCGCTTTAAAATTTTGACAGCTAAGTTTTTAGCAATTGTCATATTTGCAGCGTTATTGTTTATATTTAATATGATTTTTTCCATTTTATGTGGGCTTGTTATTTATAAATTCCAGCAGCCTGCATGGAGCGAGTTTATTTTCCAAGATGGAAATATTATAAAACAAAATATTTTTGTAGAAGCTAGTAAGTATTATATTTTATCGTGGTTGCCGACGATTGTGTACGCAGCGTTTGCATTTATGATTTCTGTGCTAACAAGATCTAGCGGAGGCGCGATTGGTATTTCACTATTTCTCGCTTTATCAGGAAACATCGCATTACTAGCAGCAACTAGATATGATTGGGCGAAATATTTATTGCCAGCAAACACAGATTTATATAGTATTGCAAAGAATGGAAGCTTTATTGATGGAGTAACGTTCCCGTTTGCATCATGTATGTTATTACTGTATTTATTTGTATTTTTAATCATTTCCTATACAGTATTTTTAAAACGTGATTTAACTTAAAAAAAGGAGCCGTTAAGCATTTCTTAACGGCTCCTTTTTTAGGAAAAATGTTTAAGTGCCCTTTCAGCTAACAAAGCGAAGTATTCTGCACTTATAGGTAACGCTCGCTCATCTACTGTAAAGCTTGGATGATGCCATTCATGTGTACCGCTCGTTCCCATAAAGACGAATGATCCTGGTATGTGTTGTTGATAAAAAGAGAAATCTTCGCCAGCCATGGAAGGAGTAGGGGTAATCACGTCTAGTGACATTTCCTGTGCAGTTTGTGTACATAAATGAGTAAGACTTTCATCATTATGGACAGCAGGAGGACCTGAATGAAAATGGAATTCTGTTTTTACACCTAGTGCATCAGAAACGCCCTTAATGATACGTTCCATTAAGGCTGGAATTTTTTCGCGTGTTTCAGCTTGGAAAGTACGAACAGTACCTTCTAATATTGCTTTTTCAGGAATAACGTTCCACGTATTTCCTGAGTGGATGTTTGTGACACTAACGACGGCATTATGTGAAGAACTTATATTTCGGCTTACAATAGTTTGTAGTGCCATCACAATTTGAGAAGATGCGACAATAGGGTCTACCCCAGCATCTGGTACAGCTGCATGTGTACCAACTCCGTGAATTTCAATTTCAAATCGATCAACTCCGGCCATCAGTGGACCATCTTTAATACCGATTGTACCTACTGGTAAATCAGGTTTATTATGCATACCGAAAATAGCTTGTACACCACGTAAATGCCCGGCTTCGATGACGTTGCAAGCACCATTACTACTTTCTTCAGCTGGCTGGAATATAAAGCGTACAGTTCCGCTAAGAGAAGATTCTTTTTCTTTTAGCAAATAAGCAGCCCCTATAATAGCAGCTGTATGAAAATCATGCCCACAAGCGTGCATTTTTCCATGGATTTTTGAAGCGTAGGATAAATTTGTTTCTTCCTGAATAGGAAGGGCATCAATATCAGCACGGATTGCTATAAGCGGTCCGTTACGATTCCCCGAAATTTCAGCAATAACGCCCGTTTCTAAATTAGAATTTATAATCGTAATGTTTTTCTCTTCCAACCAATTCTTTATAGCTTTCGTCGTTTCAAATTCTTCGTATGATAGTTCTGGATGCTCATGTAAATTTCGACGAATAGAAATTAGCGTCTCAGTTAATTGCTCTAGATTTGCTACCACTTATAATGCCTTCTTTCTTAAATAAAGTATTTACATTAAGTATACAATATTAAAAGAGAGGATTCTCAAATGAAAATCCCCTCTCGTTTATGCTGCCAATTTTTTGTGTGTATGATGTTTACGATAACGTCCACGCATTGCATAAGCAATTTGCGGGATTGCAATCCCGATTAAAATAAGTGATACACCGAACCATTGTGAAGATAGTACAGCTTCTTTTAAAACGAATACAGACATAATTGTTGTAACTGGTAGTTCCGCAGCGCCAAGAATAGTCGCTAAGCCAGAACCAATCTTTGGAATACCAATTGTAAAGGCGATAGAAGGAATGACGATACTGAATGTTCCTAAACCTAAACCGTATTTCCAAAGTCCTTCAGAAATTGCACCGTTAAAAATAAATGTTGGAGGGAATACGATCATTACTAAAGTTAAAGCACCAGCCATTAAAAGAACACCGCGTGGTAATGAAGGTACTTCAACAGCAACTTTTCCGCTCACGAAAATGTATGTTGCAAATGTAACAGCAGATAATAGGCCTAATATAATTCCAGTCGTATCGAAATCACCTGCTGATTTTTCTAGTAAACCACTTGATAAAAATGTACCTGCAAGTAAGAAAATAACAGAAATAACTTTTTCTCTTGAAGGTAAAGTTTTTGTTGCGACTGCTTCAATAATAATTCCGACCCAAACGAATTGGAATAAAAGTATAATGGCGATAGATGCTGGTACAGTTTTTAATGAAGCATAATAAAAAATTCCAGTGAAACTTGCAGATGTACCTGCAACGAATAAAATTAAAGCTTGTTTTAATGGAACACGATGTCTAGAAAATAGAAGTGTAATAGCAAGCAAAATAATCCAACCGAACAAATATTGGCTGCCAATTACCTCTCCAAGTGAAAATCCTTCTGCATATGCAAGTTTAACGAAAATAGCTAAAATTCCATAACTACACGCTCCTAATAAAACTAAAAGAGAATAACGAAGCATGAAATATTCCTCCCATCTATATGAAATTGTTCCGTAACGGACATATATAACTAGAGGGAAGTATACAAAATTAAAAATGAAGGGTCAAATAAAAGAAAAGTGTGACATTTTATAGAATAATAATAAAAGTATGATATTTATGCATAATCTTGAAATTAGTAATAATAGAAGTATTGTAAAATCAAGTTTGTATTGTATAAAGACAGCATTTGAAAAAAATATTTTTTAATCAATATGTATATAAACGTACGAATAACATGCTAATCATTTGAGAAACTATATTACCTTTGTTATGTTAATAACATTAGAGAGGTTTTGTAGTGTAATTGAGATTTTTCTATATAAATAGAAGGAAATGAAAACGTTTTTTCAGAAAAAGTGTGAAAGGGTAGTTTTTCTTATTATCACGTTGGAAAAGTGATTTCACGAATTGTTCATAGTATTTTTATATGTTTTTGCTACAATATGTAAGGAGAGGAGTGGAATAATGCAAGATATTAGTATTTTTTTAGCGTTTGGTGCTGGGTTTTTATCATTTATTTCCCCATGTTGCTTACCGCTTTATCCGGCATTTTTATCGTACATAACAGGTATGTCGGTTTCTGAGTTGAAAGAAGAAAATGCAATGCTTCGCAAAAGAAGTATGATACATACAGCGTTTTTCTTACTTGGATTTTCAATTATATTTATTGCAATTGGATTTGGTACAAGTTTTATTGGAGGCATCTTTACAAATTATAAAGATTTAATTAGACAGTTAGGTGGTATATTTATCATCGTGTTCGGTCTTATTATTGTCGGTGTGTTTAAGCCGAAGTTTTTAATGCAAGATCGTAAATTTACGTTTAAAAATCGTCCGAGTGGTTATTTTGGATCTGTTTTAATTGGGTTGGCATTTGCTGCAGGGTGGACGCCTTGTACAGGACCTATTTTAGTGTCTGTAATCGGATTAGCAGCAACAAATCCAGAATCAGCAATGATTTATATGATTGCATACATACTTGGATTCGCTATCCCGTTCTTCGTACTATCATTCTTTATTACGAAAATGTCTTGGATTAAAAGAAACAGTATGAAGTTCATGAAAATCGGGGGATACATTATGATTATCATGGGTATCTTCTTATACTTTAACTGGATGACAAAAATTATCGTATATTTCTCAAGTTTATTTGGTGGTTTTACGGGTTTTTAGTATTATTCTGTGAAAATGTTGGAAATACTAACGGAAAAGCATATAATGAAAGTATATTTTGCATATAGCCACAAAAAAGGATGAGAAAATATGAACATAGTTGTTTTATCCAGTATCGTTGCTGTTTGTATGGCTGTTGGTGCGATGTTTATTCGTTTAAAAGCAGCTAAGAAACCTGCAACATTGAAAAAAATTATACTTCCACCATTTTTTATGAGTACGGGAGCGTTGATGTATGTTTTTCCTGAATTTCGATTAACTCCAGCAGAAATGTTAGAAGCAATTGGCGTCGGTTTGTTTTTCTCTATTTTTCTTATTAAAACATCTAAATTTGAGATTAGAGGACAAGAGATTTATTTGAAGCGTTCGAAAGCATTTGTCTTTATTTTAATCGGATTACTTGTCGTGCGTATTGTATTTAAAACATATTTAAGCCAATCGCTTGATTTGGGACAACTTAGTGGGATGTTCTTCTTGCTGGCATTTGCGATGATTGTGTCATGGAGAATTGCCATGTACCGTTCCTTTACGAAATTACAGAAGGAAATGGAAAAAGAAGATGGTTTTTATAATGAAAAAGATATGAAATTAACTTAAAAACTGTATATGTATAAAATAAAAAGACAGCGTTTTTTGACGCTGTCTTTTTATTTTATATTGCTAACATCTTCTATTCCAACCGCGCCGGATAAAACGTTCCCCATTAAAGAAACAATTTAAATTTGGTGAGACGAACGGACCGATAAACGGAATAATGTTTGGCTCTGAAGTTTCATCAACGAAAGTCGGTGGTTTAGTAGGATCTGGTCTGAGTGTATAGCGAATGCGGGCGGTATTTTGAATGAGACCATTTCGTGGCTCTGCTGTTACTTGAACGATAAAACGAACAACAACGGATTCACTTGGATTAACAGTATTGATAAGAATACCGATAGTTGGGCTAGTTCCGGGACGTGCTACTCCATTTACTGTTACTGAATTTGGATAGAAAGTAACTTCAGGAGGAAGTGGGTCGGTAATGAGTACGTTATTTACTGGGATGGTGCCATTGTTAGTAAAGGTAAGTGTATATGTGATGAAATCACCGAGATGGGCGCTATTTACATTTGCGGTCTTAATAAATGTGTTTGGCTCATTAGGGTTTACTTCTATCGTAATTGGTGGTGTTGTAGTCGTTGTTGTGATAGGTGGTCTAGTAGGGTCGGGTTGAGAAGTATACGTAATGGATGCGATATTTGTAATCATTCTATTAGCTGGAAGTGTAATAACCTGTACTTTGAATGAAATAGTTACGGATTCTGTTGGATTAAGAGTTCCGACTGGAATGCCTGTGGATGGATTTGCGTTTGGAACGGGAATGTTATTAATTGTGACACTATTTGGAACGAATGATGTGCCGACAGGAAGTGAGTCTGTAACAGAAATGTCAGTGACAGGAATCGTACCTTCATTTTGGAATGTGATAGTAAATGTAATCGTATCACCTACTGAAACGATGGATTTATCAGCGGTTTTTATCGGGTTAATAGTCCTAACGTTTACAGGAGTAATTGTAGTAGGTGTAGGCGTAGTAACGGATACAGGTGGTTTAGTAGGATCGGGTTGGTACTGGAAGGAAACGTTACCTTGGTTTTGAATTTCTCCGCTTGGTGGAATTGAAGTAACTAGGACACGGAAAGAAATCGTTGCGGATTCAGAAGGAGCAAGTGTTGAAATTGGGATGCCTGCTGATGGATTTGCAGTTGGTTGCGGCACGTTGTTAATTGTTACACTATTTTGGATGAACGAAGTACCGATAGGAATTGTATCAGTTACAAGTATATGATTAGCAGGAATGGTACCTGTATTTTGGAGAGAAATCGTATACGGTGCGAGACGTTCTCGAGTAAGTAATGCGGGAGCATAGGCGACAACGAGGACTATTCTTAATTGTAGAAACATCGAAAACAATAAAGAGTAGGATAACTGTTCAGGCGAGTGAGAGGAATGAAGGAGTAACGCCCCGAAACTCTCCCAGTGAGATTCCCAACTGCATACACTCGGCAGAGTGAGATGTTGGAAGCAGGGTAAAACATGCGGTTACGGTTCGTAGTGTCTATATGGATAACCGAAAGCCAGCAGGAATAATAAACCGGCTGGAACTAACTAAGTACCGTATGCTGTCAACCGACAAGGTGAGAATGTGTAAACACTGACGAACTTGCGAATGTACACCTCGATAGGTTTACGGGTCAGAAATAATTCGGAGTCTGAAAATAAGACTTGTCTAATGGATTGGAAACATCGCATAGTGACCAATCCTAACGTTGTTACAGGCAACGGAGCTAGACACGGGGTAAAGCAAGCACCTAAATCGGAGATTGAAAGATCTTTAAAACAACGATAGTCTGAACGGAACGTCGAAAGCCACTAACGTTGGGTCTATGACTCTATCGGCGGATATAGTTGAATACGAAACGGGTAACCGAGGGAAGTATTCTTAATAGTGGTGAGAGTAGTGGCACGACCGTTGAAGATTCTGTAATGGAATTGGAGGAACAGCCACAAGCCTATTTGTAGGAACTGAAATTTCATCTAATCTTGCATGGATTCTGGTAAGACTCAAAAGGTCACCAAATCAATATGAGAGTAGGTGATAGACCATGAATGATAGAACTAAGTCCACGCCAAAGAATAAGAAACTAAGACACAACGAATACTACGGTATCCAAACTTTCTTAGATAACTTATACCAGAAGGCAACAAAGAAAAATTCTTTTAAAAATTTAATGCCTATCATTATATCAGATGAAAATATACTCCTCGCGTTTCGTAATATTAAAGGAAACAAAGGGAGTAAAACAGCAGCTTGTGACAATGTAAACATTAAGGATATTGAGAGAATGGAACAAAGCTATTTCTTGAACGAAGTAAAAAGACGCTTTCAAAACTACCAACCGCAGAAAGTAAGGCGCAAGGAAATACCGAAACCCAATGGGAAAACCAGACCTCTGGGAATACCAAGTATGTGGGATAGGATTATCCAACAATGCATCTTACAAGTAATGGAGCCTATCTGTGAAGCACACTTCTGTAACCGAAGTCATGGATTTCGCCCAAACAGAAGTGCTGAAAATGCTATAGCAGACGCAACAAAACGGGTAAATCAGCAAAACCTTACATATGTGGTGGATATAGACATTCAGGGATTCTTTGACGAAGTAAGTCACGTCAAACTCATGCGCCAACTATGGACACTGGGTATTCGTGACAAACAACTACTAGTCATTATCCGGAAAATATTGAAAGCGCCAGTGCAACTGCCTAACGGCAAAACGATATTTCCGACCAAAGGTACCCCGCAAGGTGGTATCCTTAGTCCACTACTCGCCAATGTTAACCTTAACGAATTTGACTGGTGGATTAGTAATCAATGGGAAACTTTCAAAGCCAAGAAGGTAAAGCCGAGATTGAAAGATGGGATTTGGAGTAATGACACTGTAACATATTGTCTATCCAAAACATCCAAGATGAAACCAATGTATATCGTAAGATACGCAGATGATTTTAAAATCTTTACAAATACACGTAGGAATGCGGAGAAAATTTTCGAAGCAACTCAAATGTGGTTAGAAGAACGTCTAAAACTGCCTATCTCAACCGAAAAGTCTAAAGTAACCAATCTGAAAAAGCAACAGAGTGAATTCTTAGGTTTCACTCTTAAGGCTGTAAAGAAAGGTAAGAAGAACGGTAACACACGATACATTGCAGTAACACACATCTCTCCAAAAGCACTGGAAAAAACAAAACAAGATTTAGCAAAACAAGTGAAAAGGATACAGAGAACCCCAAACTCTAATGAAACAATTAAGAGAATCAGTATATACAACAGCATGGTCATTGGTAAGCACAACTATTATAAAATAGCAACGCATGCTTCCCTGGATTTCAGTAAAATGAACCATAGTCTTGGTCACATGATGTATAACAGATTCCCAAAGTCAAAAATTAGAGGAAAAAGCAACACAAACGGATACACGAATATAGGGAAATATAAAGGGAAAGACAGAGGTATTAAACCATACCTAAAGTCAAAAGCGATGAGATTTCTCATGAAATGTCCTATTTTACCAATCTCCTATATTCAACACAAAAAACCGATGATGAAAAAGCAATCTATTAACAGATACACCGCAGAAGGACGAGCCCTTATACACAAAAACTTGGCAGAAATAACCGAAGCGGAACTGAAATGGTTAAGAGAAAACCCAGTTATAAATGAACGGGCAACCATAGAATACAATGATAATCGAATTTCTCTTTATATTGCACAAAAAGGAAGATGCAGTGTAACAGGTGAGAAACTCTCGCCTTGGGACATCCACTGTCACCATAAGCGATTATGGAGTGAAACAAGGGATGACAGCTACAAAAATCTTACCATCATCAAGCCAAGTGTCCATACACTAATACACGCGACCAATATAGAAACCATAAACCAATTCCTCAATAAATTAAAACTCAACGAGGAACAGTTAGGCAAACTTAATAAATTGCGGAAATTAGTCAAAAATGAGGAAATCTGTATGTAATCACAAAATGAAGTGGATATGGAACATGAACAACTAGCGTTGTTTGCTTAGAGCTTATCATTATTAGATGAAAAGAAAACTACAATATAGGTGGACCGCGGTATGCCGTGAAAGTGGCACGTACCGTGCGGATCGGGGGAAAAGTTGGAGATAACCTCAAAGACTTACCTATCGACAATTAATGATATCACCTAAAGTAACTGTTTCCGGCGTGGCTGTTTTTTTCGGATTTAATATAGCTGTAGTTACATTCGTTGTGTTAATTGGAGTAGGGTCTGTAATTGTAATAGGAGGTTCACCAGGACCTGGTTCATATGTGAAAGTAACAGTTGCTTGATTTCGAATAATACCACCAGGTGGTACACTTGTGACTCTTGCTTGGAATTGAACAGTAATTGTATCGTTTGGATTGACTGTTCCAACAGGTATACCTACAACAGGATTTGCTCCAAGATCTGAAATGCCATTTATTACAACAGTACCTGGAAGAAACGTTAACCCATTTGCTAACGGATCAGTAATGATAACGGAAGTTGCAGGGACTGATCCGCGATTTTGGAAGGTTACAGTATACGTTATGATTTCATTTATATCTACAATTTGTTTGTCGGCTAGTTTATTTGGGTTAGGTGTAGGTGTAATAACGGATACTTCAACAGTTGGAGTAGGATCTGTAATAGTAATAGGGGGTTCGCTAGGGTTTGGCTGGAATGTGTAAGTGACAGTTGCAGTGTTTTTAATAATACCGTCTGGTGGGAGTTCAGTTACAGTAACTTGATAAGTTAATGTAACAATTTGTCCTGGAGTTACAGTCCCAACGTTTACACCATTATTTGGATTTGTTCCAGGTTGCGTGACGCCATTAATCGTAACGCTATTCGGAATGAAAGTAGTACCAGATGGAGTAGGGTCTGTAATAATAACATCTGTCGCATTAATATTCCCGACATTTTGGAACGTAATTGTATATGTGACAGTATCACCAAGATTAATAGTTTGAGGGTTACCTTGTTTGTTAGGATTAATAGTAACTTCACTTACTTGCGTCTTTGTAGTAGGTGTAGGCGTAGTAACAGATACAGGTGGTCTAGTAGGATCTGGCTGATATTGGAATGAAACGATCCCTTCATTTTCGATAAAGCCTGTCGGTGGTATCGAAGTTACTTGAACTTGGAAAGTTACGACGGCTGAAGTGTTAGGTTCTAATGTACCGATAAGAATTCCGGAACTAGGAACGATACCTGGTTGCGTGACGCCGTTTATCGTAACACTATTCGGAATGAAAGTAGTACCAGCTGGAATAGGATCGGTTACAAGTACATTTGTTGCAGGGACAGTTCCTGTATTTTGTAAGGAGATTGTATAGGTGATTGTGTCACCTAATAAAGCAAATACTTTATCAGCGGATTTTGTAGGGTTTGTTGTTGCCGTGTTGACATTGGTAGTAGTAGGAGGCGTTGGAGTAGTCACTGTTACTGGAGGTTCTCCAGGATTAGGTTGGAATGTGTAGGTGATAGTAGCTTCATTTATAATAATTCCGTTAGGTGGTATGGAAACAACGCGAACTTGAAAAGTTACAACAACTGATTGACTAGGATTTAATGTGCCAAGAGGAATGCCAAGAGCTGGATCAACATCACTAGTTGGGATACCATTAATTGTTACACTATTTGGAATGAAAGTCGTACCAACTGGAATCGAATCTGTAAAAATGATATTTGTTAGTTGAACAGTTTGTAAGTTTTGGAATGTAACGGTGTACGTAATGATATCGTCTATATCAACGTTGTTTCGATCAGCCGTTTTCGATGGATTAATAATACTATTAATGATTTCAGTATTAACTGGTGGTGTTGTCTCTGTTTTCGTAATAGGAGGTTCATTTGGATTAGGCTGAGATGTAAAGCTGACTGAACCGACATTTGTAACAACCCCGTTAGGCGGTATATTCGTAATCGTTACTTGGAACGTAATGGTTATTATTTGATTTGGTTGTATTGTACCAATGAGTATCCCAATGCTTGGATCAACACCTGGTTGTGAAAGGCCATTTACTGTAACAGAATCTACAATAAATTGTGTGCCTACTGGTGGTTGATCAATGACAGATACATTTGTCATAGGAATATTTCCAGTGTTTTCAAGGGTAATTGTATAAGTGAGTGCATCGCCAATGTTAGCGATTGGCAAATCTACTGTTTTTGTTGACTCTAATTCTGCATTTTGTACAATTGTTTCTGCGATTGGAGTCGGTGTGGTTGTTGTAATAGGCGGGAGTGTCGGATCTGGTTGAGATGTGTAAGTGACATTTGCTTCATTTGAGATAATGCCATTTGGTGGTAAAGCTGTTATTTGTACTTCTAAAGTAACAGTCACTACTTGTCTAGGGTTTAATGTGCCAACTGAGATTCCTGTTTCAGGGGTCAAATTAGGTTGTGGAATGCCATTAATCGTAACGCTACCAGGGATAAATGTAGTTCCAGTAGGGATAGAATCTGTAATAATGACATTAGTTGCAGGTATATTACCAGTATTTTGAAGGGTGATTGTATAAGTGAGCGTATCACCAATACTTGCAAACTCACGATCCACTGTTTTTTGCGGGTTCGGGTTAGCGGTACGAACAGGTAAAGTTACGGTAGGAGTCGTTTCTGTTGTTGTAATAGGAGGTTCGCTAGGATTAGGCTGAGAAGTGTAGGTAACACTTGCTGTATTTTCTATTTTTCCATTAGGAGGAATAGCGTTTATTTGAATCTGGAATGTAACAGTAACTGTCTCGCCGGTATTAACTGTTCCAACAGGAATTCCTGTGACTGGACTTACGCCGGGTTGAGCGACATTGTTTACAGTAACACTATTCGTAATAAAAGTTGTACCCGGTGGTAAAGAATCTGTAATTGTTACACCAGTAGCAGGTATAGTTCCTTGGTTTGTAAATGTGACAGTATAAGTTACAATATCGCCAATTTCTGCAAACGTAAGGTTTGCTGTTTTTGTTGGACTTATGACTACAGTTTGGATAGGAGTTGTTGTTTCAGGAGTTGTTTCTGTTTTTGTGACTGGAGGTAAATTTGGATCCGGTTGATAATTAAATGTTGCACTACCTTGATTTCGGATTTCGCCGCTAGCAGGGATGTTTATTACTCGTACTTGGAAAGTAATCGTTGCGCGTTCGGATGGCGCTAAAGTTCCAAGTGAAATTCCTGATGATGGATTTGTTCCTGCTTGAGGAATCCCATTAATCGTAACACTATCTGGAATAAATACAGTACCGGCAGGGATAGAATCTATTACTGTTATATTCGTAGCAGGAACAGTACCGGTGTTTTGAAATGAGAGAGTATAGGTAATGACATCATTTAATGCAACGAAGGAGCGATCTGCTGTTTTTTGTGGATTTAGTGTAGCGGTATTAACTGCTGTTTCTGTTTCAGGAGTTGTAATAGTTGTCGTAACGGGAGGTTCATTTGGATTTGGCTCGTATGTGAATGTAACATTTGCTTGATTTCTAATAACTCCTCCGGGCGGGATACTATTTACTACACCTTGGAACGTAACTGTAATACTTTGACCGGGATTTACAGTGCCGACGGGTATACCAATTTCAGGGTTTTCTCCAAGTTGTGATGTGCCATTTACGACAATGCTACCTGGAACGAAAGAAACACCAGATGGAAGTGCATCTTTTATAATAACATTTGTAGCGGGGACGGTCCCTCTATTTTGGAATGTTACAGTAAAAGTAATCGTATCCCCTATATCAACAACTTGTCGATCAGCAGATTTTGTAGTCGTTGGATTAGGATTATTAATTGGAATGTTTACACTTGGAGTGGTGGTAGTTGTTGTGACAGGAGGCTCACTTGGGTTCGGTTGATATTGGTAAGTGAAGGATGCTTGGTTTCTAATTATTCCATCAGGTGGTAAGTTTGTAACGACAACTTGATACGTGATTGTTTTCGTTTCTCCGACAGAAATGGTACCAAGTGGTATACCAAGTGATGGGGCTGCTCCTGGCGTTGTAATGCCATCGATTGTAACACTATTTGGAACGAAAATAGTTCCGTTAGGTGTAGGGTCTGTAACGACTACATTTGTAGCCGGAACGGTCCCGTTATTTGTAAATGTGACCGTGTAGGTAATCGTATCTCCTAAATCAGCAACTTGTTTGTCGGCAGATTTTGTAGGCGCTGTAATAACGGTCCCAACTTGAGTTTCTGTTTTAGGAGTTGGGGTAGTTGTTGTAACAGGAGGCTCATTTGGATTAACAATATAATTAAATGATACACTGCCTTGGTTTTCTATAATTCCATTTGGCGGGACACTTGTAACTTGAACTTGGAATGTAATTGTTTTTGCTTGATTTGGATTTAAAGTACCAATCGATATACCGTTTTCAGGATTACTGTTAGGTTGTGAGACACCATCAATCGTGACGCTATTTGGAATAAATGTTGTACCGTTTGGAATTGGATCTGTTAGTACAATATTTGTTGAGGGAACAGTGCCGTTATTTTGTAAACTAATTGTATACGTAATAACATCACCAATATCAACGAAAGTACGATCAGCAGATTTTGTAGGGTTAACTGTAGCGGTATTAACGGAGACTGTAGTAGGTGCTGTCGGTTCGGTTGTGGTAACCGGCGGTCTTGTTGGATCTGGCTGGTACGTATATGTCGTTGAAGCTTCGTTTGCAATAACACCGCCAGCTGGAATTTGTGTAACAAGAACTTGGAAAGATAGTGTTTTGGTTTCACCGGGATTAATTGTTCCAACCGGGATTCCTAGTGCGGGATTTGAATTTGGAACCGGTACATTATTTAAGATTACGCTATTCGGAATGAATGTTGTACCAGTAGGAATGGTATCAGTAAAAACTACATTTGTAGCAGGGATCGTACCATCATTAGTGAAAGTAATCGTATACGTAATAACATCACCAATATCAACAGTAGTTTTATCCGCCGTTTTAACAGGGTTTGTAATAGCGGTGTTAACAGGAGTAGTAGTAGGTGGTGTAGGGTTTGTTGTTGTAATAGCTGGTTTTGTAGGATCTGGTTGATACGTAAATGTTGTGGTTCCGATATTTCGGATTAGGCCATTCTCTGGGAGAGCGGTAACTTGAACTTGGAAAGTGACAGTGACAGTATTACCAGCTGCGATTGTTCCAATTTGTATACCACCAGAAGGGTTTACGCCAGGTTGTGAAGTACCGTTAATTGTGACGCTATTCGGAATAAATGTAGTGCTACTTGGAATTGGATCAGTTACAATAACGTTCGTTGCAGCGATGTTTCCTGTATTTGGTACAGTAATCGTATACGTAATAATATCACCGATATCAGCAATTTGTGGACTAGCAGTTTTTGTTGGATTTACAATTGCAGTTCGTACAGAAGTAGTTGTTGGAGGTGGTGTTATCGTAGTGGTTGTTGAGGGTTCAGCCGGATTCGGTTGCGACGTAAATGTTACATTTGCTTCGTTAGTAATCGTTCCGTTAGCTGGGAGGGAAGTGACTTGGACTTGAAATGTGACAGTTGTAGTTTGACCAGCAGGAATTGTACCTAGCGGAATATTTGTTGGAGTTACGCCAGATTGTGCCGTTCCATTAACTGTAACACTGTTTGGAATAAAAGTAGTGCCAGTAGGGATAGGGTCGGTGATGGAAACATTTGTCGCTGAAATATTACCGTTATTTGGAACAGTAATCGTATACGTAATGATGTCACCAATATTCACAATTTGTTGGTTTGCACTTTTAGTTGGATTTATGATAGTAGCATTAATTTGTGTTTCAACTATATTACTTGTAGAGTTTCTGTTAATTGGTGGTTGGTTTGGTGGATTATATTGAAAGCTTGAAGTTGCACTATTTGGAATAGGGTTAGGTGTAGGGAGAGTATTAACTTGAACTTGAAACGTAATTGTAGCATTCCCGTTTGCAGCAATCGTTCCTACATTTATTCCAGTAGCAGGATTATCTGTAGTAGAAGTACCATTAACTGTAACGCTACCCGGTACGAACGATGTGCCGGCAGGAGGCGTGTCTGTAATGATAACATTATTAGCAGCTAATGTGGCTTGATTTGTGGCCGTAATTGTATACGTAATCGTATCACCGATAGTAGCAATTGTTTTATCTACTGCTTTTGTTAATGCGACATTAGCTGTGAAAATATCTGTATTAACAATATTGCTTGTTGTCGTACGTGTGATAGTGGGTGCGTTAGGTGCAGGTTGAAATTCGTATCCAAATGATGCTACGTTACTTGCAACTGGTGGGGTAGGGACACTTGTAACATCTACTTGAAAGGTAATTGTAACAGAGCCGCCAGCAGGAATGTTGCTAATGGGAATACCAGTAGCAGGATTTCCAGCTGTTGCAACGCCATCAACTGTAACGCTGTTTGGAACGAAAGTAGTGCCAGCGGGTATGGGGTCTGTAAATGTAACGTTTTGGGCAGGAAGTGTTCCGGTATTTTGGACAACGATTGTATAGGTTAAACGACTTCCTATTGTTGCTATTGCCATTAGATTCGTCCTTTCTGTATAAATTTAAATCCGGTCAAGGCATGGAATATTTACAAATAGCATTATTTAATAATCTAGAAACAATACTATGTGTAAATATTAGTATAAAATGAGCTCGTCATTGCATCCTATTCAAATTTAAATGAATAGGAATAGGCAAAGGCTTTTTTTTTGCCCAAATTAGTCTGTGCATATACAAATGGAACTTTTTTTACTTGTTTGCATTAAATGAAATAGCGAATAAATATTTATCTTATATGGAAGGGGAGTGGAATTGTTGGCTTTTGTACAAACATATACGAAAACGGACTCTTTATTTATGGTACACACAGGGAATACAGTTGGCATGCGTGGTATTACAACAGCGACGGCGTATCAATACAATGCATTAATAACAAGAGATACAAATTTAAGTTTTGCAGGAGTTCCTTCTTCGGTAGATCCATTAACTTTTGCGGGAACGACAAATGATTGGACATTAAATGGTTCTTGGGCAAGACTTAATCCTTCAGTAACAGATGTACCAGCAACAGCAACTGTAGACTTTGCAATGCTAGTATGGCAAGGAACATTGAGTGCAACTGTGACAGAAACGGTGGTAAATAACAATATACCTACTTTACAAACACCGGATGGGGTCACTCATACAATTACGAGTGTTCCTGCATGGGGAGAGACGAGATCAAGCGGAACATTTCAAGGTACCATTTATACACGTGCTGCAAATGTAACAAATATTCTACAAGGGCTTTCAAATCGAGCAGCGGGGGATTATTTTGTAGAAAGGGTTCCCACGGCAAATCCTCCGACGCAAGGGACAGGCGTAGGATGGGCATTGGTTGTTGTATATCGCGATAATTCATATCCTATTAGGAATGTTAGTTTATATACTGGTTTACTCATTTCTACATTGGGTGAGACAGCAACGATTTCAAATTTTATCACTCCAGCTGTAGCGCCGGTTAATGCTCGTGTATTTACAATGGCAATTAATGGTGATACTGATGCGACAGGTGATAGATTTAACTTAAACGGTACGGGACTTTCAGGACCTAATAATTTAATAAATAACTTTTTTGCTTCACAAGTAAATAATTATTTGGGAAATTTAAATACAGTCGGAAGTTTTGGGGATAGAAATATGCCAATTGGTACTTCTGCGACTAATCGGCGTGCAGAGTTTGATGTGACAAATGTACCCGCAAATGGCGTGTTAACAGCCGGTTCTACTTCTACTACCGTGAATATCCCAAATACATTTGATTATCTTTACGCTGGTGCTGTCGGTTTACAAATAGATTTAGCGGAGGCACGTTTAACTGCTACAAAATCAGTAATAGTGAGTTGAAAAATTGAAAACTTTAATAAATTTTTTTATCCTAATAGGAGTGAATTCTATTGGCTTTTGTTCAAGCTTACGGTAAAAACGATAACTTATTTATGATGCATACGGGTAATACGATGGGAATGCGCGGTACTGCAAATACAAACTTTGCTTACAATGCACTTATAACATTAAATACAGATTCTACTTTTGGAGGAGTTCCTTCATCGACGGACCCGAATACATTTGGAGGTACAACAAATGATTGGACATTAGATGGCTCATGGGCTGAATTAAATCCATCAACTACTATCGTTCCAGCTACGGCGGTTGTAGATTTTGCGTTACTTGTTTGGTCAGGTGGATTGGATACGGCTGTTACAACTGCTGTTGTTGATGCGAATCCTCCAAATTTAGTTACGCCTGATGGAACGAGTACACAAGTGACAATTAATTCAGCATGGTCATCAGAAGGGACAAATCTCCCTTTTATAGCCAATGTTTATAATCGAGCAGCAGACGTTACACCTTTACTGCAAGGTTTACCGAATCGAGCAGCAGGAAGATATAGTGTGACAAGATTACCTACGCGTCAGCCAGTTGGTTATGGTGCAGGATGGTCGTTGATTGTTGTATATCGTGATTCCTCATATCCGATGAGAAATGTGAGTTTATTTCCAGGTTTTTTATTATCCGGTACACCACAAACCATTTCAGGATTTTTTACACCAGCTACAGGGACGGTGACAGCAAGAGCTTTTGTAATGGCGGTAAATGGTGATCCGAATTTTACAGGTGATAATTTTCAATTGAACTCTGTGACATTAACAGGACCAAATAATCCAATAGGGAACTTTTTTAGAGGGCAAGTAAATGATATTAATGGAAATTTAAATACAATTGGTAGTTTTGCAGATCGGAATTTTTCTGGAACGACTACAACTGCAAATGCAAGAGCTGAGTTTGATATTACAAATGTAAATGCAACAGGTTCTATTGCACCAAATACGACATCTACACAAGTAAATATTACAGGTACTGGAGATACAATTTATACAAGTGCGGTTGGATTACAAATAGACTTGGCGGAGGCTAAATTAACAGCAGTAAAATCAGTAACTGTAAGTTAAAAAAGATTGCTATAAGTTAGCAATCTTTTTTTATGAGGTAGATTTTGTTAGTAAAGATTGATAATGAGAATAATCAATCTTTTTTTCTTGTAGTTTTTTTACTAAAAATTTATGATCACGCTTCGGTGTAGCAATAATATACCCTTTAATAATTAAATCTTGTGTAATTTGAGAGGCTTTTTCTTGTAAGGCTAGTTCACCGATTTTGCCAGCAATTTTTGATTTAGCAACATCGCGAAATAGCTCTGGAACAGGACTTACGAGCTCTTCTAACAATTGTTTTTGTTCGTCATCCCATAAATGCCTCGTTTTATTAATATAGTGCTCTTCCCAATCTAAAATGGACATACCATCTTCTTTTGGTAGTCGTTTTAAAAATTTTCTGAACATAAAGTATCCACCGATAGACATAAGTCCTAATAAAATAACAGTCCACAGTACAATAAACCAACTGAACCATCCTTCGAGCAAGAGTATCCCCCCTTAATGATTGCGGTTTTCTTTTATTTATATTATAAACAGTGAGATTCATAGAAAGCAAGAACGCTTGGTCATTTTGACCAAGCGTTATCATTTAAACGAAGTATAGTTGTTCCACACATAAATTATTATTATCATCTTCTACATATTCAATGATTAATGTGCCAACTTTACGATCTTTATCTTCAGTTGTGAAAATAGAGTAAGAAGTAAAACGTGCTGTTGATAGGCCGCTTATATGTGTAGGTAAAGAAATGTAGTCGTTATCGCGGAAGAATTCCATCAGTTCAATATCCTCAAATTCTTTTCGGTCAACTTGTTTGTTTGTATAGCGGCGTTGAAGTTGTTTTAAAGACTCGTTCCAAGAAATTGCTTTTGTATCGTATACCATTGTCTTATCTCCTTACTGTATGTAATCATTAAGAACATACGTTCTAATCTAGTATACTCTTTTTATTTGAAAAGGGAAAGCAAAAAATAATGTAAGCTTGGATTTCCAAGCTTACATTATTAATGCGTCCGTCATAATCTCTATTTTTTATTATATGTTAGATAAGAATAAGAAACAAGATGATATATATTTTGTTGATAGTTTTCAAGATTCTGTATATTATAGTTTTACTAAAGCGCAAGGGAATGAGAGGAATGGCATATGTAATTTCACTCCAAGGACCGATGGCAAGCGGAAAAACGACATTGGCTAAAAGGTTAGAGCGATGTGGGTTTTCAGTTATATATGAAAACCCTTATCCAATTGTAGAAAAGCGAAGAGTATTAAATTTGGATATAAATTCAAAAGAAGGGTTTATTCTAAATCAAAAAATGTTTATGGAAGCAAAAATAAAGGAGTTTCAAAATGTAAAAGATTCAGTTGTAATTTTTGATCGCGGGCCAGAAGATATTGAGTTTTTTACGCTCTTTTATCCAAAGATTATAGGAGAAGAGTGGGATATAGAAACTGCATTAAGAGATGAATTATATAAATTAAGAGAATGTCGTTCAGATGCTATTTTTTATTTAGATGGCTCGGAAAGTAATTTATATAATAGAAAAAATAATGATAGAACAAGAAACAGAAGTACATTTGAGGAGCAATTTAAATTAGTAGAAACTGAAAAAGACTGGTATAAACAATTTCCTGTAACTTATGTGGACACGAATAGATTAACAGCGGAAGAATTAGAGGGATATTTTATGGATTGGTTAAAGGAGAGAGGGATATGAAAAAAATACTTTTATTTGTATACCCAACATTTGCGGAGTTTGAAATAACAGTAGCAACGGCATTGTTGAAAAATAAATATGAAATTATTACAGCGAGTTTAACGAAAGAATTGATTATAAGTGAAACAGGTTTGCAAGTGCAACCGCATATAGAATTAAGTGAAGTACGTGTAGAAGAATATGAGGGGATTATTATTCCAGGCGGAGATGCGATACATATGAAGGATGCAGAAGGACTCTTTTCAGTCATCCGTCAGTTTCACGAACAAGAAAAATTAGTAGCTGCTATTTGTGCGGGACCGTATGCACTAGCAAAAGCAGGCTTATTCAAAGAAAACTCGTATACAGTAACTATGGATTATAGAAAATTAGATTGTTTTCCAGTAGAAAATTTTGTGTATGAAGAAGTTGTGGAACATTCAAACATTATTACAGCGCAGGGGCATGCATTTGTACCATTTGGAATAGCGATTGCCTCTTATTTTGGGATAGCGAACGAACACAATATAAATTTTTACAGTGGTAAGGGGAATGTGATGATGGAGGAGCTTTTGCCTGAGAATGTATAAAAGCTAGCATTTGCTAGCTTTTTTCTTTTTGACATCGATAAATGGCTAACGTTTTCGGATCGCGCCATATACCGTTATGAATTGCCAATTCATTTTCTACTTCTTCTTTTAGCCATTCCTTCATTTCGGCGTGAAGATGTGTATTATCAGGTATATTTAGCGACGGAAACATGCTAGAAATATAGTTTACAATTGGAGTAGCATGATGAAAAACGAGAGCATTATGAATAACTGCTTCTTCAACAGTTGAAAAAACAGACTGTAATATCTCTTTACCATTTTCCAAACAAAATGGCGTGACTGAAGATGTTGTTTTCGGTAAATCAAATGCGTCTAACATGCGATTACACATTTCAACTATACGAGGTAATGTAACGTCAGAATTTGTAGTAGCTAAAAGTGAGCCACCAGGACGTATTACTTTATGGAACCCTTGGATAGTTCTTTCAACATCTTTCATATGATATAACATATGTCTTGCGACGATCCAGTCGTAGCAATTGGCTTCAAAAGGAAGTTTTTCAGCGTCACCTAGTCTCCATTCAATTAAAGTATTTGTTTTAGTGGCTTCAGAGAGCATGGCTTCTGATTGATCAAAACCTGTTAATTGACCTTTATGTCCATTCGCTTGCAAAAAGGAAAGAAATTTTCCGTTAGCGCACCCAACCTCTAATATTTTCTCGTCTCCTTGAAGTTGTAAATGATCCATGACGACTTCATCTAAATTCACTTGTTTTTCTTCGTAATGTTTATGCGTATCAATACGTATTTGTAAATGGTTGCTTACATTGTACTGGCGTTTTACATCATTCATCTTTTCGCATTCCACCTTCGTGCAAAATTGCTGAATTGCGTGCGTTAATACGTCGGTTTTCTTTAAGCCTTCGTAATGGAGTGCAGCTTCAAACCTTTCAAGTAATTTTTCTTCAATTCGAAAATGAATGTTTTTTCGCTTTGTCACTGAAATCTCTCCCCTTTGTATCGGTTAGTGAGACTATAACACGCCTGAAAAATTTGTGTAAATCATTTGTGTACACAAATGGAGGGGATGAAAAAATTGTTTGAATGTGAGTTTAAACTATTGACGATTTAACCGTTTTCATATATTCTTAAATTAAGAAATATTCAAATAATTAAAAGAAATGAGAGAGTCACATGCTTCTTCAAGGAACACATCGAATTGGTCGTATGGCCATGCTGTTGGCACTTGCGGATGAGAATGAAAGCCCTGTATTATCTATCCCAAAAGGTTGGAAGTATTGTACGGGGAAAGTGGGTTCGATGAATTCGCAAAAGGTTGTCGCAGCAATGGAAACAGCGGCTAAGAGCAACCAAGTTATTGAAACAGACGTTTACAGAGAAACACATGCACTTTATCACGCAATTATGGAAGCTTTGTACGGAGTGACGAGAGGTCAAATTCAGTTAGCAGACGTTCTTCGTACAGTAGGACTTCGCTTTGCAATTGTGCGCGGTACACCATACGACAGAAAAAAAGAGGGCGAATGGGTTGCTGTTGCATTATATGGAACGATTGGTGCACCTGTAAAAGGATCTGAGCATGAGGCGATTGGTTTAGGAATTAATCACATATGATTTGCCCATAGTCTATTAGTTAGAAGGGGGCCTTACTTTTTTAGGACAGAAGTCTGTCTTAAAAAGATAAGGTCCCCTTTTGCCTTTTTAAGGAGGAAAAACAATGATTACGTTAACAGGACACACATTGACAATTGAAGAAATGAAGAGGTTGTTACTTGAAGGAGAAGGTGTAACAGCTTGTCCAACTAGTATGCAAAAGGTGGCGGAGTGCCGCGAAGTAGTTGAGAAAATTGTAGAGGACGGAAAAGTTGTTTACGGTATTACAACTGGATTTGGAAAGTTTAGTGATGTGCTAATTCAAAAAGATGATGTAAAGGCACTTCAACATAATTTAATTCAGTCACATGCATGTGGGATAGGCGAGCCATTCCCTGAAGAAGTATCACGCGGTATGTTAATTTTACGAGCAAACACGATGCTTAAAGGAGTATCTGGTGTTAGACCGCTCGTTGTAAATATGCTTCTTGAGTTTGTAAATCGTAAAATTCACCCAGTTGTTCCACAACAAGGCTCACTTGGTGCGAGTGGCGATTTAGCACCTTTATCTCATCTTGCGCTCGTATTATTAGGCGAAGGTGAAGTGTTCTATAAAGGAAAACGCGTTCATGCAATGGTCGCTCTTACAGAAGAAGGTCTTGAGCCAATTGAACTTGAAGCGAAAGAAGGTCTGGCGTTAATTAATGGTACGCAGGCGATGACAGCGCAAGGAGTTCTTTCTTATATAGAAGCAGAAGCAACGGCTTATCAAGCTGAATTAATTGCATCTATGACAATTGAAGGTTTACAAGGCATTATTGATGCATTTGATGAAAATGTTCATAAAGCACGTGGTTATAAAGAGCAAGTGGAAGTAGCAAGCAGAATTCGTGACATCCTTCATGATAGTAAATTAACAACGAAACAAGGAGAACTACGTGTGCAGGATGCCTATTCACTTCGCTGTATTCCGCAAGTACACGGTGCTTCTTGGCAAGTTTTAAATTATGTGAAAGAAAAATTAGAAATTGAAATGAATGCCGCGACAGATAATCCACTTATTTTTGATGGCGGAGAAAAAGTAATTTCAGGTGGTAATTTCCACGGTCAACCAATTGCATTTGCGATGGACTTCTTAAAAGTTGGAATGGCAGAACTTGCAAATATTTCAGAGCGCCGTATTGAACGCTTAGTAAATCCACAGTTAAACGATTTACCACCATTTTTAAGTCCAGAACCAGGACTTCAGTCTGGTGCAATGATTATGCAATATGCTGCAGCGTCACTAGTTTCTGAAAATAAAACGTTAGCACATCCGGCGAGTGTTGATTCAATCCCGTCATCAGCTAACCAAGAAGATCACGTAAGTATGGGAACAATTGCTTCACGCCATGCACATCAAATTATTCAAAATGTAAGACGTGTTCTTTCAATTGAGATGATTTGTGCGATGCAAGCAGCAGAATATCGCGGTATTGAAAACATGAGTACAGTGACGAAGAGCTTCTATCATCAAGGTCGTCAACAAGTACCTTCTATTACTAATGACCGTATATTCTCAACGGATATTGAAAATATTGCGTATTGGTTAAAAACGAATTATTCGATAAAAGAAAGATTAGATGTAAACGCAGCACTATAAAATGAGAAAAGGGAGAGAGTGAAATGGAAAAAGTTAAACAAACAATTCGCGCGCCAAGAGGTACTGAGTTACAAACGAAAGGGTGGGTGCAAGAAGCTGCACTTCGTATGTTAATGAACAATTTAGATCCGGAAGTTGCTGAAAAGCCAGAAGAATTAGTTGTATATGGTGGAATCGGCCGTGCAGCTCGTAACTGGGAAAGCTACAATGCAATTGTAGATTCATTAAAAACGTTAGAAAGCGATGAAACATTACTTGTTCAATCAGGAAAACCAGTTGCAATCTTTAAATCACATGAAGATGCACCTCGCGTTCTTTTAGCGAACTCAAACTTAGTACCGAAGTGGGCGAACTGGGATCACTTCCGTGAACTAGAGAAAAAAGGTCTTATGATGTATGGACAAATGACAGCAGGTAGCTGGATTTACATTGGAACACAAGGTATTTTACAAGGGACATATGAAACGTTTGGTGAAGCGGCACGCCAACATTTCGGTGGTTCATTAAAAGGTACATTAACACTTACTGCTGGTTTAGGTGGTATGGGCGGTGCACAACCTCTTGCTGTAACGATGAATGGCGGTGTTGTTATCGCTATTGATGTTGATAAGCGCAGTATCGATCGCCGTATTGAAAAGAGATACTGTGATATGTATACAGAATCATTAGAAGAAGCATTAACGGTTGCGAACGAGTATAAAGAGAAGAAAGAACCGATTTCTATTGGTTTATTAGGAAATGCGGCAGAGATTTTACCAGAGCTAGTGCAGCGTAATATTACGCCAGATTTAGTTACAGATCAAACATCTGCTCATGATCCATTAAACGGTTATATTCCAGTAGGTTACACATTAGAAGAAGCAGCAAAACTTCGTGAAGAAGATCCGGAGCGCTACGTACAATTATCAAAAGAAAGCATGACAAAACATGTAGAAGCAATGCTTGCTATGCAAGCAAAAGGCGCAATTACATTTGATTACGGAAATAACATTCGCCAAGTTGCTTTTGATGAAGGTTTGAAAAATGCATTCGATTTCCCAGGATTCGTTCCAGCATTTATCCGTCCATTATTCTGCGAAGGAAAAGGACCATTCCGCTGGGTAGCGCTTTCTGGTGACCCAGAAGATATTTATAAAACAGACGAAGTAATTTTACGTGAGTTTGCTGATAATGAGCATTTATGTAACTGGATCCGTATGGCTCGTCAGCAAGTTGAGTTCCAAGGTCTTCCGTCACGTATTTGTTGGCTTGGTTACGGTGAGCGCGCGAAATTTGGTCGCATCATTAATGAAATGGTTGCAAATGGTGAATTATCAGCACCAATCGTTATCGGTCGTGACCATTTAGATTGCGGATCAGTAGCATCTCCAAACCGTGAAACAGAAGCGATGAAAGATGGTAGTGATGCAGTAGCTGACTGGCCAATTTTGAATGCATTAATTAACAGTGTAAACGGTGCAAGCTGGGTATCTGTTCACCACGGTGGCGGCGTTGGTATGGGTTATTCACTTCACGCTGGAATGGTTATCGTTGCAGATGGAACAGAAGCAGCGGCAAAACGTATTGAGCGCGTATTAACTTCTGACCCTGGTATGGGTGTTGTTCGTCACGTGGATGCAGGATATGACTTAGCTGTGGAAACTGCGAAAGAAAAAGGCGTTAACATTCCAATGATGAAATAAGGAGGAGAAAACATGCTGGACACTTTACTAATCAATATCGGTCAATTACTAACAATGGATCAAGAAGATGGCTTGTTAAGACGGGAAGCGATGAACACGCTTCCTGTTATCGAAAACGGTGTGGTTGGGATTGAAAACGGCGTAATTACTTTCGTTGGAACAGCAGAAGAAGCGAAAGGATTACAAGCGAAAGAAGTAATTGATTGCGGCGGGAAAATGGTTTCTCCTGGTCTTGTTGATCCGCATACTCACCTTGTATTTGGTGGATCTCGTGAAAATGAAATCGCATTAAAATTGCAAGGAGTGCCGTACTTAGAAATTTTAGAACAAGGCGGAGGTATTCTTTCAACTGTAAATGCAACGAAAAAAGCGTCGAAGGAAGAACTCGTTCAAAAAGCGAAATTTCATTTAGACCGTATGCTATCTTTCGGAGTTACAACTGTAGAAGCGAAGAGTGGATACGGATTGGATGATGAGACGGAATGGAAACAATTAGAGGCAACTGCACAATTACAAAAAGAGCATCCAATCGATTTAGTTTCTACATTTTTAGGTGCTCATGCAGTTCCGAAAGAGTATAAAGGTAGATCGAAAGAATTTTTACAATGGATGTTAGACTTACTGCCAGAAATGAAAGAGAAGCAATTAGCTGAATTTGTTGATATTTTCTGCGAAACAGGCGTGTTCTCTGTTGAAGAGTCGAAAGAGTTTTTATTAAAAGCGAAAGAGCTTGGCTTTGATGTGAAAATTCATGCGGATGAAATTGATCCTCTTGGTGGTGCGGAAGCGGCAGCTGAAATTGGTGCAGCATCAGCGGACCATTTAGTTGGTGCTTCTGATAAAGGAATTGAAATGCTTGCAAACTCTAATACAGTAGCCACTTTATTACCAGGAACAACTTTCTATTTAAATAAAGAAAGCTTTGCTCGCGGTCGTAAAATGATCGATGAAGGTGTTGCGGTAGCTTTAGCTACAGACTTTAACCCAGGCAGCTGTCCAACGGAAAACATTCAGCTTATTATGAGCATCGCAATGCTGAAGTTGAAAATGACACCAGAAGAAGTTTGGAATGCCGTAACAGTTAACTCTTCTTACGCAATTAATCGTGGTGACGTAGCTGGGAAAATTAGAGTAGGTCGCAAGGCAGATCTAGTGCTATGGGATGCTTACAATTATGCTTACGTACCGTATCATTACGGCGTAAGTCATGTAAATACAGTATGGAAGAATGGTAATATCGCATATACAAGAGGTGAACAATCGTGGAGCACGGCCACTATTTAAAGAAAAATGCCAAGTTTATCGATCGTGAAGTGACAAAATGGAGTGAAATGATTAAAGATTGGGAGGAAGGCGTGGAAATATTCGGTGCGGCCTTAATTGGAGCACCCCTTTCTAAACCGTCTATTAGTCATTCAGGAGCAAGTTTTGCTCCAAAAACAATTCGTGCGATGTTAGATGCATATAGCACGTACGCAATTACAGAAGAACATGATATGAAAGAAAGTGTCTTATATGATTGCGGCGATATTACGATGCATGTGACGGATATAAAAGAAAGTCATAACCGAATTGCGAAAACAGTTGGTCATGTAACGAAAGTAAATCCGAACATGATACCAATCGTTCTTGGTGGGGATCACTCGATTAGTTTTCCGAGTATAACAGGATTTGCAAATAGTAAAGGGAAGGTCGGTATTATTCAATTTGATGCCCATCATGATTTGCGCAATTTAGAAGATGGTGGTCCGTCAAATGGTACACCGTTCCGTAGTTTATTAGAAAATGGTGTTATTACAGGAAAACAACTCGTTCAAATCGGTATTCGTAATTTTTCAAATGCACGAGCGTACCATGAATATGCAAAAGAACATGGCGTGACAGTGTATACAATGAAAGATGTACGAGAGCGAGAAATAAAAGATATTATGACGGAAAGTATCGAAGTATTAAGAAAGCAAGGCGTGACTTCTATTTATATTTCTCTTGATATGGATGTACTAGATCAAGCATTTGCGCCAGGTTGTCCAGCGATTGGTCCTGGCGGAATGGATAGTGCGACTTTACTGGATGCGATTGAATTTCTTGGTAAAGAACCTCTCGTTCAAGGGATGGATATTGTAGAAATTGATCCAACCCTTGATTTCAGAGATATGACGAGCCGAGTAGCTGCGCAAGTGATTATGAGTTTTCTTTTGGCGAGGGAGACAGTTAGTAAGCAGGTTAGTATATAGACGGAAAAGTAGATTTTTATTTACGCTTTATCAAAAACACATTACTACTCAAATGTAGTGATGTGTTTTTATGTTAAAAGAGAATGAATGTGTGTGGAACCGTTAATAAAATTGCGGTTTTTATAGTGTATTGTGTGAATTTAATTTCTTGCTTCTGAAGTGTTGACGTGTAAAATATTTTTGTGATAAAATAAAAATTTTGCTAAAAAACTAAAAGTGTGTTAAATTTGAGAAGGTTACCATATATGGAGGTGGATTATTTGTTTCAAATTGGCGATAACATTGTTTATCCAATGCAAGGAGCAGGTATAATTAAAGCCATAGAAGAGAAGGAAATCGCAGGAAAAAAACAACAGTATTATGTTATAAAAATGTCGGCTAGTAATATGGAAATAATGATTCCTGAAGGGAAAATATTGAGTTCAAATATACGACCAGTAACGGATATCACGGCATTAATACACATAATAAATATTTTTCAACATGGAGAATCAGATAGATTACTTACGTGGAAACAAAGATATAAATTGAACACTGATAAAATAAAAACGGGTAAAATGCAAGAAGGTGCTGAAGTTGTGCGTGATTTAATGCGTATACAGAAAGAAAAGGCACTTAATGCAAGCGAAAAGAAAATGTTAGATAACGCACATGAATTTTTGATTAGTGAACTGGGATTAATTGAAGGTATCACAGAAAATCAAATAAAAAGCTTTTGTTAAGGTTCATTACAAATAATATATGGTATCCCAAAAAAGGTTTTGAATTTTTTGGGAACATAATTATAGACAATCAATCATTTCAAAGACATTCAACTCTTTCAAACCACTTTTAGAGCATTAACCTCTTTTGTTATTACTACAATCAAATCCATTTTTATTTTTTAATTCTTTTACGAATGTTCGAAGTTTAATTCAATACTTCGATAAAATAGTTACTTGATTTTTGCAATCCTGATTCACACTGGCACGGACGAGGAGCCGTAAGGATGAAAGAGAGGTAGGGCTTTCATTGTTTTAGGTATATAAGTTATTATTTTTAGAAGAATACTGAACCATTTTCACTTCTATTGATAAGGGATTCTTTATATTAAAGAGATGAAGAAATTGACAGCCATATATGATCAACTAAAAAAGGTTTCCTACTAAGGAAACCTTTTTAGTTTATTTATAGCATTCTGTTTTTGGGATATTCGAATGTTTTATAGAAAAGTCGTATAAATTGACGTTACTATCTAAAAGTAAGTATGATGCGATTGTAGTAAGAATTTTTTTAGGGGGAAGAAACATGACAAGTTCGAACAAGAAAGCGGCAAGTATTTATGAAGGAACAAATGTAAACGCTTGGGGATCTTTTGAAAATATTGAAGAAACGAAGTTGTTTGATCAGATTCAAGTCGGAGCTTGGTCTCTTCGTAATCGCATAGCAATGGCACCGATGACAAGATGCTTTGCAGACAATGAAACTGGAGTAGTTGGTGCTGATGTAGTGGAGTACTATAGAAAGCGTGCTGCTGACGGAGTTGGATTAATTATTACAGAAGGAATCGTTATTAGCGCAAGAGCAAAAGGAAACCCAGGAGTACCAGGGATTTATACGCAAGAACAAATTGATTCATGGAAACCTGTTACAGAGGCAGTACATAAAGAAGGCGGGACAATTATTGCTCAAATATGGCATGTTGGTCGTATGAGTCATCATGAAATAATTGGTGGGCAAATGCCCCAAGCGCCTTCTGCCATCGCTGCAGAAGGGAATGTTCCACGTTTTCGCAAACCATTCGATACACCAGAAGCAATGACATTAGAAGAAATACAAGAAGTTATCAGTCAATACGCACAAGCTGCAAAAAATGCGATTGAAGCTGGGTTTGATGGGGTAGAAATTCACGGTGCACACGGATATTTAATTGATCAATTTACTTATGAGTTTGCTAATAAGCGTACTGATAAATATGGCGGTGACTTAAAGCAAAGATTAACGTTTATGAAAGAAGTAACTGAGGCTGTAATAGAAGCAGTTGGAGCTGATAAAACACTTCTTCGTTTCTCTGCTTTTAAAGGGGATAATCCTACTTATATGTGGGAAAACCCTGAGCTGGCAATTGAAACATTTGTAAATATGTTTAAAGAAGTTGGATTAACGATGATTCATCCTTCAACGATGAATTATACGCAAGTGATTGCTGACGGAAAGAATTTTCATCAATTAGTAAGAAAATATTGGGATGGTACGATTGTTGGGGTTGGTAATTTGAATCCGAAAGAAGCTGAAGAAGCGTTGCAAGAAGGAACAATTGACGTAGCTGCATTCGGAAGACCGTTAATTGCTAATCCAGATTTTGTTCATCGAATTAAACATGCTGAAAGTTTAGTTGAATATGACGCGAAAGAGCATCTTGCTACATTAATTTGAATAAAGATAAAAGGAGAACACATGGAGTGTTCTCCTTTTATTATGGAATTTCATAGGGGGAAGCGAGATGAGTGAAACGCTACTCGTTATTATTAGTATATTACTATTATTAATGTTGCTTTTAATCGTCTTTTTTATTATCACATTTTTTATAAAAAAACGGACGCATCATTCTATTTTAAAACTACATCCATACTTAGGAAGAATGCGTTACTTACTGGAAAAGATAGGGCCGGAATTCCGGCAATATTGGTTTGATCACGATACAGATGGAAAACCTTTTTCACGTTACGACTTTCAAAGTGTTATGTTTTTAGCGAAGTATCGCTCTGAAATACTTGGTTTTGGGTCGAAACGAGATTTTGAAGCATCTGGTTATTATATTGCTAATACGTTGTTTCCGGTATTAACAGAAGAATTAAGTGTGAACGTAACGCAAGAACGTGAAGGGAAAAAGTATGTGATTCATAAAGAAGGATTATTTTCAAGGAGAGAAAAATTGACAGCGGATACAACGAATCTTTGGTTATACGAAGAAGACGATGCAATTATCGTCGGCGAAAATCGTAAATATCCGTGGAAACTGTATGGCATGTTTGGGGCATCAGCAACTTCTTACGGTGCGATTGGCGAAAATTATATTTTAGCGAGCGGCTTTGGAGCGAAAATGGCAGGCGGATCGTGGATTAATACTGGTGAAGGTGGCGTTATTCCAGAACATTTACATACAGGGGCGAATATCGTTGCGCAAATTGGTCCAGGACTATTTGGATACCGTGATGAGGACGGGAATTTTTCAATGGAGAAATTTATGGAGAAAGTGAAAGAAAGTAATATTAAAGCATTTGAATTGAAATTTGGGCAAGGTGCGAAAATACGTGGTGGTCATTTAGAGGGGCAAAAAGTAAATGAGAAAATTGCTTCTGTTCGGAATGTACGAGTAGGAGAAACGATTAATTCTCCGAATCGATTTTCATTTTTGAACAATGCGGCAGATACACTTTATTTTATTCAGCGTTTGCAAGAAACTGGCGGGAAACCAATCGGTATGAAAATTGTAATTGGACAGCAGGAGCCGTTGGAAGATTTATTTAAAACGATGAAAGAGTTAAATATCTATCCGGATTTTATTACAATTGACGGTTCAGAAGGTGGATCAGGAGCAACATATAAATCGATGGCAGATAGTATGGGGATGCCGCTTATTCCAGCGTTACTGACATGTATTGATACAGCGAATCAGTATGGTGTTCGTGATAAATTCAAAGTGTTTGCCTCGGGGAAATTAATTACACCAGATAAAGTGGCAATTGCTTTAGCGATTGGTGCAGATGCTGTAAACTCGGCACGTGGTTTTATGATGGCAAGCGGTTGTATTATGGCGCTTCAATGTAACTCTGGCCAATGTCCATCTGGTGTGGCCACGACGAATCCGCACTATCAAAAAGCGTTAGATCCGTATGAGAAGAAGTGGCGAGTTATGAATTATATTATTAGTATGAGATATAGTTTGTTTTCGTTAGCAGCAGCAGCGGGAGTAAAGAGTCCGCGTCATTTAACGAGGGAGCATATTGTATTTAAAGATGAGGTGGGGCGGGTGGTGCCTCTTTTGGAATTATTTCCTATAATAAATCAAACCTAAAAGTATATTGAAAATGTAAGATTTTTCGAAGGGATAATCATATTATTTAGGAAATATTAGGAGTATAATGGGAAAAGATTTTAAAAATGACTATTTTTAGGGAGAGATTCACTTGCAGCAAGGTTCGTACAGTATTACAATTTTTTTACTCGTCATAGGGCTCGTTATATTTAGACGTATGCGTTCTATGAATCGGCCAATTAAAAATAAAGGAAGACGACTATTATTGCCATTATTCTTTTTATTACCAGGTTTTTCTTTATATGCTGCACCGATACAACTTGCTGGTTGGCAAATTGGGATAGCTGCTGGGATTGGACTGTTATTGTCAATTCCACTTATTATTTTAAGTGGGTATGAAGTGAGAGAAGATGGTCAAATTTATGCGAAAAAAAGTATTGCTTTTATTGCTACATTTTTAGTTATCGTTCTTTTACGTGCTTATTTTAGAAGACATTTACAAGGTTTAGATCCAAAGTCAATCGGCATTCTTTTCTACACTCTTGCGGTTTGTTATATAGTACCTTGGCGTATTGGCTGCTATATAAAATTTCGTAAAGTTTACGTAGAGAAAGAGAAAATTACGATGCCAATAAGCTAAAAGCCATGCATTTGTATGGCTTTTTCTTTTGGAAATTTGTCGGATAAATAAATGAAAATAAGAAGTGGAAAAGTGTTTTTTTGTTTTCTGAATATTTTTACTTTAATTTCTTTTAAAAACCGGGTAATCCACTGGGATAAAGGCGTTTATGAAGGTTTTCACATGCAGTAAAAAACACCTGTTCACTTGAAAGAACAAAAAATGTTTGTTAAGGTAGGGAACCATAAGCGAAAACAAGAAAATAGAAAAAGTCATTTTTCGAAATTTTGAATGGCTTATGTAACTAAGGGAGAGATTTGGTGAAGATTGAGATTATGGTTTCGCTTGCTATTTATATGGCAGGTATGTTGTATATCGGTTATTGGTCTTATAAGAAGACATCCGATTTATCAGATTATATGTTAGGCGGAAGGGGACTCGGTCCAGCAGTTACAGCTTTATCAGCTGGTGCTTCTGACATGAGTGGTTGGATGCTAATGGGATTACCTGGTGCGATGTATGCGACAGGGTTATCAAGTGTGTGGATTGCGATAGGTTTATTAATAGGTGCTTATGTAAACTATTTAATTCTTGCCCCGCGTTTGCGAACGTATACAGAAGTGGCTAATGATTCAATTACGATTCCAGACTTTTTAGAGAATCGATTTAAAGATCGTACGAAAATACTTCGTTTTGTCTCCGCTATCGTTATTTTAGTATTTTTCACATTTTATGCGTCGGCTGGTTTAGTATCAGGTGGACGTTTGTTTGAAAATTCTTTTAACCTTGATTATAAAATTGGTTTATTTGTAACTGTTGGTGTCGTAGTTGCTTATACACTATTCGGTGGTTTTTTAGCAGTAAGTTGGACCGACTTTGTGCAAGGGTGTATTATGTTTATTGCTCTCGTATTAGTACCAATTGTTGCTTTTACAGATGTCGGTGGTGTAACAGAAACATTCAATACGATTAAGCAAGTTGATGCATCGCATTTAGATATGTTTAAAGGGACCACAATTCTTGGTATTATTTCCTTTTTAGCATGGGGTCTTGGGTATTTTGGTCAACCACATATTATTGTCCGCTTTATGGCAATTACCTCTATTAAAGATTTGAAAACTTCTCGTAGAATCGGTATCGGTTGGATGACGATTTCAATTATAGGTGCAATGCTTACTGGTCTAGTTGGTATTGCTTATTACGCTAAAAATAATGCGACATTACAAGATCCGGAAATGGTCTTTGTAACATTCTCAAATATTTTATTCCATCCGTACATTACTGGATTTTTATTATCAGCTATTTTGGCTTCGATTATGAGTAGTATTTCCTCGCAATTACTTGTTATTTCAAGTGCAGTAACGGAAGATTTCTATAAAACATTTTTCCGTCGTAACGCAAGTGATAAAGAACTTGTATTTATCGGTAGACTGTCAGTTTTAGTAGTAGCTATGATCGCAGTTGTTTTAGCGTATCATCCAAGTGATACAATTTTAACACTCGTCGGTTATGCTTGGGCAGGATTTGGTTCAGCATTCGGACCTGCCATTTTATTAAGTTTATATTGGAAGAGAACGAACAAATGGGGCGTTCTTGCTGGAATGATTGTTGGTGCAGTAGTTGTAATTACTTGGGTACAAATTCCAAGTTTAAAAGCGACTATGTATGAAATGGTACCTGGATTCTTCTGTAGCTTATTAGCTGTGATTGTTATAAGTTTATTAACGAAAGAACCAGTTAAAGCAATTCATCGTGAATTTAATGAGATGGAAGCAGTGCTGGAAGAAGAAACGAAATGATCAGCGAAGAGAGTAAACGAAACTGGCGTTTACTCTCTTTTTATTTAAAATGAAAATAAGGAACTTGTTGACAACTAAAAGTAAGTAACTTATAATAAATTTGAGTTCGAGTTAATTTGTACTTTGAATAAAGATTTCAAATGGATTAAATATTTTTTTTAATAATTATCTCGAATTTGAGATAATTTAAGGAACTGGAAGTTAATGTGTAATTTTAAAATCAATATCTCGAATTCGAGATAAAATTATCATGACGGATTTTACTAGTCAGTATGGACAAAATGAATAATGAATCTTAATGTAAAGCAATTTTTATAATGGAATAAAAAAGGAGTGGAAGAAATGGAAAAGAAAACAATGGGCATCCACCATATTACAGCGATTGTAGGGCATCCACAAGAAAATGTAGATTTTTACGCTGGTGTGTTAGGTTTACGTTTAGTGAAACAAACAGTGAATTTTGATGATCCAGGTACGTACCATCTTTATTTTGGTAATGAAGGAGGAAAACCGGGAACAATTATTACGTTTTTCCCATGGGCAGGTGCTCGTCAAGGAGTTATTGGTGACGGTCAAGTAGGAATCACTTCTTATGTTGTACCAAAAGGGGCAATGGAGTTTTGGGAAAATAGATTAGAAAAATTCGATGTTTCGTATACAAAAATGACTCGATTTGGGGAACAGTACTTAGAATTTGATGATCCACATGGTTTGCATATAGAATTAGTAGAAAGAGAAGAAGGCGAATTAAATAATTGGACTTTTGGGGAAGTTACGCCAGAAGTAGCAATTAAAGGATTTGGCGGTGCAGTTCTTTTATCAACGCAGCCTCAAAAAACTGCTGAACTGTTAGAACATATCATGGGTCTTGAGAAAATTGGAGAAGAGGGTGAATTTGTTCGATTCCGTTCTTCTGCTAATATTGGCAATATTATTGATTTGAAATTATCGACAATCGGACGCGGTCAAATGGGTGTTGGTACAGTTCATCATATTGCTTGGAGAGCGAGTGACGATGCTGATCAGCTAGACTGGAAAGAGCATGTGTCCCGTTTTGGATACCACGTAACTCCTGTACAAGATCGAAATTATTTTAACGCAATTTATTTTAGAGAACACGGTGAAATTTTATTTGAAATTGCAACAGATCCCCCTGGTTTCGCTCATGATGAATCGTTAGAGACGATGGGTGAGGAATTAAAGTTACCGGAACAATATGAAAAACATAGAAAACAGATTGAACAAACGCTTTTACCATTTGAAGTGAGAAATTTAGATTAAAGTGATTGAAAGGGGAAAAGGATTATGATGAAACATGTTTTTCAAAAAGGAAAAGATACGTCAAAACCAGTATTGCTATTACTTCATGGTACAGGAGGTAATGAATTAGATTTATTACCACTTGCAGAAATAATGGATCCGGAAGCTTCAGTATTAAGTGTCCGTGGAAATGTATTAGAGAATGGGATGCCACGTTTCTTCCGTCGATTAGCAGAAGGTATTTTTGATGAAGAGGATCTTATTTTCCGTACGAAGGAATTAAATGAGTTTTTAGACGAAGCTGCAAAAACATATGAATTTGATAGAAATAACATTGTAGCTATCGGTTATTCAAATGGAGCAAACATTGCGGCAAGCTTATTATTCCACTACGAAAATGCGTTAAAAGGTGCTGTGCTTCATCACCCAATGGTGCCTAGAAGAGGAACACAATTGCCTAATTTAGCTGGGAAATCCGTGTTTATTGCTGCTGGGACAAATGATCCAATTTGTTCATCTTCTGAGTCAGAGGAATTGAAGCTACTATTAGAAAATGCAAACGCTAATGTAACAATGCATTGGGAAAATAGAGGACATCAATTAACGATGGGTGAAGTAGAAAAAGCAAAAGAATGGTATGGAAAAACAGTTCTATAAGTATAAATAATAAAAGAAGCATCTGCTAATCGTTAGCAGATGCTTCTTTTATTATTTAAGACTGGATTGCAAGGTGAGGTGAAGAAAGTGGTAGGTGAATATCAACGACCGTACCTTTATTTAATTCACTTGAAATGTGTAATTTACCATGATGTTCTTCAATTATTTTGTAACACATCATTAATCCTAGCCCTGTGCCTTTTTCTTTTAAACTATAAAAAGGTTCGCCTAAACGGGAGATACGATCTTCTGGGATACCGCAACCTTCATCGATGATCCGTATTAAGATGAAATTACCCTCTAATGGTTTTGTTTGGATGAAAATATTTCCGCCATTTGGCATTGCTTCAATCGCATTTTTTAATATATTTATAAAAACTTGTTTTAATTGGTTACCGTCACATTGAATGTCATATACGTAATCAAAATGATCCATAATGATATGAACGCTATGCATAATTGCGGTTGGTAAAATAAATGTAACTACCTCTTCAATTAAAGTTTGTATGTTACAAGTTTGGATTGCTAATACTTGTGGTTTAGACATCGCCATAAATTGACTCGTGATAGATTCCATCTGTGAAATTTCACTTAACATAACATCGATATACCACTTCTGCTCCTCATTTATTTCAGGGAGTAGCAATGTTAGAAAACCTTTTAGAGAAGTGAGTGGATTTCGAATTTCATGAGCAATTCCAGCTGTCAGTTGTCCGACTACTGCGAGCTTTTCAGATTTTCGTAATAACTTTTCCGTTTCCTTTAGCTCAGTAATATCTCTTCCCATTACGATAAGACCTTTACGGGAGCCGTCAGGGTGATAGAGAGGAACTTTCGATATACTTAAGATTAGGTCGAAATCATCTCTATGAATAATAAATTCTTCACCATGAAGAATTTGTCTTTGTTGCCATGCTAATTCATCGACTTCTTCACAATGTAAAAAAGCTTCTCGGTACGCTTCATTATATTGAATGAGTTCACTATCTTTTTTTCCGTGGTAAGGTACATGATGGAAATTGAAGCAAGAAAGTGCGTAGTCATTTGCCTCAAGCCAGCGCCCTTCATGATCTTTAAATATAACAAACGCAGGCATGGAGTTTACTAATGTGCGTAATCTCTTCTCACTTTCTTTCAGCTTTTTCTCAATTCTTTCTGATTTTTCAAGAGGCTTCATAATGGCATATACGCCAGTTAGACGATTTTGGACAAAAATAGGAACTAGTTTTGTCACGACATCTAATAAGAATCCATCTTTATGATAAATAGATAAAATATACTCTTGTTGATTATCCGCTTCCGTATTCTTTATATTTTGTAATACTTGCTCAGAAATATGAGCTTCTAAAATCGAGGTAATGCTTTTTCGCTCTAATTCTGAAGAAGTGTAACCTAGTATTCTTTCAGCAGAAGGATTAGTGTGTATAATAATTCCCTCTAAATTTAATGAAATAATACCATCAGGGTTGTGTTCGAACAGAGATGCGTACATTTCTGCTAATGAACGATCTTGTATATGGTTTCGCAAACGTCTAGAAATGTTCGGATGACGTTTTTTTTGAGTTGATGAATATTTTTTACGACTCATAATAGTTCCTCCGTACAAATAGCATCTAAAAAGATTTGTCTATTCATAACTATAATATAGATGTAACGTGTATTTCTATAAAAAATGGAAGTTATATAATAAATTTTGTTTTCTTTATTTTGGAAAAGTACGTATAGGGTGGTAATAAGGGGAGCTTATATTGTTTTATAAATCATTTGTAAGTTACAGGAGTAGGTTTTCCTTATAACATTAGGGTAGAAGAGGGGGAGAGAAAATGAGAACTTATATTCAAGGGATCGATCATGTACAAGTAGCTGCGCCTGTAGGGTGTGAAGAAGAAGCGCGAGAGTTTTATAGTAATAAAATTGGTATGGAGGAAATCCCAAAGCCAGAGGAATTAAAGAAGCGCGGTGGGTGCTGGTTTAAGTGTGGAAATCAAGAGATTCATATCGGAGTTGAGCAAAACTTTACCCCAGCTAAAAAGGCACATCCGGCTTTTTATGTTTTAAACATAGATGAATTTAAACAAGCGTTAATACAGCAAGGCATTGAAGTAATAGATGATCATGCACGACCAGATGTAATTCGATTTTATGTGTCAGATCCGTTCGGAAATCGAATTGAATTTATGGAAAATAAAAACTAGGTGGAAATCCACCTAGTTTTTTAACCTTTTCTAAACAATCCTAATACTTCAACCGTTTCTGTAATGTTAACAAATGCATGAGGGTCAATTTCAGAAATTGTTAATTTCATACTTGCTAATTCTTCACGAGAAATGACTGTCATAAGTACACGTTTCTTTTCGCTAGAATAAGCACCTTCGCCATCAAGTAATGTAATGCCACGTACAACAGTTGAAAGAAGTTGTTTTTTCATTTTTTCTGCTTCATTTGTTACAATCATAAGTGTAACCTTCCGATGTTTCGTATGAATAGCATCAATAACTTTACCAGTTACATAAATCGAAAGTAAGCTTGTAAGAGCAACATCCCAAGTGAAGAAGAATCCTGCAATGATTACAACGACTGCATTTAAAATAATAAGGAATCCGCCAAGTTTAATATCTCTTTTGCGAGATAACAACATACCGATAATATCAAATCCACCAGTTGATCCATTACAGTTAAAAACAAGACCGATACCAGCTCCGGCAATAACACCACCAAAGATAGATGATAAAAGTGGATCTGTTGCTACGACTTTCACTGGAACATAGTATAATGCAACAGATAATACAATAACAGAGACAATCGTGTTAAAAATGACTTTTTTTCCAAGACCTATGTATCCTAAAATAAGGATAGGTAAGTTTAATACAAAGTTAATAATACCTGTGTTTACAGGAGTTACAATCCCTAAAATAATAGCAATTCCGCCAATTCCACTACTTAAAATTTTGTGGGGGATAAGGAAAAGATTAAAGGCAATCGCAATAATAATAGAACCAATAATAACACCAAGAAATCTGACCATCTCTTTCCCGTCCTTCACTGAAAAATTCATATTATTTCAAGATTATATATGATATTGAAAGTTTTGGGTAAAAACAGTTTATTTCGGAAAATTAGATTAATCAAAAGAATTTGAGTGTTTTACCATTTGAAAGGGGATACAGTTGTGAAGATAAAAAAATATCAACAGAAAAGCCCGTTGAAGCAAGAATGTGAGGATTCTTATTTTTGTAATGAAGAAAAAAAGATTTATGGTGTATGTGACGGTGCAACACCACTTGTCCCATTTCGTGATGAAAAGGGACATAATGGAGCATACATCGCTTCACATTTATTTGCAAGTTATTTTAATTCATTCCGCGAAAATCATAGTTTACAAGTTGCAGTTGCAAAAGCAAATGAAGCATTGCAAAGAAAAATGTTAGCATATGGAGTAGATACGAGAAAGAAAGAGCATTTGTGGTGCACATGTATCGCGGCAGTCCAAATAGTTGGTGAGAAAATTGAATACGCACAGTTAGGGGACTGTATGATTGTCACAATATTTCGAAAAGGAACGATGCAAGTATTAACGAAAGATACGGTTGAAGGAATTAGTAAACGAGCAAAAAAGAAAAGAGAAGAAGATCGTAAAAAAGGGTTATCTGTACCAGAAGAACATGTTTTTCAAGATGTGCGAGAACAGTTAAAATACAATCGTTATCTTGCAAATGTGAAGGGGGGATATTCCGTTGCGAATGGAATGAAAGAAGCAATTCATTATTTGCAGCATGGGGAATTACATGTAGATGAAGTGAGTGGGATTTTTATTTGTTCAGACGGATTATTCCACCCAGATTGGCCACTCGAACAAACTGTTGCATATATAAGAAAGAATAGTATAAATGAATATGTAGCAATTATTGAAGAGTTAGAAGGGGAAAAGAGAATACGACCAGATGATAAAACAATTATGATGATTGATTTTTAAGGGGGATATTCAAATGGAAATTAAATGTGTAAATTTAGCATTTCAAGATGAATTAGTTCCTTTAGAAAAAGTAAACAAACTGATTATTCACCATACATCCGAAGATGGATGGGATGTGTATAAAACACATGAATTTCATCAAAAAGTAAGAGGGTGGAGCGGGATCGGTTACAATTATTTTATTGAAGAAGATGGAACTGTAGTCGAAGGACGTGGTTTACATATTGGAGCACATGCGAAAGATCATAATAGAGATACAATTGGAATATGTATGACGGGTAATTTTGATAAATATGATCCAACTACCGCACAAATGAATGCATTATATTCTTTATGTAAAATGTTTATGAATCGGTTTGCTATAAAGAAAGAAAATATACTCGGTCATAGGGAGCTAGAAGGCGTTACAAAAAGTTGTCCTGGAAAGCGTTTTTCTATGGTAGAGTTAAGAAACATACTATCTTACATATAGAGGAGTAATAAACGATGATGAATATAAAAATACCAAATGATAAAAAAGAAGAGCTTGTAGCACAAATTCAGCAATTTTTCGTTGAAGAAGATTTAGATGAAATTGGACGTTTCCAAGCAGAGCGTTTAATAGAAGAAATGATTAAATTAGTTGGACCATTTGCATACAATCAAGCAATTGGAGAGGCAAGAAAGCTTGTAACAGAGAAACTATCTAATATTGAAGAAGATTTGTATGTGTTAGAGAAAAATGAAGGGAAGTAAGCTTTCGTCAATTATAAAATAAGTGTTATGTCACGGCCTTTTTCGATGTTTTATTTGGAAAAGGCCGTGACATTTTTTTATTGTCATCAGGGAAATAATGAAACTTATTCCTCTATCTCGTACTCCATTCTTTTGCCATTTCATCATGATATGCTTCTGTCCAATGATATGGTTGCAACTCTTTTAAAGGTTTAAAAATAATATCTTGTTTAGCATTTGTAATCGCACACTGTACTTTTGGTCCCCAATAAAATAAACGTTCTTGGCATACACCACAAGGCGAGAGTACCTTTAATTCAGAATGCTCATTTTCTCTCGCAAGACAAATAGAATGTGTAACTTTCTTTTGAAATTTATGAGCTTCTAAAATTGCACCTGTTTCCATACAAAGTTCAGTTGAAGCATTTATTACATCCGGAGCAACGCTTGTATAAATTGTTCCATCTTCTACACGAATCGCTGCGGCTCCACCCCAATCGTTTGGATATCTTTGTTCAATTAACTGTTTCACCACATCATATAATTGTTGCTCAATATTCAATTTCTTTTCCTCATTTCTGCCCAAATTCAGGGTTTTTTATTTCGGAATATTCTTTCTTTTATCATGATAACATAAACAAAAAAATAGAATGAACTTTTAATTTCAAGCCATCTTTTTTGCCAAAAGGAACGTTTTTTATAAAAAAATTGAGATTAAAAATATATTATCTTAATTTTATCTTTTTTTAATAATTTGTTTATGGGCAATTTATAGTTCCTATTTATAATTCCTATATATAGCAGCTATTGATACTACAAATAAGAAATTTGGATGTGTAACACTTTGTATTCCATTAGCTGTAATCAAAATTTATAACATAAATTGCGCACATAGAATCTTCTTTTGAAAGAAAAGTGGTGTAATTATTTGTTAAATGAAGGAAGGGATTGGGAAGCTATGAATAAAACAATTTTAAAAACATGTATCATATCAGCAGTTTTAGGTGGAAGTCTATTAAGTGAAACGACTGGAGAGGTGAAAGCAGAAGTAGTTACACCAAACACGAATCATACTGGGGTATTCAAAGATGTTCCAAAGGGGCACTGGGCATATGAGGCGATTCAGCAATTAACAGACGAGAAAATCATTTTCGGCTATGATGATGGAAGATTTGGTTTTGGAGATAACGTGACACGCGAACAAGTTGCAGCTTTACTATATCGTTATTTTAATTTGGCAGAAGACAAAAATTATCAGAACCCATTTGGAGACGTAAGTGAAGATTCGACAAGTTATATAAAGGAGATTTTGTCTTTAACAGAAATGGGCGTTTTTAAGGGTGACGAGCATGGGAATTTTAGACCGAAGGCTTCCTTAACGCGTGCAGAAATGGCACAAGTTCTTACAAATGCTTTTCATTTAAAGGCAAAGAGTGATCACACTTTTAATGACGTTTCAACGAACTCATGGGCAAGCAATGCAATTAGTGCTGTTCAAACAAATAATATTGCAAAAGGAGTAGGCGGAGGAAATTTTGCTCCAAATATGGATGTGACGCGTGAACAGTATGCACAATTTTTATACAATGCAATACAAGAAACTAAGCAAACTCAAAAGACGAAGGGGCAACAACTAGCTAGTATACTTGGTGAAACAAACTGGCAAGGGACAAAAGTCTATGACAAAGATCATAATGATGTAACGAAAGAAAATCAAAATTTCATCGGGCTTGCAAAGTATGATGCTAAAACGGCAAGGTATGAATTTTTTAATGCAAGTACAGGAGAGAGTCGTAATGATAGCGGTACCTTTTTTATAACGAATGATGGAAAGAAAAGAGTACTAATTTCTGAGACGCAAAATTATCAAGCAGTTGTTGAATTAACGCAATTAGATAAGGAGAAATTTACATATAAAAGAATGGGGAAAGATACAAAAGGGA
The DNA here is from genome assembly GCF_028548245.1 of Bacillus sp. FF-1. Taxonomy (NCBI): domain Bacteria; kingdom Bacillati; phylum Bacillota; class Bacilli; order Caryophanales; family Bacillaceae; genus Bacillus; species Bacillus sp. FF-1. The sequence goes on from NZ_JAQQGG010000004.1 coordinate 327,933, forward strand.
ACGATGTAGAGGTGTTTGTTGAACATATTCCGTACCATGAAAAAGAACTTTCTTTCACGCGGCCTGATAAAAATTTAGAAAGTTCGACAGGTAAAATAGTTAAAGATGTTGATGGAGATGAAATTTTATCTAGTACACTATGGAACGGAACGGTGGTATTAGACGACCAAGGTAATGATGTAACAAAATATAACTCAAACTTAATCAGTCTAGCAAAATACGATAAAAATACAAATAAATACGAATTTTTCAATGTGAATACTGGAGAAAGTCGTGGAGACTACGGTTTCTTTGATGTTGTACATGGTAATAAAATAAGAGCTCACGTTTCGTTAGGAAATAATAAATACGGTGCAGTTCTTGAACTTACAGAATTAAATAAAGAAAAATTTACGTATACAAGAATGGGGAAAGATGCGAATGGAAAAGATATAAAAATCTTTGTTGAGCATGAACCGTATACAGGTGATCTAAAACCAAATTTCACAAAGTAAGCCTTTACTGTAGCAAAGCATTATGTTAGAAAATGTTAGTAAGGAAAAGCTTAAGGGTTGGGTAATTAAAATAGTTATTTATAGACAAATAGATGCCTTGAGGCATCTATTTGTCGTTTTAAAATGATTTTTTATGGGTGCAATTTCTCTTTTCTCAAATCTAGTAACTTACTACTTGCACAACCCTACATTTTCGTTTTTTATTTATTTTCTTTATTTTCTTTATTCTCTTTATATTCATTAACTTTCTTTTTTACATTACCGACAGTATCTTTAGCAGTGCCTTTTACCTTATCCCATTTTCCTTCAGCTTGTAATTTCTTATTATCAGTTACTTTCCCGACAACTTCTTTTACTTCACCTTTTACTTTATCAATAGCACCTTCTACTTTTTCTTTTAAACCATGATCATGCTTTGTCATACATTTCTCCTCCTTGTAGTTTGATTAGAATTCTCTTTTCATATTGCAAGTTGAATGATGTATCTAGCAATAGCGTAACAGATTTAGTTTGAATATTCAAATGGTTAATAGAGTTGAAAAGGAATTGTCATAAAGTGTATAAAGTAGTAATGAGAAGAGAAAGGATGTTAATTATATGTTTTTGGCGGTCCAGATTGATTTTGTATAAGCGATCTTCATATGGGCACGTTCCATATTATTTTGACTGCTGCTACCGAATCTTGCTTGTCCGACTATTAAATGACAATTGGATTCAATAGCTGTTTCAATTCGTTTTTGAATTAATGCAGTGTGACAACCTTTACGCTGAAATTCTGGCAAAGTAGCAGAAGCAGCTAATGATGCGACACCCTTATTTATATACAGGACACCAATGCCCGCAGGAATGTTTTGAACTTCAGCTATGAAAAAATGCCATCCTGGTTTATTGTGGAGAATTTCGTTATTTTGGCGCACGCCATCTTTTGTAAAGGATGGCATGTTAAATCCACGTACATATATGTCTGCAAAAACATCAAACTCATTTTCTTTTAGTTTGCGTACTGAAATGTTAGAAGGAAGAAGGGACGGATCTTCTCGCGGTGTACTATATAAAGCGGTATGGAAGCTAGATTGATAAAAACCTTTTTGAGATAAGTATTGAAATAGTTCAGCTGTACCTTGCGCTGGTGTAATTTCAAAACGGCAAGGAATTTGTAGTGATTGATAATAAGAGAGAATCGCATCTATCTCATCTGTATTTGTAAAGGTAACGCCTTTTACTGTATTAAAAGCAGGACCAGCAATTACTTTTGATGAAAAGGCAGTGGCACTACCGAACTTTTTCACTTGTACCTGCATTGGATTTCCGTCCATTGCTTGTAATAGTGCTAATCTAGAAGAAAGCATATGTATTTCTGTGTTTTCAATTTCTTGTGCGGTATTGATTGTCATAATTGTACTCATGAGATTCCCCCGTCAATAAATATATTTCATAGTACATATACGATGTTTGTTCTGAGATTCCTGTTGAAATGTAAGAGAATAAGAGGTTTTTTGGAAGGGAAATGGAAGTGAACTGTCGAAGGGAGTAGAAACAGATTAAAGGTGGTGCTCTCATGAAACAGAAAGACGTGCAGACATGCTCTAATTGTGGTTCTCAAAATATAGGAGAAGGTGAGTTTGTCGGTTATGCACAAATACGGAAAAAGGAGACGATGTTCACATCTTCACCAGTAGATGCTTATATTTGTACAGATTGCGGGAATGTCCTTTTATTAAAAGTACGACATTATGAAAAGTTTAAGCAGAAGCCGTTATGATTATTAAAAAGTGTTTTTATTAGGGAAGTTAATAGGAGAAATATTTACATATATATGAATATGCCTTATATAAAGAGATGACAACATATACTGTGTGGGATGCTTATGAATCGTTGCACAACGTACAAAAATGTATAGAAGAAATTGTGAATTAGTATGAGAAAGAAAAATTAGCTCATCTTAGAATATTTCATATCGAAAACTCCTTTATAAATAAAGGAGTTTTTTATTTTTTATAACAATAATTACCTTTGATTGTTATAATTGGTTATCGAGGTGGGGTGTTTTATAAACGCTATAATCATAGAAGAAAACTAGCTAAATCTTATAGAAAACCGCTATATAACATAATCGCAACCGTAAGTTGACAAAGTGCAACCGCAGGAAGATAGAGATAAGGGCTATGTTTACATACAATTTAGTTAAGAAAACGAAGGGGGACACACATATGGGATTTGGTGAGAAGCTTTTTAAATTAAGAAAAGAAAAGGGTCTTTCTCAAGAAGCATTAGCTGAGAAATTAAACACAACAAGGCAAGCAGTTAGTAAATGGGAAAATGGTCAAGGGTTTCCTGAAACTGAAAAATTAATAATGATTGGAAATGTATTCGAAGTATCTCTTGATTATTTATTAAAAGAAAATGCTGAACAAAGTAACGAAAAGGAAAATGGTTATTACGTAAGCAAGGAAATGGCAGAAGGGTATATAGCGTATGGACAAAAAATTTCTAAATATATAGCGCTAGGATTTAGTTTACTCATTTTATCTACAATACCGTATTTATTATTTAAAGAAAATGCAACAATGTCGACATTCCTTGTCATTATTGTTGCTGTTCTTGGAATTGGAGCGATGATGGTACCTGTAACGATAGAAGAGAGTCGATACAATGTATTGAAAAAGGAAGAACTATTATTTGATCAAAACTTTCTAAAAGAATTCACAAAGAGATATGCGATTATTAAGAAAAAGTATGCTGCAGTAATGATCGTTGGATTTTGTTTTATAGCTGCAGGCGCAATCCCGTTTTTGTTTGAGAAAAAGCATATCACTTCAGGGGAATTAGTGCAGTATTACCCTTACTGTGTTGTACTTATTGCTATCGGAGTTTATCTTTTTGTTCGTGTGTTAGGAGTATTAGAGGCGTATCGAATTTTAGTAGAAAATAAAGAATATAGTAATCGTCTTATTTTTAAACTGAAAAAGAAAGTGAGAGAAAAAGTGGATAATTTTTAATAGGAGAAAACATATTTTTATGAAAAGTTAAGATAGGAGTGTAATGATGTCAAATCTTCTAGAAATTGAAAATTTAAGTAAATCATTTGGAAACAAAGTTGTTTTAAGAGATGTTTCTTTCAATGTGCCGTCTGGATCAATTGTTGGATTCATTGGTAACAATGGAGCTGGGAAATCAACAACCTTTAAAACAGTACTAGAATTAATTTCTAAAGATAGTGGTACAGTAAAAATATTTGGTGAAGAAAATATAAATAAAGATGCCAAGATTAAGGAAAAGATAGGAGTCGTATTTGATGCTATGAATCTACCGGCTCATCTTACGATAAAGCAACTAAACAAAGTTTTTGAAAAGATGTTTGAATCTTGGGATCAAGATAATTTTTATCGATTAGTTCATACTTTTTCTTTACCTACTAATGAGAAAGTAGGTAAATTCTCGCGTGGAATGTCAATGAAACTAACTATAGCTGTTGCGTTATCGCATAATGCAAAATTATTAATCCTAGATGAAGCGACGGGTGGTCTCGATCCTTCATCTAGAGAAGAGGTGTTAGAGGAATTAAAAAGTTTTGTGAGTAAAAGTAATGGTGGTATACTACTTTCTTCTCATATTATGAGTGATGTAGAAAAAATAGCTAGCCATCTTATCATTATAAAAGATGGAGAAATTTTATTGAATGAAGAAAAGAATAAGGTTTTGAACAATTATGCCATTGTAGATGTTGATGAGGAACAACTAACTTTAATCAACAAAGATATAGTTGTGGTGAAAAAGAATAATGGCTCTTATTTCAATGTACTTGTATCAGATGTGCATAAACTACCAAATGGGATTGCACATAGAACCATTTCGATAGAAGAAATGAGTGTCTTATTAACGAGGAGTGAAAAATAAATGAGAGGTTTATTATTGACAAACTATTATCTAGTGTATCGAACTTTCTTTACGTTCATGGGAATAGCGATATTAGGATCGGGATTTGTTTTTTATTTTGGTAATGCTTCAATGTACCGTTTAATTGCTACGTTTATTATCTTTTTTGCTGCAATTCCTGCACTTGAAGTTATTAAATATGAGAGTAAGTCAGGTTATGAAAAATATGTACTTACTTTACCGGTTACTAGAAATAACATTGTACAAAGTCATTACCTTTTCTATTTTTTAGTTGTAATTATTGGTACTTTATTGTCGTATGGCATATTTTATATACATAGTTTCGTTTCAGATACACCAATTGATGATGGGATATTTAAGAGTGTTTCTTTAGGGACGTTTATCATCCTTAATGCCGGAGCAATAGCCTATCCACTCCTCTATATTTTTGGAGCAGAAAAATCTGATGCTATTACAATTGGAGGCGCATGCGGGGGACTTGTAACTTATTTTGGATTACAAAGTGTAATTGGCTATCTAATAGAACAATTTCCAATATCAAATTTAAATTTATCTGTATACGTTTCCATTCTATATACAATATTTGGCGTTATTATATATATCTTTTCTTTTGTTATTTCGGTATTTATATATCGTAAGAAGGAGTTTTAATGTGTTTTCTCTTAGTATTTTCTGAATTATTTCCAAAGAAATAATTCAGAAAATACAGAAAAATATCGTGATTATTTGTGGAAGTCTGTTATAATAAACAAAAAAATGAAAACGCTTTAAAGGGGGATGTAACCAATATGATGATGAATGTACCGCTAACAATTAGTTCTATGATGGAAAGAGCAGAAAAACTGTTTTCGAAGAAAGAAATTGTTTCACGGACACATGACACAGTTACGACATTAACGTATAAGCAGTTAGGTGAAAGAACGAGAAGGCTTTCCAGTGCGTTAAAAAAATTAGGAATTAAAGAAGGCGAGCGTATAGGAACGTTAGCGTGGAATCATCATCGACATGTGGAAGCGTATTTTGCTATTCCTGGTATTGCTTCCGTTTTACACACAATTAATATTCGTTTATCTCCTCAACATATTTCATACATTATTCAGCACGCAGAAGATCGAATTCTACTTATTGATGAAGATCTTGTACCACTTGTTGAAAAAATTCAATCTGAATTATCAACTGTACAAGCCTACATTATTATGACTGATAAAGATGGACTTCCAAATACTACGCTAGAACCTGTATATCATTATGAAAAGCTATTAGAAGAAGGCGATCCAAATTTCCAATTTGTAAAAGATATTGATGAAAATACACCTGCTGGTATGTGCTATACGTCAGCGACTACAGGAAATCCAAAAGGTGTTGTATATACGCATCGTAGTACTGTACTGCATTGTATGGCACTCGGTTTAGCGGATACAGCTGCTTTATCGGAAAGTGACGCGGCGATGGCAATTGTACCGATGTTCCATGTGAATGCTTGGGGACTTCCTTTCGCTGCTACTTGGTTTGGATCAAAACAAGTTCTTCCAGGACCGATGTTTACGCCGAAAATTTTATTAGAAATGATTCAATCTGAAAAAGTGACGTTAGCTGCCGGTGTGCCGACAATTTGGCTTGGTGTATTACAAGAGTTAGAAAATAATAGTTATGATTTATCTAGTATGACGAGAATACTATGTGGTGGTGCAGCCGCACCGAAAAGTGTTATTAAAGCATTTGAACAGAAACACAATGTTCCTTTCATCCATGCATATGGTATGACCGAAACAAGCCCACTCGTAACACTTGCACGTTTAAAAAGTTATGAAACAGAATTATCGTATGAAGAGCAATTAGAAATTAGATCAAAGCAAGGGTATCTTGTCCCTGGTGTAGAAATGAAAGTAGTCGGTACAAATGGTGAAGTGAAGTGGGATAGTACGGAGATGGGAGAGCTATGTTTACGAGCACCATGGATCGCTGCAAGCTATTATAACGATGAGCGTACGGTCGAAGGTTTTCGTGATGGTTGGTTATATACTGGTGATGTTGTCACAGTGGACGAGGAAGGCTGCGTAAAAATTGTTGACCGTACGAAAGATGTGATTAAAAGCGGAGGCGAGTGGATTTCTTCAGTAGACCTTGAAAATGCTTTAATGGCACATGATGCTATATTTGAAGCAGCTGTCGTTGCTGTTCCTCATCCGCAGTGGCAAGAGCGCCCTGTTGCCTGCGTCGTTCAAAAGAAAAATAGTACAGTTACGAAAGAGGAAATATATGAGTTTTTAAAACCACAGTTTGCGAAGTGGTGGTTACCAGACGATATTGTATTTATGGAAGAAATACCGAAAACATCTGTTGGGAAGTTTTTAAAACAAGCGCTTCGGAAAGAACTTGAGCATTTGCATAAAGAGAAATAATGGAATTTATATTTGTAAACCTAATTTAAAAATAAGTTGACAAATGCTAGATAGAAAGATAATATAACTCCTATAATATGTTACCTAAAAAATATTTTAAGTTTACAAATGGGAGAAGCAAATATGAATACAAAAAACTTAGTTTTCGTCGCTTTATTTAGTTCTATTATGGGAGTGTTAGGGTTAATACCTCCGATTGCTCTTTCTATTACACCAGTTCCAATTACATTGCAATCACTCGGTGTTATGCTTGCCGGTGGGTTGTTAGGATCACGTCTAGGTGCATTAAGTCAGCTTATTTTCTTACTTATTGTAGGAGTAGGAGCACCATTACTTGCTGGTGGACGCGGTGGCCTTAGTGTATTTGTTGGGCCAAGTGCAGGATATTTACTTGGTTATATCGTTGGAGCGTTTGTCATTGGCTATTTAATTGAGCGTTTACGTGAAGTTTCTATTATAAAAGTATTATGTATTAATATAATTGGTGGTATTTTCGTAGTTTATGTATTTGGTATCCTTGTGCAAGCTTTCGTAATGGATATTTCTGTATGGGAAACGATGAAAGTGAGTGTTGTGTTTTTACCAGGTGATTGCATAAAAGCGATTATAGCAGCAGTTCTTGTAACAAAATTACACCGTTCATTGAAATATATTATTACGCCTACTCTAAAGAGAAGCAAATATACAAATGCGGGATAAGAAAGAGAAGAAACACGTTCGTTGCGTGTTTCTTTTTATTATTTTGGAAAGAAAGGACGTCTCATATGGGTATTACAAAAGAATATAAAAAGCATGCCTCTTTACAACCAAATAAAATAGCAATTAAGGAAAATGATAGAGTTTTAACATATGAAGATTGGTACGAGTCAGTATGTAAAGTAGCGAATTGGTTGCACGCAACAGAATCGAAGAGTAAAAGAGTAGCAATTGTATTAGAAAATCGCATGGAGTTTTTACAACTATTTGCAGGTGCCGCTATGGCCGGATGGGTTTGTGTGCCATTAGATATAAAATGGAAAAAGGATGAGCTAAAGGAAAGACTAGCAATCAGTAATTCAGATATGATTATTGCGGAACGATATAAATTAAATGATATTTCCGATGAAGAAGGAAGAATAATTGAAATTGATAAATGGAAACAAATAATAGAGAACTATCTTCCTACAGAGCACATTGTAGAAAGTTTACAAGATGCTCCTTTTTATATGGGATTTACATCAGGATCAACAGGAAAGGCAAAGGCATTTTTACGTGCGCAACAATCGTGGGTTCATAGTTTTAATTGTAATATACATGACTTTCATATGAAAAAAGAAGACTCTATTTTAATAGCTGGAGCGCTCGTTCACTCTCTTTTCTTATACGGTGCAATAAGTGCATTATATATAGGTCAAACCGTACATATTATGAGGAAGTTTATTCCAAATCAAGTGTTAGATAAGTTAGAAACTGAAAATATTTCGGTCATGTACACCGTACCAACAATGCTGGAATCTTTATATAAAGAAAATAGAGTAATAGAAAATGAAATGAAAATAATTTCGTCAGGAGCGAAGTGGGAAGCTGAAGCGAAAGAAAAAATAAAGAGTATATTTCCTTATGCGAAAAGATATGAATTTTACGGTGCATCGGAACTGAGTTTTGTAACAGCATTAGTTGATGAAGAGAGCGAAAGAAGGCCAAATTCAGTAGGGAAACCTTGTCACAATGTGCAAGTTCGAGTATGTAATGAGGCAGGAAAAGAAGTACAGAAAGGTGAGATAGGAACTGTTTATGTGAAAAGTGATCAGTTTTTTATGGGATACATAATAGATGGGGTTTTAGCACGGGAGTTGAATGCAGATGGCTGGATGACAGTGCGAGATGTAGGTTATGAAGATGAAGAAGGATTTATTTATATTGTCGGTAGAGAGAAGAATATGATTTTATTTGGAGGAATTAATATTTTCCCAGAAGAAATAGAAAGCGTATTACATGAACATCCAGCTGTTGATGAAATAGTTGTAATTGGTGTGGAAGATAGTTACTGGGGTGAAAAACCTGTCGCCATCGTAAAAGGAAGTGCTACGAAGCAACAATTAAAAAGTTTTTGCTTACAACGATTATCCTCTTTTAAAATACCGAAAGAATGGTATTTTGTAGATGAAATACCTTATACAAATAGCGGGAAAATCGCTCGTATGGAAGCAAAAGATATGATTGAAAACCAGGAGAAAATATATGAATAGAGCAGTTATTGTAGAAGCAAAAAGGACACCTATTGGTAAGAAGAATGGGATGTTAAAAGGGTATGAAGTTCAGCAATTAGCAGCACCTCTTCTTACATTTTTAAGTAAAGGAATTGAGAGAGAAATAGACGAGGTCATATTAGGGAATGTTGTTGGGCCAGGAGGGAATGTTGCAAGATTATCTGCTTTAGAAGCAGGACTTGGATATCGTATTCCTGGTGTAACGATTGACCGGCAATGTGGTGCCGGATTGGAAGCGATCCGCACCGCATGTCATTTTATTCAAGGCGGGGCCGGTAATTGTTATATTGCAGGAGGAGTAGAGAGTACAAGTACATCACCATTTCAAAATAGAGCGCGATTTTCACCAGAAACAATTGGTGATCCTAATATGGGAGTAGCGGCTGAATATGTTGCAGAACGTTATAACATCACGAGAGAAATGCAAGACGAGTATGCTTGCCTCAGCTACAAACGAACACTGCAAGCGTTAGAAAAAGGATATATACATGATGAAATATTGTCTTTTAATGGATTGTTAGATGAGTCTATAAAGCCAGAAATGAATTATGAACGAATGATTAAAAGAACTAAACCCGCATTTCTACAAAATGGTACAGTAACGGCAGGGAATTCATGTGGTGTAAACGACGGGGCGTGTGCAGTTCTTGTAATGGAAGAGCGGCAAGCTCGAAAATTAGGATACAAGCCTATTCTTCGTTTTGTTTGTAGTGCTGTAGTTGGAGTGGATCCCAACCTTCCGGGGACTGGTCCAATATTTGCGGTGAACAAATTACTAAACGAAAGGAATATGAAAGTAGAGGACATTGATTATTTTGAAATAAATGAAGCATTTGCTTCAAAAGTTGTAGCTTGTGCAAAGGAATTACAAATTCCGTATGAAAAATTAAATGTAAATGGTGGTGCAATTGCGCTCGGTCATCCGTACGGTGCATCTGGGGCTATGCTTGTAACGCGCTTGTTTTATCAGGCAAAACGAGAACGTATGAAATACGGAATCGCGACGTTAGGAATAGGGGGCGGGATAGGTCTTGCTCTATTATTTGAGAAAGTAGAAGACTAGCAAGGAACTAGTTCTCTACTTTTTGAGGAACATAAGCATTGCTACCAGGCTTTGCTTTTATTTCGTTCCAAGCAGCGATCGCATCAGCTTTTGATTTTCCTTTGTTATTTGGATCTTCGAAAAAGTCACGAGTAAAGCGATTGTATTCAAACTGCGCGCTGATAGTTGTTTTATATGTAGGGTCTTTTTTTCGTTCGTTTTCTTCATACCAAAACGTTATCGCATCTTCATATGTTTTTCCAATATTCTCTTTAAAAAACTTTTGAAGAGCTACTGTAAAGCGGAATTTTGTTCCGATTTTTTCTTTAAAAAAAGCACGAACATCTTCGCTACAGCGGTGATTGTTAGTAATAATCGTTTGAAGAGAAAGGTCTTTATAAGAGAGGGAAGTTTTACTCGCTTTTGGACCAGAGCTGTTTTTTAATATTTTACCAGTATGTAAATAATGGGAGATACGATTGGCTATTTCAATCTTAGAGCCACTAGCTGGCAACCCATGCTCACGACAAAATGTTTGCAGTTCTTCTTTTAACCAATAATAGTTTTGGAAATCTTCAAGTGATATAGACTTTGTTAAAGGTGGACGCATGAATGTAACAACTTCTTTCTTCCATATTTTCCTTTAATTATAAAACGTACGTTCTTTTTATGGAAGGATTAATTTGTAAATATAATGGGAAGAGGAGATTACATATGGAAAATGTAATGCAAGTTCGTGTTACTGGAATTTTAATTGAAGATGAAAAAGTATTGCTAGTAAAGCAAAAAGTTGCTAATCGGAATTGGTCTTTACCTGGAGGAAGAGTGGAGAATGGTGAAATGTTAGAAGAGGCGATGGTTAGAGAAATGAGAGAAGAAACGGGATTAGAAGTTAAAATTAAGAAGCTACTCTATGTTTGTGATAAACCAGATGCCAGTCCATCTTTATTACATATTACATTTCTACTTGAAAAGATTACAGGGGAAATTATGTTACCCTCAAATGAATTTGATCATAATCCAATTCATGATGTGCAAATGGTGCCGATTAAAGATTTAAGTCATTATGGTTTTTCAGATACTTTTATCACTCTTATAAGCGAAGGTTTTACAAGTGCCGGGAGTTATCAAGGCTTGAAACGAAATATAGGCCTGTAAATACAGTTGAAGGATAGCAGTTAGCTATCCTTCATAAGCATGTTTTACACTGCTGACTGTAAAGAAGAAACAAGTTGATTTAAAAACTCATCCCCAGTCATAATCGCTTTCCCACCGCCACGAGCACTTTTTTTATTTCCGCCACCTTTTCCTTCAATTGCAGGAAGTGCATCTTTTAAAAGAGCATTCATATCAAGCGTGACTGTTTTTCCACAAGCAAGAATACATTGTAATTTGTCCTCGTTTTCAATAACGAAATATGTAATGGCATGCTCTTGTTGTTCTGTAATAATAGTGGATAGCTTTGCGATTTCTTGCATAGAACGATTTGTAAACACTTTAGAAATAAGTATGCCAGCATGTATTTTGGTAGGTTGTTGAAGTAGTTCGTTTGCCTCTGCATATAATAATTTTTCATTCATTGTTTGCATAGCTTTTTCGGTTTCTTTTTGAGAAGTTAGAAGCTGTGCTACCTTTACTGGAATATCAGCTTCGCTACTGTTTAATTGTTTAGAAACATCCTTCATAATTTGTTGCTGTTGTCCCATTAATTTAAGTGTGCGCCAACCAGCGATAAATGTTAATCGTATGCTGCCTTTATTACGTTCCCATCCTAGTACGTGAATAGGCCCTACTTCACCAGTACGTTTCGGGTGTGTTCCGCCACAGCCGTTATAATCAAAGTTTTCGATCATAACAACGCGTATATTTTCTGTCATATTCGGTTCTTTACGAAGAGGTAATGTTTTCGCTTCTTCTAAGTTCATCCACTCTATACGGATTGGATGGTTTTCAAAAACTATATTGTTTGCAATTTGTACTGCTTTTTCAACTGTTTCTGTATGCAGATTTTCTGTTTCTAAATCGATTGTTACCGTTTCTCTACCAAGATGGAATCCAATCGTAGGTATGTTAAAATGATCCCAAAAAGAAGCAGATAAAATATGCTGAGCCGCATGTTGTTGCATATGATCAAAACGGCGCTCCCAATTGATTTTACCTTCTACTTCTTCTGTATGTAATTGTTTTGTAATGAAGTGGCGGATTTCTTCGTTGACCTCTTCAACACCAAATACAGTAATGCCATTTAAAGTTCCAGTATCATGGGGCTGCCCGCCACCTGTTGGGTAAAATGCCGTTTCGTTTAAAACAACGTATAAGTTACCGTCTTTATCATAATCTTGCTTTATAACTTTAGTAGTAAAGTCTTGCTTATAAGCGTCAGTGTAATATAATTTGTGCTCCAATTTTCTTTCTCCTCTCGCATTAACTAGTTTCATTGTAAAGCAATTGAAATTCGTTTCCTAATATTTCAGAAGAAAGAAACTATTTTTAGAATTTTCTTGCTATAATAAGAAAAAGAAAATGCGGGGGTGGAATGAATATGTTGTATGAAAACGGCGTAGATAAACTGCTTAGTTTAAGCAAAAATATTTCTGAATTGTATCGAGAATTAAACGAAATGACCCGGATTTTAACGGATTGTAACCGTGAAAGTGTGAAGTTTGATCGGTTATATGTAAAAGAGGTAATGTGGAAGAAAGAAGATGTAATCGAGAAATATGACCAGTTACTTGTGCAACTTTGTATAAATGAATGCTTTGATTTAAAAAGTGTTATTACAGGGGAATATAAGTATACATATGAAGAAGTAGAAAACATCGTTTTACAATTTAATGAAAAGTATAATGTCGCAATTTTAATTAAAGATGTTTGTAAAGAATTACAGTTTACATATGGCATAGATATGGATATAACGAGAACAGCTCGAGTATCAACAGCTCAAGTATAAAAAGGGAAAAGAAAGCAGATCCTTTGCTTTCTTTTTTTATGTGATAACAGGGAGAGTAGGTTTTTAAGATGAAGGGGAAGTTACAAAATATTCATCCGTTAGGAATGACAATTATAATAGGGACTTTATTTGCGAGGTTCGCCACGTCAATGAGTATTCCTTTTTTAGCAATTTATTTAACGACTGTTAAAGGCGTATCAGCTGGAATGACGGGTGCTATTATTGGAACGAGTGCACTTGTTGGAGTGTTTGCTAGTTTTATCGGAGGGAATTTATCTGATCGATTCGGTCGAAATATGATTCTAATATGGTCCATGATCGTTTGGGTATTTGTATTCATAGGATTTTCACTTGCAGATCATGTTTTAAGTTTCTTTTTATTAAATGCTTTAAATGGATTATGTAGGTCCTTTTTTGAACCGACGTCAAGAGCGTTATTATCAGATTTAACGAAACCAGAGTATCGTTTACTCGTATATAATTTGCGTTACGGTGCAATCAATGTTGGAGTAGCGATTGGGCCACTTGTCGGATTACAGATTGGAAGCGCAAAATCAACAATTCCTTTTTTAGTAGCAGCTGGAGTATATATTCTATATACAGTTATACTAGCGTTCCAATTTAAGAAATATCCAGTGGAACAAAAGAAAATCAATAAAGAAAAGCCTGTTACAATGCTAAATGCGCTGCGTATATTACGAAAGGATGTCGTATTTTTAGTTGCGTTAGTTGGTATTATTTTGAGTAATTGTGGTTTTTCTCACTTAACGACGACAGTATCACAATATTTTGCAAATGCACATATATTCCAGGATGGAGTGAAATTATTTTCATATATGTTAGTATTAAATGCGATTGTTGTAGTCGTAATTCAATATCCTGTTATTCAAATGTGTAAAAAGTATACACCATTAGCATCCATTATGGTTGGAACTTTATTTGTGAGCGGGGGATTATTTGGATTTGGAATAGTAGAATCTATGCTAGGTGCTGCTATTTGCACAATTATTTTTACAATTGGAGAAGTCTTAATGTTTTCGATGACGGATGTATTTATTGATGATATAGCTGTTGCGCATCTAAAAGGAACGTACTTTGGAGCAATGGGATTTTCAGGAATTGGAGCAGTAATTGGTCCATGGTTTGGGGGCGTACTTCTCGATTATTACGGGTACCAAAATGGATTTGTAGTATTTTCAGCGCTAGCTATATTTTCAACTGTAGCGTTTCCAGTACTGTTAGTTACGAAAGGTTTATTGAAAAAAAGATATGATGGGAATTCTAATATGGAAGTACATGCGAAATAAAATAAGCCCCAGTCAACGACTGGGGCTTATTTTTGTATTTATTTTAATTCTCAATTTGAAAAAGAACTTTTTCCTCATGTTTATGAGCTACTTCATTTTTGGAAATATGAATGGCTAAATATCCATTCTCTAGGCAGGCTAGCATCTTTTTATAAATAATATTATCGGGTAAAGGAATGATCCTCTGCAAAGAAATATTTTTATGAAGTATGCAAATGTTTAGGCCTGTCTTCATCTTTTTAATGACTACATTTTGTTCTGTCACATTTGGTACATCTGTTTCCAAAATGTATTCTTGTTCCGTTTCACAAAGGTCAATATGAATTTGATTTGGGAAACTAAAGTTGCTACAAGAATCAGAACAAAACTGATCCATCCATTCTTCGAAACCATCAACATGAAAAAGACAATCCTTCTTTTTCTTGCCCATGTAAGACACCCTCCGTAAAATCTCAATTCATACTATGTTATGCATGAATGAAGTAGGGGTGAAGAATAAATGGAAAAATATAAATATTGTATGTGGAAAAGGTAGCTAGTGTGCACTTTTTGTGTTACATATCATGATGCGCATGATGTTTTTGGCGTGAATGGTTACGGTTTTTTACTTTATGAGATCCGCTTAACGGTTCAGGTTGTCCCTTTTTCTCTTTCGCTTCACGATTGTTTTTTCCCATTGTATGTGACACCTCCTCTTTCTCTTTAGAATGAGAGAAGTTTGCAAATTTATACGAGAATGTTTTTAGAAAAAAAGGTAAAGATAATTGGGACTAACTATTATGGAAAGGGGATTGTATAATGCCATATCATAAAGATAAACAACAAGCTTTTCAAGCGGCTCAGCAAGGTGTTACACAAGCAGAAAATGCATTTAACAACATTGTAAAAAATGATCCAAACTACGGTCATGATTTAAAAGAATTACGCCAAGAGGTTCAGGAAGCCTATGAACAGATTCAAAATGCACTAGAAGTAGCTTCGGAAACACAACGCCCACAACTTGAGCAATACGAAAATAATCTTCAAAATATTATGCAGCATGTAGATCAATTAGAAAAGTAAATGAGGTTGTTGTGTATTCGACAACCTCTTACTTTAACGAATATTATGCGAAAACAGAAAATTTTTCTACTCGTTTTTTCTTTATTATGCGCAGTACATATATTTCAAGTTGAAAAAGTGGAAGCGAAAATGTTGCTCAGAAAAGAGCTAGAACCAACTGGCTATGTAACATGGGAAGTACCTAATAATGAAAAGATTATTGCTATTACATTTGATGATGGACCGGATCCAACTTATACACCACAAATTTTAAATTTATTGCGCCAATATAAAGCAGAAGCGACATTTTTTATGATTGGATTTCGAGTTCAGCGTAATCCATATTTAGTGAAACAAGTGTTAAAAGAGGGGCATGAAATTGGAAATCATACGATGAACCATTTGTATGCGAGTAATTCATCAGATGAAAAATTAGAAAATGATATTTTAGATGGAAAGAAATTTTTCGAAAAATGGGTGAAAGAACCTTTGCTCTTCCGTCCACCTGGCGGATATATTAACGATGCTGTATTTAAAACAGCGAAAGAAGCTGGTTATCAAACTGTTCTATGGTCGTGGCATCAAGATCCACGTGATTGGGCAAATCCAGGGGTTGAATCCATTGTAAATCATGTAGTGAAACATGCTAAAAGTGGTGATATAGTATTGCTACATGATGGGGGAAATAATCGTAGTCAAACAGTAGCAGCGCTAGCAAAAATATTACCTGAACTGAAAAAGCAGGGCTATCGATTTGTAACGGTTTCGGAATTGTTACGTTATAAACATTAGAAAAAATCCCAAAAGGTGAATGTTCCTTTTGGGATTTTTCGTTACTGGTTCTTTTTGCGTTTCTTATTATTTTGTCGTTCTGCAGCAGTTAAGTTTTCATTTGCAAACTCTTCGTTATAACCAGCACCTTGTCCTTGTGCAGATGCTGCATTCATTCCTGAAATAGTATGATTAGCTTTTCTTTTACCCATTTTATTTCACCTCTATAACTTTTTTTATAAGTTGAATGATGAGCGGTTCATAGTGCATATGAACTGTAAGTAAAGCGCTAATAGAGCACTTTACTTTATGGTAATAGTATTCATAAGGAACATGAACACTATTCAAATTTAGAAACATAAAGAAAACTTATGATAATCTATAAGTTTCTTATTATTTACTTATTTAGAAAGTTGTAATAAGATATTATCGTAAGGTATTGAAAAGTTTGTCTACATTTTATATTCAGACAACTTAGTCACGTTTAACAGGGGGGAAACATAATGGTCAAACATAATCCATTTCAATCACGTGCAACTTTTGAAGTAGATGGAAAAACGTATCATTATTATGATTTGAAAGCGCTTGAAAATGCAGGGGTTGGCAACGTATCTCAATTACCATATTCCGTGAAAGTTTTACTTGAATCAGTACTTCGTCAAGTGGACGGACGTGTAATTACAGAAGAGCATGTTACAAATTTAGCGAAATGGGGAACGAAAGATGTGCAAGATATCGATGTTCCATTTAAACCATCTCGTGTAATTTTACAAGATTTCACTGGTGTTCCAGCTGTTGTTGATTTGGCTTCGCTTCGTAAAGCAATGGCAGACATGGGTGGGGATCCTGATAAAATTAATCCGGAAATTACTGTAGACCTTGTAATTGATCACTCTGTACAGGTTGATAGAGCGGGTACGGCAGACGCGCTTGCATTCAACATGGACTTAGAGTTTAAACGTAATGAAGAACGTTATAAATTTTTAAGCTGGGCACAAAAGTCATTTGATAACTACCGTGCAGTTCCACCAGCTACAGGTATTGTACACCAAGTAAACCTTGAATATTTAGCACCAGTTGTTCATGCTGTGAAAAATGCTGAAGGTGACTTAGTTGCATACCCAGATTCGTTAGTTGGAACAGACTCACATACAACAATGATTAATGGTATCGGTGTTCTTGGATGGGGCGTTGGTGGTATTGAAGCAGAAGCGGGAATGCTTGGACAGCCTTCGTACTTCCCAGTACCTGAAGTAATCGGTGTAAAATTAACTGGTACACTTCCAAGTGGTACTACAGCAACAGACGTTGCATTAAAAGTAACACAAGTATTACGTCAAAAAGGTGTAGTTGGTAAATTTGTTGAGTTCTTCGGTAATGGCTTAAAGAGCATGCCTTTAGCTGACCGTGCAACAATTTCAAACATGGCACCAGAATACGGCGCAACTTGTGGATTCTTCCCAATCGACGAAATTTCATTAGAATACTTACGTTTAACAGGTAGAGATGAGGAGCAAATTCGCGTTGTTGAAGAATATTGTAAAGCGAACGGCTTATTCTATACAGCAGACAGCAAAGATCCAATTTACACTGATCTTGTTGAAATTGATTTAAATACAATCGAATCTAACCTTTCTGGACCGAAACGCCCACAAGATTTAATTCCACTTTCAGATATGAAAGATGCGTTCCACAAAGCTGTTGTAGCACCAGTTGGAACACAAGGACTTGGATTTAATGAGCAAGAGTTCGATAAAGAAGTGAAGGTTACATTAGAAGATAAAGAAGTAACGATGAAAACAGGTGCAATCGCAATCGCTGCAATTACAAGCTGTACAAATACATCAAACCCATACGTATTAATTGGGGCAGGTTTAGTTGCGAAGAAAGCAATTGAAAAGGGACTTAAAGTACCTGAATACGTAAAAACATCATTAGCACCAGGATCTAAAGTTGTTACGGAGTACTTAGATAAATCAGGTTTAACAACGTATTTAGATCAATTAGGTTTCCAAACAGTTGGTTACGGCTGTACGACTTGTATCGGTAACTCTGGCCCATTAGCACCGGAATTAGAAGAAGCAATCGCAGCAAACGACTTACTAGTAACATCTGTTTTATCTGGTAACCGTAACTTTGAAGGTCGTATTCACCCGCTTGTAAAAGCAAACTACTTAGCATCACCACCACTTGTTGTGGCATATGCACTTGCAGGTACTGTTGATATTGACCTGAAAAATGATGAAATCGGTAAAGATGCAAATGGCAATGCTGTTTACTTCAATGATATTTGGCCATCAGCTAAAGAAATTGAAGATGTAGTTCAAAGCGTTGTTACATCTGAGCTGTTCAAGAAAGAATATGCACAAGTATTTAACAGCAATGAGCGTTGGAATGAAATCCAAACTTCAAACGAAGCTTTATATACTTGGGATAATGATTCAACATACATTCAAAACCCACCATTCTTTGAAGGTTTATCTAAAGAACCAGGTGAAGTTGAAACGTTATCAGGCTTACGCGTAGTTGGTAAATTTGGTGACTCTGTAACGACTGACCACATTTCACCAGCAGGTTCAATCGGTAAGCATACACCAGCTGGACGCTACTTATTAGAAAATGGCGTACAACCAGTTGACTTTAACTCTTACGGTTCTCGTCGTGGTAACCATGAAGTTATGATGCGTGGTACATTCGCGAACATCCGTATTAAAAACCAAATCGCACCAGGAACAGAAGGCGGATATACAACATACTGGCCAACTGGTGAAGTAACATCTATCTATGATGCTGCTATGAAATATAAAGAAGATGGCACAGGACTTCTAGTTATTGCAGGTAAAGATTACGGTATGGGAAGTTCTCGTGACTGGGCTGCAAAAGGTACAAACTTATTAGGTATTAAAGCAGTAATCGCAGAAAGCTTCGAACGTATTCACCGTAGTAACCTAGTATTAATGGGTGTATTACCACTTCAATTTAAAGATGGCGATAGCGCTGAAACGTTAGGTCTTGTTGGTAACGAGTCATTTGAAATTCAAATTGACAAAACAGTTAGACCACGCGATCTTGTAAAAGTAGTTGCAACTGATGCAGATGGCAACGAAAAACAATTTGAAGTAGTAGCTCGTTTCGATAGTGAAGTTGAAATTGACTACTACCGTCACGGTGGTATCTTACAAATGGTTCTTCGTGAGAAAATTGAAGAGTCTAAAGTGTCAAACTAAACAATTGAAATGAATGATAAGGAAGCTAACAACTGTTAGCTTCCTTATTTTATGGAAAGGGATGAAACCAAATGGTTTCATCCCTTTCTTTTTACTATAAAAATGGAGGGAATACTATGAAAGAATATAAAAGAATTTTGTTACCGTTACAGAAAGAAAAAATATTAGTAATAGCAGCTGTATGCAGTGGGGTTTTTGCAGCTATTTTAAATCTATCCCGTCCACTATTCATGGGACTAATTGTAGATAACCTAATTCAACGAGAGCTGAAGGGAGCGTATTTTTACATTACTTTGTTTACAGTTACCCGCTTATTGATGTGGGTGAACAATCTTTCATTTGATTATGTAAGCTCAAAAGCGAGCCAGCGAATATTACGAGAGAAGCGTATAGATGTATTGCGCCATTTTTTCCTATTACCGTTTGAAGAGAGTGAGAAAATCAAACAAGGAGAGCTAGAAACGTTAGTCGTATCTGATATTCCGAACTGGGTCAGGCTATATGGTTCTATATTAATAGAATATATACACGCCATTGCGCAATTTATCGGTGCGATCATAGCACTACAACATATAGATATACAGTTCATATTGTGGATAACTCCGTTTTTATTTTTAAGTGCAATGGTTCCGATGCTTTTAGGGAAGAAGGTAAGAAATATTGCTAGTATTGCTCAAAAAAATCAATCAACTGTTGTAGAGATGGTGTCACAGTTTGTAAAAGGAGCGCAAGATTTACGTAGTTTGCAAAAAGAAAAATGGGCTATTGGCTTATTTAAAGGAGTAACGGCACAATCTTATAAAACAGAAGTAAAGAAGACGATGATGCAGCATTACATTGGAGTAGTTGGAACAGTGATTGAAACAGGAGCATATATCGTTGTTCTTATTATAGGTGCGCAAAAAATAATGCAGGGCGAAATGGAGGTTGGTTCACTTGTTGCAGTGTTAGCGACAATTGAGATGCTCTTTTTCCCTGTCCGTTATGTGGGGGATTTATTAATGATGACACAAGTTGCAGCTGCTTCGGCAAGTAGAGTTTTTTCCTTTTTAGATAAACGAGTGGCAAATAGTAATGTAGAAAAAGCGATGGGGATGACAATAACAAATGTTTCATTTCAGGAGAATGGTGAAGAGAAATGCAGAATTAAGAATATTGATTTGCAAATTAATCCTGGCGAACTCGTTATGATTGTGGGAGAAAGTGGTGCAGGAAAAACAACGCTTTTAAAATTAATGACAGGTTTGTATCAACCATCTAACGGTAGCATTGCTTATTATGGAAATGAGGCTCGATTGACTACAGTGTGGCAAGAACCTCGATTCTTTCGGACGACAGTAAAAGAGAATATGTATTTCGGGGAAGTGGGCTTAGAAAACGAGTTAGAAAAAAGTGCTGAACTTGTAAATGTAACGCCGATTATTAGGGGGTTACCTGAAGGTCTTCAAACTGTACTACATAAAAGCGGTGAAGAGTTTTCGGGAGGAGAAAGAAAACGGCTTGCATTATTGCGAGCAATTGGTTCAAATCCGAATTTTATTATTTTAGATGAACCGACTGCGGGATTAGACCCGGGCAATCAAGAATTTGTTTGGAATATGATAGAAGGACTAGGAAGCGATGTAACAAGAATTGTAGCAACGCATGATGTAGAGAAAGTGATACTAGCAGATCGCGTTGTCATCATGAAAGAAGGAAGTATTGTAGCATGTGGAAGTCCTGAAAAATTAATAAATAGTCATTTGTTTTTTTAAGGGATGTGAATAAAGATAAGAGCATTGTTCTTATCTTTATTCAGCGTCATTTATTTGATACTCGATAGATTCGGAATGATTCAGATCAACATTAAAAGTAGCAGTCATAAGGAAAGTTGTAATTCCGAGGATTATGAAAAGGACGAATGAGACTAGAGAGATGTAAAGACAAATACGCCCTACTTTCTTTTTTTCAATATCTTTATTAAAGAGTGAAATGATCCATGTAATAATACCGATTGGATATAAAAGAAAACTAAGAATATATAATGTTATTTTTTCGAATGAATTCATAAACAATCCCCCTTTTGTTGAAGGTTATATAACCATGAAAATAAAAGGTGAATGGGTCTAGAAGAAGATAGGTAATACTTCATTTGTTTTTCTAATTATATGATAAAAAGGAAAAAAATGCACTTTAAATAAGAATATTCTAATTATTTCGACTGTGAATATTTCCAAGCTTGTCCGTATAAGCTAAAATAAGGTATATAGCATTTTGGTGAATATGTTAGAAGACAAACACGTTAGGGTGATATAAAATGTGGCGGAAGCTTACGATTATTGTAGTATTACTTTGTTTAGCGGGATATGCAGCTTATGAACAGTTTGGTAAAAGCGATCAGGCGGCCCAAGGAGAGCAAGAAAAAAGTAAAGCTGCTATGAAAGAGATGATTGCAAGTAACGGTATTGAAATAGGAAAGAGTGCGCCAGACTTTGAATTAACGAAGTTAGATGGAACGAATGTAAAATTATCGGATTTAAAAGGAAAGAAAGTGATTGTAAATTTTTGGGCAACGTGGTGTGGACCTTGTCAGCAAGAAATGCCAGATATGGAGGCTTTCTATAAAGAACATAAAGAAAATGTAGAAATTTTAGCAATAAATTATACGCCTTCAGAAAAAGGCGGAGGGATAGAAAAGGTGAGTAATTTTGCTAAGGAGAAAGGAATTACTTTTCCTATTTTATTGGACAAGAATATTGATGTGACAACAGCGTATAAAGTCATTACAATCCCAACTTCGTATTTTATAGATACGAAAGGTGTCATTCAAGATAAGTT
Source organism: Bacillus sp. FF-1 (assembly GCF_028548245.1). NCBI lineage: Bacteria > Bacillati > Bacillota > Bacilli > Caryophanales > Bacillaceae > Bacillus > Bacillus sp. FF-1. The sequence continues at coordinate 350,130 of NZ_JAQQGG010000004.1, forward strand.
TATTGGACCGATGACGCAAAAAGAGATGGAGAAACGAATTGCTAAATTAAAATAACAGTGAAAAGGTAGAGATGGAATATAATCATTTCTGCCTTTTCTTTTTCACGTAGTGAAAGCTTCATGATATGATAAAAGAAATATAAACGTTGAGAGATAAAGGAGTGTATTTGGAGTGGGGAATATATCCTTACCGTTAGATTATGTTGTAATTGACTTTGAAACAACAGGATTTAACCCTTATAATGATAAAATTATTCAAGTGGCAGCAGTGAAATATCGTAATCATGAACTAGTAGATCAATTTGTTTCCTATGTGAATCCAGAGCGTCCAATTCCAGACCGAATAACGAGTTTAACGGGTATTACAAATTATCGTGTTTCAGATGCACCGACGATTGAAGAAGTGTTACCTTTATTTTTAGCATTTTTACATACGAATGTAATTGTCGCTCATAATGCATCTTTTGATATGCGCTTTTTGAAAAGTAATGTGAATATGCTGGGGTTGCCGGAACCGAAAAATAAAGTGATTGATACTGTATTTTTAGCGAAGAAATATATGAAGCACGCTCCTAATCATAAACTTGAAACGTTAAAGCGAATGCTTGGAATTCGTTTGAGTTCTCATAATGCATTTGATGATTGTATTACTTGTGCAGCAGTTTATCAAAAATGTGCCTCTATTGAAGAAGAGGCGAAAAGGAAATCGAATACAGAAGTACTTGATGAGACAGCAGTATATGAAGCGGTAAAAGAGATACTTGTACGAAATAAACGTGATATCGAATGGATTCGTTGCATGAATGTAGGAAGCTATTTAGATATAAAAGCTTTTTATCCAGTTATGAGATTAAAGGTAAAAGGGCGAAAGAAATACGTATTAACAGACATATTAGAAGATGATGTGAAAGAAATATGTACGAGTTTAGCCTGTGAACCGGCATTAAAAAGTGAAGTTGGTAATACGAGAATTATGCTGAATTGCTTAGAGGACGTCCTGAAATTAGAAAGTTATATTTTAGAACAGTATGATTTCGTACTGCAAGCGCTGCATGATTATAAACAAAGTGAAATGAATGCAGATGAAAAGTTAAAAGAGTATTTAAATATTATGGTATGAAAAACTCCGTGTACATTTTATTGTACACGGAGTTTTTTTAGGAGTATTAAAACATAAAATTTTCTTGCAAATCTGATTAAAGAGTTTTTCCTTTGCTCATACTATGTATAGTAAGAATGAGAAGGAGAGAGGGTGAACAGCATGAGAAGAAGTCGTCGCAAATCATTTGACGAGCTTGTGAAAGAAAATAAACAACAATTATTAAGCGATCGCGATGCAATCGATCGCATTGAAGAGCGTATTGAAAAACGTTATGAAATGAAACTTTTTAAGCAAGCTGAATAATTCTTAACACTAGTACGATACTACTGTTAAGGAGGCGATAGTAATGGGTAATCCGAAAAAGAATTCAAAAGACTTTGTACCGAATCATATTGGAACACAATCAAAAAAAGCTGGTGGCAATAAAGGGAAGCAAATGCAAGACCAAACGGGTAAACAACCGATTGTTGATAACGGTTAAAGAAAAGGAGAATATTGTATTCTCCTTTTTTATGTATAAATTTGAGGGAAGATAGGTAATTTAAGATGGTGTGTATATACAATATTAGGAGGAAAGTACATGCCAAATCCAGATAATCGAAGTGATAACGCTGAAAAGTTACAAGAAATGGTGCAAAATACAATTGATAACTTTAATGAAGCGAAAGAAACAGCGGAACTTTCTAATGAAAAAGATCGTTCTGCTATTGAAGCAAAAAATCAAAGACGTTTAGAAAGTATTGACTCATTAAAAAGTGAAATCAAAGATGAATCTTAACAGAATGTACAAAAAGGGCTGACTTTTGTCAGCCCTTTTTCGTAATCGTAAAGTTTTCAACGAGTAAACGCCAATTTTGCGGGAATGGTAAACCAATCTTCCAATAACTAATACCACCTATACCTTGTTCTTTCATTAAATTAAACTTACTTTGAACAGACCGTGAATCTTCAAACCAAACTTCGTGTTGTACACCATTTTCATCGAAATAATTAAAATGAGGAGCCTGTGCTGTGAAATCATAGCGGATCGGAACATTGTATTTACGAGCTAGTGCAACAGCTGCGACAGAGCTAATTGCTTTTGCAGGCGGATTTCCTTCTTTGAATGGAAGTTTCCAATCGAATCCGTATAAATTTTGTCCCATCATAATTTTTTGCGGAGGCATTTGAGATTTTGCGTATTGAAGTACTTCTTTTACAGGACCGATAGGAGAAATAGCCATCGGTGGTCCGCCCTGCCAACCCCAGTCGTATGTCATAATGACGACGAAATCAACAATTTGACCTTGTGCTTTATAATCATGAGCTTCGAAAAATTTCCCCTTTTGATTTGAACTTGTTTTCGGTACAAGTGTTGTACTTAGTGTGTACCCATTAGGTAAGCGTGTTTTCACATTTCGTAAAAAACGATTATACGCTTCGCGATCTTCAGGTGCCACGCTCTCGAAATCAAAATGAATGTCTCGCATACCGTACTTCTCAGCTGTTTGCAAAATGTTTGTAATAAATTTATTTTGAATCGTTGCATCACGTAAAATAACGGATGTTAGATCGGCACTAAAGTTTCCATTTTCAATATTTGTAATAACGAGCATAGGAATGGTGTTTCCTTGCGTTGCAATATTAGCAATTTTAGCTGTTTCAGTTGGTTCTTTTAACGTACCATCTCTTTTTGCCTCGAAACTGAAGTAGGCTAAGTATGTTAAAAATGGATTAATAGCACGTGTAGAATTAACTAAACTTTCTTTAATGGGGATAGTTGAAGGTTGTAAATAAGCGATGGATTCTACTGCTCGTTTCGTCCCTTTTGGAATATATAATTGCTGGCCAACATGGAGAATGGATTTTAAAGATAAATTATTCACTTTAGCTAAACTAGCGAGAGGAACGTTATATGTTTGAGAGATTCGATATAAGCTATCGCCAGGCTGTACATAATAATTATTTCCTTTCGTATTCACAATTAGTGCCTGACCAACAACGAGTGTTTCAGCTGGATTTAATCCATTGTCTTTTACTATCTCGTCAGGTGTTGATCCATATTTTGATGCCAAGCTATATACGCTATCACCGCTACGAACCGTTACAATTTGAATCATATGCTTGCTCCTTTCGGTAAAAGATTCACTATTTTTATTTTATTTTTGATGTCACTGTATTATGATTAAATGTATGCAAGGTAGCAGAAGTGAAAGAAGGCGAATACATATGTTTGTAGCAGAACATGAAGTTGAAATCCGTTATGCGGAAACAGATCAAATGGGTGTTGTTTACCATTCAAACTATTTAGTGTGGCTTGAACTAGGTCGCACGAAACTTATACAAGATTTAGGGTTTTCATATGTTGAAATGGAGAAGGAAGGAATTATTTCTCCTGTTTTAGATTTGCAAATTTCTTATCGTAAAGCGATGCGCTACGGGGAAAAAGCAATTGTAAAAACGTGGGTTGATACAGTGAGCCCGCTTCGCGTTGTATATGGATATGAAATTTATAATGGTGATGGCGAACTTTGTATTACTGCAAGTACAACGAATATTTGTGCAAAAAAAGAAGGCTTCCGCCCTGTATCATTTAAAAAGTTCTATCCAGAGTGGTATGCGAAATATGAGGAAATTAAGAAAAAATAAAAAAGCGTGGCGGAAGCCACGTTTTTTTATTTTTCATAATTAAATTGCGGGAAATCATCACCGTCGTTAAATGTAACAACTAAATTATGTCCATCGAAGAACCACTCATCATCGCTTTCAATAAAGAAGTTAATATCTTCTTCTTGAATTTGCACAGCAGGATGTGCAGGATCATCTTTACGAATACCTAAAGAAAGTCCTTTTTGCACAGTACTGCAACCACCGTATTGTACGAAAAAGCGTAGTGTTTCACCTGATTGTAAGTTTAATTCGTTTTTATACCATTGTGCTGCTTCTTTTGTTACGGAAAGATTCATGTATAGTTCCTCCAAATTATGTTGCTTTTTCTTTAGTATAAAAAATAACGCAAAAAGACGCTATTAATATGCTTCACGTTTTCTTTTTGCGTTATGTGGGTTACGATCTTATTTTTGCTTTTTTGAAAAGTTTGCTTTCGGTTCAGTTTTATTTATAATTCGTCCAATATTTGCACGGTGTTTATAAATAACCATACCTGCTAATAAACACATCGCAATAATGAAGATTTTATCCCCGCTAACAATTGATGCGATAACGGCAACGACAGCTGTTACCATAGAAGAAAGTGATACGTATCTTGTTGTAAATAAAAGGCTGAAAAAGACAACAGCTAAAATTGCAAAAACAACTGGTGAGTAGCATAATAGCACGCCAGCAGAAGTTGCAACTGCTTTACCACCACGGAATTTCGCGAAAATCGGATACACATGTCCAAGAACAGCTGCTAATCCGAACCATAGTGGATGAACATCTAACGCGAAAATAATCGGTAGACTCGTTGCTAATGTACCTTTTAAAATGTCAGCAATTGTAACGATAAAACCTGCTTTTTTCCCTAATGTGCGGAATGTATTTGTTCCGCCTAAATTACCGCTTCCGTGCTCACGAATGTCAATTCCATAACCAATCTTTCCAACGACTAGTGCAAATGGAATCGAGCCAAGTAAGTAGGCAACGATAAATAAAAGATATGTAGTAACCATAAGTTCAGTCTCCTTTATTCAAATGTGTTGATAAAGGGTAAAAAGAGTTTTTCCCGTATATTGTACCATACATTTGTAAAGAGCACATTTCTTTTTTGTAAATGAAAAATTCATTATTTCGTGCAAAAAATTTCACAGGAATGTTACATTTCTCACAGAAACAATAAGACTATATGTAGTAACATTTTAATCAAAAGACAACAACATATTGGTGGAGGGTTATAAATGTTACAAAAAAATACACGTGGAGAAGAATTAATGAGAGTGTTTGAGACGATTGTCCACGGCAATGAACAAGATTTAATGCAAGAAAATGCAAATGTAGACGGCCGCTCTCCAATGGGAGTAATGGGAACGTTCGCATCTGAGAGTGCAAAATATTATGCTGTGGAAAATTTATTGTCAGATCAAGTGAAAAAAGCGATAAATGAAAATATATTATATCCACATGATTTAGATTTTTATGCGACAGGAACGACGACTTGTTCACAAATTCCGTTAGCGCAAATGCTTGCGAACGGTTTTCATACCGGACATGGACATATGAGACAACCGCAAGACATTAAAAGTGCATTAGCTCTTTCATCTATTATTTTTCAAGCGAATCAAAATATGCAGCACGGTGGTCAATCGTTTGCACTCTTTGATGTTGATTTAGCTCCATATGTGAGAAAAACCGTAGAGAGACATAAGAAACGATTACAGTCATATCCGCTCACGAAAGAACAAATAGAAGAATTTGCGTGGAAAGAAACAGAAAATGATACGTATCAGGCTTGTGAGGCTTTCATTCATAATTCAAATAGTATGCATAGTAGGGGCGGCGGGCAAGTACCGTTTATTTCTATTAATTATGGAACAGACACATCAAAAGAAGGAAGACTTTTAATTAAACAACTTTTAAAAGCGACACAAGCTGGTCTTGGTAAAGGAGAAACACCAATTTTTCCTATTCAAATTTTTAAAATGAAAAAAGGTGTGAACTTTGAAGAAAGTGATCCGAACTATGATTTATTTGAATTAGCGTTAGAGACAACGGCTGAACGATTATTCCCTAACTTTTCATTTTTAGATGCGCCATTTAATGCTGTGCATTATGATGGACGACCGGAAAGTGAAGTATGTTACATGGGATGTCGTACTCGTGTTATGTCGAACATACATGGAGAAGAAACGGCGATTGGAAGAGGGAATTTATCATTTACATCTATTAACTTAGTGAAATTAGCATTAATTAGTGGTTCAAAAGAAGCGTTTTTTGAAGCGTTAAATTATTATTTAGATTTAGGAATTAAGCAATTATTAGAGCGATTTGAGTATCAATGTACGAAACGAGCAAGAGATTTTCGATTTTTATACTCACAAGGTGTATGGCGCGGTGGAGAAAAGTTACAGCCTGAAGATTCTGTAGCATCCATTTTAAAGCAAGGGACGTTAAGTCTTGGTTTTATCGGTCTTGCGGAGTGTTTAGTAGCTTTAACAGGAAAGCATCATGGAGAAGATGAAGAATCATGGAAACTCGGGTATGAAATCATTTCCTTTATGAGAGATAGAATGGATAAAGCGACAGAAGAACATGAACTGAATTTCTCGGTAATTGCAACTCCGGCAGAAGGATTATCAGGGAAGTTTGTGAAAAAAGATAGAGAAGAATTTGGCGTGATTAGCGGTATAACAAATCATAATTACTATACGAATTCATTCCATATTCCAGTTTATTATAACATGCAAGCGATAAATAAAATTCGTTTAGAAGGCCCGTTCCACGCTCTATGTAACGGGGGACATATTACGTATATTGAACTAGATGGAGCAGCAATGCATAACAAAAAGGCATTAAAACAAATTGTACAAGCGATGGCAGAGAATGGCGTTGGATACGGTTCGATTAATCACCCTGTTGACCGTTGTAAGTGCTGTAGTTATCACGGAGTTATTGGAAATGAATGTCCGAGCTGCGGAAATGAAGATGAGGCTAATATAGAAAGAATTCGCCGTATAACAGGTTATCTTGTAGGAGATATGTCGAAGTGGAATAGTGCGAAACGTAGTGAAGAGATGGATCGGGTGAAACATAAATGAAAGTGATGAACATCATTCATGATAGTGTAGTAGATGGAGAAGGGTTGCGGACAGTCGTGTTTTTTGCGGGCTGTCCGCATCGTTGTTTCGGTTGCCATAATCCGAAATCGTGGAATATTTGTAATGGAACTGAAATGACAGTAGAAGAAATTGTGAAAGAGATTGCAAGTAATCCATTAACTGATGTAACATTTTCAGGTGGAGATCCATTTTTCCAAGCTGCTGAAGTGAAAAAAGTAGCAAAAGCTGTGAAAGATTTGAAAAAAAATCTATGGATGTATACAGGTTATACGTTAGAAGAGATACAGAGTTCTCAAAATAATGATATGATAGAGTTGTTACATTATGGGGATGTTTTAGTCGATGGAAGATTTGAAATCGAGAAAAAAGATTTAACACTTCCATTTCGCGGAAGCTCCAATCAACGTATTATTCGATTGAAAGAGTAAAAAGGCGGGATAGATTATTATGAATAAAACAGTATTACTTGTTGAAGATGAAAGAAGATTACGTGAAATTGTCAGCGATTATTTTCGCAATGAAGGCTTTGAAGTAATCGAAGCAGAAGACGGAAAAAAAGCGTTAGAATTATTTGCAGAGCATGAAATTGATTTAATTATGTTAGATATTATGTTACCAGAAATAGATGGATGGTCTGTTTGTAGACGAATTAGAAAAGAATCAGCAGTACCAATTATTATGCTAACAGCACGTTCGGATGAGGATGATACATTACTAGGGTTCGAATTAGGTGCAGATGAATATGTAACGAAACCTTTCAGCCCGAAAGTGTTAGTAGCTCGCGCGAAGACGTTACTGAAACGTGCGGATGGCGTGGTAGGGGTAGCAGAAGAAAATGCTATGTCTTTAGCTGGAATAGAAGTGAATCGTCTATCTAGAACTGTTTTAGTAGATGGAGAAGAAATTATATTAACACATAAAGAATTTGAACTTCTCGTTTATTTAATGGAGAACAAAGGAATTGTGTTGTCACGTCAACATTTATTAGATCAGTTATGGGGATATGACTATTACGGTGATGACCGAACTGTTGATACTCATATTAAAAAACTACGAAATAAGCTAGGAGATAAAGCGAAGCATATCGGTACTGTTATTCGTGTTGGTTATAAATTTGAAGAATAACTCGGAACGTATTGTGTGCTTCACTCTAGGAAAATAACAATTTTATATCCTCTTTTGCAGGTAGAATGTACAAAAAATGCTTTTTTTGTCTACAATGTTAAATAAGCGTATTTTTTTAATTGGATTTCACGATGAGTTCACAAGAAGGACACAAAACGTGACTATACTGAAAATACGAATTCACCAGAGAGGGGAAGTAAACATGGGATATTACGACGGACCAAATTTAAATGAAGAGCATAGTGAAACGAGAGAAGTGAGAAAATCGGGCAGTAAAAAAGGCTATTTTTTCACAGGTTTAGTCGGAGCTGTAGTTGGGGCTGTTTCAATTAGTTTTGCGGCACCATATATGCCATGGGCTCAAAATAATGGAGCGACTGTATCATCTTTTAGTTCAGATTCAAAAGTTGAAGGTACTGTAGTTCCTGTTGTCAATAAAGCAAAAAATGAAACGGATTTACCTGGTATGATTGAAGGCGCGAAAGATGTTGTTGTAGGTGTTATTAACATGCAACAAAGCATTGATCCATTTGCAATGCAACCGACAGGTCAAGAGCAACAAGCTGGTTCAGGATCAGGTGTTATTTATAAAAAGGCAGGAAATAAAGCATATATTGTAACGAACAATCATGTAGTAGATGGTGCAAATAAACTTGCTGTAAAACTGAGTGATGGCAAGAAGGTAGATGCAAAGCTTGTAGGGAAAGACCCTTGGTTAGATTTAGCTGTTGTTGAAATTGATGGTGCTAATGTTAATAAAGTTGCCACTTTAGGTGATTCTAGTAAAATCCGTGCGGGTGAAAAAGCAATTGCAATCGGTAACCCATTAGGATTTGACGGAAGTGTAACGGAAGGTATTATTAGTAGTAAAGAACGTGAAATTCCAGTAGATATCGATGGCGATAAACGTGCAGATTGGAATGCTCAAGTTATTCAAACAGATGCAGCAATTAACCCTGGTAATAGTGGTGGTGCGTTATTTAACCAAAACGGAGAAATAATTGGGATTAATTCAAGTAAAATTGCACAACAAGAAGTTGAAGGAATTGGATTTGCTATTCCAATTAATATCGCAAAACCAGTTATTGAATCTCTTGAAAAAGATGGAGTAGTAAAACGTCCAGCGCTTGGAGTAGGTGTTGTTTCATTAGAAGATGTGCAAGCTTATGCAGTCAATCAATTGAAAGTACCGAAAGAAGTAACAAACGGTGTTGTATTAGGTAAAATTTACCCAATATCACCGGCTGAAAAAGCAGGTTTAGAGCAATATGATATTGTAGTAGCATTAGATAATCAAAAAGTAGAAAATTCACTTCAATTCCGTAAATATTTATATGAAAAGAAAAAAGTAGGAGAGAAGGTAGAAGTTACATTCTATCGTAACGGTCAAAAAATGACGAAAACAGCTACTTTAGCAGATAACTCAGCTACAAAGAATCAATAATCGGAATAAAAGAAAGTCTCTTTCATATTGAAAGAGACTTTCTTTATCGGCTATACTAAAGGAATAGGAGGGATAATTTATGACAATTGAAAACCCAACTCGTACGGAAATTGGTGAAGTATTAAAGAAAAGCAAAACGATTGCAGTTGTTGGTTTATCGGATAAGCCAGAACGTACATCGTATATGGTTTCAAAAGCAATGCAAGATGCTGGATACCGCATTATTCCAGTTAACCCAACAGTAGATGAGGTGCTTGGAGAAAAGGCAGTTGCTTCACTAAAGGATATTAAGGAACACGTTGACATTGTAAATGTATTTCGTCGCTCAGAGTTTTTAATGGATGTTGCAAAAGAATTTGTAGAGATTGATGCAGATGTTTTTTGGGCACAATTAGGAGTACAAGATGAAGATACATACAAACTTTTAAAAGAAAAAGACTATACTGTAATAATGGATCGTTGTATAAAAGTAGAACATGCGATGACAAAATAGTATAGATTGTAAAGGTAGGAAGATTGCTTCAGCCCTCATGATAATAAGTAGGGCCGATGAACGAGGTGTTCATCATGAGATTTTTTAAAGGCTGTTTTTGGGGATTGTTACTTGTAATCCCGTTTTGGATCTTGATCATTTGGATCATAATAAAGGTTTGGAATGTGTAATCTTGGAATACATATCCATTTCTCGTTGACAAACGATTATTTTTCTGAAATAGTAGCCTAGAGGAATCCTTGTGAAAAAACAAGGATTTTTCTATTGAAAATGGTATATAAAAGAGATAAGATAACTTGCCAAAACGATAGTCGAGGCGTTATTCTATAATAGAAACATATGTTCTGATTTTGGATTAGGAAAGGGGCAAGGAGTTTGGCGAAGCATCAGTTCCAATATAATGAAGATGCGATTCAAGTGTTAGAAGGACTTGAAGCCGTTCGAAAACGCCCGGGTATGTATATCGGGAGCACGGACAGCCGTGGATTGCATCATTTAGTATACGAAATAGTAGATAACTCCGTTGATGAAGCGTTAGCGGGATTTGGCGACGAAATTTCTGTCGTAATACATAAAGATAATAGTATTAGCGTTATAGATAAAGGGCGAGGAATGCCTACGGGAATGCATAAGCTTGGAAAACCTACACCAGAAGTTATTTTAACTGTACTTCATGCCGGTGGTAAGTTTGGTCAAGGTGGTTACAAAACCAGTGGTGGTTTACACGGTGTTGGGGCGTCAGTTGTAAACGCCTTATCTGAATGGTTAGTCGTAACGATTAAGCGTGACGGAAATATTTATGAACAACGCTTTGAAAATGGCGGTGTTCCTGTAACGACGCTTGAGAAAATCGGAAAGACGAAAGAATCTGGTACGACAATGCATTTCAAACCAGATACAACGATTTTCAGCACAACAAATTACAATTATGAAACATTATGTGAGAGATTACGTGAATCTGCATTCTTATTAAAAGGGATGAAAATCTCAATAAAAGATGAAAGAAATGATTTAGAAGATGTCTTTCATTATGAAACAGGAATTGAAGCTTTCGTTTCCTATTTAAACGAAGAAAAAGATTCAATTCACCCAGTTGTATACTTCACTGGTGAACAAAATGGGATTGAAGCAGAACTAGCATTTCAATTTAACGATGGCTACTCAGAAAATATTCTTTCGTTTGTAAATAATGTACGTACAAAAGATGGTGGAACACATGAAGCTGGATTTAAGACAGCGATGACGCGTGTGTTCAATGAGTATGCTCGCAAAGTTTCACTATTAAAAGAAAAAGATAAAAACTTAGAAGGTACAGATATTCGTGAAGGTGTAGCGGCTATCGTTTCTGTACGTGTACCAGAAGAAGTACTTCAGTTTGAAGGACAAACAAAAGGGAAACTAGGTACAAGTGAAGCTCGTTCTTCAATTGATGCCATTGTATCAGAGCATTTGGCTTACTTTTTAGAAGAAAACCCGGACGTAGCCACACTTCTTGTGAGAAAAGCAATTAAAGCAGCGCAAGCACGTGAAGCTGCTCGTAAAGCGAGAGAGGAAGCGCGTACTGGTAAAAAGAAAAAGAAATCAGAAGGTACATTAAGTGGTAAGTTAACACCTGCACAATCACGTAACCCGCAGAAAAATGAACTATACCTAGTAGAGGGTGACTCTGCCGGTGGTTCTGCAAAACAAGGGCGAGATCGACGCTTCCAAGCGGTATTACCATTGCGTGGTAAAGTAATTAATACAGAAAAAGCAAAGCTTGCTGATATCTTTAAAAATGAAGAGATTAATACAATTATTTATGCGATTGGCGGCGGTGTAGGCAATGAATTCGATGTGGAAGACATTAACTACGATAAAGTTGTAATCATGACCGATGCCGATACAGACGGAGCGCATATTCAAGTATTGTTATTAACATTCTTCTACAGATATATGAAACCACTTATCGAAGCTGGTAAAGTGTTTATCGCACTTCCTCCTTTATACAAAGTAAGTAAAGGAAAAGGAAAAAGTGAAGTAATTGAATACGCATGGTCAGATGATGAATTAGATGAAGTAACGAAAAAAGTTGGAAAAGGTTACATGTTACAGCGTTATAAAGGACTTGGCGAAATGAATGCGGATCAATTATGGGAAACAACGATGAATCCTGAAACGCGTACATTAATTCGCGTGAAAATTGATGATGCAGCAAGAGCAGAGCGCCGCGTAACAACATTAATGGGCGATAAAGTAGAACCGCGCCGTAAATGGATTGAGCGCAATGTACAGTTTGGTATGCAAGAAGAAGGAAATATTTTAGAAAATGAAATGATTATGGAGACGGAGGTGGAATAACATGCAAGCAGAGAAGTTTCATGACCTCCCGCTTGAAGACGTGTTAGGTGATCGCTTTGCACGTTATAGTAAATATATTATTCAAGATCGCGCACTTCCAGATGCGCGTGACGGCTTAAAACCAGTACAAAGACGTATTTTATATTCTATGTATGTAGAAGGAAACGTGCACGATAAAGCGTTCCGTAAGTCAGCTAAAACAGTCGGTAACGTTATTGGTAATTATCATCCGCATGGTGATTCCTCTGTATATGAGGCGATGGTACGTTTAAGCCAAACTTGGAAAGTACGTAATGTTTTAGTTGAAATGCATGGTAATAACGGCAGTGTTGATGGGGATCCGGCAGCAGCAATGCGTTATACGGAAGCACGATTATCACCAATTGCATCGGAGTTATTACGTGATCTTGATAAAGAAACAGTAGAATTCGTGTCAAACTTTGATGATACGAGTGAAGAACCGGTTGTTTTACCAGCAGCGTTCCCGAACTTATTAGTGAACGGATCTACAGGAATTTCCGCAGGTTATGCAACAGAAATTCCTCCGCATCATCTTGGAGAAGTTATTGACGCTACAATGATGCGTATTGATAAACCGAATAGTACTGTTGATGATTTATTAACAGTTATGAAAGGACCAGATTTCCCAACAGGTGGTATTATTCAAGGGATTGATGGTATTAAAAAGGCGTATGAAACAGGTAAAGGTAAAATTATTATTCGCGGGAAAGCAGAGGTTGAAACGGTTCGTGGCGGGAAACAGCAAATCGTAATTACTGAAATTCCATACGAAGTAAATAAAGCAAACCTTGTTAAGAAAATGGATGAGTTACGCCTAGATAAAAAATTAGATGGCATTGCTGAAGTACGTGATGAGACAGATCGTACAGGTCTTCGCATTGTCGTAGAATTAAAAAAAGAAGCAAATTCTGAAGGTATTTTAAATTATTTATATAAAAATACAGATTTACAAATTCCATATAACTTTAATATGGTAGCGATTAATAATCGTCGCCCAACGCTTATGACATTACCGAAAATTTTAGATGCATATATTGGCCATCAAAAAGAAGTTGTTACGAGACGTTCACAATATGAATTACGAAAGGCAGAAAATCGTCAACATATTGTAGAAGGTTTAAAGAAAGCATTATCGATTTTAGACCAAGTTATTGAAACGATTCGTGCTTCAAAAGATAAGCGTAATGCAAAAGATAATTTAAGTGCGAAATTTGGTTTTACAGAAGCGCAAGCGGAAGCAATTGTATCCTTGCAATTATATCGTTTAACGAATACAGATATTACAGCGCTACAACAAGAGGCAGATGAGCTTAATAAGAAAATTATTGAGCTACAGGCAATTTTACAAAGTGAAAAAAGATTACTTCAAGTTATTAAAACAGATTTAAAGAGAGTTAAGAAAACATATAGTGATGATCGACGCGCGATTATTGAAGATCAAATCGAGGAAATTAAAATCGATGTAGAAGTGATGATCCCACAAGAAGATGTCATCGTTACTGTAACGAAAGAAGGATATGTGAAACGTACTGGATGGCGCTCACATAATGCCTCAAATGGCAAAGACTTCGGTATGAAAGAGGGTGACATCTTACTTGAACGATTCGATACGAATACGACAGAGACAGTCCTCTTATTTACGAATAAAGGAAACTATATATATCTGCCAGTATACGAAATGCCAGATATTCGTTGGAAAGATTTAGGGCAGCACGTTGCTAATATCGTTTCACTCGACCGGGATGAAACCATTATTTGGGCAACTGTCGTACCGAACTTTGAGGAAGAAAAGCGATTTATCGTATTTGTAACGAAGAACGGTATGATTAAGAAGACAGAATTAAACCAATATAAAGTACAACGTTACTCTAGAGCATTCGTTGCTGTAAACTTGAAAAAAGATGATGAAGTTGTTGATATATTTGCGACAGATGGAACGAGTGATATCGTTCTTGCTACACATGGTGCATATGCACTTATTTTCCATGAAGATGAAGTAAGTCCAGTCGGTGTAAGAGCCGCTGGTGTGAAAGCAATTAATTTAAAAGAAGATGACTATGTCGCTTCTGGTAAACCATTAAATGCTGATAAAGATCAACTTATTCTCGTAACGCAGCGCGGTGCTGTAAAACGCCTAAAAGCATCAGAAATTGAGAAATCAACGAGGGCGAAGCGAGGTCTTGTTATTTTCAAAGAATTAAAACGTAATCCATACCGCATTGTCGGTATTGAAATCGTTCGAGACGATGAACTAGTTTATATGAAGACAGAGAAACATATCGTAGAAGAAATTGATCCGAAAGCGTATCGAAATAAAGACCGGTATAGTAACGGTAGTTTAGTGCTAGATGTTAACGATACTGGTGAAGTTATTGAAACATGGACGAAAAAAAGACCGGAATAAAAAAAGCATCTTGCCATGAATAATGGCAAGATGCTTTTTTCTAGGCAACTTATTATGTAAATAATAATAATCTTGTTATAATAACTGAATGAAATCGTTCTCATGAAGTGGACTTACTACCCACAAATAGCGGGATAAATGGAGGGGCAACATGAAAAAAATAGGTGTAGGGATTGTAGGGTTTGGATTTTCTAGTACAACATTTCACATCCCATTATTACAAACGATAGAAGAATACGATATTCGTGCCGTATTATCTTCAAAAGAAGAGGTAGTAAAAGAAACATTACCGAATGCTAACGTCTTGAGTACAATTGATGAATTGGTGAAGCGAGCTGATATTGATTTAGTTGTTATTACTTCACCAAATACAACTCATTTTCCATATGTAAAAGAAGCAATATTAAACGGTAAGCATGTTGTTGTAGAGAAACCATTTGTTGTTTCAATTGAAGAAGGAGAAGAGCTTATTTCATTAGCAAAGAAACATAATGTGGTATTAAGTGTATATCATAATCGCCGTTTTGATAATGATTTCTTAACGATAAAGAAATTATTAGAAGAGGATAGAATAGGAAATGTATACGCATATGAGGCGCATTTCGATCGCTTCCGTCCACATGTACGTGATCGATGGAGAGAAAAAAACTTACCAGGATCAGGTATATTATATGACTTAGGCTCGCATTTAATTGACCAAGCATTATCATTATTTGGGAAACCAAATGCAATCAGTGCAGATGTAATCAAACAACGACCAGGTGCAGAAATTGATGATTATTTCCACATAGTACTTCATTACGGAGTTAAACGTGTCATTTTACGTAGTAGCAGTTATGTGAAAAAGGCAGGTCCACACTTTACACTGCATGGAGATAAAGGTTCTATCGTGAAATACGGTATGGATTCACAGGAAGAACAATTAAAAAATGGAATGAAGCCAGGCGATAACGGTTATGGGGTAGACATTGAACAGAATTTTGCTACTCTAGAAACAGAAGAAGAGTCAGTACGTATTCCAACAGAAGTCGGCTGTTATGACATGTACTATAAAGGTGTAAGAGATAGTATTATAAGTGGTGAGAAATTACCTGTAACAGCACAAGAAGGTTTAGAAGTTATTAAGCTGATTCAATTAGCGGTTGAAAGTAGTGAAACAGGTAGAGTTATCACTGTAAAATAAAAAAGACACGAATTTCGTGTCTTTTTTATTTTTGTGGAACAGAAAGACCATAGAAAAACATAGTGACAATATCTTGAATATGTTTTTCGCGATCTCCTTCAAGAAGCTGTACCCCAAAATCATCACCTAATTTTGTAAACATTTGAATGTAAAGTAACATCATTTCTTTAGTAAGGTGAGGGTTAATTTCATTTTTTTGCTGTGCTTGTTCTAATATTTCTAAATACCAAGGCAAGATTTTTTCGTTTTGATAACTATAAATAAACTTTCGGAGCTCTTCATCTCTTTGCATCATTTGTAGTAACATATCCGGCTGAAATAACCCACCAGTATTCATTTTTCTTACAATCATTTTTTGCATCATATCATGAAAAGGTAATTTTTCCGCTGCAAGATCTTTATAATATTGAAATTCACATATGATAAATTCTTGTATAAGCTCTCGAAATAACGCATCTTTACTTCCGAAATGATTATAAATGGTTACTTGAGAAACGTTTGCTTCTTTTGCAATATGTTCTATTTTCACTTCATTAAATCCGCGTTCTGAAAATAATAAGAAGGCTGCCTCTTTAATAGCACGTTTTTTCTTTTCTTTCACTTTTTCAAAGCCGTTCAATGCAATCACCTCAATTAAAATATACAAGAAAAAATAATGAAAAACAATAATGTTTGAAATATAGACATATAAATATTTCAAAAAGTTGTTGCGAATATGAAAGATGAGGAGTACAATAATTTTGAAATATCACATATTAAATATTTCAAAAAATGAGGTGGAATGATGATTTCAGTTCAAAATGTCACAAAAAAATTTTCAAATGGAAAAGGTTTGTTTCATATTACATTTGAAGTGAAAGAAGGGGAAGTATTCGGTTACTTAGGACCAAATGGTGCCGGGAAATCCACAACAATTCGTAATTTAATGGGGTTTATAAAACCGACAGATGGTAAAGCGACAATTTTTGGATTGGATTGTTGGAATGAAGCAGCGAAAATTCAAAGAGAAGTTGGCTATCTACCAGGAGAAATCTCTTTTATTGAAGGAATGAACGGATTAGAGTTTTTGAAGTTAATGCAAGGAATGCGTGGGCTAAAGGATACGAAAAGACGAGATGAATTAATAGAACGTCTTCAATTTGATGTGAAAACACCAATTCGAAAAATGTCTAAAGGAATGAAGCAAAAAGTAGGGATTGTCGCTGCATTTATGCATGATCCAGAGGTGTTAATTTTAGATGAACCGACATCAGGACTTGATCCACTTATGCAGCAAGTGTTTATAGATTTAGTAGTAGAGGAAAAGCAAAGAGGAAAAACAATTCTTATGTCTTCACATATTTTCACTGAAATTGAGCGTACATGTGACCGAGTAGCGATTATTAAAGATGGGCGCCTTGTAACGGTTGAAAATATTCATGATTTACAAAGTATGAGACGACAAGTGATAGATGTAACCGTATCATCAGAGGAAGAGATTAAATCTCTTACGCAATGTAATTTACAATTTGAAGCGGTAAAAGGTAGAGAGGCATCGATTATTGTACAAGGAAACTATCAAATTGTTTTACAAACACTTTCAAACTATAATGTAACAGCGCTTCAAACGAGAGCAATGGATTTAGAACATTTATTTATGCATTATTACGATAAGAAAGAAGGGGTAAAGCATGAATAAGCAATTGTTTTTAGCTAGTTTGAAAGAGACGCAAAAAAGTATTTTGAGTTACGCAACTGGTGCAGCCCTATATTTATGGTTGTTAATTTGGATATTCCCTTCAATGGTATCAGCGAAAGGTTTAAATGAATTAATAAGCGCTATGCCTGATAGTGTGAAAAAAATTGTTGGCATGGAAAGTCCGATTCAAAACGTAATGGATTTTTTAGCTGGTGAGTACTATAGTCTATTGTTTATTATCATATTAACAATTTTTTGCGTTACAGTTGCAACACATTTAATTGCCCGGCATGTAGATAAAGGGGCGATGGCATATTTATTAGCGACACCTGTATCTAGAGTGAAAATTGCAATCACACAAGCCTCTGTTCTCATATTAGGACTACTAATTATTGTAGTTGTTACGTATGTAGCGGGCATAGTAGGTGCAGAATGGTTTTTAAGTGATAATAACTTAAATAAAGAATTATTCCTAAAGATAAATATAGTAGGAGGGCTCATATTTTTAGTCGTTAGTGCATATTCATTTTTCTTTTCTTGTATATGTAATGATGAAAGAAAAGCACTTAGCTACTCAGCAAGTTTAACTATTTTATTTTTTGTACTAAATATGGTAGGTAAATTAAGTGATAAGTTAGAGTGGATGAAAAGTCTATCGTTATTTACACTGTTTCGTCCAAAAGAAATTGCGGAAGGAACGTATAATATATGGCCGGTAAGTATAGGTTTAGCTGCGGGAGCGCTTTGTATTTTTATAGTAGCGATTGTATTGTTTAAGAAGAGGGATTTACCGTTGTAGAGTGGAAAGTCCACTATATGAGTGGACTTTTTTTGATAAGGAGGAAACGAATGAGTTGCAGCTATATGTAAATGATGTAGAAAAGTCATTATTGTTTTATAAGAAAATAATTGCTTTGAAGTTGTCGATCCAAATGGATATCTCCTCAGAGTTACGTATAAAAAAGGTAAACATGAAAAATGTTTACCTTTTTTTATGAAAATATTCAAAAAAATGAACCTTTTTCTAGGCTCATACGTCTAATACATGTAAAGTTAAATTTGAAGCGAGGATGAAACAGGAGGAGCAATTGTGAAAGTAATCCCTTTATATAAAATGTTTGTAAAAGAAGAAACAGATGTTTCCTTAGCGAAAAAAGGTGATCATGAAGCTTTTATGACTCTTATACATACAGAAAAAGTGAAGATGTATCGTATTGCAAAGGCTATGTTACGTGATGAGACAAATATAGAGGATGCGATACAAACAACAATTTTAAAAGCCTATGAAAATATAAAAAAATTAAAGAAGGAAGAGTTTTTTCAAACTTGGTTAATTCGAATTTTAATGAATGAATGTAACAACATTATTAGAACGTATAAAAAGATAATTGTGACAGAAGAGAATGATTACAATATGAGTGCGTGCGATCAGTATGAAGATATAGATTTGTGTAATGCGATTCAATCGTTACATGAAGAGTTAAGAGCTGTTACGGTACTTTATTATTATGAAGATATGAATCAAGAGAGTATAGCGAAGCTTTTAGAAGTACCAAAAGGAACAGTGAAATCGAGATTGGCACGTGCGAGGGAACAACTACAGAAACGATTAAAGATGGAATAGGAGGTGCAAAGGATGGATAATGAAAAAATATTTGATGAGAAATTAAAAAAGAGAATAAACGAAGAGAATGTTATAGTACCGCCAGAGTTAAATGAAAAGATTAATCGTACACTACATAGTCTTCCGGTAAAAAAGAAAGGTTACAGAGTTTATATGATGGTTATAAGTGCTGCTGTTCTAGCACTTTCCATTGTGTCTATGTCGGAGTTTTCTGATCAAATTTTTGCTCAAAACGGCGGAGTGTTTGAATATGTAAAGAAAAAGGCATTTTCTGATTACGAAAATGAAGAGGAAATAAAAGCGAATGCAAATTATCCAGATAAAGAAAAGATTCATGAAAAAATGCTAGATTCCATTGATCATTTTAATAATATTTCAGGACAATTTGAGGAATATTCTAGTTCGTCAAGAATTGCTACAACATACAAATATGCGATTGATACGGAGCAACAAAGAGGAATCTCTTCAAAAGAAGACAAGCTAACGAAAAAACGAACCATTATATATAACGAGGGCAAGAAAAAAGAATTTGATGATGAGAAGTATACGTACAAAGAAACAAAATGGAGCCCGAAAGAAAGAAACTATGAACTATTAAAATTAAATCCTACGGAAAGGTTATTGAGAAAATCAGGTGAGAAAAAAAGATATGATGATGAATATGTGGGATTCGCGAAGTATAGTATTCAATCCGAATTTGCTGATCTATTAATCCGATATAAAGATTGGAATTATAAAGAAACGAAGTATCTTGGACTGGATTGCTACAAAATAGAAGGGACAATAAATATAGAAATGCCTGTAAGTACATCTGAAGATTTAAGAGGGAAATTTGAAATGGTTGTAGAGAAAAATACAGGGATTATGCTGAAATTCCTTAGTTTCCACGAAGGTATGATTCAATATTCGATTACAACTGAATGGATACAAATAAACAAAGGATTGAAAGAGAATACATTTCAAAAGGAAAGCACTAATTATGAGAAAGTAAAAAATATATTAGATGAATAGAAAACGGAGGAAACTATATGGAGAATCATTCTTCTTCAAGAGAAAAGAAAAATAAACGAAAATATAAAAAGACAACGATAATAAGTGTATTGTTAGCGATATTATTATTTGGCGGATTTGGATATGGTACTTACGTATATATGAAAACTTCTAATCTCGTACAAAAATCAAATGTTAATTTGGCACGTGGTGAAAAATCAAATTTACGTGAGGAAACGGTAAAACCGATTACTAATAATGTTTCACTTTTAATTATGGGAATTGATGAAAATCAAGAGCGACAAAAGGAGTATAATGGTGCATTTCATACAGATGCACTGCTGTTAGCTACTTTTAATAAAGATGATAAGACTGTGAAATTGACGAGCATACCACGTGATACATACACATATGTTCCGGTTGAAAAGAAAAAAGATAAAATAACGCATGCATATGGAAGTGGTTTCGTTAAAAATGGTAAAGATGGAGGGCCGCAAGCTTCAGTGGAAGCGGTAGAAAAGTTATTACAAGTGCCTGTTGATTATTTTGTAAAGTTTAATTTTAATTCATTTACTAAAATTGTTGATGGATTAGATGGGATTGAAGTAGATGTCCCAGTTGAATTTACGGAGCAAAATAGTAAAGATGAACCTGACGCGATCCATTTGAAAAAAGGACTACAAAAATTAACAGGGGAAGAGGCACTTGCCTTAGCAAGAACGCGTCATATTGATAGTGATGCAATGAGAGGACAGCGCCAACAACTTGTTATGGAAGCGATTTTAAGTAAATTAAAAAGTGTAGGATCGATTACGAAGCTAGAAAAAATAGTTGAGGCGGTTGACGGTGATTTTAAAACAAATTTAGTAATGGATGATATTTTATCTTTTTATAAATACGGTTTAAACAGTTCAGTTGAAAAAATACAATTAGCTGGTGATGATTTATACTTACCTAATGGCCCAAACGGCCAACGTGTATATTATTATAATCCTAATAAAAAAGATCTACAGAGTTTGA
Organism: Bacillus sp. FF-1; assembly: GCF_028548245.1. Taxonomy (NCBI): domain Bacteria; kingdom Bacillati; phylum Bacillota; class Bacilli; order Caryophanales; family Bacillaceae; genus Bacillus; species Bacillus sp. FF-1. The sequence goes on from NZ_JAQQGG010000004.1 coordinate 371,307, forward strand.
GCAATACTCTTAGAACACATCTAGGATTAAGTGAAAAGCAGATTGAGGAGAATTAAAGCAGATGTGATGTCTGCTTTTTTATTACGTTAAATAGTATGTCGTTTATATACAAATGTTATATACTATTTTCAAAATTAACATAATAGTGTAACATAAAGTTAAGGTTTAAGTTACATAACAGAGGGCCATCACATAGAATAAATGTTATTGATGAAAATAGTTTGGGAGAAATGAAAAAATAAGGGAGTATTAAAAATGAGAATTGTAAAGAATTTAACATTTCAAGTTATTGTGGCCATTATTTGTGGTATTGCAGTAGGAGCGATTTGGCCGAGTGTTGGACAAGAGATGAAGCCAATTGGTGAAACGTTCATCAATATGATTAAAATGGTTATTGCACCGATTATCTTTTTAACAATTGTGCTTGGTATTGCAAGCATGGGAAGTATGAAAAAGGTAGGCCGTGTTGGCGGGAAGGCACTATTATATTTTGAAATTGTTACAACAGCGGCTTTAATAATTGGTATCATTGTAGCGAATGTTGTGCGTCCAGGAGACGGATTAGATCCCTCAAAACTAAAAGGCGGAGATGTTTCACAATATGTACAAAGCGGGCAAGAAATGAAATGGATGGATTTCTTTTTACATATTGTGCCGTCTAACATGTTTGAAGCATTTGCAAAAGGTGATATTTTACAAGTTTTGTTTTTCTCCATTTTATTCGGTGCAGGGTTAACGATGTTAGGGAAAAATGGACAACCGGTAATCGACTTTTTTGAAAGATTATCGAAAGTATTTTTTAACATTTTATCAATTGTAATGAAATTAGCACCAATTGGAGCATTCGGCGGGATGGCATTTACAATTGGTAAATATGGTTTAAGTACACTTATTCCACTTGGTAAATTAATGATTTGTGTATATGCAACAATGGCATTATTTGTTTTTATTGTTTTAAATTTCATTTGTAAATTTTATAAATTTAGTTTGTGGAAATATTTAGCGCATATTAAAGAAGAATTACTTATTGTTCTTGGGACATCATCATCAGAATCAGTATTACCGCGAATGATGACAAAGATGGAAGACTTCGGATGTTCGAAGCCGGTAGTAGGTTTAGTCATTCCGACGGGGTACTCTTTTAATTTAGATGGAACAACAATTTATTTATCGATGGCCACTATATTTTTAGCACAAGTCTTTCACGTCGATCTTTCACTAGGTCAACAATTAACGATAATAGCTATTTTGTTAGTTACATCTAAAGGAGCAGCCGCAGTAACAGGTGGAGGCTTTATTGTACTAGCGTCTACTTTATCTGCGATGAATGTTATTCCATTAGAAGGGTTAGCGCTATTACTTGGTGTAGATCGTTTCATGTCAGAAGCACGTGCTATCGTTAATTTAATTGGTAACGGTATTGCGACTGTAGTTGTTGCAAAAAGTGAAAATGAATTTGATGAAGAGAAGTATACGAGAGTAATAGAGGAAATGAAAAAAGAGAAAATGGCCGGATAAAAAGTCAGCTTTGCTGACTTTTTTATTTTTGTAGAAAAGAGGTTTGTTACGATATACATTATTTATTAACAATAATTTACAGGTTTTTTATAGTGGAAGGATATAAAGACTATTAAATCAATACATAAGATTCAATAAGACATAGTGTTTCGAAAGATTATGGAATTTTTATGAATATTACTGTAATAAAATAATTTTTTAAAAATTTTCAATAATAACACTTTACAAAACTCGAAAAATTAGTAGAATAATAGTTAATAAGAATCTTCTGATAAATATATAAAGAAAAACAGAATTATCAGAAAATTCTTAAATGAGAGCGTTAAGAATTAGGGAGGGTACAGAAAGTGAAAAAGAAAAAAATGAAAAAACTAACAGCAGTTGTAGCACCAGTTTTAGCAATGAGTATGGCATTAACAGCATGTTCTACATCAGGTGGAGATAAGAAGACAAGCACAAATTCTAGCTCTGGCGGAGATAGCAAATCAGAAGAAAAATTAGCAGCGAAACAAGTACTAAATCGTACTGAAACAAATGAGATTCCAACAATGGATACTTCTAAAAATACAGATACATTAGGTTCTCAAATTTTAGGGAACACAATGGAAGGTTTATATCGATTAGATAAAGATAACAAACCAATCCCAGCTGCGGCAGAATCAAGCACGAAGAGTGAGGATGGTAAAAAATATACATTTAAACTACGTAAAGATGCAAAATGGTCAAATGGTGATCCTGTAACAGCAAAAGATTTCGTATATGCTTGGCAACGTCTATTAGATCCAAAAACAGCTGCCGAGTATGCATTTATCGCATTCCCAATTAAAAATGCAGAAGCGGTTAATAAAGGTGAAAAACCTGTAGCAGAATTAGGAGTAAAGGCAGTAGACGACCTTACTTTAGAAGTTGAATTAGAACAAGCAGTACCATATTTCTTAAACTTAGTAGCATTCCCATCTTACTATCCATTAAATGAGAAATTCGTAAAAGAAAAAGGAGATAAATTCGGTTTAGAGTCTGACACAACAGTATATAACGGACCGTTCGTACTTACTGATTGGAAGCATGAGCAAGGCTGGAAACTAAAGAAAAACGATCAATATTGGGATAAAAAGACTGTAAAACTAGATGAAATCAACTATAGTGTAGTAAAAGAAGTAGCTACAAGAGTAAACTTATATGATACAAATGCAATTGATTTTGCGCTATTATCAGGTGAATTCGTTGATAAGTATAGAAATAATAAAGAAGAGTTTGGTACATACTCACAAGTAAGTACTTACTTCTTACGTATGAACCAAAAACGTGGCGGACAAGATACACCGTTAAAGAGCCAAAAATTACGTGAAGCCATCGCACTTTCAATCGATAAGAAAAATCTATCAAACGTTATTTTGAATGATGGATCTAAACCTGCGGACTTCTTAGTACCGAAAGGATTAGCAACTGGACCAGACGGTAAAGACTTCCAAGAAACATTTAAAAACGGTATTAAACCAGATGCAAAAAAAGCAGCAGCTGCATGGGATGAAGCGAAAAAAGAACTTGGAAAAGACCAAGTTACAATTGAGCTATTAAACTATGACACTGGTAATGCGAAAAAAGTTGGGGAATATGTAAAAGATCAAATTGAGAAAAACTTAAAAGGTGTAACTGTTAATATTAAACTTCAGCCATTCAAACAAAAGCTGAAATTAGAAACAGAGCAAGATTATGATTTATCATATGCTGGTTGGGGACCTGACTACGCTGACCCAATGACATTCTTAGATATGTTCCAGTCTAATCATTCTCATAACCAAATGAGCTTCGCTGATCCGAAATATGATGATATGATCAAAAAAGCTGGCGGAGAATTAATGGGTGATGCGAAGAAACGTTGGGAAGAGCTAGGAAAAGCTGAGAAATTACTTCTTGAGCAAGATGTAGCACTTGTACCTTTATACCAACGTGGTGATGCATACGTTCAAAAACCAAATGCAAAAGGCATCGTTCACCATAACATTAGCCCAGAGTATAGCTTCAAGTGGGCGTACATGACTGAAAAAGATGGAAAATAATTTTTAAGCAGTGAGGCTATATTTAAGTGGATCTATATAGGTTTCTTAGCTTATTTTGTAGTGAGAATCTCATTATCCACTATAGAAAGATAAAATGATAGAGCATTCTAAAAGTAGACTATTTACTTTTGGAATGCTCTTTTATTATGAGAATACATGCGAATAAATAGATAGATGTAGGAAAGAACTTGTATCGTGATAATCGTAAAGAATACTCGTTACTATCACAAAAAAATAATTTTTAGAATATTTTAAAAATAACTTTACAAAACCAGAAAAATTAGTAGAATATTAATTAATAAGAATTTTCTGATAACTAGTTATTAGAAAATCTCTCAAAAACAGTTTCGTACATATAATTGGGGAGGGTACAAAAATGAAGAAAAAGATGAAAAAGTTCACGGCGGTTGTAGCGCCAGTTTTAGCGATGAGTATGGCGTTGACAGCTTGTTCTGGATCTGGTGGGGAGAAGAAATCAACTACGACGTCTAGCGGTGGTGGGGAAGAGAAAAAATCTGAAATTAAATACGCAGCGAAACAAGTGTTAAATCGTACAGAGAATCAAGAGATTCCGACGATGGATGTTTCAAAATCTACTGATACATTAGGTTCTCAAATTTTAGGGAACACGATGGAAGGTTTATATCGATTAGATAAAGATAATAAGCCAATCCCAGCTGCAGCAGAATCTAGTACGAAAAGCGAGGATGGCAAAAAATATACATTTAAACTACGTAAAGATGCAAAATGGTCAAACGGTGATCCTGTAACAGCGAAAGATTTCGTATACGCATGGCAACGCTTACTTGATAAAAATACAGCGGCAGAATATGCGTTTATCGCTTACTATATTAAAAACGCAGAGGCAATTAATAAAGGTGAAAAACCTCTAACAGATTTAGGAGCAAAAGCGGTAGATGATTATACGCTAGAAGTAGAATTAGAAAAACCAGTGCCGTATTTCTTGAATTTAATGGCATTCCCATCGTACTATCCTTTAAATGAAAAGTTCGTAAAAGAAAAAGGGGACAAGTTCGGTTTAGAAGCAGATACAACGTTGTATAACGGACCGTTCGTTATGGCTTCATGGAAACATGAACAAGGATGGCAGCTAAAGAAAAATGATAAGTACTGGGATAATAAAACTGTGAAATTAGAAGAAATTAACTATAGTGTAGTAAAAGAAGTTGCGACGAAAGTAAACTTATATGATACAGGATCAATTGATTTCACGCTATTATCAGGGGAGTTCGTTGATAAATATAAATCGAATAAAGAAGAGTATGGTGAATATTCAGAAGCGAGTACATTCTTCTTACGTTTAAATCAAAAACGTAATGGACAAGATACACCGTTAAAGAGCAAAAAACTACGTGAAGCAATTGCATTATCAATTGATAAAAAAGGTTTAGCAAACGTTATTTTAAATAACGGTTCAAAAGCAACAGATCAATTAGTACCAAAAGGGCTTGCGACAGGACCAGACGGTAAAGATTACCAAGATACGTTTAAAAATGGTTTGAAATATGATCCGAAAAAAGGAGCAGCAGCTTGGGAAGCAGCGAAAAAAGAACTTGGAAAAGATCAAGTGACAATTGAATTACTAAGCTATGATGATGGAACAGCGAAAAAAATTGCTGACTACTTTAAAGATCAAATTGAGAAAAACTTAAAAGGTGTAACGGTTAATACGAAAATTCAGCCGTTCAAACAAAAACTAAAATTAGAATCAGCACAAGATTATGAAATTTCATTTGCTGGTTGGAGCCCAGATTATTCGGATCCAATGACATTTATTGATATGTTCGAATCGAAGAGCCCATATAACCAAATGAGTTATTCGAATCCGAAATATGATGAAATGGTGAAAAAAGCAGGTAATGAGTTAATGTCTGATGCGAAGAAACGTTGGGAAACGTTAGGTAAAGCAGAAAAATTATTACTTGAAGAAGATGCAGGGATGGTACCTTTATATCAAACAGGTAGAGCATATGTAATGAAACCAAATATAAAAGGCATTGTGAAACATAACATTAGTCCAGAGTATAGCTTTAAGTGGGCTTATGTAACGGAAGGTAAATAATAAAAAGAGCGTGTTTAAAAGTAGATAAGTTATTTTTAACACGCTCTTTTTATATTCAATTAAATAGAGAAGAATAAGAAATGTGGTACTGACATATAGTAGATGGGGGAGAATTCGTATAGTAATAATAGTAAAATACATAGTTACTATAAAAATAAGATAATAAAAACTTTAAAAATGAGGGTAATTAATAGCGTGTTAATTGGTGAAAAAGTATTAATGATTATGTTCGTAGAAAATCTCTCAAAGTTAGTTTCGTACATATAATTGGGGAGGGGACAAGAATGAAGAAAAAGATGAAAAAATTCACGGCAGTTGTAGCACCAGTTTTAGCGATGAGTATGGCTTTAACAGCATGTTCTTCTGGATCTGGTGGGGAGAAGAAACCGACTACAACGTCTAATAATGGTGGAGAAGAGAAGAAATCTGATATTAAATATGCGGCAAAGCAAGTGCTAAATCGTACAGAAACGAATGAAATTCCGACGATGGATACTTCAAAAAATACAGATACACTTGGCTCACAAATTTTAGGGAATACAATGGAAGGTTTATATCGATTAGATAAAGATAATAAGCCAATCCCAGCTGTAGCGGAATCTAGCACAAAAAGCGAGGATGGCAAAAAATATACATTTAAATTACGGAAAGATGCAAAATGGTCAAATGGTGATCCTGTAACAGCGAAAGATTTCGTATTTGCATGGCAACGTCTAGTAGATCCAAAAACAGCTGCTGAGTATGCATTTATTGCTTACTATCTTAAAAATGCAGAAGCGATTAATCAAGGAAAAGGAGAAGTTTCGACATTAGGTGTAAAAGCGGTAGATGATTATACGCTTGAAGTAGAACTAGAAAGACCAGTACCATATTTCTTGAACTTAATGGCATTTGCGTCATACTATCCATTAAATGAAAAGTTCGTGAAAGAAAAAGGGAATAAATTTGGTTTAGAGTCTGATACAACACTTTATAATGGTCCATTTGTGCTTACTGATTGGAAGCATGAGCAAGGTTGGAAATTAAAGAAAAATGAGCAGTATTGGGACAAAAAGACTGTCAAACTAGAAGAAATCAATTATAGTGTAGTAAAAGAAGTAGCTACAAGAGTAAACTTATTTGATACAGGTGCAATTGATTTCGCGCTATTATCAGGTGAATTCGTGGATAAGTATAGAAATAATAAAGAAGAGTTTGGGGCCTATTCGGAAACAAGTACGTTTTACTTACGTCTAAATCAAAAACGTGGTGGGCAAGATACACCGTTAAAGAGCAAAAAACTACGTGAAGCAATTGCATTATCAATTGATAAGAAAGCTTTAACGAATGTTATTTTAAATGATGGTTCAAAACCAGTGGATTACTTAGTACCAAAAGGTTTAGCAAGTGGACCAGACGGTAAAGATTTCGCAGAAACGTTTAAGAATGGTTTAAAACAAGACTCCAAAAAGGCAGCAGCAGCATGGGAAGAAGCGAAAAAAGAACTTGGAAAAGATCAAGTGACAATTGAACTTTTAAATTATGATACTGGTAATGCGAAAAAAGTTGGGGAGTATGTAAAAGATCAAGTTGAAAAGAATTTAAAAGGTGTGACAGTAAATATTAAGTTGCAACCATTTAAGCAAAAACTAAAATTAGAATCAGACCAAGATTATGATTTTTCATATGGTGGCTGGAATCCAGATTATGCGGATCCAATGACATACCTTGATATGTTTGAAACAAAAAATTCGCAAAACCAGATGAGCTACTCAAATTCAAAATATGATGACGTTATTAATAAAAGTAAGACAGAATGGATGGCTGATGCAAAAAAACGTTGGACAGAATTAGGGAAGGCAGAGAAATTGTTACTTGAGGAAGATGTAGCACTTGTACCTTTATATCAAAGTGCTAAATCATATGTTATGAAACCGAATGTAAAGGGAATTGTGAAACATAATATTAGTCCGGAATATAGCTTTAAATGGGCGTATATTGAAGAGAAATAAAAAAGAGAAGAGCATTTTCAAGTTGCGGTATCGCACTTGGGAATGCTTTTTTATGTGCACTAATTATGGATGGGTGAATATATGTATTATAGAAAATTTAAAGGAGAATTTTATGAAACGAAACACATACATCGATTTCCTAGCTTATTATGGAATAGGGAGTGCTCATCCTGGTGGTTTTACGTTAACAAAACAACTGTTAGCACAATTGCCTTTTAGATATGGAGCAAATGTCCTTGAACTCGGCTGCGGTACGGGGAAAACAGCAGCGTATATGACAAAAGAGTGTGGTTATAAAGTAACGGCGGTTGAAAAGAATGAAATTATGATTCAAAAGGCGAAAGATAGATGGTTGTTTGAAGGACTAGACATTCAATTAATTGAAGGAAATGTAGAGCAATTACCTTGTTTACATGATTCATTTGAGTTCGTACTCGGAGAATCGATACTCGCTTTTACAGAAAAAGAAAAGGTTATTTCAGAGTGCTATCGTGTATTACAGAAAGACGGTAAGCTTGTTGTCATTGAAATGATTATTGATAGGCACATCGATAAGGGAGAGGAAGAAAAAATCGCTCAATTATACGGGATGAAAGAACTATTAACTGAGAGCGAGTGGGTACAATTATTTCAGAAAGCAAATTTTCGGCGGGTTACTATTGCTGGCGGTGGTACAATTGCAGAAACAATCTCTAGCTATATAGAAGAGCCGGAATGGAATGTATCACAATTTATTCCGAATGAGTTATATGAGGCATGGGTGCAACATGAAAATGTACGACTTATGTATCAACATATTTTAGGTCATCGTATTTTTATATGTGAAAAATAAAGAAAAAGAGTTGGCTAAAGATAGTCAACTCTTTACTTATGTTAAATGAAAAATAATGCAGCTAATGTAATTCCGAAGATGAACCCAAATCCGAGTTCAACACCCCAGCCGCCGCCACCACAATTACTACAACCACGACCGCCACATCCACAGCCGCTGAATCCACCACCACAACCAAATCCGCAACTATCACATCTGCTAAGGCCGCCGCAAAGGTCGCAACCACCATTTGCATAAGCGTCATAGTATCCGAATCCTGAATCAAAAGATGAGCGCTGTTGCACCGGTTCAATCCATACAGAGCTTTGTGTCACATCGATTATTTTACCTAAATGTATACGGCCATCACGGTCTTCAATCCGAACCACTTTTCCGAAGTAACGTCGGCATGTATCATAACATTTTTGTCTATGCATATTCATTCCTCCTTCCCCATTACAGTAATACGATATGTAAGGGGGACAAGTGCGGCTTGTACGAATGCCCTAACTATCATAATTGTTATAGGAAAGGGGAAATATAGGAAGAGGATATATAAGGAGGAAAAGGCATGAAATCTACAGATCAGTTTCAGACATACGAAGTACCGTGGGAAGAATTTATTGAAGCATTGCGAGAGGAAATGAAAAAGCAAGTAGGGACAGATATTATTGATACAGTAGTTTGCAATTTAGAAGATGGTTTTGAAGTGTATACATATGTGCAGGGGGATTTGGATTTTGAATATAAGGAAGCGCTGGAAAGGAAATACGGGAGTGATGCAAAAACTCCTAACGTGTTAACGATTATGTTATTAGCTGGCATTTATCGTACAAGTGAAGAGAATATACGCTTACATGCGGATCATAAAGATAATCCGATTGTTGAAGTGTATGTGAAGAAATGAAACACGCTGTGAAAGGCGTGTTTTTTAATTTTATGATAAAATGTTAGAAAATTAAGAAAGATGGTGGTGGTTTGAAAATTAAACATCTTAATTTAACAGTTGCAGATGTAGTAGCCGCGAGAGAGTTTTTAGAAAAGTATTTTGGCTTAACTTGTAGCGGAACAAGGGGAAATGGCTTTGCAGTTATGCGTGATAATGATGGATTTATACTAACTTTAATGAAAGGAAAAGAAGTTCAGTATCCAAAAACATTTCATGTAGGATTTCCACAAGAAAGTGAAGAACAAGTAAATAAGATAAATCAAAGATTGAAGGAAGATGGATTTTTGGTTGAAGCTCCTAAACGTGCACATGCGTATACGTTTTACGTTGAAGCACCTGGTGGATTTACAATAGAAGTGATGTGTTAAGTCAAAAATCAAACTTTTTGTTATGTGTTTTTAAAATAAAAAGTAGGAAAAGTCTGTTTTAAGTGTAGAGCTTAAACAGGCTTTTTTACTTATATGATCGGATAGAAAACGCTAGAAGGAATCATATTCAGTTTTTATAACTGTTTACATAATAAAGTTATGCTGCGTTCGTTGTCCTAAAATACAAGTCATATATCTTGTATCCTCTCATAAATTTAAACATAGGAATTTGTCTACAAAGGTGGCGAAGCCTCATCATGAAAATTCGAATTTGTGCCACATTCATGTTGTTTCTATTTATATGGTTACATCCTTTTTGGACTTTTGCAAAAGGAGAGGAGGCAAAGGAAAGGGTCGTTTCACTTGTATATGATGATTCGGGCAGCATGAGAAATAACGATCGCTGGAAATATGCCAATTATGCTTTGCAAAGTTTAGTTGCGCTATTAGATGAAAAAGATAAATTTTCTTACGTTCCAATGAGCAAGCCGAATGATCCATTAAACATTTCGTTAACGAAGGATAAGAGACAAACGGAAATTGAGGGAATTGGAGCGTGGAAAACGTATTTAAATACTCCGTTTAGCGCAGTAGAAACGGCGATGCAATCTATAAAAAAGGAAGCAGATATAGATGGGAAACGTGAATTTTGGCTTATTGTCTTAACTGACGGGGCATTTAATGATTTAGAGAAAGATAAGATTGGCGGAAAAGAACAAATTACACAGAAGTTAGCACAGTTTAAGAAAGAAATGGATGCAAAAAAGATATCATTACATCCAATTTTAATTACGATGGAAGAGGATTTAGGACAGCAAGAAAAGGCACAACTAAATACGTTTAAAGAAATATGGAAGAAAGAGATAAATGGAGTTACGATGCCATCTAGTGGAGAGGATGGTATTGTAAAAAGCGTCAATCAAGTGGCGGCATTAGTTGCAAATCGTGATCCGTTCTCCTCTGTTGAATCGATTGTAAAAACGAAAGTAGTAGGGAAGAAAGTAGAGATTACAACACCATTTCCGTTAAAGCGTATGACGCTTGTGCGACAATCGCCTTCTCTGCCCGATTATCAGGTCACACAAATTTCTAAACCATTACAATTACAATCTTCTTTTTCCATACATGCACCAGGTGAAGCGAAATTGTTCGGAAATATAGTTCATATCAGTACGGAAAATGAAGAAGTTATTAAACCAGGAACGTATACGATAGAAGTGGACCGAGATATTGAGAAAGAAGGATTACAAGTACTAGTCGAACCGGCACTTAATTATACTGTTTCTACTTATGACAAAGAGGATAAGGATAGAAAAAATGTTGAGGAAATGTATGAAGATGTGACAGCTGTTATTGAAGCAAAACCTACTGAGTTACCAGTTCAGTCTTCTTACTTTCAGGCTGAAGTAGAAATAGACGGGAAGCAATATGCGATGAAGTGGGACGATAAAAGACATGTATTTTATTACGAAACGAAGCTTACTAAAGGATTAGTACGCGGGAAAGTTCATATGAACATAAAGGGGTTTTACAGACAGACGAAAGAATTTAAAATCGAAACAACGAAAAAGCCTAAATTATCACTTCAAACTGTCACGAAAGATTATGAAGAAAAAGTAACAAATTTAGAGAATAGTAAACCATTTATTATACAACCACAGTTAGATGATAAGCCGATGACAGAAGAGGCTGTAAAAAAACTATTAAAATCTACTGGTGTCACATCTAAACAATCAATCAACTATGAAATAAAACAGCATGGTAATCAAATTTATATTTATCCTCGACCGCATTACTCCGACACGTTCAATTTTACAGATACCGGCACCGTAGAAGCTACCATCGTAGTGCAGGATTCAAAATTACCAAAAGTAAAGAAAGATATAACACTCCATATTCAAAATGCGCCGTTTTATGAAAAGTATGCGCTTATTTTTAAGCTTGTTATTCCTATCACTTTATTACTGTTAATAGTAGGAATAATCGTTTTAGGATGGATTGTCCGTCCAAGATTTCACCGGAAAGCATTATTGTATTACGAATGGGATCAAGAGGTAGCGAAAGATTGGTTATATCAATCTGAGCCAGAGTTACTCAAAAATAAATGGTGGAAACATTATTTTGGTATTCCGTATAGAGCAGAAAGAAAGACTGTGCAATCCGTTACGTTTATAGCAAAGAAAGGATCGAAATCGATATTTGTAGCGAAAGAGTCACAAGTAGTAGGAATGATTATTGATGGGATGTTTATAACAGAGGATGAGGTTGGAATGGAACATAAGACACTATATCCAAATGAACTTTTAGTAATTGATAGAGGATATGGTAAGGAGATTTACAAATACGAGTGTGAATAGTAGATGGGGAAAAGAGGAGAGTATTATTTTTCCCTCCTTTTTTCAAACAAGCAAGAATAGGAAGGTGGTTCACATGACGTTACAAGTTCCAACAATATTAATTGGTTTAGGTGGAATCGGTAGTACTGTGACACATCAAATATATGAAAGACTACCTGAGGAGCGCCGGAAAAAAGTAGCAATGCACGTATTTGATACAGATGTGAATACATTGAGTAAATTCGATCATATTCGAAAGTTTAAGACGCAAACGAGCTCTAGTAAAACACCTAGGGAGTATATTGCGGGAGATCCGACGATTCCAGAGTGGTTTCCGATGGATCCAACTATACTTGATAAACCATTAACAGAAGGAGCAGGACAGTTACGCGTCATTTCCCGTTTAGCGTTACGTGCTGCGATGAAAGAAGATAAATTAACGTCCTTTTGGCAAGAAATCGAGAAGATTTTTCCAGTTACAAGCGATCAAACGGAATATGGAGTACGTGTCATTATCGTAACATCACTAGCGGGCGGAACAGGTTCAGGAATGTTTCTACAAATTGCATTATATTTACGTGAAATGCTTCGAAAAAAACTGCAACATCACAACATTTTAATACGTGGTGCGTTTCTAATGCCGGATGTGTTAGTGAAGACGAGAACAGTTAGTGCGAAAGAGTTTGAAACGGTGCAAGCAAACGGCTATGCCTCGTTAAAAGAATTACATGCCATTACGCTCGGTTCTACAGGAGAACTATCCAAACGCGGCGGGGTTACGATTGAATTAGAGTATCGACCGGATCAAGTAGATGAGGATGGGAGAACAAATCACACGATTAAACAACACCATTTACCGTACAATTATTGTTTTTTATACGATTACGAAAATTTACATGGACACCATCTGCATAATTTATCAGATTATATGGAGCAAATGGCAAATACGATTTATTTACAATTATTTAGTCCGATGTCTGCAAATCATTTTGCACAGGAAGATAATCAAATTCAGCAATTAGCAGAATCAAGCGGGAAAGGGCGATATTGCGGGGCCGGAACGGCAAAGATTATTTATCCATATGAGCATGTGTTAAAATATTGTGCTTTAAAATGGGCCGTGCAAGGTTTAGATGAATCGTGGCTTCATTTAGATCAATTGTTTCAAGAGAAGAAGCATAGATATGACCAAGATGTAAAACGTGGTATGCAGCGTGAAAAGCCAGAGCGCGGGAAAAGTTATTTAGAAGATTTAGAACATCTTGCTACTCGTCCAGAGCAGGCTCATATTTTCTATAGACAAATGTACAATGAAACGCGTGAAGGAGCAGAAGGCGGCAAGGTTGGTGTTGCGAAATCTAAACTGTTTTTAGAAGCTGTAGAGAGTTATGTACAGCGTACGGTACAAAAAGACGAGGAATTAAATCGTCTGCAGCATGAGTGTAAAATTTCGGCTGCGAAGCTAAAAATGACGGAACAAATGAAAGGTGAAGTAGCAAGGGTCGATCATGCGGTTCGTTTATATGCGTATGCGATTCCGAGCCGTGTACATGAACATGTAACGACACTTTTATATGACATGATTGAATCAGACCGTTTTTCACCAAGTGGTTCTGAAGGCCAGTCATATCAATTAAATACATGGTTTTTAAAGAAAACAGATCCAGTTCATCCAGTAGCAGCTCGTTTTATGTTGTATGAAATTCGAAAGCAGTTAGTGGAAAAAATGAATCGACTACATGAAAATAATGAACAAAAGCGTAATTTAATTCAAAATTACGATAAGAAATTTAATGTGAGTAACATTGATGGAACGGTAACAGCTGTACGTCGAGTAGAAATTGCGCAACAACAAGGTTGGTTCGGAAAAATGATTAATAACCAGCAGCGTTTATTTAAAAAGGAATTTGAGGATATTGTAACGCAGTACGTACACAAATTAAACGAATACCGTAAAGAAATGCTATTAGAACTCGTTTATCAATCGTTATATCAAGCGGTTAATAAAATGATTCAATATTGGGAAAGGTTTTTTGATAATTTACATGAAACACGTGAAAATTTATTGTTCGAAATTCAAAAACGAAGCAAAGAATTTGAAGGGAAAACAAACCCAACGAATGTATACGTATTAGCGGAAGAGAAGTTACAAGAAAAGATATGGCAAGATATGCAACAACATTTAAATTTAGGTGTATTACCGAAAGATATATCAGCAGAAATTTATATGAGCTTATACGGGGAATATTGCCGGGATGCGAAAACAGAAGAAATTCAATCGAAAAAGGTAGAAGACTTTTATCGTGAGCACATACTAAGTTATTGCTATGATGAATTACAAATACGCTATCGCGATAAATTAGAGCTGAATATCGTTGAGGCATTACGAAAAGAAGCGGATTATAAGAATCGTGATCGTGATGAATATGTTCGTGAAAAAATTGAAGACTTGTTCCATTTAGCAAGTCCATTCGTGCCGAAAGTTTCTCATCATAGGGAATTACAATATTGGGGTATACACCCATCTTTAAAGAAAGAACTGCAAGAGGAATTAATGCAAGAAATGTTTAAAGAAAAAGATACAGTAAATGAAGCTTTCTCGCCATTTGAAGTCATTTGTTATCGTGCACATTACGGTTTATCACTACAAGACTTTCCTAAGCTTTCGTCTGGACATATTGCAAATGGATTTATGAATGATAAAGGTGATTATTTTCAGTCGTACTATCGCCGTGTAAACAAGTTGAATAGTAAAAAATCTAGTTTAACACCGCATTTAGATAAGTATTGGCACTTACCAGCATTCATGCCAGACTTAAATGCAACGCAAACGAAGTTAGATTATGATAAATGTAATCGAGCTCTTCTATACGCGTATATATATCGCTGGATTAGTTT
Source organism: Bacillus sp. FF-1 (assembly GCF_028548245.1). NCBI lineage: Bacteria > Bacillati > Bacillota > Bacilli > Caryophanales > Bacillaceae > Bacillus > Bacillus sp. FF-1. The sequence goes on from NZ_JAQQGG010000004.1 coordinate 386,321, forward strand.
AGTTGCTGTTGATGGTCAATTCGTGTATCAATATAACGGCGTTGGACGTAGTTTCTTAATTCAGTCGATGGGGAAAAATATTTCAAGCGAAAGTTATAAATTGCACAGAGCGTTACTTCATAATCCGTTCATTTATGAAAACATCTTATCCAGGTTTGAAGAAGAACAAGAAAAGGCGATGATACAAGGTGGGCATTTATATACACATCCATTTGTATTAGGTGCTCAAGATATTAGATGGCTACGTAAAGAGCATGTCCATAATATTTTAGATATGATTTTAATGTATGACCGTGAAGCGAAATATGATCCAACGTTAGAAGAAACTTCTGATGAATTATTAAGGTTATTCCTTGATGAAATTGAGTTATATTTCCAAAACTATTACGGTACAGGTGCCGATATGGTTGCCAAGAAAGAGAAAGAAATGTTTATTAAACAATTGTGGGATCGTTCGTACGCGAAAGGATACGTAGATCCAAATAGTGCGCCTTATAAAAAATGGCAAAATTTATTAAGCGTTCATGATGAAGAAGAAACGCCAAAAACGAATGTATAATGAATGAAAAGGGAATCCTTAAAAGTGGCAATACAACTTTAGAAAAGAGGGATTCCGATGCCGTTTTTAGGAAGTGTATATCAAATATTTGGATTGTATCCAGAAATTTATTATGGGATGATTTCAGCTGAAATTGCGGAGCAGCAAAGATTGGAACAAGCGGAAAGTGAAGAACAAGAAACAGAAGTGTAACTGTATAAGAAGCTTCAAAATAAAAATGATAACACGCTACTTACTCTTTAAACGTATAAGAGCAAGTAGCGTGTTTTTTTGCTATTTAATAATCCCATTTTCTAAAATTTTAATCGTAGGTGTTACTTTCACGTTAGCTTTTGAAAAGACACTCGGCCAAGCGTCTTCAACTTTTTTCCATTCTTCATATTGAAACGCTCTCGCATAATCACCAAATCCGAATGGATCGAGTTGTTGTTTTTGAATTTTGTGGATTAAATTGTTCAAATCTTTGTTTAGTTGTTTTGTAATAAGAGAAGTTAATTTCTTCCTATCTTTATCTATATCCATATTGAATGTAAGTTCAGATACGGCAATTTTTAAATCCATTTTAACATTAAATTTGAAGTGGTTATCGTTATAGCCTGTACGGATATCACGATTCATGCTAAGAACGTTTATTGATACGAAATCTTCACCTTCTGTATCTTTTAGATGACTATTACTTTCAACTGAATGCGAAGGGATTTTCATTGTAAGTGAAACAGGTATATTAGCTTTTTTTTGCAACATGAGCAGAAGGGCACTTTCATAGCGATTTAAAGACATCTTATAAATTCCGCGAGAAGTTAAAAGTGCAGAGCCTGTAACGATAACATCTTTTTTTCCTTTTTTTATTTCTGAAATAGCAGGTGTTATACCTTTATTAAACGTTTGTCTATGAAATTCATGAAATGGTGTGAAAACTGTCCGATTGTATAATTTATTTGTATTAATTAAATCTGTTAAATACTCAGGAAGAGCAGGTTTATCTTTAAAGTTGTTATATATAACAGAAGAAATTGGCCCGTCTACTGCAACCATGCGCATGTTTCCGGTATTTTTAGGATCGCGGTACCAAACATCAAGGTAAGGCATAGCACCTTCTTGTTTTAAAAATTTCGTGCTAAATAAAATGAGCTGTAACTTTTCTGTAGACACTAAACCGCTACTTGAACTATTAAACGTTGCTTTTGCTTCTCGGGGTGTACGTACTTTCGCTTCATGAGTTTCGTACTTTTTCTCCACATCTTCATTAAAAATAGGGTTTACGTGGTACACAATTAATTTACCTTTTGCTTTTGCGTCAAAGCCGTAAATTAATGAAATCGATTGTTTTTCTAAGTCTAGACGATCTCCACAGCCTGTTAAAAAGGTTATGAGAAAGCAAAGTATAGTGAAATGAATAAAGCGCCTCATTTAAACTCTTCTCCTTTCCCAATACTGATATAGTGTCATGTATAAGAGAAATACGACTGGAAATAGAAAAACGATAAAATAACTGGCAGCTCCCCAAAATTCTCGCAACGCACTTATTTGGTAAGAGGAAGGGATATAAAAGAATAGAACGAAAATGCATCCGAATAATAAAATCCAAACAGGTAACGAACTCCCTTTTTTGTTAAGTAATTGATTGATTCCATCTGAAGCGGTAAAAATATAAGGAATGCACGAATCGAAAATAATGAAGAGGTAAAATGACAAAAAGATAATTTCAAACCGTTCCAGAAATGAAAAGTGAAATGGTGTAATAAGAGAAAGAGTCGGCCATAAAAACTTAGTTATACCATCTGGGCTAAAATAAACGAAAGAAACGAACGTAACTTGTAGGTAGACGAATAACGTAATCATATTTGCAAGAACGATGCCTTTTTTTGCAGCTGATTTGTTAGTTAGATAGGGATAAAGGACGAATGCAAACTCGAATCCGAGAGACGCAATGATAGTTGATTTCACTGTGGTTACAACTGGTAGCCATCCTTCCTTTAGAAAGGGAAGAAGATATATCCAATGACCATCTTTAAGAGGGATAAACAATAGTAATGGTATCCAGAGGGTAAAAAGCACAGTGAAAACGGCAAAGCGACTAATAATAAGTACACCTTTACATGCAAGCATAAGCATTGGAATAGAAAGCAAAATCATAATTAAAAACATTGGAGTTCTAGGTAAAATCCAAATGTGAATGACATATAAAAGAGAAAAGATTAAGGAGACCGCAGCAAGTATAGCGTATAAAATCCAAAGAAGCATAGCGAATTTTCCTAGCCACTTCCCAAGATAACGAGTCAGCACATCAAGTAAAGTATACCCAGGATGCTTTTCCATAATTTTTACAATACATAGACTGACTAAAGTAGTGATAGCGCATCCAATAATAATAGAAATCCATCCATCTGTATTCGCCCCTTGTGCAACTTCACGAGGAAGTGTAAGGACACCGAATCCTACTTGAACACCACTAATCGTTAAAATGTATTGAAATAAACTAATCTCCCTCTTTGCACGCTTTGTCACTTCTCTTCCTCCGTTCCTTCTATATCGCGTTGTCGATTCTCTTGTTTTAAGTTAAGGGATAGTGGGCGCTTCTTCATTATTTTCCATGGTAAACGTATAAGAATATCTTTTAAATCCGAAGCAAATAACGGAGAAAAAGGACTACCATAAGGAACACCGAGAGATTCCATAGAAAGTATATGAATAATAATGATTGCCATCCCAACCATAATGCCAATGACACCAAATAAAGAGGCAATTATCATCATTGGGAAGCGAAGAAGTCGAATTCCTGCAGACATTTCTAGATTAGGGATGATGAAAGAAGCGACTGCAGTAATAGATACGACGATAACCATGACATTACTTACTATTCCTGCTTGAACTGCAGCTTGTCCGATGACAATCCCTCCTACGACGCCAATGGTTTGTCCAACGGGACCCGGAAGCCGAACTGCAGCTTCGCGGAGCATTTCAAGTACTAATTCCATCAAAAGTGCTTCTAATATAGGAGGAAAAGGAATTTTAGCTCGAGATTCTCCAATCGTTAACAATAATTTAAGTGGAATCACTTCATAATGAAAGGAAATCATAGCAATATAAAGAGCAGGAGCGAAAATTGCAATAAATAATCCAGTGAAACGAAGTAATCGTATAAAAGATGGAATCATTGGCCTGAAGCTGTAATCATCTATCGTCTGAAAAAAAGCTGAAAAAGTCATTGGTCCAATTAATACGCCTGGTGAACGATCTACAACAACAGCAATTCGCCCATCTAGAATATGATGTGCTGTTGTGTCAGGGCGTTCAGTTATTGATAATTGCGGAAAGAGAGTAAAGGAATTATCTTCAACAAACCCCTCTAATTCACCAGTAGTAAGAATCGCATCCACTTTTACTGATTCGATACGGGATGCCATTTCTTTTACGACATCTTCGTCCGCAACATCTGCTAGATAAAGCAAAAAAACCTTTGAAGTAGCTCGTTCACCAACAGTGAATTCCTTCACTTTCAATTCGCGATTTGGAATATATCGACGAATAAGTGCAAGGCTGTCGCTCGCTACTTCATTAAATCCTTCGTGTGAGCTTTTTATGGAGCTCTCTGTTGTAGGCTCTTCAATGCTCCTTTTTGGTGCCGCTTGCGTATCAAGCTCTAAAGCGGATAATTGCCCGTTTATAAATAAAATACTTTTGCCGTGTAAAAGAGATTGTTCAATGTCTGTCCACTGCTCAATCTTTTTAATATTTCCGATAGAAACAGAGGCTTCCCAAAAATCGTCTTCATTCCACTCTTTAAATAAGAGAGGACGAAGGATGTTTACGTTAATAACAGTTTTGTCTACAAGTCCTTCCATATATATAAGTGCAGCTTCCTGTCCGTTTTTTAATGGAAAATTGCGTGTTATTAATTCTGGAATACCGCTAAACAGTTTGGACAAGTGCTTTAAATTAAGGGAAAGGGAAGAAGAAATAGATTTATTTAATGTGTGATCAGCTTGCTCTTGGTTAGAAAAAGATTTTTCACCACGAATCCATTTATTAAAAGACCCCATTTGTTTGCTTACTCCTTGTTATGTTTTATCCCGATTGGTGAGGGCTGATTAAAGTTTCACTTTATATGGGTTATTATGGATAGTTCCATACGGACATATGCGTAGTTTAAATTTTATATTGTATATTTTTAACTTTAACGCTATAATTATAGTGTTAAAGATGGAATCGTGATATGACCTGTTATGACTCTATCGTTTTATTTATGAATAAATGGATTGGTATTTTAGCAAGATGTGCTAATAAACTACTCCACCATGATAATAACGTGCCGAAATGTGGTGCGTATATTTTCGTGGTGGAGTTTTTTTATTCTCAAAAAGGGGGAAAGACCATGAATAACAACATGGTTCATATTACAATTGACGGAAAAAAGTATACAGCGGAGCCCGGTTCAACGATATTGGGTGTTATAAATGAGAACGGGATTGAACATCCGCAAATTTGTTACGTGCCAGAAGTAGATCCTATTCAAACATGTGACACTTGTATTGTAGAAGTTGACGGAAAGTTAATGCGCTCTTGTTCGACAGTAGCGACAGAAGGTATGAACATTGAACGTAATTCTACTCGTGCGAAAGAAGCACAAACAGAGGCGATGGATCGGTTACTAGAAAATCATTTATTATATTGTACAGTATGTGACAACAACAATGGGAACTGTAAACTGCATAATACAGCAGAATTAATGGAAATTGAACATCAAAAATATCCTTATGAACCGAAAGTAGATGTAAGTGAAGTTGATATGACGCATCCGTTTTATCGTTATGACCCGAATCAATGTATTGCATGTGGTCAATGTGTAGAGGTGTGTCAAAACTTACAAGTAAATGAAACATTATCGATAGACTGGGAAGCGGAACGCCCACGAGTGATTTGGGATGAAGGAGTAAATATTAATGATTCTTCATGCGTTAGTTGTGGTCAATGTGTAACCATTTGTCCTTGTAACGCTTTAATGGAGAAAACGATGCTCGGTGAAGCTGGATTTATGACGGGACTAAAGCCAGATATTCTTGAACCGATGGTAGATTTAATTAAAGAAGTAGAGCCTGGATATAGCGGTATTTTTGCGGTATCAGAAGTGGAAGCGGCCATGCGTGATACTCGTACGAAGAAAACGAAAACAGTATGTACATTTTGTGGTGTAGGTTGTTCATTTGAAGTGTGGACGAAAGGGCGTAAAATTCTTAAAGTACAACCTTCTTCTGATGCGCCAGTTAACGCAATTTCTACTTGTGTAAAAGGAAAATTTGGTTGGGATTTCGTAAATTCTAAAGAACGAATTACGAAACCTTTAATTCGTAAAAATGGAACGTTTGTTGAATCAACATGGGAAGAAGCGTTGAATGTAGTTGCAAGTAAATTAGGATCGATTAAAGAAGAGTACGGTAAAGATGCTATCGGTTTTATTTCTTCATCTAAAATTACGAATGAAGATAATTATGTGATTCAAAAATTAGCTCGACAAGTATTTGAAACGAATAATATTGATAACTGCTCACGTTATTGTCAATCACCAGCGACAGACGGATTATTCCGTACAATTGGTATGGGCGGAGATGCTGGAACGATTAAAGATATTGCACAATCTGGTCTTGTTATTATTGTAGGTTGTAATCCGACAGAAGGTCATCCTGTTTTAGCTACACGTATTAAACGTGCACATAAATTACACGGACAAAAATTAATTGTGGCTGATCTTCGTAAAACAGAAATGGCAGAGCGTTCAGATGTCTTTATTAGTCCAAAACAAGGAACAGATCAAGTATGGTTAATGGCTGTTACGAAATATATGATTGATCAAGGCTGGCACGATCAACGATTTATTGATGAGAATGTAAATTTCTTTGAAGATTTCAAAGAGAGCCTTACAGCATATACACTTGAATATGCAGAAGAAATGACTGGTATTTCAAAAGAAACACTGATTCAAATGGCTGAAATGATTCGTGATGCAGATGGTACATGTATCCTTTGGGGAATGGGGGTAACGCAAAATACAGGTGGATCTGATACTTCCGCTGCGATTTCAAACTTACTACTTGCAACAGGTAATTATCGTCGTCCAGGCGCTGGTGCATATCCGCTTCGAGGTCATAATAACGTACAAGGTGCTTGTGATATGGGTACTTTACCAGGATGGCTTCCTGGATATCAACACGTTACGAACGATATGGAACGTGCGAAATTTGAAATGGCTTATGGAGTGAAAATTAATAGCGAACCAGGTCTGAATAATATTGAAATGCTTCACGCGATTGACGAAGGGAAAATGAAAGCTATGTATCTTGTCGGAGAAGACATGGCTCTTGTAGACTCTAATGCGAATCATGTACATGAAGTATTATCAAGCCTTGATTTCTTCGTTGTGCAAGATGTTTTCTTATCTAAAACGGCTCAATATGCAGATGTTGTATTACCAGCAGCGCCATCTCTTGAAAAAGAAGGTACTTTTACAAATACAGAGCGTCGTGTTCAAAGACTATATCAAGTTCTTCCTACGCTTGGAGATGCGAAGCCAGACTGGTGGATTGTGCAGGAAGTTGCGAATAAATTAGGTGCAAACTGGAGTTATAGTCATCCAAGTGAAATTTTTGCTGAAATGGCAAGTTTATCACCACTATTTTCACAAGCAAACTATGAAGTATTGGAAGGATGGAATAGTTTCCATTGGGGAAGTTTTGATGGAACGAATACACCGCTTCTTTTCCAAGATGGATTTAACTTCCCGGATAAAAAAGCTCGTTTTGCGATTGCTGACTGGGTGCGCCCAGCTGAATTCCCAGCTGAGTTCGACCTTCATATTAACAATGGTCGTATGCTTGAGCACTTCCATGAAGGGAATATGACAAATAAATCAACAGGTATTCAAACGAAAGTGCCTGGCGTTTTCGTTGAAGTTTCTCCAGCACTTGCAAAAGAACGTGGAGTAAAAACTGGTTCATTAGTCCGTCTTGTCTCTCCGTTTGGAGCGTTAAAATTACGTGCACTTGTAACAGATCGTGTAAAAGCGAATGAGTTATATTTACCGATGAACTCTACAGATAATGAAACAGCAATTAATTTCTTAACAGGTCCTGCCGTTGATACGCGTACGAACACACCTGCTTATAAACAGACGAAAGTGCGTATGGAAGTGCTGGAAGTTGATGGCGAAAATCCGATGCCAAAAGCGAACCCGCGTAATAAAAAACGTCATCCTCAATCTGGTATTGAGGTACATCGTAAGTGGGCACGTCCAGGGTATGTGCATTTAACGGATAAGTAGGAGGAGAAAAATATGGCTGCACCTATAAAAATGATTCAAAAACAAGAATTAACTGAGGAAGAAATAAAACAGAAAAAATTAGACGATTTAAAAGAGCTTCTAGCTAATAATGAATACGCTCTAAATCAAATGTTTAATATAGTAGGGGAATTGAATGATATTGGCATGCTAGAAGCAGCAAATTCTATGCTAAAGGCGAAAGAACCAATCGCAAAGATTGTTCTTGGTCAAGTGACTCGTGAGCCCGTTACAAATTTAATTAATAATATGATGGGGGCTGCGGGTGCTTTAACAGAACTTGATCCGGAGCTTACGAAAAAGCTTATAGGTAGCTTATTGGTAGGGCTAGAAGAAGGTAATGAACATTTAGAGAGTAATAAAAAGGTAGGGGTATTCGATCTTATGAAAGTATTGAAAGACCCAGACATTAACCGTGCTATCGGATTTGGGCTTCATTTCTTAAAAGGTATGGGTAAAGGGTTAAAAGACGAGTAACCTTCACGAAGTGAATCTTTTCGCCCAAATGTGTGTACGAAATAGTTTGGGCGGAAGGCTCATTTTGGTAAAATATATAATAAAGTAAAATGAGGCTTTTTGGGAGGTATAATTGTATGTCAAAAAAAGTACATGAATTTAATGATATGATTCGAAAACTTCGAAAGGAACTTTTCGGAAAAGGGCCAGAACGAATTCATACTGTTTTTGCTGAAAATATGGCGATTGCGACTCTTTATGGAAACTTAACACCTACTGAAAAATTCATTTCAAGTACGATGGACGGTGCGGAAATGGTTCATATGGCTAGAACGAAAATGATTCAAGAAGTATATGCCGCGAATTCCCGTGAACATTTGGAGGAACTTGTTGGAGCGAAATTAGTGAACCTATTTTCAGATATGAAAGTAGAAGAAGATATTGCAGTTTCGGTATTTGTTTTTGATAAAAATATAACGTGAGAGAAGGATACTGATCGTGAAACCGATACAGGTAGAAAGAGAAATCTTTCGTTATGAACAAGGGGCGTTTAAACATATAGAGGACAGCATTGTAACAGAGTTTCCAGTCACGATTAAAATGAACGGACAGGAGTTTGTTACAATGGTTAGTACTCCAGAATATATAGAAGATATGGTAATAGGCTTCTTAGCATCTGAAGGAATCATTCGGAAGTATGAAGATATTGATGACATATGGGTACAAGAGAAAGAAGGATTTGTACATGTCACGACGGCAAAAGTAAATCCGTATTACGAACAAATGCAAAATAAACGTTATATTACTTCATGCTGTGGTATGAGTAGACAAGGATTTGTTTTTGCAAATGATGCACTAAGCGCAAAGAAAATGGATGGCGTCCATGTACAGGTTACTGCAGAAGATTGTTTTCGATTAATGAAAGAAATGCAGCAATCTGCGGAGACATTTCGTCATACAGGGGGCGTTCATAATGCATCTTTGTGCAATGTGAATGGTATTATTTTAAGTCGAATGGATATCGGAAGGCATAATGCGTTAGATAAAATTTACGGTTATTGTTTAAAAAATAATATTTCTATAAGAGATAAAATCATTGTTTTTAGCGGTCGTATTTCTTCGGAAATATTATTGAAGGTTGCAAAAATTGGTTGTGAAATTATACTGTCAAAATCAGCTCCAACTGAGTTGGCTTTACAGCTAGCTGAAGAATTAGGTATTACTACGATAGGATTTATTCGGAATGAATCCTTAAATGTATATACGCATCCGGAGCGTGTTTTAAATATAAAATAAGTAAAAGCGAGGCAATAAATATGAAATCTGTCACATTAGACAAACTACAACGTCCGTTAAAGGATTTACGTATTTCAGTTACTGATCGCTGTAATTTTCGCTGTCGATATTGTATGCCAGAAGAAATATTTGGTCCTGATTACTCGTTTTTGTCTAATGATAAAATTTTATCTTTTGATGAAATTGAAAGGATAACGCGTATTTTCGTTTCTTTAGGTGTTAGAAAATTACGGATTACAGGCGGAGAACCGTTACTTCGAAGAGGTCTTCCGCAGCTTATCGAGCGCCTGAATAAAATAGATGGTGTGGAGGATATCGGTTTAACAACTAATGGATCGTTACTTAAAAAGTTTGCTCCTGATTTATATAAGGCGGGTTTATCACGTGTGACAGTTAGTTTAGATTCCTTAGAAGAAGAGCGGTTTTTCTATTTGAATGGTAATAGAAGCAAAGTACAAAGGGTTCTGGAAGGAATACAAGCTGCAGCTGAAGTCGGTATGAAAATTAAAATAAACATGGTCGTTCAAAAGGGGAAAAACGAACAGGATATCTTGCAGATGGCGCAATACTTTAAGGAAAATAAACATATTCTTCGTTTTATTGAGTATATGGACGTTGGAAATTATAACGGTTGGGATTTAAAAGAGGTTGTCTCTAAACAAGAAATAGTAGATACGATTCATCAAGTTATGCCATTAGAACGAATAGAAGCGAATTATGTAGGAGAGGTTGCGACTCGCTATCGTTATATTGGAAGTGATGAAGAAATAGGTATTATTTCATCAGTAACAGACTCCTTCTGCTCCTCATGTACGAGAGCTCGTATTTCTGCAGAAGGAAAATTATATACTTGTTTGTTCGCTTCTAAAGGAAATGATTTGAGAGAACTGCTTCGATCAGAATACACTGACGAGGAAATAACAGATGTCGTACGCGATATATGGAACAAACGAGAAGATCGTTATTCAGATGAACGCTTAAGTCATACAAGTAAAAAAAGAGCACCTAAAATTGAAATGTCACATATTGGTGGCTGATATATATAAGTGACAATATGATGAAGTATATACAAAATGGAAGATGTGCAACGGTTGTAGATTTTCTATTTTATAGTAAAAGTGATGGTTGATCTCTCTGTAAAAGATGTGCAGAGAAATTAAGCAGCATTCAAAAACCTTTATTTTGAGGAGGTTTTTTGAAGCTGCTTTTTTATTTGGAGAAAATGGAGGAATTAGTAATGGCATTTCATAAACCGGAACAAATTGCTGAGCTTGTCATTGAGGCCGGTGTTCAAAAAGTAAGTCAGACCTTGCCAGCAATGCTTATTCTCGGTTTTTTAGGAGGAGCGTTTATTTCGCTAGGTTTTTTACTTAACATTCGCGTTTTAGGTAATTTGCCTGAGCGCTGGGGGAGTTTAGTAAATGTTTTAGGAGGAGCGGTTTTTCCTGTTGGACTCATGCTCGTTGTATTAGCGGGAGGAGAATTAATTACCGGAAATATGATGTCACTGTCTATGGCGCTATATGCAAAGAAAATTACATTGGTTAGTGTACTAAATAACTGGATTTGGATTACTTTCATGAATTTTGTAGGAGCTATTTTCGTAGCGTATTGTTTCGGTCATCTTGGCGGATTAACAGAGGGGGATTATTTAAATAAAACGGTAGCGATAGCAGAAGGCAAGTTACATGAATCTTTTGGAAGAACTTTAATTTTAGCAATTGGGTGTAATTGGCTCGTTTGTTTGGCGCTTTGGCTCGCTTATGGGACGAGTGATTTTGTCGGAAAAATAATCGGAATTTGGATTCCCATTATGGCATTTGTAGTGATTGGATTTCAGCAAGTGGTAGCAAATATGTTTGTCATCTCAGCAGTTATTTTTGCAGGTCATCTCACATGGATGGATCTTGCTAAAAATTTTGTTCCTGTCTTTATCGGAAATGTAATTGGCGGAGCTGGTTTTGTTGGATTTGCGTACTTTGCTTGTTATCAAAAACAACATTCTAATATGAAATAGAGTTCGTGAGAGGAAGGGTATGTAATGGCTGAGCGGTATTCACGACAACATTTGTTTAAACCAATTGGGAGTAGAGGGCAAGAAAAAATTCGAAATAAACATGTGTTAATTGTAGGAGTAGGCGCATTAGGAAGTGCAAGTGCCGAAAGTTTCGTACGTGCAGGTATTGGCAAGTTGACGATCATAGATCGTGATTACGTTGAATGGAGTAATTTACAAAGGCAACAATTGTACTCTGAACAAGATGCAAGAGAGAAATTGCCAAAAGCAATCGCTGCTAAAAATCGGTTAGAAAAACTTAATTCGGAAGTACAAATACATGCTTTCGTAATGGATGCGTGTGTAGAAAACTTGGAAGGGCTATTAGAAAATGTCGATGTAATCATTGATGCAACAGATAATTTCGATATCCGATTTATAATAAATGACTTATCACAAAAACATAATATCCCGTGGGTATATGGTTCTTGCGTTGGCTCGTACGGTATGAGTTGTACAATTATTCCGCAAGAGACACCTTGTTTACATTGTGTGCTGAAGAACGTTCCAGTTACAGGTGTGACGTGTGATACAGCTGGAATTATTAGCCCGACTGTACAAATCGTCGCAGCATATCAAGTGGCGGAAGCACTCAAAATTTTAGTAGAAGATTTTGCAGCAATTAGAAAAACATTTTTCATATTTGATATATGGAGTAATCAAAACCAGTTTATAAAACTAGGGAAAATCAAGACAGACAATTGCTCTTCATGCGGTTTGAATCGCATTTATCCTTATTTATTATACGAAAATCAAACGAAGGTAACTGCTTTATGCGGAAGAAATACAGTTCAAATTAGACCAGTAGACAATAGAAAATACAATTTTGATGATATAGAAAAAGTATTAAAAAAAGTGGGGGAAGTAAATCGGAATCCGTATTTACTATCTTGCCAATTAGATGAGTACCGCATCGTTGTTTTTCGGGATGGTCGTGTTTTTATTCATGGCACAAATGATATTTCGAAAGCGAAACAACTATATTATCGCGTATTCGGCTAATAGAAAGGGTTGTCAACAATGGAAAGAAGAGTACCAATCACAGTTGAAGAGGCTGTTCGTAAAGTGATGGGATTTGCTCATAACGGCTTAAAGGAGCTACTACCTATTGAATTAGCTTACGGACGTATATTAGCAGAGGATTTAGTAGCTGACCATGATGTGCCGTCATTTAATCGTTCACCGTATGACGGGTTTGCTATTAGAGCAGAAGATACGAATTTAGCAAGTTATGAAACGCCAATTGTATTTGAAGTGGTGGGTGAAATTGGTGCAGGATCGCTATTCGATGAGAAAGTAGGTCCGTTTCAAGCAGTTCGAATTATGACGGGAGCGCAAATTCCGAATGGATGTGATGCAGTTGTTATGCTAGAGCTGACTCGTCAATATGAGGAGGCTGGCAGTAAGTATATGGAATTGAAGCGGTCATTCAAAGCGGGCGATAATATTTCTTTTCAAGGTGAAGATGCTCGTAAAGGAGCGGTTCTTGTAAAGAAAGGAACATACATTAATCCAGGTATTTCAGCTCTTCTTGCTACATTCGGGTATAGCGAGGTGCCAGTTGCGAGAAAGCCTGTAGTTGGACTATTAGCGACTGGCAGTGAATTACTGGATGTAAACGATTCATTACAGCCAGGGAAAATCCGAAATAGTAATACGTATATGATATTGTCTCAAATCCGAAGAGCAGGCGGAAGAGTAAAATATTTTGGGAAGTTTAGCGATGATTTTCATACGTGTTTTACGGCTGTAAAAGAAGCAATAAGCCAAGTAGATATGCTCATTACAACAGGTGGTGTATCCGTAGGGGATTACGATTATTTGCCAGCTATATACGAAAAATTAGGTGCATCAGTTCTTTTTAATAAAGTTGCAATGCGGCCAGGAAGTGTAACGACTGTAGCGCAATTAAATGGAAAGTTATTATTTGGTTTATCAGGAAATCCATCTGCTTGTTACGTAGGGTTTGAATTGTTTGTAAGACCTTGTATTCGGACGTATATGTTTAGTGAAAAAGCACATGTGAAAAGAGAAAAAGCGTTATTAGGAGAAGACTTTTTAAAGCCAAATCCATTTACAAGATTTGTACGAGGAAAACTAACATATAACGAAGGGCAGTTAATCGCTTATCCGTCAGGGTTTGATAAATCTAGCTCAGTTTCTTCTCTAGCAGAGACAAATATATTTATTGTACTTCCAGGTGGTACGAGAGGGTATAAAAAAGATATGTTCGTAGATGTTCTCTTGTTGGAAGATAACGAAGGTAGTGAATGGCCTTGGACATTTTATAAAGTGAGAGGTGATTCTAATGGGACAAGTGCTATTTGAAATTGTAGATATACCGATTGTAGTTGAAGAAGTAACAAATAAGGTTGCAAGAAGAGACGCAGGTGCGATTACAACTTTTATTGGTACAGTGAGAGAATTAACAAAAGGAAAACGAACGCTACATTTAGAGTATGAAGCATATAAACCGATGGCAGTAAAGCAACTTATGAGAATTGGTGAAGAAATTAGTGAAAGATGGCCGGATGCAAAAGTAGCAATTACGCACCGAGTAGGACGGCTAGAAATAATGGATATTGCGGTAGTCATCGCAGTTTCATCACCGCATCGCAAAGTAGCTTATGAAGCGAATGAATACGCAATTGAACGTATAAAGCGAATCGTCCCAATATGGAAAAAAGAATTTTGGGAAGATGGGACGATGTGGATTGGCGATCAACTTGAAAATACACCATATCCAGCAGGAAAACCGAAGAAGGAAGAATGAGAAAATGATTACAATTTTACTGTTTGCAAATTTGCGTGAGGAAGTCGGGTTAGATCGATTCGTAATTTCCGAAAAACAAGAAATGACTGTGCAGCAATTAAAAGAATGGCTCAAAGCAAACTATAGTTTACAATCGCTTGATAGAGTGATGGTGGCTGTTAATGAAGAGTTTGTAACGAATGAAGAGATGATACGAGCTGGAGATATTGTCGCATTCATCCCGCCTGTTAGTGGTGGATAATAAGCGTTTCTTGAAACGATAAGAAGATGCTATATATAAATTCGAATACGAGAAGGGATGAGTTCTATGCTTACTCAAGAAAAAATAATGAATGCGTTAAAACACGTAGAGGATCCAGAATTACACAAAAGTATTGTGGAGTTAAACATGGTTAGAAATATACAAATGAATGGAACAGAGGTTAAACTTGAAGTAGTGCTAACGATTCAAGGGTGTCCGTTAAAATCAAAAATTCAACAAGATATTGAAGAATCGCTTCACGCAATTGGTGCCTCTAAAGTGGCTGTAACATTTAGTTCTATGACAAAAGAAGAACGTGCAGTCTTAACAGAGAAGTTAAAGAAAAATACTAGAACAGAAACTGGTATGCCAAGCATGCTTCGTCCTGATTCAGGAGTACAATTTCTTACTGTAACGAGCGGAAAAGGTGGAGTCGGAAAATCAACTGTAACAATTAATCTTGCAACAGCTTTAGCTCGTATGGGCAAAAAAGTGGGGATATTAGATGCAGATATATATGGTTTTAGCATTCCAGCTATGATGGAAACGAATCAAAAACCAACGATGATTGATCAAACAGCAATTCCAGTTATTAGTCACGGTGTTAAAATTATGTCTATGGGATTTTTTACAGAAGGAAATAATCCGGTTATGTGGCGCGGACCGATGTTAAATAAATGGATTCAAAATTTCCTTGCGAATACGCACTGGGGAGAATTAGATTATTTACTTCTTGATTTACCACCTGGTACAGGAGATGTTGCTATTGATGTTGCAGCAATGATTCCGCAGGCGAAAGAAATTATCGTTACAACACCACATAATGTAGCTTCATTCGTAGCATCTAGAGTAGGCGTAATGGCAAAACATACGAAACACGAGATTTTAGGTATTGTGGAAAATATGGCTTATTATGAAGAACAAGATGGATCGAAAAATTATCTGTTTGGAAAAGGCGGCGGCGAAATGTTAGCAGAACAATTGCAAACAGAAGTAATCGCACAAGTACCTTTTGCAAAACGTGAAGAAAATAACGGTTCATCTGTATATGATGAAGATTCTCTTGTTGGAGAAGTGTTTACAGCGTTAGCAGAAGATATTATTTATAAAGGATAGAGGAGGAATTTTATTATGGGGTGTAATATTGATCATTCTATTGAAGATGTAATGAATAAACTTGAAAGTCAAAAGAGTTTTTTATCTGAAGAGATTTTTAAAGGATTAAAAAATTTTTTGCAAGGTAATCACTCACAAGAAATATTAAATGATGTCTTTCATCTTCTAAAAAAGTATGACTTAGTTAGTGAAGAAGAAAGAGAGACGAGAAATACTCAATTATTGCTGATTATAAAATAAATAAGCTTTGGCTTTTGTTTTGTAACAGGAGGGGTAAATGTAATGAATATGAAGAAGATGATTGAAACGATAGAAGCAACAAAAATGACTGATGAAGAATTATCGATTGCTCATTTACATCAAAAGCTCGTGAAGCTATATAGTCAAAAAAATGTTGCTCATTATACGGAGTTATTAAAATATATTTTATCCTTATCCGTGCAGCTTGATTTACATTTCGTATTGAAATATTTTGGTGTGCGACCGGTTGTTGCTATAGACGAGCGTATGCAATTTCAAGAGATATTTAAATGTTTAGCTAATAAGGATGATAATGGGGAATGGTTTTTACATTTCGTTTCTTTATATGTAGGGCTAATTGTAGTTCTTCACTTTGATGAAAAAGTGATTGAGAGAAGTTTTTTTGATGCTATGGTAGTGGGTGAAGGGAATGAAATATAAGGATCTTGCCCATAACATCTTTCTATTTAATAGCTATAATTAGTCTTTTGATTGGCTATGTAAATATGAAGGTAACGAATTAATAAAAAGTGTTCTTCAGTTGTTTCCATCGTTTTTTCATGTTACCATTAAGCGAATTTTTCATAGGGAGAGAAAGCGATGAAATGGATTTATTTTATTCTTATTAATGTTATAGCTTTTAGCCTTATGGGGCTTGATAAACGAAAAGCGAAGAAGAAACAGTGGAGAACGCCAGAAAGTACGTTGTTTTTATCAGCAGCAGCTGGGGGAGCAGTTGGAGCTTGGATTGGTATGTATATGTTTCATCATAAAACTCATAAAAAGAAATTTGTTTTCGGCATACCGTTACTTGTTGTAATAACGGTATGTTTATTATTCGTTGTATGAGAAATGTCGAAAGAAATGCAGATTGATTATTGGTAAAGTGAGCACGTGGGAACGTATAATGGAGAAAAAATGAGAAGAGGAGAAAAAGGAAGATGGGGAGTCAATCAGCAGAGCAAAAAAAAGGGATTATATATGCGGCTGGTGCGTATACGATGTGGGGAATACTACCAATCTATTGGAAATGGGTTGAGGAAGTCCCAGCAGATGAAATATTAGCACACCGCATCGTTTGGGCATTCGTGTTTATGTTAATCGTATTAGGTGTTACGAAGAGATTTCGTCAGTTTATTGGAGAGTTCGTGAATCTTTTTAAACGACCTAAATTATTAATGTCATTAACAATAGCTTCAGTCTTGATTAGCGGAAACTGGTTTGTCTACATATGGGCCGTTAATCATAATCATGTCATTGAAGCAAGTCTTGGCTATTATATTAATCCGCTTATTAGTATTTTACTTGGTACAGTCGTTTTAAAGGAAAAGTTAAACTTTTGGCAATACGTTGCAGTTGGCTTAGCTGGAGTAGGGGTTGTCATTTTAACAGTACGTTTCGGGGCTATTCCGTGGGTTTCTTTATCACTTGCCCTTTCATTTGGATTATATGGATTAACAAAAAAAATGTTAAACTATGATGCGACAATTGGACTTACGATGGAAACGATGTTAGTAACGCCGTTTGCGATTATTTATTTAGTAATGACAGGAGTACATGGTTTCGGCTCATTTGGCTCGATCTCAATGTCATCGACATTACTATTAATAGGAGCGGGCATTGTTACAGCATTGCCACTTTTTTATTTTGCAAAAGGAGCCCAACTTATTCCGCTTTATATGGTAGGTTTTTTACAATATATTGCACCAACAATTAGTTTGATTTTAGGTGTATTCGTATTTGGTGAACATTTCACATCTACTCATATGATTGCATTTTTCTGTATATGGGTTGCATTAGTTGTATTCTCGGTAGCGAAAACAAAGTTCTTGGTGCAGAAACAACCGAAATTTATAAAAAATAAATCAGCAAAAGTATCATAATGCGTAGTATTTTCTACGCATTTTTCTTTATACTGATACTATAGGATTTCCATTATAGCTAGTAGGGAGCTGAGAACGTGGAAACGATTTTACATAACGATCCGCTTATGGCCGCTGTAATTTCATGGTTTTTAGCACAATTAACGAAAGTAGTCTTTAAATTATTTAAAACGGGTGAATTTGATTTTGCAAAGTTCTTCGCTTCAGGTGGGATGCCAAGTTCTCATGCTTCAACTGTTACAGCACTGGCGACAGGTGTTGGCGTTGTGGAAGGTGTGGAAAGTACTTTATTTGCAATTGCTGCTATTTTTGCCATTATAGTTATGTATGACGCTTCAGGAGTAAGGCTTGCAGTAAGTAAACAGGCGAAAATATTGAATGAGTTTTTTCACGGTAGACAAACAGAATATAAGAAGTTAAATGAACTTGTCGGGCATACACCGTATGAAGTAGTAGTTGGTGCTTTATTAGGGATTATTGTCGGAGTAGGATATTGTTTATGAGCAGAACATTTTATATGTTCTGCTTTTCTTTGTATTCATACATATTCAGCTACCTTCTTGAATATCGTTATACGGATTTCGAAAGGGTGGGTGAGTAACTTGTTATTATACGAAAAAGCGCATGAAGAAATAGTGAGAAGAGCAACTGCACTTCAAACAATGCAATGGCAAGATGGTACGTGGCGATTTTGTTTTGAAGGAGCTCCATTAACAGATTGCCATATGATTTTTTTATTAAAATTATTAGGTAGAGATAAAGAGACAGAACCGTTCGTAGAAAGAGTAGCATCACTTCAAACAAATGAAGGAACGTGGAAATTGTATGAAGATGAAGTGGGAGGTAATTTATCAGCTACCATTCAATCTTATGCCGCCTTACTTGCTTCGCAAAAATATACAAAAGAAGATGCGAATATGAAGCGAGCGGAAAATTTCATTAAGGAACGCGGAGGCGTGGCGCGTGCTCATTTTATGACAAAGTTTTTATTAGCAATTCATGGAGAATATGAATATCCTTCACTCTTTCATGTACCAACACCAATCATGTTTCTACAGAATGATTCCCCCCTCAGTATATTTGAATTGAGTAGCTCAGCACGTATCCATTTAATTCCGATGATGGTGTGTTTAAATAAAAGATTTCGAGTAGGGAAAAAGTTATTGCCAAATTTAAATCACATTGCGGGCGGGGGCGGAGAATGGTTTCGGGAGGATCGGTCTCCTTTGTTTCAAACGTTATTAAGTGATGTAAAACAAATTATCTCGTATCCACTTTCGTTACATCATAAAGGATATGAGGAAGTCGAACGTTTCATGAAAGAGCGTATTGATGAAAATGGAACGTTATATAGTTACGCAACTGCCTCGTTTTATATGATTTATGCTTTACTTGCGTTAGGGCATTCTCTTCAATCATCAATGATTCAAAAGGCTATAGCTGGTATAACATCTTATATATGGAAGATGGAAAGAGGGAGTCACTTGCAAAACTCTCCTTCAACTGTATGGGATACGGCTTTACTCAGCTATGCGTTACAAGAGGCACAAGTTCCGAAAGATCACAAGATGATTCAACAGACAATAACATATTTATTAAAAAAACAGCATACAAAAAAAGCTGATTGGAGCGTACATGCTCCCGCACTTACTCCTGGCGGTTGGGGTTTTTCGGATGTAAATACGACAGTTCCAGATGTTGATGATACAACTGCTGTACTAAGAGTGTTGGCAAGAAGTAGAGAGAATGAAAAGGTAAATAATGCTTGGCAGAAAGGGATTGATTGGGTTAAAGGATTACAAAATAATGATGGGGGCTGGGGAGCGTTTGAAAAAGGTGTGACGAGCAAATTATTAGCAAATTTACCAATCGAAAATGCAAGTGATATGATTACAGATCCTTCCACACCAGATATTACAGGAAGAGTGTTAGAGCTTTTCGGGACATATACGCAAAATGAATTACCTGAGAAACAAAAACAAAGTGCGATAAATTGGTTAATGAATGCACAAGAGGAAAATGGATCATGGTATGGGAAATGGGGGATTTGTTATATATATGGTACGTGGGCTGTTATCACAGGTTTACGGTCACTCGGAATTCCATCTAACAATCCATCATTGAAACGAGCAGCTTTATGGCTTGAACATATACAGCATGAAGATGGTGGATGGGGAGAATCCTGCCAAAGTAGTATGGAGAAAAGATTCATTACTTTACCATTTAGTACACCATCTCAAACAGCATGGGCGTTAGATGCTCTCATTTCTTACTATGATACAGAAACGCCAGCTATTCGAAAAGGCATTTCATATTTGCTTGCGAATCCTTATGTGAATGAAAAATATCCTACTGGAACAGGTTTACCTGGTGGGTTTTATATTCGTTATCATAGCTATGCCCAAATTTATCCGCTACTTACTTTGGCACATTATACAAAAAAATATAGAAAATAAACCGAGAGATATCTCTCGGTTTATTTTGTTGGGTAGTAGGTCCCTGTTGAAAAGAATAAGGTTGTGCTTTCCTTATTTTTCAGTTGACTGGCGTTTTTGACGTGCATCAGCGGCATTTGCACGTGCGTTTGCTTCTAAGTCATTGTGGTCAGCAAGTTCACGAGAGAACTCTACATCAATGCCATCAGTAGCTTTGTTTTGTTTGAAATTTTTTTTGTTCATTCGACACAATCTCCTTGCACTTTATCCCGCTTTAATGGGCAGTAAGACCCCCACCTTAAAATTTAGTGAAAGCAAAGAAGTGAGGTGGGGAATCAACTGCCCATAAAAGTCCGATTGGTGAGGGCTGATAATCAGTGGGGATGAAGAAAATCCCACTGATTAAAGTTGCACTTTATGCGACGTTGCAAAGTTAGTTTGACACAAATAGACTTTTTTATACAAAGAGGAATTGGAAAGTAAAAAGCCGAAATATACAGTATAAGTAATAGAAATGGGGGATAGGTATGGAGTTTTTAAACGGGAAAACAGCTGTTGTAACAGGAGCTGCACAGGGAATTGGAAAAGAGATTGCAAGGGTGTATGCAAAACTAGGGGCGAAAGTATTAATTAGCGATGTAAATGAAGAGAAATTACAAAAAACGACACGTGAGTTCTTGGATGAAGGATATGAAGTGAGCTTATATCGATGTGATGTGAGTAATCAAAATGAAGCAAAGTCGTTAATTGAATATGCGGTTCAAAAATTCGGAACATTACATATTTTGGTGAATAACGCTGGGATTACAAGGGATGCAATGTTACATAAAATGGAGAAGTCTGCTTGGGAACAAGTATTACAAGTGAACTTAACTGGAGTTTTTTATTGTATGCAACCAGCGCTGCTTTACATGAGACAACAAGGGTATGGACGTATTATTAATATATCTTCAATTAGTAGAGAAGGAAACATAGGTCAAGCAAACTATGCAGCTACGAAGGCAGGCGTTGTAGGTTTAACGAAAACGGCAGCGAAAGAAGTTGGAAATTTCGGTATTACGTGTAATGCGATTTGCCCAGGATTTATGGATACAGATATGACAAAAACGATACCAGATAAAGTGAAAGAAAAGATTGTCGGCGCGATTCCGGTTGGTAGAATTGGAACACCAGAAGATATTGCGAACGCAGCTGCCTTCTTAGCATCAGAATACGCATCCTATATTACAGGAGAAGTATTAAATGTGAGCGGGGGACTGCAAGTTTAAAGACATACATAATGAAAAGAACCTGACCGGATAGGTCAGGTTCTTTCTCTTTAATTTAAGTTAAGCCAAACGCTCTTCACTTCTGTATAGTTATTTAATGCATAAGATCCCATTTCACGACCAAGACCGGATTGTTTAAATCCTCCAAATGGAGATGCTGCATCAAAGACGTTATAACAGTTTACCCATACTGTACCAGCACGTACTTTACTTGCAACGTAGTGTGCTGTTTTAACATTTTCTGTCCACACACCAGCTGCTAAGCCGAATTGTGATTTATTTGCACGTTCAATTACTTCATCAATATCGTTAAACGGTATAGCAGAAATAACTGGACCGAAAATTTCTTCTTTTGCAATCGTCATTTCATCATTTACGTCAGCGAATACTGTAGGAGAAACGAAGTAGCCTTGATCAAATGGATTACTTCCTCCGCAAAGTACTTCAGCACCTTCTTCAATCCCTTTTTCGATGTAGCCCATTACACGTTTTTGTTGTTCTTCGGAAACGAGAGGACCGATTGTAGTTTCTGGACTTAAGCCAGCACCTTGATTTAATTTTTTAGAGTAAAGGACAAGGTCAGCCATGACATTATCATACATTTTCTTCGGAACAAATAAACGTGATCCAGCAGAGCATACTTGTCCTTGGTTAAACATAACACCAGAAAGTGCACCAGGAATCGCGCGAGATAAATCAGCATCTGGCAAGATGATATTTGGTGATTTACCGCCTAACTCAAGTGTAACACGCTTTAATGTTTCAGATGCTTGGCGCATAATTTGCTTACCGACTGGAGTAGAACCAGTAAATGCAATTTTATCAACGAGTGGATGATTAACAAGAGCTTGTCCAGCTGATTCACCGAATCCAGGAACGATATTAATAACACCTTTCGGGAATCCAGCTTCTTCAATTAATTCAGCTAAGTATAAGGCAGATAGTGGAGTTTGTTCTGCAGGTTTTAAAACGATTGTACATCCTGTAGCAAGCGCTGCTCCCATTTTCCACATTGCCATAAGAAGTGGGAAGTTCCAAGGGATAATTTGACCAACGACACCAACAGCTTCATGACGTGTATAGTTAAAATAATCACCGGAAACAGGGATTGTTTGACCAACGATTTTCGTCGCCCAGCCAGCATAATAGCGCATATGCTCAATTGCAAGTGGTATGTCTGCTGCCATTGTTTCACGGATTGGCTTTCCGTTATCTAACGTTTCAAGCTGTGCAAGCTCTTCTTTATGTTCTTCCATTAAATCAGCTAACTTGTACATAAGCCGGCTTCGCTCAGCAGTGCTCATGCGAGACCAAGGACCTTCGTCAAAAGCTATGCGAGCTGCAACGACAGCTTTATGAATATCTTCGCGACCAGCTTCAGAAACGACGGCAAGTGTTTCGCCAGTTGCTGGGTTAGGTGTGTTAAACGTTTTACCGGAAGCGCTTTCAATGAAAGATCCATTCACATATAACTTTTTTGTACCTTGAAGAAACTTTTCTACCTTTTCATGAAGATTTACAGCTAGTTGACTCATTGTATAACCCCCTTGAAAATATAATGTAAACGCAGTACGAGACGGCGTTTATTCCGAAATCAAGGATGTGGAAACTAGATGGAAAGCCTCTAATTAAAATCATAATTAACAAATACTGAAAATTCAAATTTCATTTGTGTTACAATTGTAAAAAATATGTAATGTAAGAAAGTCTTCTATATGATTATAAAAAATCCTGCTTGTTTTTGCTTTCTAGTAGGAAAAACTAGAAGAACAATGGTACAATAATACATCGTGAGAGGAGGGAGAAAAATGAAGAATTATCATGATGATCCACGCTTTCGAATCGCCCATAGAGAAGCGTTAATTGGTCTTGGACTTGCTATTATCAATTTTATAATATGGTACGGATTTGCTTATGGGCTTGGTAGTAAAAATCCAAGTGAATATACATATGTATTTGGTTTTCCAGCATGGTTTTTTTATAGCTGTATCGTTGGATTTATCGTTATGGTTATTTTACTTAGTTTAGTTGTTCGTTTTGTATTTCAAGATATTTCACTCGATGAGGAAGAAAAAAGTGAGGAATAATAGATGAATTGGTATGTAATCATTCCAATGATAATTTCGTTTATCGTTGTATTTTTAATTGGTGTATATGCTTCAAGACGTGTACAAGCGACTGCCCATAATAAATTTTTGCAAGAATATTTTTTAGGTGGGCGTGAGCTCGGTGGTTTATTATTAGCGATGACAATGATTGCTACATACGGTAGTGCTAGTAGCTTTATTGGTGGTCCTGGTATTGCTTACAATATGGGGCTTGGATGGGTATTGTTGTCTGCGATTCAAGTTGTAACAGGTTATATCGTTTTAACAGTTATCGGTAAAAAGTTTGCAATTATCGCTAGGAAGATGGAAGCCATTACTCTTATCGATTATTTAAAGGGAAGATATAATAATAAAGCAGTTGTCATACTTTCTGCGTTATGTATTATTATCTTTTTATTTTCAGCAACAGTAGCTCAGTGGGTCGGCGGTGGCCGATTAATCGAGTCGCTAACGGGTCTTTCTTATACAACAGCACTATTTTTATTTACTTTTTCTGTACTTGTGTACGTATTAATTGGTGGATTTCGTGCAGTTGCTTTATCAGATACGTTATTAGGTATCATTATGTTAGTTGGAACGACAATCATCTTAATTGCTACTGTCGTTGCCGGTGGTGGAATTGAAAAGATTATGCAGGAACTTGTTCAAATCAATCCGAATTTAATTACACCATTCGGAGCAGATGGTAGTTTAACGAAATCATATGTGACATCATTTTGGATTTTAATTGGAATTGGCGTTGTCGGTTTACCGCAAATTAGTGTGCGTGCCATGTCTTATAAAAATTCAAAAGCGATGCATCAAGCGTTAATAATTGGGACGATTGTTGTCGGTACAATTATGATTGGTATGCATTTAACGGGTGTGTTCGCACGAGTCGTACTTCCAGGTATAACGGTACCAGATAAAGTAATGCCGCTACTCGCGATGGAAGTGTTGCCACCTTGGTTAGCTGGGGTTTTCTTAGCTGCACCAATGGCAGCGATTATGTCTACAGTAAACTCGTTATTGCTACTTGTAAGTTCATCAATCATTAAAGATATATACGTAAATTACATAAATAAAGATGCGGCAGATAGTACGATTAGAAAAGGGAGTTTATGGATTACTGCTATCGTAGGACTGCTCGTTTATGCAGCAGCAATTAAACCACCTGATTTTTTAATATGGTTAAATTTATTTTCTTTCGGTGGATTAGAAGCAGCATTCATTTGGCCAATCGTATTAGGATTATATTGGAGGAAAGGAAATGCAACAGGAGCGCTTGCATCTATTTTAGTTGGGGTAAGCTCATATATGTGTATCCATCTTTTCTATCCAAATCCGTTCGGTATACATACAGTTGTCTTCCCAATTTGTTTTGCGTTTATCGCTTATATCGTTGGAAGTATGAGTGCTGTAAAGAAAACAGTATAGGTTAGTGGGAGAACGTAGTCCTTAGAGGACTGCGTTTTTTCGTATAAATTTGTTCTTTTTATTCTGTAATCCTGTGAATATTCATAAATTAATAACAATTGAGGGGATGGAGTTGAGGGTGATGAAAAAAGTATTGTTTTTAGGAGACCCGGGAATTGATGACTCTTTGGCAATTATGTATGGATTGTTACATCCTGATATTGATATTGTTGGTGTAGTAACTGGATATGGAAATGTAACGCAAGAAAAGGCGACAAGTAATGCGGCATATTTATTGCAACTGGCAGGGCGGGAAGACATACCTGTTATTAATGGTGCGAAAATCCCTTTATCTGGAGATATTACAACATACTATCCAGAAATTCATGGGGCGGAAGGTTTAGGACCAATTCGACCGCCAAAAAATCTTTCTCCAAATATAAAGCCTTTTTGTGAGTTTTTTGACATACTTGAAAAATATAAAGGAGAATTAATTATAGTTGATGCTGGTAGGTCAACGACACTTGCGACAGCATTTATTTTAGAAAAACCATTGATGAAGTATGTGAAGGAATATTATATAATGGGCGGTGCTTTTTTAATGCCTGGCAATGTGACACCAGTCGCAGAAGCTAATTTTCATGGTGATCCTATTGCGTCACAATTAGTAATGCAAAATGCCAAGAATGTGACATTGGTGCCGCTTAATGTTACATCTGAAGCTATAATTACGCCAGAGATGGTAAAGTACATTACGAAACATTCTAAAACAAGTTTTAATAAATTAATTGAACCGATTTTTACGTATTATTATAAAGCTTATAGAAAATTAAATCCGAAAATAACAGGGAGTCCAGTACATGACGTCGTTACAATGATGGTTGCGGCAAATCCCTCTATTTTGGACTATGTATACCGCCGTGTCGATGTAGATACAGTAGGGATTGCAAAAGGAGAGAGTATTGCTGATTTTCGTCCTCAACCTGATGCAAAAGCTTTAAAGAATTGGGTTCGAATTGGTTGGTCGTTACACTATAAAAAATTCCTCGAAGATTTCGTTAAAATTATGACGTAGACATAATGGGAGAATACAAGTTAAAATAATGGAGATGATTACTAAAATAATCATCTCCATTATTTTGTTTGTAAGAGATAGATAGAGAAGAGCTACACAATAGGAGAGGAATTTTACTTGAAAAAAACTATAGTATGCGCAGTGATTGTGGGTATTTTCGTTTTGCTAATATCGGGTAATTTTTTAGTGAAAAAAGTTTGGAGTTCGAATAATGATGATGCGCAGTATATCGCATCCTTTATTGAAGAACATAAAGATGAAAAAAATAGCGCGCTTCTAGTAAAAAGAAATGATAAAGTCGTTTATTCTGTAAATCCGAATGTTGTATTGCCAGTTGCTAGTACAATGAAATTAATTGTGGCGCTTGAATTTACGAAACAAGTTACGGAAGGGAAAATTGATTCGTCTAGTTTTGTTTCCATAAATGATGTGAATCGTTATTATGTACCGAATACAGATGGTGGTGCGCAAGATAGATGGCAAAGGTATTTGGAGAAGACAGGTAAGATAACTGAAGGAGCGATTTCTTTAGAAGAAGTGGCAAAAGGAATGGTTAAGTTTAGTTCGAATGCGAATGCTGAATATTTAATGGAAGTGTTAGGATTAGATAATATTAATCGGAATTTACAAAGTTTATCGCTTCCAGCACATCAGCCGCTATTTCCAATTGTTTCATCTTTGTACATTCCAGGATATTTGCATAAAGAACTACACGTTCCGAAATATAAAATAGAGAAAAAGTTAAAAGAAATGTCTCAAGAGCAATATCGTCAATATGCGATGATTATTCATGAGCGCTTAAAAAAGAAGGGACCATTATTACAGAAGGAAATTCCTCTTTATTTAGAGGAACGTTACGATAAAATTTGGTCAGATCGATTGCCAGCTGCTTCTGCAAACGATTATATGGTACTGCTTCAAAAGGCAAATCATAAGGGTGGACTGACAGAAGCAGAAGAAAAAGTATGGGCTAACATCGTTGAAACAGATATGAGCGCTAAGAAATACCGTAAAACATTTAGACATGCAGGGCAAAAAAACGGCTATACGCCATGGACAGTTACAAAAGCAGTTTATGCGATGGATAAACGGGGGAACTGTACAGAAATAGTGTTTTTAGCAAATAATTTAAATGAGGACGACAGTGCAGAAATACGGAAACATTTAGCAAACTTGCATTTCCAAGTGTTGCAAAGTGATAAGTATGATGCGACTTTTATTAAATAAACTCGGTGCAGAGAGCACCGAGTTTATTTTTGTGTACAAGCACTTTTTTGCTATCTCTGGGTATGATGGGTAGTAATACTTAGGTGAAAGGGGAAAAGGTGATGAAACAAAGTAAAGAAGAGTTTATAAAGAGTGAAGGCGCTGATTTCCCTGGGAAAACATATGTGGATTGTGTATTACAACATGTATTTAATTTTCAACGAAATTACTTATTGAAAGATATGTTTCAAGTGCATAAAGCGCATATTACGATGCTGATGGAAGAAAATTTAATGAAAAAGGAAGAAGCTAAAGTTATATTACACGCGTTAAAAAAGGTAGAGGGAATGCCAGAAGAGCAATTGCTCTATACAGAGCAGCATGAAGATCTCTTTTTTTTAGTAGAACATTTAATTTCTCAAGAAGCAAAAAGCAATTTTGTAAGTAATATGCATATTGGTAGAAGTAGAAATGATATGG
The DNA here is from genome assembly GCF_028548245.1 of Bacillus sp. FF-1. Classification (NCBI taxonomy): domain Bacteria; kingdom Bacillati; phylum Bacillota; class Bacilli; order Caryophanales; family Bacillaceae; genus Bacillus; species Bacillus sp. FF-1. The sequence continues at coordinate 414,241 of NZ_JAQQGG010000004.1, forward strand.
GTGTCACGATGTATCGCATGAGTTTAAGACGGTATGTATTACGATTAATGGAACATCATTTGTTATTGCAAGAGAGTATATTGCAACTTGCTGCTGATCATAAGGAAACGATTATGCCAGCTTATACCCATACACAACCAGCGCAGCCAACGACATTTGGTCATTATACGTTAGCGATTTATGATACGATGCAGAGAGATTTAGAACGCATGAAAAAAACGTACAAACTTTTAAATCAGTCCCCAATGGGAGCCGCTGCGCTAGCTACAACAAGTTTCCCAATTAAACGAGAGCGAGTTGCCGAGTTACTTGGGTTTACAAATGTAATTGAGAACTCATATGATGCTGTTGCTGGAGCGGATTATTTATTAGAAGTTAGCTCTTTACTTATGGTAATGATGACGAATACGAGCAGATGGATCCATGACTTCTTACTATTAGCGACGAAAGAATATGATGGTATTACTGTGGCGAAGCCATATGTGCAAATTAGTAGTATTATGCCGCAAAAGCGAAATCCAGTTTCCATTGAACACGCCCGTGCAATTACGAGTAGTGCTTTAGGAGAAGCATTTACAGTATTTCAAATGATTCATAATACACCATTTGGTGATATTGTTGATACAGAGGATGACTTGCAGCCATACTTATATAAAGGGATTGAAAAGACTATTCGTGTTTTTTCTATTATGAATGCAGTTATTCGAACGATGAAGGTTGAGGAAGAAACGTTGAAAAATCGTTCCTATAAACATGCAATTACGATAACTGATTTCGCAGATGCTTTAACAAAAAACTATGACATTCCATTTCGGCATGCGCATCATGCAGCGAGTGCTATTGCAAATATGTTATTGGAGCAGAAAAAGGAGCTTCATGAATTACATTTGAAAGATGTGAATATGTACTTACAAGAAAAATTTAATATAACTTTATTAGAAAAAGAGTGGAAAGAAATTATATCGCCAGAAGCTTTTATACAAAAAAGAAATGTATACGGTGGGCCGAGTAAAAAAGAAATGGAGCGCATGATTAACAATCGAAAAGAGTTATTTCGACAAGAAGAAGAGGTATTTGAAAAGGAAAAACAGAGAATTTTACAAGCTGAAAATAATTTGAATACGTTAGCTTCGAATATTATTGAATCGTAAAAGAGGGATTTAGTGAATTAATCGCCAATACCTTAATAAAACTATAAATAGAGAGAAGAGATTGTCGATGATTCAATTGCATGTATATGAAGAGATTGTTAATTTTAAAGAAGAGGTTACACCATTTCTAGAAAAGAATGAGCAGGAAAATAATCTCATATTAGGCGTATTACAAATGGTCCACCAACCGATATTTATGGGGATAGCGAAACAAGGAGAAGAAATTGCGGTTGTATTTCTTCAAACAGAAGAGAAGAAACAAATTATTGTTGCTACGTCTGAAATTGCGGAAGAGGACATCGTGGAACTTGCAAAAAAATTAGCGGAAGTATATCCAAATGTTCCTGGATTAATCGGTAATAAGAAAATTGTACAGAGATTAGCCGAAGAGATTGCAGTGTTAGCAAATAAGAAAACTACTGTTGCGATGGAGCAAGGTATATATGAATTAAAACAAGTGAAGAAAAAGTGGAACGGAGATGAAGTCTTTCGAGAAGTAAATAGTGATGAGCTAACATTAATAGAACAGTGGATATACCAATTTTGCGAAGATGTGAATCTTCCTACTACGAAAGAGGAAGCAAAACAAACGGCACATACATTAATTACTAATCATCGTTTATTTGGTCTAGAAGTAGATGGAAAACTTGTTTCTGTAGCAGCAAAAACACGTCCAACTAAAAATAATATAACAGTTAATTTCGTATATACGCCGAAAGAAGAAAGGAAAAAGGGATACGCATCTAATTGTGTAGCGGCACTTAGTCAACGTATGTTAGATGAAGGTTACAAAACAACGACATTATATACGGACCTGGCAAATCCAACATCGAATAAAATTTATCAAGAAATTGGTTATGAACAAATTGCGGAGTCTGTGCTTATATTTTTAGAGAAGTAGAACAAAAAGGCGTGCTAAAATAGCACGCCTTTTTGTTATTCATCAATTCTAATAACCTCGCCTTGAGGGAAGTCTTCGGTTTCTAGTAAGTTACGAATAGCTTTTGCAACGTATTCAGGTGATAATAGCTTTCCTTCTTCTTTTAATGCGATGAATCGATCTAAATTTGTGAAGTCTTCTTTATTTGTTTCCCGAATTTGTGCTTGCATATTTGTATCAACAACACCAGGTGCAAAAGCGACGATTTTTACTGGAAATTCTTTTGCTGCTTCTTCCGTTGCCACGCACTGTGTAAACATATTTACGCCAGCTTTCGTTGTACAATAAGCGCCCCATCCGAAGTAAGGATTTTTTCCTGCACCAGATGAGATGTTTATAACACGTTTATCTACTTTCCATTCTTTCGTATGTTTCATGAAAGTAGAGGTGAGAATCATAGGTGCAAGTAAATTAATGTGAACGTTCGTAATGAATTGTTCACTTTCTGCTTTTTCAATTGGCTTCATAGGAGCAACCGTACCCGCATTATTAATTAAATGAATAGAAGATACACTGTCTTCTTGAATAGATGAAATGATTTTGTTAAAGTTCGTTTCTAAATTATGTACATCTTGAAGATCTAAGGAGTGGAAAACACAATTGCTATTATATTGTTCTGCGAGTTTCGTAAGCTCTTTATTTTCTCTTCTAGAAATAGAGATGACAGTTGTATTTTTTTCTAACAATTGTGTGGCAATAGCCTCACCTAAACCTTGTGAAGTTCCTGTTATAATAACGTAGCGCATAGTTTTATAAACCCCTCTCATATGTGCGGAATTTTGTTGGACAACGTACATTGTATAGTTTGTCTACATTTTATAGTATAGAGCACTTTTTACTATAATTGAAATGAGATGATTGTGTGCCTTTTATAAATCGGTTTACGACAACAGTACCTGGTGCCGTCACGTTTACTGGGAATACGCTGGGACTTAGCCCTACATCGCCTGCACCAGGTAATATTTTTGGTACACTTGCTGTGTTTACGACAGTAAATACAGCGTTGCAAGTACCAGGATTCCCAGCGGGGACAACAGATGAGTGGCAATTGAATTCTTCAAGTGCAATTTTAAATCTTCCAGCGGGAAGCAGTGTGTTATATGCAGAATTAGTTTGGGCTGGTACTTTCCGGACTGATACGGAAGATGTTTTACCATTTTTAAATGATAACATTACATTTACAACGCCAGCAGGGACGTTTTCTGTTACGCCAGATCCTGCTACCGCGCAGCAAGGTTCAGTAGGAAACCAGTTTTATTATGCTCGCTCTGCCAATGTAACGAATCTTGTTAGTGCAGGTGGAGCAGGCACATATACTACAGGTGCCGTGCCAGCTGCAAGAACTTCAGCTGACCCAACAATTAGCCGTTCAGCGGGCTGGACGCTTGAGGTTGTGTATCAAAATGCAAGTTTACCACTTCGAAATTTGTCAGTATATGCAGGTCAAGAAATTATTGATGCTTCATCACCACCAGTTGATGCTACTATTTCCGGATTTGCTACGCCAGCTACAGGAGCTGTAACAGGAAGGGTACTTGTAACTGCTCAAGAAGGTGATTCTAACATTTCTGGAGATCAACTTCGCTTTGGACCGAATGCGAGTGCTACAGTTGCATTATTCGGGCCGAGAAACCCTGCAAATAATTTCTTCCAGTCTCAAATTTGTAATGACAGCGGAAATTTAGATACGAGCGGTACATTTGGAGATTTAAATCAGCCGTTAGGGGTAGCTTTGGCTGTCCGAAGACAGGGGTGGGATATTACGAATGTAGATGCCTCCGCATCTTTAGTAAACAATCAAACGTCAGCAACTGTTCGATTTGTTACAAATGGAGATGGATACGCTGCAGCTGGTTTTGGTGTTCAAATTGATGCAACAGGTCCAATTATTAATCCTGTTAAATCGGTCAATAGAACAGTCGCAGGGGTAGGGGATACTCTCACTTATACGATTACGGTCCCAAATACAGGAACAGGAAGTGCAGAAAACGTTGTATTACGTGATAGTATTCCGAGCGGAACGACGTTTGTTGCAGGTAGTGTAACGGTAGGAGGGGTAACACAGCCGAATGCGAACCCTGCTACTGGAATTAATTTAGGTACAATCCCAAATAATACGCAAAGAATTGTTACCTTTCAAGTGCGAATAACATCGTTTCCGAACCCCAATCCTATTCCAAATCGTGCAATGGTATCATATCAATTCCGTCCTTTCGTCGGTAGTCCACTTATTACTAGTATGTCTTCTTCGAATACAGTACAAACGACAGTGAATCAAGCAACTATAAGTATGCAAAAATCTGTAGATCTACAGACGGCAACGCTTAATGATGTATTAACGTACACGGTTAATGTGACGAATAATGGAAACGTTACTGCAAACAATGTTATTTTTGTTGATAGTATTCCTGCAGGAACAACATTTGTAGCAAACAGCGTTACGGTAAACGGAGTAGCACGTCCAGGAGCGAATCCAGCAAGTAGTATTAATCTAGGCAGTATTAATGCTTCGCAAACGACCGTAGTGCGCTTTCAAGTTCGAGTAACATCGAACCCTCTTGTCAATCCAATTCCGAACCGTGCAAGTGCAACATTTACCTTTACTCCAGTGCCTGGTCAACAACCAGTTTCTGGGCAAGCGACAAGTAATACTGTAGTTACGACAATTAATATAGCTGATATAACAACGAGAAAAACAGTGGATAAAGCTTTTGCAACGGTTAACGACGTTCTTACGTACACGGTAACAATTCAAAATACAGGAAATGTACTTGCAACGAACGTTATTTTTCAAGATCCAATCCCAATTGGAACGACATTTATCGCAAATAGTGTGACTGTGGAGGGGATTTCACAACCTGGAGCAAATCCAGCGACTGGGTTTACAGTAGCTAATATATCTCCCGGCGGAAGTAGGACTGTTACATTTCAAGTACGAGTTACATCGACGCCATCAGGAGGCACGATTGCGAATCGCGGAAATGTAACTGCTAATTTCGTCGTTATTCCAAATCAGCCACCAATAACGATTAATAGACAAACGAATACAGTTGTGACACAAGTTAATACAGGCGGTTTAAATGTAATAAAAGAAGTGAATACAACGCAAGCCGCAGTAGGGGACACTTTAACGTACACAATTGCCGTTCAAAATACAGGAAACGTTTCGTTAACAAATGTATTTTTCCAAGACACTATTTCTTCCGCTGTTTCATTTGTTGCAAATTCTGTAACAATTAATGGAGTACCGCAAAGTGGATTGAATCCGAATACAGGATTTTCTCTTCCGAATATTCCTGCGGCTCAAACCGTTGTAGTCACATTTGATGTATTAATTATACAGGATCCAGAAAATGAAGATATTTTAAATCAAGCAAATGTAACAGCAAGTTTTCAAGTGAATCCGAGTGAACCACCCGTAACAATCAATGTTCCGAGTAACATTGTGAATACAACTGTACAATCAGGTAACTTTGAAGTTGTGAAATCAGTAAATACGGATGTTGCAACGGTAGGGGATATTTTAGTATATACAATAGAAGTCATAAACGCAGGTAGTGTACCAGCTACAAATGTATTTTTCCAAGATTCAATTCCACAAGGTACATTATTTATTGAAAACAGTGTCTTTGTGAATGGGATCTTACAAGAAGGGGCAGATCCAGAATTCGGATTCCCATTAAATAATTTGCCCGCTGGTGCGAGTGTAATTGTTACATTTGAAGTATTAATTGATGAAGTTCCACTTGGAAATAATGTTGTAAACAGTGCGAATGTTACAGGAGATTTCCTTGTAAATCCAACAGAGCCACCGATTACTGTAACAGAACCAAGTAATACTGTTATGACGGTCGTAAATTCTTCAGGATTAAATGTAATAAAAAGTGTAAGCGCTACTGAAGCTGGTGTAGGAGATACGTTAACGTATACAGTACGTATACAAAATAGTGGGACAGTAGCAGCAACTAATGTATCGTTCCTTGATCCGATTCCAGTTGGAACCACTTTTGTAGCGAATAGTGTAACAATAAATGGGACACCTCAACCAGGTTTAAACCCGACAACTGGATTTCCACTTGCTAATATTCCAGTAGGAGGGATGGTAACAGTTACTTTCCAAGTAACAATCACGAGTGTACCACCAAATAGAGTTCTTCCGAATAATGCGAATGTAACTGCTGATTTCCAAGTAAGTCCTCTCCAGCCACCAATTACAATTGTAACGATTAGTAATATTGTTGTGACGCGAGTGAATGTAGGATCACTTAATATAATGAAGAGTGTAAATACACCACAAGCAGGAGTAGGGGATACGTTAACGTATACGATTCTTATTCAAAATACAGGAACTGTTCCTGCAACGAATATTATTTTTCAAGATCCAATTCCGTCCGGTACTGCGTTTGTAGCAAATAGTGTGACGATAAATGGAGTCGTTCAGCAAGGCGCGGATCCTATGGCAGGATTCCCAGTACCAAATATTCCGGTCGGGCAAACGGCCACGGTTACGTTTCAAGTTACCGTGACGAGTGTTCCGAGCGGTGGAAATATAAGAAACCAATCTAACGTTACTGCCAGTTTTCTTATAAACCCAGCAAACCCTCCAATAACGACTGTTACAAATAGTAATTTCGTTGTGACGCAAGTAAACACAGCACAGTTAAATATACAAAAAACTTCATCTGTACAACAAGCAGCACTTGGAGAAACTTACACGTATTCTGTTGTCATTCGTAATAATGGTACAGTAACAGCAACGAACGTTTCTTTCATTGATCCAATTGCTCCAGAAACAACATTTGTAGCAAATAGTGTAACGATAAATGGAACACCACAACCTGGATTTGATCCAAATGCTGGATTCCCGCTTCCTAATATTGCAGCTGGAACATCATTGACCGTAACGTTCCAAGTTACTGTGGTTGCACCATCTACACGTGGAGCAGTATTAAATACAGCATCTGCTACAGCCACTTTCTTATTAAATCCTTTACAACCACCAGTAACAACAACGAACTCAAGTAATACAACGGTAGTTACAATACCGTTACCTCCTCCTGGTGAAGTAACAGCAACAAAAACAGTTGACGTTGCAGCTGGAGCGGTTGGGGATGTATTAACGTACACTGTGCTCATTTCAAATGTAGGAATTATACCAGTTACAGATGTGTTCTTCCAAGATGTCATCCCAGAAGGAACGACATTTATAGAAGGTAGTGTAACGATAGGTGGAGTGCAGCAAATTGGTGTAAATCCGGAAATAGGATTTACAGTTACGCCATTATTAATCGCTGGTGGAAGTATTGAGATCACATTCCAAGTGACCATTACGGAAATTCCAGATAATGAAGTCATCTTAAATGATGCAGATGTTACATTTACTTCACAACCAAATCCGCAGGAACCACCGATTACAGAAACGATATTAACGAATTTAGTCGTTACGACAATTAATATAGCGTCTATTTTTCCGTTAAAACTAGTAGATAAGGAAGTAGCCACTGTAGGAGAAATATTAACGTATGATGTATTGATATTTAATTTCGGAACAGTGCCAGCGACCAATGTTCAATTTATCGATACGACTTCTGCTGGTGTAGCATTTGTACCAGGAAGTGTGAGCATCAACGGGGTGTCTGCACCAGGATTAGATCCTTTCATTGGTTTTACAGTTCCAAATATACCTGTAGATGATTTTGTAGTTGTCACATATCAGGAAGTGGTTACAAGCATACCAGAAGGTGGTACGATTGTTAACTTTGTAGACGTTACAGCTACATTTGCTGTAAGTGAAACAGAACCACCGATTACGGAGACGACGACAAGTAATACGACATTAACAGAAATCAATGAGCCTGGTTTGAATGTTTTAAAATCAGTAAGTCAGCCGGTTGTTGCAGTAGGCGATACAATCACATATACAACAGTAGTTCAAAATACAGGGACAGTGCCAGCAACGAATATTCAATATAGTGATGTACTACCTTCCTCTATAGCATTCGTGTCGAACAGTGTAACGATAGACGGTGTGTTACAACCTGGATTCAATCCGAATAATGGATTCCCGCTTCCAGATATAAACCCAGGTGAAAGTGTAGAAGTCACATTCCAAGTAACTGTTGTTAGTGTTCCGTCAAACGGAACAATTGCTAATACGGCAAATGTAACTGGAAGTTTTGTATTAGTACCAGGAGAACCACCAGTTATAGTAAATCAGCCAAGTAATACAACACTCACAACTGTAAATAGAGGACGCTTTAATGTTATTAAACAAGTAAATAGAGCCGCTACTCTAGTTGGAGATGTATTGACGTATACAGTGCAAATAACGAATACAGGAACAGTAACAGCTAATGATGTTCAGTTTATTGATACCATTTCAGCAGGAGCGTCATTTGTACCAAATAGTGTAACGATAAATGGAGCCCCGCAACCAAACTTAAATCCGATTACTGGATTTGGAGTTGGAGATATACCAGTTGGTGAAACGGTTATAGTGACGTTTCAAGCGACAGTTACAAACATCCCGTCATCAGGAACAATTACGAACGTTGCAAATATAACAGGAAGCTTTACTTTAGTGCCAGGAGAACCACCAGTTGTAGTAACAGAGCCGAGTAATACGACGATAACTAGAGTGAATAGAGGACGATTTAGCGTTATAAAATCTGTAAATAAAGAAGCGACACGTTTAGGAGATACGTTAACGTATAGTGTGCAAGTTACAAATACGGGAACGGTAACAGCAACGAATGTTCAGTTTATCGATTTTCCGTCACCTAGTTTAGAATTCGTTCCTGGAAGTGTACAAATAAATGGGATTCCGCAAGTAGGATTAGATCCATTTGTAGGCTTTTCATTACCGGATCTTGCAGTAGGGGATAGCGTATTAATTACATTTGAAGTAAATGTAATCTCGGTTCCGTCTTCTAGTAGCATTATGAATACAGCGAGAGTAACGGGTGATTTCGAATTGATTCCAGGAGAACCTCCGTCTACAATTACAAATTCAAGTAATACGACGGTTACGCCGGTAAATAGAGGTAGCTTAGATATGCTAAAAGAAGTAGACCATTCAATTGTTGGCGTAGGAGAAACGGTAACGTATACGGTTCGTATATTAAATACTGGTACTGCTGATGCAATGAATGTTCAATTTATCGATGTGCTATCTCAGGAAGCTGATTTCGTTCCAAATAGTGTAACGATAAATGGGGTTCTGCAACCGGGGGTAAATCCGCAAATTGGATTTACGATACCAGATATTCCAGTTGGTGAGACGGCACTTGTAACATATAAAGCTACGATTACAAGTTTTCCGGATGGTGGAACAGTAGTAAACGTTGCTGGAGCGTTAGCAGAATATATTTTAGTACCAGGAGAGCCTCCAGTTACAGTGATGGACACGAGCAATACAGTTATTGTAACGGTAAATACTGCAATCTTATTTGTTGCAAAAGGAGCAAACTTTGAAGTAGCGATGGTAGGGGATGTTGTCACTTACGGAATTGCCGTTATAAATGATAGTACAGTTCCTGTGACCAACATTGTGTTAACGGATATCATTGATCCAAATACGTTATTTATAAATGGCACGGTAACGGTAAATGATGTAGCTCTTCCATTTGCTAATCCAAATACCGGTATTCCATTAGGTGATTTTCAGCCAAATGATGCGGCAATTATTAATTTCCAAGTTGTCATAACAGGAGGGCAAATAAATAATTTAGTCACAAATACTGCTATAGCAAATGGGCTCGCAATTGTAAATCCGAATGAGTTACCAGTAGTAGTGGAAGGTGATAGCAATACAGTTGTTATCCCGTTTATTCCTCAAAATGTCTCAACGACAGTCGTAAAAACGGCAGATTTACAGGCAGCAACGATTGGAGATGTTATTACCTTTACGACAGTTATTACAAATACGGGTGATACTGTCATACAAAATATTCGTTTTCAAGATATGTTAGATAGTAGTGTTCGATTTGTCCTTGGAAGTGTAACGGTTGATAATACACCAGTACCAAATGTAAGCCCGGTATCAGGATTTCTTATAGGGAATTTAAATCCAGGTGAAGCACGAACAGTTTCGTTCCAAGTAGTAGTTCAGAGTGCCCCAAGTGGTTCGGGGAATTATATAAATCAAGCAAGTATTCGTTTCGAACATCAAGTAGGCACAGTGTTACCACCTGTTACACAAATAGTAGAAAGTAATATAGTTGTTATTCCATTTGTTCCAACGATAGAACAAATTTGCGAAACGAATCTTAATTGTTTAGGGAAAATTTCTTTTCAATGTTCTCCGTGTGATCACTTGCAAATAAAGAGAAAATAAATGCAGAAAGAGCATCCTGTAAGAGAAGGATGCTCTTTCTGTATGAATCAAGTAGATTCTTTTTCGGGTGAGCTGAAAAATTCATCAATTTTGTCGGAGAGTAGAAATGGAATAGCTCCTTTTATAACAGAAATGTCCCAGTCCCACCATGAGATATTTTCTAGTTTGTCAATTGTTTCTTGCGGGAAACGATATCGAACAAATTTTGCAGGATTACCAGCTACAACTGCATATGGCGGTACATCCTTTGTAACAACACTCTTTGCGCCAATAATGGCACCGTTACCAATCGTAACACCAGATAAAATGCAGGATTGATAACCAATCCATACATCATTGCCGACTACAATATCACCTTTTGAAGAGGGGTGACCAGTAATATGGGCTCCTTCGCTGAAAAGAGCGTTAAATGGATAAGTCGTTATCCAGTCCGCGCGATGTTCTCCGCCAAGTATGAAAACAACTTCTTCTCCTAATGAACAAAACTTACCTATTTTTAATTTCGTTTCATCATTCCAAGAAAAAATAGTTGGACCTACTTTACTATAAGTATAATCACCGATATCATACTTACTATATTCAGGTTTTTGATTTAAATATAACATGATTCTTCAACCTTCTTTCTCAATCAAGAAATAAGCGTGGAATATTATATGCAAGGTGTAGTAAGGTGACCAGTGTTAATAGGTAAAATAAATAAATGGGAGTGGAATGTATGAGATATGAAATGGGATTATATAATAAACCTTTTCAGTCAATTCAATCAGGAAAAAAAGTGTATGAAGTGCGCTTATACGATAAAAAGCGTCAACTCATAAAACAAGGCGATCATATTGTGTTTACGAACCTTACGACAGCAGCAACGATGGCTGTAAAAGTAACGGAGATAAAACGATATAAAAACTTTCAAGCAATGTACGAACAAATTGATAAAAAATTATTGGATTGTGGAAATGATAGTTTAGAGGAAATGTTAGAAAGTACATACAAAATATATACGAAAGAACAAGAACAAAAGTGGGGAACAGTTGCGATCGGTATTGAGGTAATAAAATGACAAGAAATCGCGGCGCAGCTATCATTGTGCAGGAAGGGAAAATTGCTCTTATAAAACGTATCCAAGAAGATGAAACGTACTATGTTTTTCCAGGTGGAGGAATTGAAGAAGGAGAAACACCTGAAGAAGCAACAAAGCGAGAAATTTTTGAAGAATTAGGGGTACATATAAAAGTGGAGCATCTAATTGCAAAGGTGGAGTATAAGGGTACGGAGTATTATTTTAATGCCGATATTGTAGGTGGAGTTTTTGGAAGTGGTAAAGCTGAAGAATTCGAAATGAAAGATAGAGGGATTTATATTCCGTTATGGTTGCCGATATATGAGTTGAAAAAAGTGAATATAAAACCGTATGAAGTGGTTGAAAGTATATTAGAACATTATAAAATATAAGGTCTGACAACATACAAAAAAAACCATTGACATAGTCTTCTGATTTAAGTATTGTATTCGAGTATGTTTATAATCAGGAGGTTTATATGAGCAATCAAACAACTACACATCATGTGAAAATGACAACAGCAGATCCATCTGGAATCGGTCTATTTGGATTAGCGATGGTAACACTTGTAGCATCATCTCAAAAGTTAGGCTTAACAGATGGCGTTTCACTAGTATTACCATGGGCAATCTTTTTAGGAGGATTTGCACAAATCTTTGCTTGCATTCACGATGCAAAGCATAACAATACATTCGGTACAACAGCATTCGGTGCATACGGTCTATTTTGGCTAGGTGTTGGAATGACTTGGTTAATTCAACTTGGAGTATTTGGCGAAAAATTAGCACAAGCTGCAGATTCAAAACAGCTTGGTTTAGCCTTTATCGGATATTTAATTTTCACAATCTTTATGACAATTGGTGCAATGGAAACACATAAAGTATTATTTATGATTTTCGTCCTTATTGATTTCTTATTTATCGGTCTTTCATTAAGTACTTTAGGTGTTATGCCGCATGCAATGCATAATTTAGCAGCATATTCTGAACTTCTTATTTCATTATTATCTTTCTATGGTTCAGCAGCAGCAGTGTTAAACACACACTTTGGTAAAGTTGTTTTACCAGTTGGAAAGCCGTTTGGTATTTTTAAAAAGTAATAAAAAGCACAGATGATTGTATAGTCATCTGTGCTTTTTTATATGGAATAAATAAAAATAAAAAATACAATTGAAATTGATTCTCATTATTAATATAATGAGAATGAGAATCATTTATTGAAAGAGGGGGATGCCAAAGTGGCGAAAATTTTAATAGCTTATGCAAGTATGTCAGGAAATACAGAGAGTATTGCTGATTTAATTAAAGTTAGTTTAGATGCTTTTGATCATGAAGTAGTATTGCAAGAAATGGAAGGCATGGATGCTGAAGAATTATTAGCTTATGATGGAATCATTTTAGGATCTTATACGTGGGGAGATGGGGAATTACCATTTGAAGCGGAAGATTTCCATGATGACTTAGAAAATATAGATTTATCAGGGAAGAAAGTAGCGGTATTCGGATCAGGTGATACGGCGTATGAACTATTTTGTGAAGCGGTAACGATATTTGAAGAAAGACTTGTAGAGCGCGGTGCAGAGCTTGTACAAGAAGGGTTGAAAATCGAACTAGCTCCAGAAGATGAAGAGGATGTTGAAAAATGCAGTAATTTTGCAATTGCATTTGCTGAGAAGTTCTAAGAATGGGAGTGTCAACGTGGAGACAATGTTAAGTGCGACCGCTATTACAAAGTTAAGAGATGGAAAGCTTATGTTAGCTACTACATATAATGGTTTATTTATTGAACAAGACGGAGAATGGAAACAAATTTTAAATGGTTTTCAAAAACGAATTAGGGATTTACATAGCGAAGATAATGTAGTGTATGGTGTAGGTGACGAAGGAATTTTTATTCGTAGTATGAATGGTGGAGAGAATTGGACGGTTCAACGTTTTCCAACAAAGGCAACGAGTTGGAATGTATGTAGTAATATAGAAGGAACTGTCATTGCTCATGGAGATAAAACGTTGTATCATTCGAATGATTTTGGTTCGACATGGGAAACCATTCATCCATTTCTTGAATATGGTGGCGGAGCACCATCTATTCGATCGTTGTTTTTATATAAACATTACTTATTTATCGGTACGAAAATACATGCTAAATATGGTGGTGTTTGGCTCTTTAATTTGGAGACACTTAAATTAAAGAGGATTAAAATCGTAATGAATCAAATGATCTCAGCGTTGACTTTACACAACTCTTATTTAGTAGCAGCCAGTGGATCATGCAAAGGCATTAGCGGGAATATTTCTTTTTGTAAAATAAATGAAAGTATTGAGAGTGAAAAACCATATTGGCACACATGTCAAAGTGAGCAAAAAGCAAGTAGCTATTTAGACTTAAGTGTAGATCAACATGTGTTATATACAACGTCAACGCAAAATAAGGCTGGGATTAGTACTGTTTGTCGTGTACTTTTAGAAGAAGGAATTGTAACAGTATGTGATTCAGTTAAAGGGCATGGCTGGCGCATTGTGAACCAAAAAGAAGCCTATTTTGTAGCGGGATCAGGTGAATCAAAAGCGATGCAGTGGAAGAAAAAAATTGTATAGCAAAAAAACTTTGCTTTTATTATATTGATATGATATATTATATTTAAACCATTTTACTTTTAATAATATAGAGATTTAAATGAGCTGTAACTTCCGAGGAGGATAGCAATGTTAAATCTCCTCAGAGTTGCAGTTTTTTTAATGTCTGACTTATTTTTGTAAAGTGGTTGAAAATGAATATGTACATATAGGTACATTGTAGGAGGATTTTTTACATGCAAAACGGTAAAGTAAAATGGTTTAACTCAGAAAAAGGTTTCGGATTCATCGAAGTTGAAGGCGGAGAAGACGTATTCGTTCATTTCTCAGCTATCCAAGGCGAAGGTTTCAAAACTTTAGAAGAAGGTCAAGAAGTTACTTTCGAAGTAGAACAAGGTAACCGTGGACCTCAAGCTACAAACGTTAACAAGAAGTAATTGTGGAAGAAAGAAGGGCTTGCCCTTCTTTTTTTTTGCGTTTTAATTGAAGAACCTCCTATGTACATAGCATAATGAGATTGAATTTTCGTTTTTTAGATGAAGTATTACATGCATAAAGTGTATGAATAAATAAATACTGAAAATAAAGTATGTGTGTGAAAAGGAATGTAGAAAGAGGTAAATAAATTGGAAAACGCTACACATTTTATTGTGTTTGATATAGAGAGAAATTTTAGGCCATATAAATCAGAAGATCCGTCAGAGATAGTTGATATCGGAGCTGTAAAAATAGAAGCAAGTACAATGAAGATAATTGGAGAATTTTCGGAGTTAGTAAAACCCGGTGCACGACTTACTCGTCATACGACAAAATTAACGGGAATTACAAAGAAAGATTTAATGAATGTAGAGAAATTTCCGCAAATTATAGAGAGATTTATTCAGTTTATCGGAGAAGATTCTATATTTGTTACATGGGGAAAAGAAGATTATCGATTTCTATCTCATGATTGTACGTTACATGCTGTAGAATGCCCTTGTATGGAAAAAGAAAGAAGAATTGATTTACAAAAATTTGTTTTTCAAGCGTATGAAGAATTGTTTGAGCATACACCAAGTTTACAATCTGCAGTAGAACAGCTCGGTTTAATATGGGAAGGGAAGCAGCACCGTGCTTTAGCGGATGCTGAGAATACAGCGAACATACTTCTTAAAGCATATAGCGAGAGAGATATTACTAAAAGGTATAAAAGGCATGGTGAACTTGAACTAGTAGAGAACGGAAAACTAACAGAAAAAGCGAAAAAAAAGATGCGAAAATGGGTATTTAAAGAAATGAGAAAAAATACTGAGCGTCCTTTCGTTTGGAGTACATTTGAAAGTAGCGACACGTGGGAAAGTATAACGGAAAGATATTATATAAGTGAACCAACAATAGAACTTCTGAAAAAACATTTTCGTACGGCGGTTCGAAAAGCGGAAAGGCAGATTAGGTATTTGGCTGAGATGGAGAAGAATGCAGAGGTTAAATGACATTCTTCTCTATTTCTAGCTACATAAATTTACTGTCATTGTATTGATGGATGAATAAAGTATTCATATAAATAGGAATTGATTTGTTGTGCTACTTTGAAATTTAAGGTGTGGTAAGAAATTTTTTAATATATTCATAAAATTAGAGCCCATAGAAATGAAAGAGGGTAAAGTTGAATGGAAGCAATCTTTAACATTGTAACAGTTTTAGTTTTTGGGATAATATTTACCACGCTATTAGCGGTAATTACACTTCCTTTCATAGCACAGAAGAAGAATTGGAAAAGGCTTAATATATCTTTAAATCGTGGTGTATTAAAGATTAAAATAGAAGAGTAAGCTAAGATTCTTATATATATATGGGAGGTGTGATAGTGATAGACTTGGATATTAACGATGTTACCGTACAGATGGAATTAAACGGAGTCTTTTGGAATGAGGATGGGATTGCTGAAATGACGGTGACTACAAAAGACGAACATTCTCTTATTCTTCGTCTAGTAGTTGATTTAGAAAGGAAAACGATTAGGGCGACGAGTATTGAAATAGTGAATGGATTCTGTCCGCTATGCAAACAGAAAAGGAACGAATGTAGTGAATTGAATGACTTGCAAAACAAAATGGATATTTTAGAAGAAGCTTACGATTGGGTGAGAGAGCATCCAAAATATCGTTTTCAATTATCTTTTTACGAGTACAATAAATTTGAGGTAGTAAAGTGAAAATTTCATTTTACCAATATACATAGTGACTACTCTAATGGAAATACACTTGTACACCAAAAAACAAATCTACTGAATCCTGTGACAAATGTCCTCTTGGATCAAAAATAAGCATATTTTATTATAAAGCAGAAAAACCGATTCTTAGTAGAATCGGTTTTTTACATAACTTTCAAATGTGTCACAAATAAAAGATCGTTTGTTAATAGTGCTCTGTAAAAATAGGGATATAGAATGGTTTATTCAATCCCGTTCGGATCATAAGAATACTGCTGCTTATTCTCAATCCGTTCAATTACGTCTTGCAACTCGTCTGGCTTCAGAAATTCAATAGGAGAGAAGCCTTTCTCAAATGTAAGTGTATCAGCCTCAATCATTAATACGTATCGGTCATTTACCTTTGCGATATGTATTTGATCCCCGAAATCAGCAAGTAGGGCTTTCACAGAGATATGATCCGCTTTTAGCTTCAATTCCACTTCAGGCGCATGCTCGACGATTTGAGCGGTAGCTTCCATTACTTCTTCGGTTGAAAATTGTTCCATAATTTCGCGTTTCGGACTGGCAGCCCATACTTCCATTGCTTGGTCGAATTGTTCGCGTTCTTCCGTACCTTCTTCAAATACATCTTCAATTTGGTCATATACCATGTCCATTACTTGTGTTTTCATAATTTCAGGCATAGAGCGTTCGTATTCGACGAATTTTAAGAAGTCTTCAAAGTAACGGGCGTGTGATGCTTGGTGAATCTTTAGCTCGCCCACTTCGACCATACCTTCTTCGGGCATGTACGTTTGAAAGATGAGGAATAGCCTTTATACCAATGGTTATACGTTGTAATATAAGTTGTGGACACAACTTTGGCAACATTTCGCCTATACATTAGTAATTTTATCGAGCTGGTCAGATACGGACTTTTGCATATCTGGAATCACATGACTGTACGTATTGAGTGTTTGTTGCACGTCTGCGTGCCCTAATCTGGATTGTATAAGCTTTACATTGACATTTTGTTCTATCAATAGCGTGGCATGGGTGTGTCTTAAATCATGAAATCGTATCTTTGGTAAATTAAGTTTGACTGTTAGATTATAAAATTCTTTACGTAAATTACGTGGAATCATTGGTTTACCTATACGAGTACATATTACAAGATCATTATCTTCATAACCTTCACCATGATACAAACGTTCTTCTAAAATTATTTTTCGGTGTGATTTTAATTCGCTAATGAGCTTGTCAGGTATGTGTATTGAGCGTATGCTCGACGCATTTTTTGCACCAACTTTTATTTCCGCTGATTGAGTCAATGTTTGCCTAATGTATATAACATTTTTATCAAAATCAATATCTTTCCACCTTAATCCCATGATTTCGCCTTGACGTGCTCCCGTGAGTAATGAAATTACTATTGCGACGTAACAGCGTGTTAAACGATGAACATTTTTAGCTTCTTTTAAAAAATAATTTATTTGTTTCAATGACCAGACGTTCAATTCTTTCTGCTGCTTTTTTGGTAAAGTAGTACCAGTTGCTGGATTATCTTTAATTAATTTTAGTGTTTTAGCCTTTTTTAGAGATGCACTAACAATTCGAAAAACTAAATGAATAGTATGTGATGAGTAATTTGTTTTATTTACTAGGTTGTTTACAAATTTTTGAATGTGAATAGGTTCTAGCTTTTGCAATTTGAAATGTCCTAACCTAGGTTTTATTACATTGTTACAAAAAATTGAGTGTATCTCATACGTAGATTTTTGAAGGAAGATACGTCTTTCCTCAAACCATTCATCTAAATATTTAGCATAGGTCATCTGTGATACATCGGTAAATTCCTCATTTAGCATTTCAGCCTGAATTTTAATTAATGCTTCTTCGGCCATTTGTTTCGTTTTAAAACCGCGTCTTTTCTTCTGTCTTCTTTTTCCTGTAAATGGATCTTTTCCTAAATCGAAAGAAAAGTACCAAGTTCCTCTTTTTTTATCTTTTAATATGCTACCTTTCATAATTAAAACCTCCGATAGGTTCTAACGATTGAAATAATAGCTTCCATAACTTGTATTTTAATACTTTTGGCCCGCTTTTGTATAGGGATATGTAAGAGTAAAGAAAGTTAGAAAAAGAAATATATGGTATTATTTATAGTGAGATAATAATATGTAAATTCAATTTTATAAAAAGGGAGTGTGTCTGGGTGAGTGTAAAACTTAACTTCGCCTTGTGCGGAACAAATATCGTACATATTGAAGAGAGACTATATAAAAATATTAAATATAGGTGTCCACACTGTCATGAAGACGTAATTTTTAAAAAAGGGAATAAAAGAGAACACCACTTTAGTCATAAACCTGGAAGCGATTGTACTATCTCTAGTGAAACCCTCTTACATTTCGAAGCGAAGCATTTTCTTGTTAATAAGATAAATAAAGAAGAAGACATTAAGCTTAAAATTGATTTAAGTTATTTTAAAAAGAAATACAAAGAATTTTTAAGGGCCATTAATATAGATTCTTACGAGATATCATTATTAGACATATTGAAGTTTTACAAAAAGAGTTTTGCTGAAGTTGAGCAATGGGTAGGGGATTCTATAGCCGACGTTGTAGTAAAAGATGAATATGATGATTCTCAACCATTTGTAATAGAGGTTTATGTAACACATGCAAACGAAGATGTGAAAGTTCAATATTTTGATGAAGAAGATATACCATTTATAGAAGTAATTCCAACCAGAAAGAACGGTGAATTCATATACGAGGTATCTGATGCCTCTATTTCTAAGTATATTGATTATATATCTTCAAAAATTTCATTATCTGCAGCTGATATTAGTTATAATATCTTTAAAGATGAATTGATTGATATAGCTAGAGAGGACTTAACAGATGAAATATTGCTTCAATATAAAAAACAAGCAATCTCTGAGGTTGAGGAATTAATAAAGAATATAAATTACCGTTACTATATTAATGGAGATATTTATAAAAAAATGAATAGCGTTGAAGCTAAATCCTATATGAGTATTGAATCTAGCCGAGAAGAACTATTTGATATATCTTATAAAAGTTCTTCTCAATCTAAAGATAAATACTTGATGATAAATGATCGTTATTTCTTATCTAACGAACAAAATTTATTATATTCATTAATATACGAAATACAGGAACATTACCAGGTTGAAGCTATTGTGGGTGGTTGGGAACATACCAAAAAGAAAAAAGTAATAGGTTTTAATATATTAATGCCTAATAGTAAAATTGTAGTAGAAGAAATGAATAGAATACTAAATGATATGTTATCTATAATCAAAAGAGACTGAATAAAAAATTAACTTTATACATCGGATGAAGTAACATATATAATATAGGAAACTCGTTTTATTCTATTTAAAGGAGTAGTTTTAATGTTAGACATCATTCAATTTGATAACAGTCTTAAAGAAACCCTGGTAAGTAATTCGTTATTGCCACTTGATTCAAATTCACTATGGCGTTGTTTCGAAATCACTTTTAAATATAATGAGAATGAAAAGCATACGAAAGGCCTACTATTAAGAAGAAAAATCGATGAATCTGTTCCTAAAGATAAGCGAGGATTATATGTATTTGTCGATCCTACTACCGAGGAAGCTTTATATGTAGGTGAAGGTTGGATACGCAATAGATTGCATAGACATATTAAAAAGCTATACCTTTTAGAAAAAAAGGCTAGCAGAGAGTTCTTTAAATCAATTCAAGGTGATGTTCGAATATACTGGACTGAATGTATAGGTTATCATAGAAGAATCGCAATTGAAGGGGCTCTACAATGTGTACTCAAACCTCGTTATAGAAGAAATGATGATTGAATAAAAACTATATTTTATACAAAGGGGATTAAAGTGATGAATGAAGAAAACAAGCACCAATACAGATTCGAATTTCCAACCCCACCCAAAATGGACTTCGCTTCTGAAGTTGCCGAAACTACCAGATTAATGCGAGAAATAGGACAAATGGGACAAAAACTTGTAGAGGCACAAATGCATATATGGGAATCAATTAGTGAATCATTATCTTCCTTACATGATATAGATTGGGAAGACGTTGAGCAATCGAATAAAGAAGCAGCAGAATCATTAGCTCAAAAGGGTTGGACTCTTCCAATGAATATGGATATTGAAGAAATATTTACATTATCACAAGTTGAGTCCCAGGAAGAGGTAGACTCATCATTTCATGTATTTTATTCAAACGAAAAAGAATATCAGAATATAAAGACTGATATTCTCAAGCACGAGTTAATTAAAGAGTGGAGAGGGCTTCTTTCACAATGTTTTGATAGCTATGAAAAAGGTCATTATTTAATTGTGATTCCAAGTTTATTTATCGTGATCGAGAGTCTTGCGAACATGTTGATTTCACCAAGATTTCAAAAATATATAACAACTGAGATGAAGAAAAAACCTTCTTTAAGAGTTCAATTTAAAAAAGTAAAGCGAGAAATTGAAGATGACAAAACCAATATAATAATATATGTATCTGTAATGGAATTCTTATATAGTGTGTTCCGAGTCGGGAATTTCGATAAAAACACGAGCCGTTTCCAAATCATTAACCGTGACTGGGTATTACACGGACGTGATTATCCGAATAACTGGACTCAGGTAGATGCATTACGATTATTTAATGCAATACATACAATCATACAACTAGATTTCTTGCTGGAAGATTTAGAAAGAGAAGAAGCTGAAGCAGAATCTATTAAATAAAAGTTTAATTTTATATAAAGACATAAAAAGGGGATACTTACACATGAATGAAAACAAAATTATTAAATCAATTTCTTTTACAAGAAGTGACAAATTTGAAATGCAGCTATACAACCATGCAATGAACCATAACGCTTTTGCGACATACGTTAAACGCTTAATTCAACGAGATCTAGAAGAGGGTAAAAAATTCGATTTTCAAATTGAAGAGTCACAAACTATTGATAGATTGAATAAGCGTATTGAAGAACTAGAACTAGCTTTATCAAAAGTTGAAAACCTAATCAAAGAAGTTAAATAAAAGATTGGTCTTATACAATAAGGAGAGATTGATATGTTGATAGCAGGATTTGAAGAAAAAGCTAAAGCATACCTGGAAAGCGTAGGATGCAAGCTTGTTAAAATTGGTTGCGACCACAATATGCTTATAGGTCATTCAATATTCTATATCGATAGAGATGGGGAATCCGCAACTTGTGGAGAGTATCATATTATTAAGCATTTAATGAAGCCGAAAGAGGACGATATCAAATGTCGGGAAATATCGATTAGGTGGTTAAAAAGGGATAAAAAAATTGTTTCCTTTGATGAAACTAAAGTTTTAATACAAAATGAGATTGATAAAAAAGAAGAGCAAATGCAAATACTTGAAGAAGGTTTAGCTGTATGGAGACACAGAATAGCTGAGTTAGAAGCGAGATAATAATAACTTTAATGTGTTATATGATTTTAGCATTACATAAAACAAGAGTTTTATTAAAGGAGGAAACACCTCGATGTACAAGATTACTGATGTTTTATCCATAACACAACCAGAGAAACCGATATATACTTACACAATTACTATACATACGGACGATCACATGCAGCTCTTTGCAAGTATTGATTCTGTTGAAGCGGGTTTAGAAAGTAAAATTCAAGAAGAATTTGTTTCGTTTATTGAAAATATTGAACATCACGAATCATTCTTATTAATAGATTCAGAAGCTATAAAACTTAAGAAAATTGTTTACGTAAAAATAGATAGACGTACATATCTAAATTTTTAGACCGAGATATGTATAAAAATTTAATTTGTAGTATACAACACTAAATTTGGAGGGAAATTCAAATGAAAAAGCAAAAAGAATTTTATCATTTAAACGGGAATGCAATCTTAAAACGTGGTCCAGAACATCCAATAAACAAGTTATTTGCAAATAAAGAAGAAATGGATTCCGAAATCAAAAGGTTTAATAATAAATACGCCCAAAATCCTACTGTTAAAGACTTTTACATAGAATACCAAATACTTTCAATGAAAGAATTATTTAATATGTTCACGGTTGAAGAAATTTGTGAAGTGGACAATGAGTTTAAAAATTTAATTGAATGGAATATGGATGAGATTTCAATTATAGAAGAATAAGAAAAGAGTTTTATTCATCCTTTTTAATATTGTTAGTGAGCAATATAATTCTAGGGATAGAAGGTTTTTATCTCTGCCTATCCCTAAATTCACACCAATGTTGTATTCAAATTGTGGGTTTATATTTAATTGGTTTCATGTCTCTAGATGGTAGGTATTTGAACTGTAAAATTTCGTTCCACCATTCAAATTCAGAACGCAAATATAAATCGTACCAATATTTTGATTGATTTTGAGTTCCTTCTTTTAAAGAGTCTTCGTATTTTTCTCCGTAATGCCATACATCTAACTGTTTAGTAAAAATAGGTGCTAATTCTAAGGGGAATATATTGTTAATTGTTTCATTATCGTATTCTTGGAAAAGTAAGTATTTGATCTCACTAGGTTCACATTTTTCTTTTGTGCTATTATCATAATATCTTTGATTCTTTAATTTTGTACAAATTGTGTTACAGATATCGTAATCATATTTCACTAATTCTATCGTTTCTGTTATTTTCTTATGATTCCCTTCAAAATTAGTATCCTGTAAAATGTGAATAAATGAGTTGGTATGTTCTGCAATCCTTATCGCATTAATTCTTTTTTCATCTACAACATCCACAAGAATATTACCCTTATCTTCATCTGTTTCTGATATAATTGTACGAAACATAAAAACAGCGTCATTTAAAAGGGTATTAGTGTAATTCACTTTAATAAAGTCATATCTGTATGTGGGATTTAATTTTAGGTGACCATTATGGTCTAAACTAATCTGCATTTTATCCAAATAAATCTTCCTTTCGTTATGAATTATAACGAAATTTAATGTATATAAATACAAGAAACTATTGGAGTATATGACGTTATATTGAAGTGAAAACAAATACTTGAATTATATAAATATCGTTTGGATTTTTTGGTGGGAAAGTGCATTAATAAAAAAATGAAATTGTAGGCCTTATTATAGAGATACGTAGTGAATATAGGGGAAAAGGTAAATGGCAGGATATAAGTAGGAAGGGGAATCATGATTTCTATTTTTTTAATAATTAGAATTCTTCAGATGAAACCAGCGAATTTGTGTGTCATTAATTTACTTCTATATAATTATATCTACAAGCTAATTAAAAATAAATATTTGAAACGAAAACTATCTATTTTTGAGATAGTTTTTTTATTTTATTTACTCTAATTAGCAAAAAAGGAGGACGTTTAATGAAGAAAATACAATTGATGAAAGATTTAGAGCTTAATAAGGAGTATGAAGAAATTTGCGGAAAAATTAATTATGATAATTATACCTGTTTTGTTGAAAATTTAGATAGAACAATTTACGAACCAGAAGAAGTAGTCAATGTTTCGGAGGTTAATTCACGTATTATAGAAAATGTAGTAAATGAATATCGGGAGTTATTTATCGAGTGGAAAATGAATCCAACCGACGAACAGATTGAATTTGCACGAACTACTGCAAAAATCCTTTTAGGTGAATTGAAAAATCGTAAGACTATTCCAGTTATTCCAGCTCCTTGTGGGTTCGGAAAAAGTACTATAACATATGTTTTTATTAAAGAAGTTTGTAAAGCATTGAGAGAAGGCTCAATTCAGGAAGGAATGATTATTGTAACCGATAAGTTGGACGATTTAAAAAGAATACATAATGAATTAGAAAAGGAAATTGGATATTACAAAACTGAATTTATTATTGATAAAGAATGTAAAACTCCATTTACATACGTATTAGAAGGGTGGACAGAAAAATCGTATGAAAAAGGTATTTGTAAAAATAAAAGAATGAAGGCCTATAAAGTCGGGATGTGTAGTAAAGAAAATTGTCCATTTTTTGATGAATGTAAAATGTCAAATCAAAAAACAAAACAAAGATTTTCTCCGATTCTCCTTATGACGAATGCCAGACTTGAAACGTTTGGTGAAAATCTAAATCAATACGAACATTATGAAAATAAGGACGGAGCGATTAAGTCACGGACGATGATAATCAATGATGAAAAGCCAGTGATGGTAGATAGTATGTCCGTTTCAATGCAAATGATTAATAATATTGATAACGCTATTCGTGATATTTCGATTAATAATGAAAAGGGTAAAAGTGAAAAAAAGAAATTAGAAGAGAAATGGGATCAAATACGCACAATTCTAAAAGATAAATTAGATCGTTATTCTACTAAATACGATAGATTTTTAGTCTCTAATAATAATAACGAGCCTATTCTATTGAACGATGAAGAGTTTAAATTGCTTTGGGATAAGCATATGGTTAACAAATACAAAAACGAACTAAAACATATTCACAGAGCTTTAACAGTGGGAGGTTTATTCTGCAAGACTAAGAAACAAGAATTTATTAATACGATTTCCATGAAAGATGATATAGTCAATGAGAATTTTAAAACTGTAATATTCGATGCTACAGCACTTATTGATCCAGATTATGCAAGCTCAGAAGGGAATGCGTATGAGGATGTGATACGGTTTGTGAATATTGAAAACGCTAGAAGGTTCGATAATATTACTTTTAAATTCAATCAATCTCATAAGATAAATAAGACGCAATTTGGGAGTAAAAAATATCTTGTTGATGCTTGTGTGAAATTTATAGAAAATATGCAAAAAAATAAAGCTACTTATGTAGTTACCTACAGAGAAGTAGCTGCAAAAATGCTGAAAGAACTAAATAATCGTAAAAATGTACTAGTAAATACAAATAAAGAAGAGTTATCGAGAATTATAAATAAAGTTGAAATTGTAGCAGATGAAGATACAATTTTTTATTTTGGAAACACAAAAGGAAGCAATAAAGCAAAAGATTGTGTTCAAATGGTGCAATTCGGATGGAATACTTTACCTGATTATGTTTATGCAACAAAATATTTGTGTACAGATTTTAATAAAAAGAAAATGAAAGATATTCTTCAAGAATGTTGTAATCCTGAAGCAGCTGAAGTGTTTTCTGAATATCTGATGCATGGGGATAAATACAAATTTAAAAACAAAAGTCTTTATCTATATCAAAATTACTCAATGCTAACAGATTTCGTACAAGAAGTTTTTAGAACCAAATTAAGAAATTATAATTGTGATGAGAAAATAGAAATAAATTGCTTTCAAGCTGATAAAGTACTTATTAGCATGGTAAAACAACTTTTCCCTGGTTGTAAGATAGATGATAACCCAGATGAATTGAATTGTTTTGCAGAAGAGAAAGTTGTAAGTCGAAAAAATGGAGACAAATCAATTATCTTAAAGGAGTTCATTGACAATTGGCCAATTGGTCAAGAAATGACGACCAAAGATATTTATGAAGGTGCAGGATTAACAGATAAAGATTTTGATAATTTGAAAAGTAAAAACATCTTTTTTAAGAATTTATTTGAAAAATATAAAGTGAGACGAGGGAAATTTATCAAAACACTATAAGATTTATCCTACATTTCTTTATATAAATAATATAAGAGATTGTAGGGTAAGTTAAAATACATAATAAAAGAATATAAAGATTAACGCCGTGAGGGTTCGGGTGGTGCGGCGAGGTCTTGCATTTTGGAGCAATAGCGGAAAATGCAAGAGATGGTGACAGCACCCGAGGTTTTATCTTTTTACATAATAAAATAATTTAGAGAACAAATCAGAAACTTATTAGATATTTAGCTTAAAAGTGGTGTATTTGCTATCGGAAATAGTAGCTGAGAACAGGTTGAAATCATTCGAAAGTGAGTAAAAAGTGGTGAAAACTGCTTCATAACTGGGTGATTTTAGCCTATTTTTGTTGATTTTTTACGATAGCATGTCGATAGCAAATGTTTTGATAAAAATTTAGTGGCTGAAAGTAGTAAATGATAAAAAGTCAGTGTTAGCAAGGGTGAAATCGAAGGGTGAGTGTGGATTTTGGAGTGTTCGGTGGCCTATCTGCTATGTAACATACTTCAGTATTGTAAACTATCCCCCTGTTACATGTTTGTTAAGTGTATCAATTATTTAAATTACATATAAGTTGTATGTGCAGTAGTTATTATAATTGTTGTTTCTATTATATTTAACAGATATCATAATTGCCTAACATGAGATTCCCTATGTCTTTACATGCGATGTCGGGGATTTATTTTGTAGAATTTACAGCACAGGTTCAGCAAATAATTACATGCTTTGAAGTAGGGGGAGAATTTAACTGATAAATAGCACGTCTATTTGAGGAATCTTACGACTCATATAAGTCTTGTGTTCTCTTTGGAAGCCCTCTACTACCATTGGTGAGAATTGAGTCTAAAGATTATCGGCGACGTACATATGAGGAAATAATATCGGGATAAAATTGGAGTTTTATTCAATGGCATTTACAAGGCTTCAGAAATGAAGAAAAGAGTCAATGTTATATTGAATAGATTGGCCAGCTGGTCGAGTCAAGTGTACTTATACAAGTATATTGTTTGTATAAGGTTGTTAGTTAATTATTGACATTTGTTTGGAGGTAACGCACATAGGTAGCCATGCGATGGTGAGGGCTTGGTACTTTAATTGTAAGTCTGTTAGTGGTATGACTACAATGTTGTGATATGTGCATGTGTGTGATTGTCTATGTCATCATGTCTTGCTAGGAGTGTGCATGCAGAGAGAGCATGTAGCAGCACACTCTATTAGTTAGTCTATGTAGGTTGTCTGTGTGTAACACCTGCAAAGAACGGACACAAGTGACTATCTATCACGTTCTCGATCTCGGTGAATGAGATGTATTGCTTGGTTGTATTGGCTATCTTCCTAGATATGTGAAGTCATGATCTTCTACACTGGTGATAGTGCCATGACAAAAGAGCAATACATTTGTATCGTTTGCGAATAAGTAGTTACATATACGTTTGGCTTGTACATGAATGTACCCTTATCACGACTGAGTATGTTCATGTTTCATCTCTCCTTTTGAATTTATAGTACAAAGTCAGCTAAACTATCTTCTATCTCTTCTTCTGTTATGCCGATGTATGTTAATGTGACTGAAGGCTTTGAGTGGTTTAATATTGTCTGGAGTTGTGCTACATCTTTCCTACGCTTGTAGTGCCAGTAACCAAAGGTTTTACGCATAGTGTGAGTGCCAATGGCTTCAACACCTGCAAAGTCTGCAGCTTTGTTTAACTGTCTATATGCTTGTATCTTGCTTATTGGCTTGTCACCTTTTCGTGATGGGAACAACCATTGTGAATTAACAGTCTGTAAGTATTCTTGAATCTCATTATAGATGTTGGTGAGATGAATGGTACGTGATTTTTTTGTTTTTCCCTCTTGTATTAATACTTTCTTCTTTCCTTTGACATCGGAAACTTTTAACTTCAATAAGTCGCTTACACGCAACCCTGTATTAATCCCAACAAGAAACAAGATATAATCTCGTTCGCCGCAATGACGTTTCAATGCCCATTTCATATCTTCTATTTTTTGTAAATCTCGAATGGGTTGGACATCGATGATATGTATTTTCTTTTCTCTTTCCTGTTTCATTTCCACAACTCCTACAATCCTTTATTATCGATGTTTTGAATGTATACTTTTTTTGTTAATTTGATAATATCACTGAATTTCAAACAAAGTCAATAAAACAAATGATTCCAATGTAAACTTTTTATTATTAGTTTACATTGTTGGTTGAATATAAAAAATTATATTGTCCAAAAGGAGGTGACAATATGGGGAGACTAATTCCAGGTGGAAATGGTACAAAAAAAGAAAACTACAGGACACGAAAAAGTAGATTTAGATAATCCTGCTTACTCTGAGGAAAAACGAGCATTAAGTGAAGTCGATGCTCGGGAAAAGTATTTTAGAGACATAGGATTAGATCCTGATGATGACTAGTAAAAAAATAGCATTTAAAAGTCATTCTTTTTGTGTGCGAAGTGGATTTTTCTTGTGATCATAAAAAAAGAAGAACTCCTTTAATTTGGAGTTCTTTTAGATTAAATTTTTAAACGAATATTGATTTTTAGGATCTTAATTTGGATTGCTTCGCTCGTATCCATCATCTCCACCGCGCCAATACCCATCAACTTCTGTACCGTCAGAGCGTTCATATCCGTCAACCCAGTGTGGATCTACATGCTGAGTATCTGCATTATCAGGTTCTACATCGTCATAGTCTTCACCAATATTCTCCTCATAATTACTGTTTGGATGTATCGGATCAATATTTTCCTCAAAAAAGGATCCAATTAATATGAAAAACAAATAAGGAATACCAAAAAAAACACAGATTATAGGAATAGTCATTGGAAATATTAAATATAAACCTTTATTAGTCTCTACTACGGGCCATAAAGGGGATAAAATTATCATTACAATAGACATATAAACAAGAAATGTTTCACCTGCTAATAAAGAAAGAATAAGACAAATGATAGATACAGCTATTATAAAAATACTCATTTCTTTGAACTTTTCCCAGTAAAAATCCCGATTCATTATTTAAACTCCTTCAAATAGATATTTCACTTTTAATAAAAGTATATCTTTATATAAGGTTATAGTAAAGTTAATCAGGAATAGAACTGTTTTGTGTTCTATCGTAAATAATGAATGAAATCCAGCTTGAATTTCTCGATGATTTTTTAATTGGACTTTTTCTCCTAAAAATAATCAATGTTTGAATACCTTGATTTAACGTTTATAAATAACTAATTAATATCTATTTTTTTAATAACAATAAAGCTTATATCGTATCGAAATTACAGTATATAGGATTTATTTCCTAGTGAATTTACCACATATGTAATTGTTTTACATGAATTGACCAGCAATGCTAAAAGAAATAATTATTTGTATGACAGGGGTGAAGGAATAATCTATAAAAACATGTTAATAATAAATGATTTTTGATGTTAAGATTCCAAAACTGTAGCGACGTACATGAAACTTTTTCATAATTGGTCCTGTTTCCTGAATAGAGTTGCTAGGTTATAAAAGAAAAGGAATATATGTATTTATAAGAATATGTACAATTGCTATCTAATTCATCAATGTTATTCTTCACTGGAATAAAAAAAGTGAGATAGAAGATGGTGTAAATGGAGAAATTCTATTTTCTGTCTTTCTTGTATAATAAAATAAATTAAGAATATACAATTGTGTCATACATATAATGAGATATGGGGAAAAAGAGAAAGGTGAAAATAAGATAAAAGAACTAAGAAGTAGGAGGGACAAAACATATAAAGAAGTGACGTTATATAAAATTTTAAGAGAAATCACTGTAATTAAATAGGAAGGGAACTTATCGGTTTCTGCCTAATAAAGCATGGGTAATAAACCGATAAGTTCCTCTTTCCCAAAAGAGAACACGGTCTACCCATGCTAATTTTTTTGAAAAAATTAGATGGGACGTGATTATGTTGATGAATTTCGGTGAACAACATGTTAATTTCGACATTGAAAGTGTTGAAGCTTTAACAATTAAAATGGAACGTATTTCGCAAAATCATAAGAAAACATTTGAAGAGAAGTTGAAGTGGTCTAGAGATATTCATGATTTGGCAATGAACAATTTAAACATGTATAGTGAGCTACTAAAAAAAGAATTCGGGAGCGTATTTCGATATAAAATTCGAGAAACGATTGATGAAAAAGATGAAAAGAAACGAATATTACTAGATTGTGAGAAGTTTATAGATAATAGAATTCAGGTGTATTTCCCTGACGAAGTTTTCCCGATTTTGTTGAACAACGGATATCGCGTATTAACAGTAAATAATGCTTTTCCAACGACTGTAACAATCTCCAAAGAAACTAAAACAGCAAAAAAACCATGTGAGCTCTATAGCTTACCGAACCTGCAATACTTTACATGGATATATTGGGACAAAGATTTGGAACGTATTAAAGAAGTTATTATTGTGAAGCAACCTTTTCGCATTTTCGAAAGAATTAAATTTAACCCTGAGTTCGAGTTTCAAGAGCGAGAAACAGAGAAGGGATATTTTGTTTCAATTCCTGTCGAACAAGAATTATTTAAAGAATTGATTGTATTACATTTAAAGCCCGAAGACTATACGCATTGAAAACTCTAATTTCCCCCAGCTGAAAGTTGGGGGATTCTTTTTGTGCAAACGTCATGTAATTTCAAAATATACAATATAATTTATGCTTTAGACTAGGAGTAGAAAAGACAGCCACCCAATAAAGAGCGGCTGTCTTTTTAATTAAAGATACGGATTTAAATAATTTCTAGCATAAAAGTTATAATGTAGTACATTTTGTTCAATCATTGGTATAAATTTGAAGCATATTGTTTTGGGAAACTCATCCCTGTTGTGTAGTATGGTCTCTTAAAAATAAAATAGATCTTTAAAAATGGTGTTAAACTGGGGTTTCATACCACTTTTTGTTTTTTCTCGGTATAATAAAAATATGATTAAATTTCAAAAATTGGGTTTGAGGATAGAAAATCTTTTAGAAAAGAATTATTAGGATAGAGTATTTATCATTTATACAGAGTGAAAATAGTTATTTATTAAAAAGGTTATCAAAAAGAAAAGGAAAAACAAAAGTGATAAATTATTAGTAGAGGGAGATAAATTTCAATGTACATTTCAAATATCAATATAATCAATTATAAAAATTTCCGTGCCAACTCTATAAATTTTAATGATGGTATCAACGTTATTATTGGACATAACAATGCTGGTAAATCAAATTTATTACGAGCATTGGCATTAATTTTTAATACTAATAGTAAAAAGCATTTATCAATTGATGATTTTAATAAAAACATACCATTAGATGAATTAAAGGTATATCCACCTAGCATTAAAATAACTGCTACTTTACAGCAAGAAGATTGTGAAGAATTAATGAGTGATGACTTAGTAACTATAAGTAACTGGTTAACTAGATTAGAAGAACCTTATGAAGCTAAATTACAATATGAATTTTACCTACCAACTAGGTTTCATGAAAAATATCAAAGTGCAGTAAAAGAAGCAGAAGATATAGTTGAAGTATGGCAACTTGTCCAAGATGAATTTCTGAGATTGTATACATATAAAATATGGGGTGGAAATCCTATTAATCAAGTTACTGCTGATAGTGAAGCATTAAAAAAATTTGATTTTCAATTTTTAGATGCAATAAGAGATGTTGAACGAGATATGTTTAGCGGAAAGAATACGCTATTAAAAAATGTTTTAGATTTCTTCATGGACTATAACATAAAATCGGATGGAACGTTAGAAAAGGAACAAAAAGAAGCGGAAATTAAAATTAAAAAGAAAGAATTTGGGGAATCAGCAGGAGATTTAATTTCACTATTGAATGAGCGGATGGCAGAAGGGAAAAAACACATTTTATCATATGCACAGGATATAGGTGCTTCATATGATAAATCTACTCCAAATTTCGATGGAAGTATAACAGATATTGAGCTCTATTCTGCTTTGAAATTAATAGTTGAATATGAGACAGGTATTAAGATGCCTATTATTAATAATGGACTTGGATACAATAATTTAATATTTATGTCGCTATTACTTGCAAAAATGCAGGTTGATGCAAATGAAGATTATTTAGGTAGTAATGCCAAGGTATATCCAATGTTAGTTATTGAAGAACCTGAAGCACATTTACATCCTACAATGCAGAGACAATTATTAAATTTTCTTAAAAAAAATTTGAAGAACAAAAAAGTGAGACAAATTTTCGTTACTACACATTCCACTCATATAACGGGTGCTGTAAATTTGGATGAATTAATTTGTATTTATAAAAATGGAAGCGAAACTTTAATTGGTTATCCAGGAAAAACTTTCGGTGAAAATAAAAAGAGTAAAAAATACGTCCAAAGATTTTTAGATGCTACTAAATCCAATATGCTATTCGCCGAAAAAATTATTTTAGTAGAGGGATTGGCAGAACAGTTACTTATGTATATATTCGCTGAATATATGAATATTTCTCTAGAAGATAATCATATAGCAGTAATTAATGCGGATGGAAAATATTTCGATCATTTTTTACATTTATTTAATACTTCAAATCCAAATGCTATTAGAAGAAAAGTAGCGTGTATAACAGATAGAGATCCAGAGCGGAAAAACTTAACTCCTAGCGAAAAAACTGAAAAAAAATCATTTAAAAAATGTTATCCATTTGAAATGTATATAGATGAAAAAGGGTATGAGTATAAAAGAAATGAAGAGAAAAATAGTTATCCTGATAATATTAGATTCTTTCTGCAGGATGAAAACTATGGTAAAACATTGGAGTACGACTTGATTCGTTTTAATCCAAACTTTAAAGGATTGGTTACAGAGTCTACTGCCAATAGAGAAGAGATCTTTAAGCTAATGGATCAATATAGTGAGGGTAAATCAGTCGATTTAATGCTTGGAAATTTAAATGCTTCAAAAGAAAACGAACGGATTAGACAAGCATTAGAAGATAAACGGTTAATATGGACAGACGAAGATAAGAAAAAAGCATTAATTGCTTCAAGATATTTAAATTCAGTGGGAAAAGGAGAAAATGCATTAGAATTAGCTTATGTACTAGAGGAAAATCTATTGAAAAAGAAAGTTTCTGGCCAAAAAGAAAATATTGAATTTAAAGTGTTTAATGTACCCGATTATATTAAATTAGCTATAGAATGGATGTGTAAAGAATGATTCCAATTTCTTCTCAAGATACAATAGATATTGAGCGACATTTCAAAGTCACTGCGGGACCTGGTGCTGGTAAAACTCACTGGTTAATAAATCATATCAGAAATGTTTTGGGCCATTCTGATAGATTAGAGAAAACACGTAAAATAGCATGTATAACATATACTAATGTAGCTGTAGAAAATATTTTGAATAGATTAGGGTCACAATCCATTAATCAAGTAGAGGTTTCGACCATTCATAGCTTTCTATACGTTCATATTCTTAAGCCATATATTAATCATATAGCAGAATTATTTGGAATAGACTTTCAAAAAATAAAAGGTCACGATAAAATTGAACCTAGATATAGTAAAGTTAAATTATGGTTAGAAAATCATTCTCAGGTTGAGAAACTCAAGCATCCTTATACAATAAATCAATTGCTAAATAGACCACAAAACAAAGATGCATTATTCAATTGGTTAGCTGGCCTTAAATATAGATTTAATTGTGACCAAAACTTAGATTTAAGTGGTGAAGAAAGTGATGCTAGACAGTTACGTAAGGTGGTTAAAATTCTAGAAACAGATTTACTTAATTATAAAAAAATATATTGGCAAGAAGGTAAAATTGATCATGACGATGTACTGTATTTTAGTTATGAATTGATTACGAGATATCCATTTATTCTAAAAGTCTTACGCGCTAAATTTCCTTATTTTTTCATAGATGAATTTCAAGACACTAATCCGATTCAAGCTAAGATAATATCTTTATTAGCAGAAGAAGAAACTATTGTAGGGGTAATTGGAGATCCTGCACAGTCAATATACTCATTCCAAGGTGCTAGTATAGAAGATTATCTTAAATTCAAAGTTGATAATCTAAGTGAATATACTATTACTGAAAATAGAAGGAGTTCTAATCAAATAATTGATTTGTTAAATGGAATTAGAGCGGATATTGAACAAACTAAAATTAGAAATGTAGACTGTGATAGACCTATTTTATTTGTAGGGAATAGTATAGAGGCATTTAATAAAATCCAAGACATGTTTGGTAAGGGTTTATTTATTCAAACCCTATCTAGGGATAACCCAACCGCAAATTCAATGAAACTTGGAGTAGACAAT
Organism: Bacillus sp. FF-1; assembly: GCF_028548245.1. Classification (NCBI taxonomy): domain Bacteria; kingdom Bacillati; phylum Bacillota; class Bacilli; order Caryophanales; family Bacillaceae; genus Bacillus; species Bacillus sp. FF-1. Next base: position 448,407 of record NZ_JAQQGG010000004.1, read on the forward strand.
AGTAATTTGAATACTAAACTGTTGGGTGAATTAGCTTCAAAAGATACTAATATCCAACGATACAGTATTATAAAAAATTCAATGGAAGCTCTAGAGTTTGCTAAACATAATGATTACAAAAATGCTATAAAAATAATGAGTGCTAATTTTAATGGTTATTCTGAAAAAGAACAATTCAATAAATCTGTATCAATGTTACAAAAATTAATACAGTTAAAAGAGACGTTTTTCGAAGAACCTTTAATGTTATTCTATCAGCTAATTAGAGAAGCTATAAGCATGTCGGGTTTTAGAAACGGTGCTATTCAAGATTTTTATAATACATATTCTTATAAAGAAATAGCATTGTGTATAAATTATAAAGAAGATATTAGTCAGCATAGGACTATTCATAAATCAAAGGGCGATGAGTTTCAAAATGTCTTATTGATAACAGATACAATCGAGTTTCTTACTAATCCAAACTTAGCTGAAGATGAAGAACAACGAATTTATTATGTAGGTATAAGTAGGGCTATGGATAGATTATTTATAGTAACACCTAAATTATTAAAAGCGAATCGAGTAATAATAGAATCTAAATTGAACTTCCAAATAATAGATTTAAAAAAGGAACCTCAATTAATTTAAATATAATTAAAGCTTTAGATAGAATAAAGAGGATATTTTTAATTATTGGATATCCGAAATTAAATAGCTTTATTATTTTTAAATATAATATTATAATTAAAGGATTTAATTTCGGGTTTTCTCTAAGTATGTGTATCTTTATTCGAAATGAGTAAGTTTGCTAATTTTATTTAGAATATTTTTATAAGAAAAAATTGATAATAATGATCAAATATAAAATAGGAAATATCTCGGCGTTTCTTATTTTACATAACGGCTCTAAAACATATTTTTACGCTCAAAGGAGACATGTCAACAAATAAAAAAGTACTTTCCCGAGTAAACGGTTGTGTAACAGGTTAGCCTTGGAATAAAGAAGGAAATGTATTTATTACTTAAGGGTAACAAATGAGTAATGTTTTTATTTATAAGTATTCTATATAGTTGAGGCGCGTATATAATGAAGAAAATCATATATTTTGATGAAACGTCTGCTTTAGACTTAATAGATATTAAGTCTAAAGGTAGATCTGAAGAAATTTTGCAAAGTATGGTTGATAAGGCAAGTAAGTTTGGTGGGAAGGTGTATTGGTATAGGATGGTTAGATAATTTAACTACAGGTATTACAGGGAGTTTAAAAGTAGGTTTATCTAGAAATAAAAGAAATATTATCTTTATCAATATTACTAATACCATTTTAACTAGCTTTTTATAATTGTTAGATAATTCGAAATCAAAAAAAGGAGATAAAGAAATTCAATTAGAAACAATTAAAGTGAAAAATTTATCAATTTTAATGAAGTTTGCAACGTATTTGAAATCAATCACGCTTGTTATAAAAATTTAAAAAGCGGAATTTGGTAAAAGCACATTACAAAGTGAGGTTGAAAATCTTAACTTTCATAAAATAGACGAGATATTAGAAAGTGCAAAAGGATATTATAAGCTAGTGGTAGTAGATGGATTTAGAAATAATTATAGATTACAAGATTTACAATTGATCACTTTAACACTTTATGGTGTAAAAGTAGGAGAGGGTACAAATGGGACCTATATATAGAAGAAAGTGGTCCGACCTTCTATAAATTAGTAATGTGAAAGGTCATAAATTAGTGGTTTTAGTACCCATATCCTTTTAGTGAACACCAAATAGACACGTAAATGTGACCAAAATAAAAGAGCGCTTGTTAACAGCGCTCAGTAAAAAATAGTTACATGGAAGCAATTATTCAATATTAGAACCGAAAATTTTCGTACTGGATGGTCACAAACGTGGTCACGCCTGTGGACACAAAATAGTTATTTTAAACACTTTATTAGTCACTTTTTATAAAAGAATTTATTCAATCCCGTTCGGATCATAAGAATACTGCTGCTTATTCTCAATCCGTTCAATTACGTCTTGCAACTCGTCTGGCTTCAGAAATTCAATAGGAGAGAAGCCTTTCTCAAATGTAAGTGTATCAGCCTCAATCATTAATACGTATCGGTCATTTACCTTTGCGATATGTATTTGATCCCCGAAATCAGCAAGTAGGGCTTTCACAGAGATATGATCCGCTTTTAGCTTCAATTCCACTTCAGGCGCATGCTCGACGATTTGAGCGGTAGCTTCCATTACTTCTTCGGTTGAAAATTGTTCCATAATTTCGCGTTTCGGACTGGCAGCCCATACTTCCATTGCTTGGTCGAATTGTTCGCGTTCTTCCGTACCTTCTTCAAATACATCTTCAATTTGGTCATATACCATGTCCATTACTTGTGTTTTCATAATTTCAGGCATAGAGCGTTCGTATTCGACGAATTTTAAGAAGTCTTCAAAGTAACGGGCGTGTGATGCTTGGTGAATCTTTAGCTCGCCCACTTCGACCATACCTTCTTCGGGCATGTACG
>NZ_JAQQGG010000005.1:0-371372 GCF_028548245.1 Bacillus sp. FF-1
AACCGCAAGTATCAACAATCTGTATCGGTATGGCTGCATCTATGGGTGCATTCTTACTTGCAGCAGGTGAAAAAGGAAAACGTTATGCACTTCCAAACAGTGAAGTAATGATTCACCAACCACTTGGTGGTGCACAAGGTCAAGCGACTGAAATCGAAATCGCTGCTAAACGTATTCTATTCTTACGTGAAAAACTAAACCAAATTCTTGCTGACCGCACAGGTCAACCACTTGAAGTGCTACAACGCGACACAGACCGCGACAACTTCATGACAGCAGAAAAAGCTTTAGAATACGGTTTAATCGATAAGATCTTTACAAATCGTTAATAGATATTTAAAGCGGAAGCGGCTTATTTAGAGTCGCTGGAGCTGGATACATAAAAAAGCGCCTATTACAGGGCGCTTTTTTATAGTTAAATCTCCGCACGAACATACCCCACTCAGTATCCCTCTAAATATATCGGCGATTTTTCAAATATATCGACCGTAACTCCAATTATATCGGCGATTATTTTAATATATCGACGTTTCGACACAACTTATCGACTTACCGACAATCCTCGACAAGAACGCACATCTCACATACCCCCACCAACAAGCCCCAAACAACAAAAAAGCTATCGCACATGCGCGATAGCTTCTTATTGTACATATGCAGCTAATGCCTCTAAAGCCTCTTCTGCATCTGAACCTTCTGTTGTAATTGTTATCATGCTACCAGTTCCAATTGCTAAGCTCATAATCCCCATTATGCTCTTTGCATTTACTGTCTTCCCATCTTTTTCGATGAAAATATCTGCATGAAAGCGATTGGCCTCTTGTACAAACAACGCAGCCGGACGTGCTTGTAAACCGTTTTTTAATGAAACCTGAACTCTTTTTTGAACCACAGCTCCATTTCCCCTTTAACCTCTTATTTTTTTGCTACCGTTTCCCCCGCGCGTAATTTCTCTGCAATATCATCAATTTTACGCAAACGATGATTAATACCCGATTTACTAATTTTCCCCCCGGATACCATCTCACCTAACTCTTTCAATGTTACATCTTGATAATCTCTTCGTAATTGCGCAATTTCTCGTAATTTATCCGGCAATATATCAAGACCAACTGTCTCATCAATATAACGGATATTTTCAATCTGCCTTAGCGCTGCACCAATTGTTTTATTTAAATTAGCTGTTTCGCAGTTCACTAAGCGATTTACAGAATTACGCATATCACGTACGATTCGAATGTCTTCAAATCTTAAAAGTGCATTATGAGCACCTATAATATTTAAAAACTCTGTAATCTTTTCTGCTTCTTTCAAATACGTAATGTACCCTTTTCTTCTTTCCAACGTCTTACTATTTAAATCAAATCCGTTCATCAGTTCACATATAGCATCATTATGTTCCTTATATAACGAAAAGATCTCTAAATGATAAGATGATGTTTCTGGGTTATTTACTGAACCACCTGCTAAAAATGCACCGCGTAAATACGATCGTTTACAACATTTCTTCTCAATTAATTCTTGTGATATATTTCGAATAAATGAAAAGTCGTCTCGAACGATATGAAGATCAGCTAATATTTCGCGTGACTTCTCAACAAGCCTTACGATATATACATTGTTTTTCTTCAATCGCATTTTTTTACGAACAAGTAATTCTACCGTCACGTCATATCCTTTTTTCAAAAGCGTATAAATCCTTCTTGCAATTGCCGCATTTTCCGTTTGAATATCGATTGATAGACGACGATTTGAAAAAGAAAGCGATCCGTTCATGCGAAGTAACGCTGATAATTCTGCTTTCTCACAGCATTCCTTCATCTCCAGATTCGTCAACTCTTTCTTTGTTTCTGATGCAAATGACACAGTCAACACCTCCTTATACGATTATTGTGGAACAAAAATCTTGTCCTATATGAAATGAGGAGCGTTACCTCAAACGAGGCAACGCACATCTACAACAGTGAATATAAAATAGAAGCTAGTTTTAATGTATCGTGTCTTACAACACGGTCATCATACTTCGCTAATTGATCTTGAATCACGTTAATATTATTTTCAGTAAAACGCTCTTCATCTACTACAACTGGCGCTGACATTTCTTCCTCATATAACTGACGTAATTCACAAGGAATATCACGGTTATTTACAATTGCAGTATCGATAAATGGTTCACCTAAATGATCATGTAACGCCTGCACATGATCAAACGCAGTATATCCCATCGTTTCACCAGCTTGCGTCATAACATTACACACATATACCTTCTTCGCTTTTGCAGCAAGAACAGCGTCCCCGATTTTGTTAACAACTAAATTCGGTAATATACTCGTATACAAACTTCCTGGACCGAAAACAAGTAAATCAGCTCGTTTAATCTCAGTCAACGTTTCATGTAACGGCTCTACATCTTCTGGAGTTAAAAAGACACGGTTAATCTTCTTTCCGAAATAAGGAATCTTTGATTCACCTGTTACAATTTCTCCATCTTCTAGTTCCGCATGCAGTACTGCACTTTGATTCGCCGCCGGTAATACACGTCCTCTAACATTTAAAACTTTACTCGTTTCTGTAATAGCATGGAAGAAGTCTCCTGTAATCGAGGTCATACCTGCCAATAATAAATTTCCTAACGCATGACCTTTCAGCCCATCTCCCGTTGTGAAACGATGCTGGAATAAAGCTTCCACCAGTGGTTCTACATCTGATAACGCAACAAGTACGTTACGAATGTCACCTGGGGGTGGAATTTCTAGCTCATCACGTAATCTACCTGAACTGCCACCATCATCAGCGATTGTAACAACTGCTGTAATATCAACCGGATATTGTTTTAATCCTCGTAATAAAACAGAAAGTCCCGTTCCGCCTCCCATGATAACAATTTTAGGTTTTCTCTCTTTTTTCATCCCTTAATGACCCTTTCTCTTCTCCACATCACGATGAGATACATGAACGCTATACTCTGGTTTCAGATGTTTCCCAAGGTATTCTGTAAGCGTAACAGAACGATGCTGTCCACCTGTACATCCAATTGCAATTACAAGTTGACTCTTGCCTTCTCTTTTATAATGAGGCAGCATGAAAGTGATAAGATCAGTCAATTTCTCTAAAAACTTATGCGTCTCATTAAATTTCAGCACATACGATGAAACTTCTTCATCTAGTCCTGTTAATGGCTTCATATGTGGAATGTAATATGGATTTGGTAAAAAACGAACATCAAATACTAAATCTGCATCAATTGGAATACCGTACTTAAATCCAAATGACATAACATTTACACGAAATGCTTGCTCAGTTTCAGTTGAAAATAGGTGAACAATTTTTTCACGTAATTCTTTCGGTTTTAAATCAGATGTATCAAGCACAATATTCGCGCGTGCCTTCATATCTGTTAATAAATTACGCTCTGCTTCGATTCCCTTTAACGGCAGACCAGTTGGTGCAAGTGGATGCGAGCGTCTCGTTTCTTTATAACGAGTTACAAGTGTGCTATCTTTCGCATCTAAGAATAAAATATGAGGAATAATCCATGTACGTTCTGATAAATCATCAAGCGCTTCCCATAAATGTTCGAAAAACTCTCGGCCGCGTAAATCAATACCAAGTGCTACTTTATTCATTTTTCCTTTTGAATCCGCCATAAGCTCAATAAACTTTGGCAATAACATCGGTGGTAAATTATCTACACAGAAATATCCTAAATCTTCAAAACTTTGTAAAGCTACTGTCTTTCCAGCTCCAGACATTCCTGTAATAATTACCATTTTTATATCATTATTCTCTGTCATCGTATCCTCTCCTTGACGGTTTAACTCGGATCTAATCGATATGAAAGCAACTCAAAATCTGGGGTATATACAAATGTACCGTAGATTATGCCATTTCCTTTAATTAAATAATCAATAATGTGATAATCTCCTGGTGCCATTGCTAAATCATCAATTTTATCAAATGTATGCCAACCAATGATGCCTTCTTCGCTCTCTAGTTTGTTTTCTCCTGCAAAATCTGTCGCTAAAAAGGAGAACATCATCCATTCAGAAACAACTTTATCACCTTCTTGGATGACAAAGGTGAAGACCCCCTTTAACGCTGGGTTCTTTAAATAAATACCTGTTTCTTCACGATACTCGCGAACAACGGAATCTCTTACAGTCTCACCACGCTCCATTTTCCCGCCTGGTGCAACCCACCAATTCCGGCGAGGTTTTTGGAGTAAGAGTACTTCATTATCTCTAATTAACACACAGTTTGTCACTCTTTGCATGTTTCTTCACCTCAGCTACTTGCAGCAAATTTCTCACTGCATACTCATTTCATTATACTATCAAAAACAGTTTGCTACAACGAAGGAGCCAGTCCCCCTTTCGCTAAGCACTGCTACTCAACAATTTTAAAAAAGCTTTTTATAACAAGCAATGTAAATGCCTGGACTTTCCGTGAATAGCATGAAAAATCCCCTTAACGACTTTTATCGCCAAGGGGACTCCAGCGCCCTTACTTCTTACCGAAATAAGTAACAATCGCAAATCCTAAAATAAAGGTAATAATTGAACTTATAATTGAAAATCCTCCAGTTGGAATACCAGGGAACACAATTACAATCGAACCGATAACTAGTCCAATAATTGCCGCAAATGTCATACTTTTATATCGATCTAATAAGAAACTAATTCCTTTACTACTTACAACGAACCCTACCATAACGCCAGCACCAATAACTGCAATTAAAGGTAAGTTGAGTGTAGTTAAAGCATTAATTGCTGTCGGATATACACCAATAATTAATAAAATAAACGATCCGCTAATTCCAGGAAGTAACATCGCCATACTAGCCATCCATCCTGCGAAAAATAAACCAATTGCATTTAAAATTGTTAACGTCGTAATTGGATCTGCTGTCTTATCTGGTTTAAAGAAAGCTGTGATGGCAACAAGAATTGCTGCAACGATTAATAAAACAACGTGCTTACCTTTAAACGACGACTTTGCATCAGCTTCTCTCATTAACATCGGTAATATACTAATAATTAAACCGAGGAAGAAAAATTGAGTCGGTTCATAATGATTTGCAAGTAAATATTTAATAACGTGACTTAACGTTAAAAACGCTGCTGCCACACCAGCTGCAAGTGGAATTAAAAATCCTAAATGTTTTTTCCATTCACGACTAAAGAATCCGCTAATTGCCGCAAGCAATTGTTCATAAATCCCTAACACAACAGCGATTGTACCGCCGCTCACACCAGGAATTAAATCACTAACACCCATACAAAATCCACGATATATATTACGCCATTCCATACTGAATAAATTCCTCATTTCTTATAGTGATTTTTTCCGTAAAGTCCAGTATATCAATAAGAAAGCTTATAATCCCAATATTTTTTGACAAAACTTTGACATTTTCACACAAAAAAAGAAGAAAGCTCCTATCGGTAGCTTTCTTCTCAAAAGGTATATTATCCCTTATTTTTCTGATACAGTTTTTAGTTCTTCTAATAATTCTTCTACGTAATGTTGTGCACTTTGTGCTGCAATACTACCATCACCTGTTGCAGTTACAATTTGACGTAGCATTTTTTCACGAACATCACCTGCTGCGAAAATACCAGGAACTTTCGTTTCCATACGCTCGTTTGTTTCAAGGTAACCATTTTCATTTGTAATACCTAGTTCAACAAATGGTTTTGATAGTGGTAACATACCGATGTATACGAATACGCCGTCAGTTTTGACTTCTTTCTCTTCTCCACTGTTTACATCTACAAGTGTTACACTTCCTACTTTACCATTTGCTTCGTTAATTTCTTTTATCGTGTGGTTCCAAATGAAGTCTACTTTTTCGTTTTGGAAAGCACGATCTTGTAAAATTTTCTGTGCGCGAAGCGTGTCACGACGGTGAACGATCGTTACTTTTGATGCGAAGCGTGTTAAGAACACACCCTCTTCAACAGCAGAATCTCCGCCGCCAATAACTACAAGTTCTTTACCTTTAAAGAATGCGCCATCACATACCGCACAATATGATACACCGCGGCCGCCAAGTTCTGTTTCACCTGGTACACCGATTTTTTTATACTCTGCACCACTTGCAACGATAATTGCACGTGCTTTATATTCTTTTTTACCAGCAATAATTGTTTTGTATTCTTTACCATCGATGACTTCTTTCACATCACCGTATGCATATTCAGCACCAAATTTCTTCGCATGCTCGAACATTTTATTTGATAAGTCTGGTCCTAAAATAGACTCATAACCTGGGTAGTTTTCTACATCTTCTGTATTTGCCATTTGCCCGCCTGGAATACCACGCTCAAGCATTAATGTGCTTAAATTCGCACGAGATGTATATACTGCAGCTGTCATACCAGCTGGTCCTGCACCAATAATAATGACATCATAAATTTTTTCTTCTGACACACTATTCACTCCTATCCATTCCTACACAATTAAGTTACCCTCATTATACTGTTCGCATCATTTTTTTCCCAATGATTTGCTTATCTATGTGTGCGTACGCTTAACAGCTTGCACATACTTTCGAACAGTCGCTACAGATACATTATACACATCTCCGAGCTCCGACTGTGTCATCTTATTTCCTTGTTCACTGCGTACGATATATTCAACCGCAGCTGACCAGCCGTATACATTTGTAAAAACTGCCCCAGATGTATATAAACGTATGAACGTACAAAACCAAAATTGTAAACACTCTTCGATTAATTCATCATCTTTTTTCGTATAATTGTATAAAGCATCCGCGATTCGCGCGCACTGTTCAAATTGCTGTAAATCAGCTGGAATACTCTTATGGCTATTCAGTAAAAAGAAATACTTTGCAAGTTGCGATACGATTGGAACACCATTCTTCGCCTGCGTTACATCAAAGAAGAATCCAACCTTCTCCGGCGTTGATAATTCATTCATTAAATATAAAGCTAGCATTTGTTCCTCTAGCGTCGCACTTTGCTGGAATGATTTTCGTAATTCTTCAAATAACACATTTTGTCCTTCATCCGCTAAATTCAATGCATTCCACGGTTCTTTTCCCTTTTTATCAGGGTGCAATTCTACAACATGTTGCCACATTTTTTCAGCTACTTGCTGATCTTTCACCATATACGCAGAATATGCAAACCAATAATAGAAACTAACGTCTCCTTCGTATCCTTGACGCTTTAATAATTTGAACCATTTATATGCAGGCTCGAAATGACCAATTGTTGCAAGTGTCGTCCCAAGTTTCAAACGATGTTCAAACGAAATCGGATATACCGAAACTAACTGAGCAGCTAACACCTCTACTTGTTTATGCTCTCCAATTGAATATAGAAAAATAAGTGTATTACAAAGCGCATGTATATTACCAGGATTTTTCTCTAAAATCATTTCCGTTAATTTCAGTGCCTTATCTACATTACCAGATTGAAAATGCGCAATGGCTAAATTATTATGCCCTGACCAAAATTCCGGATAGTCTTTCGTAACAATTTCTAATGTAGCAATTGCTTCTTCCAATTGTCCATTACGAATATAACGATTGGCTTCTTCCTGCATAACAATTAAATCATCTTCATCCTCAATCTCTTCCGCACCCATCGCTTCTTCTTCCATAATTTCAAGTAATTCTAATGTATCTTCAACAAATTCCTTCTCTTCTGCAACTTCTAAATAGCGATCCGCATACTTCTTCGCCTGCTGAAATAGACCCATATACGCATAATTATTTGCAATAAAATAATAACATTGTTCAAGTTCTGGATTAGATCTAACAAGCTTAAAGAAGGTTTGATTCGACTCTTGATATTCACCAGCCTCAGATAATACTGTTGCTAATTGACATAAAATAAACGGCTCCTTCTCGCTTTGTGCCGCTCTTCGAAAATATTTAATTGCATCTTGCAATTTTTGTCCTTTGTAAGCCCTCATCCCTTTTTTATAAAAGAAGTCCGCTAATTGATTAAAAGAGATAACTTGTCCGTTCTCCTTATATATTCTTTGATTTTTCCCCATATATCCTCCAGTTTTTTGTTTTCTTCGTTCACACATTCTTCTATCTATAAGTATAAACGATTCCGTAAAAAACAAAACAGTATATTATACTCAATTATTTCCTTTTTATTCATTAAAAAAGAAGAGAAATGTTACATTTCTAGTATGAACCTTCTCTAGCCTCCATTTGCTCTTTCGTATAAATAACACGCATTGGATTCCCACCCACGAAAGCACCGCCTGGCACATCTTTATGAATAAGTGTGCCAGCTGAAACAATCGCGCCATCCCCAATTTTCACACCTGGTAATATAGTCGTATTTGCCCCGATCATCACTTCGTTTCCAATAACGATCTCTCCAAGTCGATATTCGCGAATTAAATATTCGTGCGCTAAAAGCGTCGTGTTATAGCCAATAATCGAATTATCTCCCACAGTTATCTTTTCCGGGAACATAATATCCGGCATTACCATGAGCGCAAACGATGTTTTCTTTCCTACTTTCATCCGCAAAAATGTGCGGTACAACCAATTTTTTACAGATAAAAATGGCGTGTAACGTGCAATTTGGATAATAATAAAATTCTTCATTACCTTCCAAAAAGACACTGTCTTATACACATTCCATAATGAATTTTCTCCTGAAACAGGATAGCGCGTTGTCCGTCGCACTTCACTCGCTCCTCTACTTATCTTTACGAACGATTCATGTCGGACAAAATCGGCAATAAATCACTCATTTTATCTAGCATAAAGTCTGGCTTGTAAGCCTCTAAATACGCTCTACCTTTCAATGTCCATGAAACCGCAGCTGTTTTCGTACCCGCATTTTGTCCGCCAACAATATCATGATGATTATCCCCAACCATCAATGCTTCTTCCGGTTTCGCATCTAATAACTGAAGCGCTTTTTGAAGTGGCTCTGGATGTGGTTTCACATGCTCGACATCATCAATTGTCACAACAACATCAAAAAACTCATCAAGCTTCGATAACTTTAATCCCATCTCAACAGTTTGTCGTGCTTTCGTTGTAACAATACCAACCTTATAGCCTTGTTTCTTCAACTCTTGAACTGTTTCATATACAGTTTCATATTCTTCTACTAATTCATCATGATGATCATGATTAAATTGACGATAACTCGTAATTAACTCTTCAACCTTGCTTTCATCAATCTTACTGAACGTATCATGCAAAGACGGACCGATAAATGGTAATACATCTTCACGCTTATATTGATTTGGATAATATGTATGTAAAGTATGTAAAAAAGAAGAAATAATAAGTTCATTTGTATTAATTAACGTTCCATCTAAATCAAATAACACTGTATTTATTTTCATTGCCTTAGTCCTTTCTCTTTCCTGAATATGAAAGAAGCAGCATCTTATAATAAGATGCTACTTTTCTCTAATTTTCTAAATATCTTTTATCAGCTTGCCCCATTTTTCGTCTCACAATAATGAAAATAATAGAAATAACAACAAGTCCAATTGACATTACTTGTGCAATACGAAGTGGCCCTAGCATTAAACTATCTGTACGTAACCCTTCTACGAAGAAGCGTCCTACTGAATACCAAATTAAATATGTGAAGAATAATTCCCCGCGGCGTAAATTCACTTTTCTTAATGCAAGTAATAAAATGACACCTGCAAAATTCCATAATGATTCATATAAAAACGTCGGGTGATAGTAAACACCATCAATATACATTTGATTAATAATGAAATCCGGTAAATGAAGGCCTTCTAAAAACTGTCTTGTTACTTCATCACCATGTGCCTCTTGGTTCATAAAGTTTCCCCATCGGCCAATTGCTTGTCCTAGTAAAATACTTGGTGCAGCAATATCTGCCAACTTCCAGAATGAAACCCCGCGGTGTTTCGCAAAAAGAATCCCTGTAATAACAGCCCCGATTAAACCACCATGAATCGCCAAGCCACCTTGACGAATATTAATAATTTGACTCGGGTTTTGCGCGTAATATTCCCATTCAAAAATAACATAGTACATTCTCGCAAATAGAATAGCGATCGGTACTGCAATTAATACAAGGTCAACAAATGTATCTTTTGGAATACCTAGCCTTTCTCCTTCGCGAGTTGCTAGCCAAAGACCTAATAGCACACCTGTACCGATAATAATCCCGTACCAATAAACAGGAAACGGTCCAAGTTGGATAGCTACGCGGTCAAGCTGTGGTACAGAACCTAACAGCATATGTATGACCTCCCTCTCCAATGTTTACTCCTGATTTCCTAACTCAATCGCACTCATTAATCGTTCTGAGAACTGCTGTGCTGCATTGACTCCCATACGTTTTAAACGGAAGTTCATCGCTGCCACTTCAATAATAACAGCTAAGTTTCGACCAGGACGAACTGGAAGTGTAATCTTCGTAAGTTCTGTATCAATAATCTTCATCTTCTCTTCATCAAGACCTAAGCGATCATAATTTTTCTTTTGATCCCAAATTTCAAGATTAATAACAAGTGTAATACGCTTATAATTTCGCACTGCTCCTGCACCGAATAACGTCATAACGTTAATAATGCCTAGACCACGAATTTCTAATAAATGCTCAATTAAATCTGGTGAGCTTCCGACTAACATGTCTTCATCTTCTTGGCGAATTTCTACACTATCATCCGCAACAAGGCGATGACCACGTTTTACAAGCTCAAGAGCTGTCTCACTTTTACCGACACCACTTTGTCCTGTAATTAAAACACCAACGCCGTAAATATCTACTAACACACCATGAACAGCTGTTGTTGGTGCTAACTTACCTTCTAAATAATTTGTTAAACGACTTGATAATCTCGTTGTCGTTTGAGAAGAGCGTAATAAAGGCATGCCTGATTCACGTGATGCTTGCAGCAACTCATCTGGTACATCTTGATTACGAGTTACAATAATACATGGCGTCTCCTCAGTACAAAGCGCTTTCATTCTCTCTTGTTTTTGATCTGACGTTAACGTGTCAAAGAACGTCAGCTCCGTCTTCCCAAGAAGCTGCACGCGATCAGCTGGATAATATGTAAAAAATCCTGCCATTTCAATTCCAGGTCGTGATAAATCACTTGTATCAATCGGACGATGAATTCCTTCTTCACCACTTATTAACTCCAATTGAAATTGTTCAATTAAATCTTTTGTCCTTACTTTCGGCATATGTATAAACCTCCACTCCGCTGCGGGTTCAGTCTCATTTGATGTAAAATTCCATTCTATCGGATATTGTACCATTTTTTTCTGGAAACAAGAAATACGGTTTCTAATAAATAGAAAAAAACATTTCATACATATCATGAAATGTTTTTCTTTTTGTCATTTTCTCTTTTTTTCATATAAAGGTTCCACAATTGCCTTTTCAATAATCATATTAAAAATTGAAATACAAATTGCCGCAACGATCGCTACACCGAAACCCGATATATTAAATGCGTCTCCTAATAATGAATCTGCTATTTTTAACGTAATCGCATTAATAACAATTAAGAAGAAACCGAAAGTTACAACAGTAATTGGTAGCGTAATTAAAATTAAAAACGGTTTTACGAACACATTTAAAACAGCCAAAATAATACTCGCAATAATTGCAGTTTGTATATTTGCTACGTAAAACGCGTCTGGTGCAATCCCTTTTAAAAGTCCCGATACAGCGATTAACACAACGCTATTTACAAGAAGTGATACAATCCATCTCATTTTCTTACACATCCTTTTAAACATATATCTTTCATCATACGCTAATAGACAATAAACGCAAGTATGATACGGACACTTATATCAACTTATTCTACTCTTCATGCTTGTATACCTACTAGCACTTCTTTGCGAAATAAGGCCCACACCATCTATGTTCATGCGTTTTTACAAAAGTCCAAGTGAACTCTCTATCTACAATGTAAATATCGCCTTTATACATATCATCCATACTTAATAAACTTGCATCTTTTATTAGTAGTACATCATCACAGTGTTGATAGAAGATGTAGCACTCCTTTTTCCCTTCATTATGAAACGTGTTTTCCGCTTCTTTACCCTCTAAACACTTCTTTTTCTCATCACTTACATGATTTTCAAAGTTATCCTCCCAGCGCTTGCGAAAACATACACCCCAACTTTGAAACTCTCTCACCTTCATATTTTTCTTTCTTAAAACATCTATAAACTCCATGTTCTCCCCCTATGAACGAAAAACCGAGTGTCATTGCCACTCGGTTTTTCATAATACCTTATTGTGATAGTTCTACTTCTTTTATCTTCTCTTTCATTCTTGCTTTATCACGATTTAAAATCTCTTTTAAATACTTACCCGTATACGAACGCTCTTCTTTCACTACTTGCTCTGGAGTTCCGGAAGCAACGATTTGTCCACCTTTGTCTCCGCCCTCTGGTCCAAGGTCAACGATATAATCTGCTGTTTTAATTACATCTAAATTATGTTCAATTACAAGTACCGTCTCACCGCTCTCAACAAGACGTTGCAGCACTTCTAGAAGACGCGCGATATCATGCGCATGTAAACCAGTCGTTGGCTCGTCTAAAATGTATAGTGTACGCCCTGTAGAACGACGGTGTAATTCAGAAGCTAATTTCACACGCTGTGCTTCACCACCAGATAACGTCGTAGCTGGTTGCCCTAATTTCATATAACCAAGTCCAACATCTACAAGCGTTTGAAGTTTACGCTTAATTTTTGGGATGTTAGCGAAGAACTCTACCCCATCTTCAATTGTCATTCCTAATACTTCAGAAATGTTCTTATCTTTATATTTCACTTCTAACGTTTCACGGTTGTAACGTTTACCATGACAAACTTCACACGGCACGTATACATCTGGTAAGAAGTGCATTTCGATTTTAATAATTCCATCACCACGGCACGCTTCACAACGTCCACCTTTTACATTAAAGCTGAAACGTCCTTTTTGATATCCACGCACTTTCGCTTCATTCGTTTGGGCAAACACATCACGAATATCATCGAATACACCTGTATAAGTCGCAGGGTTAGAACGCGGTGTACGACCGATTGGCGATTGATCAATATCGATTACTTTATCTAAATGCTCAAGACCTTTAATCTCTTTATGAGTACCTGGCTTCGCTTTCGCTTTATATAACTTTTGCGCTAACGATTTATATAATACTTCATTAATCATCGTACTTTTACCAGAACCAGATACACCCGTTACCGCTACAAACGTACCAAGCGGGAATGACATTTTCGCGTTCTTTAAATTATTCTCTTTTGCACCGACGATTTCCACTTTTCGTCCGTCACCTTTACGTCTTTC
The DNA here is from genome assembly GCF_028548245.1 of Bacillus sp. FF-1. NCBI lineage: Bacteria > Bacillati > Bacillota > Bacilli > Caryophanales > Bacillaceae > Bacillus > Bacillus sp. FF-1. The sequence goes on from NZ_JAQQGG010000005.1 coordinate 13,321, forward strand.
AAGTGGAACTGGAATAAACTCTTTACCGCTTAAATACTTACCGGTTAGCGAATTCTCGTCTTGCATCACTTCAGCTGGTGTACCTGCTGATACGACTTGTCCACCGTGAATACCTGCGCCAGGCCCGATATCAAGTAAATAATCAGCTGCCATCATCGTATCTTCATCATGCTCAACAACAATTAACGTATTACCTAAATCACGCATTTCTTGCAATGTACGAATAAGACGATCGTTATCGCGCTGATGCAAACCGATAGAAGGCTCATCAAGAATGTAAAGTACGCCAGTAAGACGAGAACCAATTTGCGTTGCTAAACGAATACGTTGCGCCTCACCACCTGATAAAGTTCCTGCGGCACGACTTAACGTTAAATAATCTAAACCGACGTTCACTAAGAACCCAACGCGCTCCTGAATTTCTCTTAAAATTAAATGAGCAATTTTTTGTTGTTTCTCTGTTAGCTCCACACTTGAGAAGAATTCCTGTACTTCTTGAACAGAATATTTCGTTACATCAGCAATCGTTTTTCCGCCAACGAAAACAGCTAAACTCTCAGGCTTTAAACGTCCACCTTTACACTTCGGACAAGCTTGCTCTGCCATATACTTTTCCATTTGCTCACGAACGTAATCCGAACTCGTTTCACGATAACGACGTTCAATATTTGGAATAACACCTTCAAATAAAATCTCATTTTCCTTTACTTGACCAAATTCATTCACATAACGGAAATAAACTTTCTCTTCTCCGCTTCCGTACAACACTTTATCAAACAAATCTTTCGGTATATCTTTCACAGGCACATCCATATCAACGCCGTAATGATTACATACAGATTGTAAAAGTTGTGGGTAATATTGTGAACTTGTCGGCTCCCAAGGCGCAATCGCATGTTCATTTAATGATAAATCCCAGTTCGGAATAACAAGTTCTAAATCTACCTCTAACTTTGAACCAAGCCCATCACAAGAAGGACATGCCCCGAAAGGACTATTGAATGAGAACATACGCGGTTCTAATTCTCCAATTGAAAAACCACAATGCGGACAAGCATGATGTTCACTAAATAGAAGTTCCTCTTCTCCCATAACATCGATTAACACTCGTCCCCCGCCAAGCTTTAATGCACTTTCAAGAGAATCTGCAAGACGGCTTGCGATCCCTTCTTTTACAACAATACGGTCTATTACAACTTCAATGGAATGCTTCTTATTTTTATCTAACGCAATATCTTCAGACACATCAAGCATTTTACCATCAACACGTACACGAACATATCCTTGCTTCTTAATATCTTCAAGCACTTTCACATGTGCACCTTTACGACCAGAAACGATAGGAGCTAGCACTTGTAATTTCGTACGTTCAGGATATTCAAGTACACGGTCTACCATCTGCTCTACTGTTTGTGACGTAATTTCAATGCCATGATTCGGACAAATTGGCGTACCAATTCGCGCAAATAATAAACGTAAATAATCATAAATCTCCGTTACCGTTCCAACAGTTGAACGCGGATTACGACTCGTCGTTTTTTGATCAATTGAAATTGCTGGTGACAATCCTTCAATCGTATCTACATCCGGTTTATCCATTTGCCCTAAAAACTGGCGTGCATACGCAGATAACGATTCTACGTATCTGCGCTGCCCTTCTGCATAAATCGTATCAAATGCTAATGATGATTTCCCCGAACCAGACAATCCCGTTACAACGACAAGCTGATTTCTCGGAATGGTTACATCAATATTTTTTAAGTTATGTGCTCTAGCACCTTTTACAACGATAAAATCCTTGCTCTTACTCACTCTTTTCACCCTTCCGCTTTTAATTCTAATAGTAAATCTCTTAATTCAGCTGCACGCTCGAAGTCTAACGCTTTTGCTGCTTCTTTCATTTCTGCTTCCATCTTCGCAATTGTCTTTTCACGCTCTTTTTTCGTCATCTTCTTAGCTGGCGTTGCTTCATATGTTTCTGTCTCTTCAGCAGCTGTCGTTGCACGTATCACATCACGCACACCTTTTTGAATCGTTTTCGGCGTAATACCATGCTCTTTATTGTAAGCTTCTTGTATAGTGCGACGACGCTTCGTTTCTTCAATCGCAATTCCCATCGATCTCGTTATACGATCTGCGTACATAATAACGCGGCCGTTTTCATTACGTGCTGCACGGCCAATTGTTTGAATTAATGAACGTTCTGAACGTAAGAATCCTTCCTTATCAGCATCTAAAATCGCTACAAGGGATACTTCTGGAATATCTAATCCTTCTCGCAATAAGTTAATACCAACGAGAACATCAAACTTACCAAGGCGAAGATCTCGTATAATTTCAATACGTTCTAACGTTTTCACTTCAGAATGCAGGTAATTCACCTTAATTCCTACATCTTTTAAGTAGTCTGTTAAATCCTCTGACATCTTCTTCGTTAAAGTCGTAATTAATACACGTTCATTTTTTGCAATGCGATCTTGAATTTCTCCTAATAAATCGTCAATTTGCCCTTCAATTGGTCGTATATCAATTGGCGGATCTAAAAGCCCTGTTGGACGAATAATTTGTTCTATTACTTCTGGCGACTGCTCTAATTCATACGGTCCTGGCGTTGCTGAAACGTAAATAACTTGATTCGTTTTCTCTTCAAACTCATCAAAAGTGAGCGGTCTATTATCTAAAGCTGATGGCAGACGGAATCCATGATCCACAAGTACTTGCTTACGCGCTTGGTCCCCGTTATACATCGCTCTTACTTGCGGCACTGATACGTGCGACTCATCCATAACAATTAAGAAATCTTCCGGGAAATAGTCTAATAACGTATACGGCGTTGCCCCCGCTGGACGAAGTGTTAAATGACGGGAATAGTTTTCAATACCTGAACAAAAGCCCATCTCACGCATCATTTCTAAATCATAACGTGTACGCTGCTCTATACGCTGCGCTTCTAACAACTTGCCGTTATCATTTAATTCCTTTAAACGCTCTTCTAGTTCTTTTTCGATATTTTCAATAGCGACCTTCATCTTTTCTTCACGTGTAACGAAGTGAGATGCTGGGAAGATTGCTACATGATCACGTTCTGCTAATACTTCCCCCGTTAAAGCATTTACTTCGCGAATACGATCAATTTCATCGCCAAAAAACTCAATTCGAATACAATGCTCGTCAAGTGATGCCGGGAAGATTTCAACTACATCTCCGCGCACACGGAATGTACCACGCTTGAAATCAATATCATTACGACCATACTGCACATCAACAAGTTCACGAAGCAATTGATTGCGATCCTTTTCCATACCAACTCGAAGTGAAACAACTAACTCGCGGTATTCTTCTGGAGAACCTAAACCATATATACACGAAACACTCGCAACGATAATTACATCATCCCGTTCAAATAATGCAGACGTTGCCGAGTGACGCAATTTATCAATTTCATCATTAATCTGTGCGTCTTTTTCAATAAACGTATCTGTTTGCGGCACATACGCTTCTGGTTGATAATAATCGTAATAACTAACAAAATATTCAACTGCATTATTCGGGAAAAAGTCTTTCAACTCACTATATAACTGTCCTGCTAACGTTTTATTGTGAGCCATGACAAGTGTTGGCTTTTGCACTTCTTTAATGACATTTGAAATCGTAAATGTCTTACCCGTTCCTGTCGCTCCAAGCAACACTTGCTTTTTCTTTCCACTATTAATTCCCTCTACAAGCTTCTCTATAGCTACCGGCTGATCACCTTGTGGGGAATACGCTGAGACAATTTCAAATTGACGTTCCAAGAAAATCCGACCTCCTCATAAAAATCTGTATTATTATTTTACCACGAATGCCCATAAAAAACCTAAAAAAACGAACAGATATTCGGTAAAGTTTTCGACAATATATATAGAAAAAGGAAGGAGAGTACACTTCCTTCCTTATCAAATCTTCTTCCGCATGAACAAACAGTAAGCACCACACTGATTAAGATTCCACTTCATTTAAAATCCGCTCTTTTTCCTACTGTCATCCTCTCCTATACAAACTATCGGTATACTAAAAAAGCTACTTTCCTCTAAGAAAGTAGCTTCTCTTTCCCCTTCTCCTTCTTCGGAAAAAGAACATATGAAAATGAAATAACTGTATCCACTAAAAGTATAATCGCCCAAACTTGGCTAACCCGACTCGCTGCTTTATTTAAAACAATTCCCGTTTCTAACCAATTACGCCATTGTTCAACCGGGGCAAGACCGTACAGAAAGAAAAAGAAAATATGCACAACAACAAACAAACTAAGGTGCAATACCCAATTTTTCATTTCCTGCTTCGCATAAGCCATACCTGTTAATTCTACCTGTTCTTCTATAATAGGCGCCGGCTCATTCCGCCATTTCGCAACTAATTTTTGCGCAAATATATCAAGCTTCTTCAAATCCTTTTTCCCGTAGAAGACTGCATACAATAAAATGATTACAGTAATGATTTGAAAGTTAGAAAACTTTCCTGTTTGATAATAGTCCACTACCCCTAAAGTTAAAATAAACACTTCATTTACGAGTAGCACAATTCCCATAATAAAACTCGCCTTTTTCAAACGAAATCCGTAACGGAGTAAAAAGAAACCGATAGCCGCTAACCAAAATACAATTTCTGCCCCAATTAGAAAATACCAACGATATTCTGCGAGCATACTCATTTAGCCTTCTCCTTTTCATCATAGATACGAAAAGCTTCATCCATATATAGTAAAAGTTCTTCTTCAATCGGATACAGGCTCATTTTCTGTGAATCTTCCTTCGATTTTCTAACTTCCCATAACTTATCTAAAAACGCTTCATCACCATTAGCCATTTCTAAACATTTCTGCATTAATTTCTTCGTTGCCCCTTGTACCTCATCACTAGCTACTTCTTTACCGTCTTTCATAAAAGTACGGAATTGCTTTAATAAATCTACCCATTCTAAAACATTCGGATCTTCCTTACTCATGTTTGGTAAATTATGAAGCAATTTTTGTTCTTCCTTTGAAAATACTTCATTTTGAAATATTTCACGTATACGAGAAGACTGCTTCGAAAGCTGAATCAGTTCAAACATAACTTTCCAATCGAGTTCTCCTTCCACATCTACCGAATAAACAACTGCTTGTAAAACACTCTCCATTCGATTAAATTTCTTTTGTTCTTCTTGTACAAACCGAAGTTGTTTTTCAAGCGAATTTTTTAAATCTAGCTCACCTTTTACTAACATATTCGCAGTTTCTTTTAATGAAAATCCCATTTCCTTTAAAAACAAAATTTGTTGCAAACGAATAACGTCCGCTTCACTATATAACCGATGTCCACCCTCTGTTTTACCACTCGGCTTTAATAAATCTATTTGATCATAATAACGTAATGTACGTACCGTAACCCCTGTTTCTCTCGTCAATTGTTGAATTGAAATCACTACCATCACCTCTTCTCCTTCATTATAAAAGATGACGTTACGTAACTTTCAAGTGTTTTGTAAAAAAAATACAAAAGGCTGTTTATACGCTTCGTATAAACAGCCTTTACGGAAATAACCCCTTTTGCACAGCACGACCACAAAATAAAATAAGTGCCCCAACAACAACACTCGTTGCTGTTTTATGATAATGAGCTGAAACTAATAAATAATACGATAAACCTACAGTACCAAGCATAATACAAATACTCGGCACTGGATTATGAGAAAAGTTCTGCATTCCCCAAAACAAAGCAAAAATAGCCGTAGCGACACATAATACCGGTAATCCCATCCCAGTTCCCCTTTTTCTATCTATTCCTTGTTGCTAACACGCTCGTCGATGCCATACTTATTAATAGACCAAAAATAGCAATATATAATAACTCATTTACATGTACTACTGGCCTGTCTAAATACTTATTTACACAAAGATACATAATGAACAAGAAAACGAAGCTTGTCATACTAATCGTAAAATATGACTTCATCTTATTCACAACTCGCTCATCAATCGACGGTATTCCCTCTTCTTTCAAACGCTTCTGTTCTCTATATTCCGCAATGCCATATAAAATGACTAACGCTACATTTGATATGAAGATTGTTCCCCATGAAATATTTAAAATCATTAAGCTCACATTTAGCACAAGCCCCGCTAAAAATAAACTTCCTATGAACCGTATAACCTCTTGCTTACTCATACACGATTAACCTCTTTACTATTTCTATATCTCCACTTCGGCCAATAGTTCACAAAGGAATAAACAAACTGCCCTAGTACAAATAACACAAACGGCATACCAGCACTTCCGTAAACAATTAAATTGTACAAACTCCATATGGCTAAACTAATCGCTAAAAACAACCCTAAATATTTAAACGCTTTATCTGACTGAAATCTCTCAAACTCATCCTGCATTTTTCTCTCCCCTTACTCTAGCGTAAAGATTTCCTCCACCTTCACTCCAAAATATTTGGCAATTTTTAAGGATAACTCTAGACTCGGGTTGTAATGATGGTTTTCAATCGCCACGATTGTCTGCCGCGTCACCTGCATCGCCTTTGCCATTTCAACTTGCGTTATATGATGTTGCTTTCTTAATTCTTTAATTTTATTTTTTACACCCATAGGCTCCACCTTCAAAAGTAAAGATATCTTTACTTAAATTATAAATATTTTCCAGTTATAAGTAAAGATATCTTTACAAATTTTAGAAAAATATTTCACTGAACATCTTTTCTAACAAAGTACAGAGGGAATTAAATTTATATCAGCGATTTCCTAAATATATCAGCGCAACTGAAATTATATCGGCGATTCCCCAAATATATCAGCGCAACTCCATTTATATCGGCGATTTTTTCAATATATCGACTTACCGACAAATACCGACATCCGTAGCACTATAAACATAAGAAAGAAGCTGTCCCAAAATATCTTTTGGAACAGCTTCTTCTTCCTACTACATAAATCCTAACGCATATACAAGAACATATCCAAGCACCGATAAGCAAACCGAGCCAATTAGCCCTGCCACGAATGCTTTGCTTCCTAACTTCCGGAACGTTTTAAACTCTACATTTAAGCCAAGCCCCGCCATCGCCATTGCGATAAGCATATAAGCGATGACTACAATATATCCCGCAACAACTTCTGGAATCACGCTAAGAGAATGCACCGCACTCATCGCTAAAAATCCGAAAATGAACCACGGAATTGGAAGGTCGCGCCATGATCTTTTTTCCTTGCTTCCCTCACTCTTACCAAACCATAATCCAATTAAAATCGCTACTGGTACAAGCATTGCAACGCGCGTTAACTTCACGATAACTGCGATGTCTACAGCCGTACTTCCTCCTGGCGCCGCAGCTGCTATGACATGAGCGATTTCATGCAGCGTCGCACCCGAGAATACACCGTAGCCGTACGGAGAAAAGCCAAGCACTGGATATAATAACGTATAAATAAGCGTAAATATCGTACCTAAAATAGCAATGATTGCAGCCCCAACTGCCGTTTCATCATCTTTTGCTTTCACTTGCGGCGCAATTGCCACGACCGCTGCCGCGCCACAAATCGCTGTTCCGCATGCTGTTAAAATTCCAAGCTTCTTCTCTACTTTAAATACTTTCGTTAGTCCGTATACAACGAAAATCGTAAATGTAATAACAACCGCTGCGATGACCAATACTTTCGGTCCCGCCTTCGCAATATCAACAAGATTTAATCGCATTCCAAGTAAGATGATCCCAAAGCGCAGCAACTTCTTACTCGCAAAGTTCGTCCCCGCAATCGCATCATGAGGAACTCCAATTGTCGCACGCCAAACCATCCCAATTAGAATAGCAATTACTAATTGTCCCATAATATTTAAAAATGGAAGCTCCGCTAAATATTTCGCCACAATTGCGATTAATAGTGTAATCCCAATCCCTTGCGAAAATCCAAAACGCTTCTTCTTTTGTATAACAAGTGTCTGTTCCACTTTGAACCACTCCAATAATCATATTGGAACATGCATGTTCTTTCTACTTACATTATAAGAGAGTTTCTATAATAAGTTTAATACCAATACCAAATCTCTATCATCAGAAATACTTATGATAAGATGATAGAAAAAGAAAGGAGCCGATTATATGAACGTAGATATTTTAAAAATTTTTGTTACTGTCGTTGAGCAGAAACATTTCTCCCGTGCAGCAGAATTATTAAACCTTTCACAGCCTGGCGTAAGTATGCACATTCGCAACTTAGAAAACGAATTTGGAACTACACTCATTCAGCGATCCCCGAAGCACGTTCAAGTGACCGAGGCCGGAAACATATTATATATACACGCAAAGCAAATGCTCTCTCTTTATGAAGATGCCAAACAAGAAATTAATGAACTACATAACGTTGTAACAGGAACGCTTCGCATCGGTGCTAGTTTTACAATTGGCGAATACTTACTTCCAAAAATACTCGCTAATTATGCCAATGAAAATCCACGCGTCGAAGTTCATACCCTTATTTCAAATACAGAAGACGTTTTGCAAAGCCTTCGCTCTAATCAAATTGATATCGGCTTAGTAGAAGGTCAAGTTGTATACGCCGACGTTGACGTTGAAACGTTTATGCAAGATGAAATGAAACTCGTCGTCCCGCCAAACCATCCACTACTCCGCACAAATGAAATAAATGAAAGGACACTCCAAGATCAAGTATGGGTATTAAGAGAAAGTGGTTCTGGTACACGTGCTTATAGTGACCGTTTTATTCATCAACACCATTTAAAACTAAAGCGTTCCTTTACATTCAGCAGTATTCAAAGCGTGAAGGAAGCGGTGAGTGCTGGGCTTGGCATCGCTATCCTTTCTGATTGGACTGTACGGAAAGAGCTACTGGCAAAAGAACTATTCCACGTCGAAGTTCCAGATGAACAACTCATCCGTCCATTCTCCATCGTGCGCGGCAAATATTTTATTCCGTCTAAAGCTATTCAAGTGTTTTTAAATCATGTAAATTCTTTTGCGAAAAAACAGCATTGACCTTCACATTAGTGTGAAGGTTTACAATACATGTAGAAGGAGTGAAACGCATTGCGAATCGGGGAGTTATCAAAAGAAACTGGCGTTAGCGAAAGATCACTAAGACATTACGAAGAAAAGGGATTACTTCCTTCGAAGCGCCTCGCAAATGGCTATCGTGATTTTGACGAAAGTGCCATCGAAAAAGTGGAGCTTATTCAAATGTACTTACAAATTGGCTTGAATTTAGAAGAGACGGCAAGGATGCTGCGCTGCCTTGAAATTGAACCGCACTTATACGACAATCCGTGCAGCAGCATCCTTACGCTTTATGAAGATAAACTTAATGAAGTAACAAAGCAAATCTCATTGCTTTCCCATATTCAAACGAATTTGCAAAAACACGTTTCACTCCTAAAAAAAGAAAAAGAAAAGGAATGATTACATGTTTGTTATACACGGCAGTTCAAGACAAAATGGAAATACGGAAGCTTTAACACATATGATGATTGATGGAATTGAAACAGAACAAATTTATTTACGTGATCATACAGTCTATCCTATTACAGATCAGCGTCATGATACAGAAGGATTCCAACCTGTAGATGATGACTACGAGCAGTTAACCAAGCGCATGTTAGAGCACGACACAATTATCTTTGCTACACCATTATATTGGTACGGGATGAGTGGTCATATGAAAAACTTCGTCGATCGCTGGTCACAAAGCTTGCGCGATACATCTCTTCATTTCAAAGAAAAAATGAAAGGCAAAAAAATGTACGTTGTTATCGTTGGCGGCGATAATCCGAAACTAAAAGCATTACCACTTATCTCCCAGTTCCAATACATCTTTGATTTTGTTGGTTCATCGTTTGAGGGTTATATTATTGGGGATGCGAATGGGTTAGATGAAATCCAAAATGATGCTGAGGCGATAGCTAAGGCACAAGTTTATAATAACGAATTCAAAAATCACAAGCTGAAATAAGTTTGACAAACTTATTTGTATGCGCATACAATAAAAGTAATATTATGAAAGGAAGGTACTTTGACCAATGAAGTTCTAATTCTCTTATTTATTTCATCCATCACAAATAGTGAACAAAAATGATGAAAACTAGCAGAGGATTAGTCTGTCCATTTGTCGATACTTTCTTTCGAAACGATCATGTGAAAAATCGTTTATTTATGTACGATTTTTACATGCAAGGGCGACGTTTATCCTCTCTAGTGAAACTAGGGAGGTTTTTTTATGACTATTTTATTCGCACGTAATATTGAAAAGGGCTTTGGTGATCGTACACTATTTACGTTACCATCACTGGAAATTCAATCACAGGATCGCATAGGAATTGTCGGAGTCAACGGTGCTGGTAAATCTACGTTATTACAAATATTAAGTAAAGAAATAGAAGCTGACAAAGGCATAGTAACTCATCATAGTTCTATCAGCATCATTCCTCAGCTTAGCGAGGAAGTACCGGAAACCACTTCTTCTCTCGCAAAAGGAAAATGGAGCATTTCAAACGTTTCAAATTCAATGAGCGGCGGTGAACGAATGCGTCTAAAGATTGCCCACGCTCTTGAACAGAATGCAGGCATTTTATTCGCTGATGAACCAACAAGCCACTTAGATATGGCCGGTACAGAACAATTAGAAAAGGCACTTTTATCTTATAAAGGGGCACTTGTTTTAATATCACATGATCGTGACTTTTTAGATGCGATATGTACAAAAATCATCGAAATCGAAGATGGTACGATTCAAGAGTATAAAGGTAATTATTCAAACTATCGCAAGCAAAAAGAACGTGAACGAATACAAAAACAAGCAGAATATGAGCAATATGTACAAGAAAAAAATCGTTTAGAGCAGTCCATTTTACAAAAAAAGCAACGTGCTTCTAGCATGACAAAAATCCCAACACGGTTCAGTTCATCTGAATCTAAACTTTATAAATTAAGTGGGGCTCATGGCCAAGAACAGGTTAGTAAAGTAGCGAAAGCATTAGAAACACGTCTCGAAAAACTAGAAAAGAAGGAAAAGCCAAAGGATCTTTCTCAAGCTCAGTTTGACGTACAATACCATACACCTATTCATAGTAAAGTGGCAGTACAGTTCAATAAAGCCACAAAGAAAATAGGTAATCGTACACTATTTAAAAATCTGAATGGAACTATTGCTCCAGGTGCAAAGCTTGCTATTTTAGGCGCAAACGGAAGTGGAAAAACGACTTTGTTCAACATGCTTCTCGCAAATGAGCGTGGCATGCAGCTTTCGAAAAGTTGTAAAATTGGATACTTCGAACAAACACTATCCATTTTAAAAACAGATAAAACCATTTTAGAAAATGTTCTAGAAGAAACAAATTATACAGAATCGTTCGTTCGCACAATACTTGCAAGGCTTCTATTCCGCCGTGAAGATGTTCATAAGCCTGTGCACGTTCTAAGCGGGGGTGAGCGAATGAAGGTTGCACTCGCAAAAGTATTTTTAGGAAACTATAATATGCTTCTGCTCGATGAACCGACAAACTATTTAGACTTAGCGACGCAAGAAGAATTAGAAAGCATGTTACAAGAATATCCTGGCACTATACTTTTCATTAGCCATGACCGTGCCTTTATTCGCTCTGTGGCAGACCATATTCTAAAAGTAGACGAGAGTGAACCTAGAGTATTCCACGGCAATTATGAGCAATACACCAAGAGAACAACCGAGGATTCTGTAAATGTTACTGAACAAGAATTGTTACGATTACAAACAAAATTAACAGAAATCATCGGCCGAATTTCCATACAAAATCATCACGATGACATCACATCTCTCGAACAAGAATACGAAACATTATTAGTTCAAATCCGGAAATGTAAAGAAGCGCTCTAATGTCTTCCCTATATATCGACGGGACCTGCCGCATTTCCCAAGAAATATTGAATCTTCGACATAGCATACAAAAAGCCGTGCATCAGCACGGCTTTTTACTTCAGATACGGACAGCAGTCCCGCTCACAGCAACCATTAGCATTCCTTCGCGAACGACTTCATAATCCACATCGATACCAACGATGGCATTCGCATTTTTTTGCCTTGCGAGAGTTTTCATCTCTTCCATTGCAATGTCACGTGCTTCTTTCAATTTGCTTTCGTAAGCGCCTGAGCGACCACCGACAACGTCACGGACAGAAGCAAAAAGGTCACGAACGATATTCGCCCCCATAATCGCTTCTCCATTCACGATATCGACATAATCAATAATTTCTTTCCCTTGAATTGTAGAAGTTGTTGTTACAATCATACCGTATAGCCTCCCATATAAGATTTCCACTTACTTATGGTGCGCTAATTCGGCAAAAATTATATTTACGAACTAAACTGCGCTTCGTATAACCTGCTGTATCCTCCGCCTTGTTCAATTAATTCATCATGTGAACCTTGTTCTGCAATACCATCTTTATTTACAACGACGATTCGATCTGCATTTTTAATCGTTGCAAGCCTATGAGCGATAACTAATGTTGTACGGCCGACAGATAGTTCAGCAAGTGATTTTTGAATCGCAAGTTCCGTCTCTGTATCTAGTGCGGAAGTTGCTTCATCTAGTATTAAAATTGGCGGATTTTTTAAGAACATACGAGCAATAGCTAGACGTTGCTTCTGTCCGCCTGAAAGTTTCACGCCGCGCTCACCGATAACTGTATCTAAACCGTCTGGCTGCGAGTAAATTAAATCCTCTAACTGAGCTCTCTTTACCGCCTGCCAAATATCAGCTTCTGATGCCTTTAAATTTCCGTAAGCAATGTTTTCACGAATCGTTCCTGAGAATAAGAACACATCTTGCTGCACGATTCCAATTTGCTTACGGAGTGAAGATAACGTCATGTCTTTCGTATCAATACCATCAATTTGAATCGATCCAGATGATTGCTCATAAAAGCGTGGTAATAAACTACATAACGTCGTTTTTCCAGCTCCAGATGGCCCAACGAACGCAACCGTTTCACCTGCGTGTATTTTTAAACTAATGTCATTTAAAATCGGTTCTTTGTTTTCATATCCGAATGTAATGTTGTTATATTGAATATCACCATGTACATGTTTTACTTCCATTGCATCTTTAGAGTCCACAATATCTGGCTCTGTTTCAAGAAGCTCTACATACCTTTTAAAACCGGCGATCCCTTTCGGATAGCTTTCGATTACCGCATTAATTTTTTCAATTGGACGGAAGAAAATATTCGTTAATAGAACGAATCCGATAAATCCACCGTACGTTAATTCTCCTTGCAGAACAAACCACGTACCGCATATTAAGACGAAGAGCGTTACGAGACGCATAAGCATATAACTAATTGACGAATTTAGCGCCATAATTTTATACGCCATTAATTTCGTTGTACGGAAACGAGCGTTGTTAACAGCAAATTGCTCTTTCTCAAACTTTTCATTTCCGAATGCTTGTACAACGCGAATACCACCAACGTTGTTCTCAATACATGCATTGAAATCAGCAACATCTGAGAATAAACGTCTAAATGTACCTGTCATTTTTTTATTGAAGTAAAGTGCCAACCATAATAAGAATGGAATAACGAAGAACGTTAATAGCGCTAACTTCCAGTTGATCATCATCATAAATGAAAATGCCCCAACTAAAGTCATTACGGCGATAAATAAATCTTCTGGTCCATGATGAGCAATTTCCCCAATTTCCATTAAATCGTTTGTAAGGCGTGAAATTAAATGACCTGTTTTATTATTATCAAAAAATCTAAATGATAGCTTTTGAATATGATCAAATAATTTCTGCCTCATATCTGTTTCAATGTTAACACCAAGCATATGTCCCCAATATGTAACGACATATTGTAAGCCTGCATTTAACATATAAACTGCGAGTAAACCGAAACAAGCCCATAAAATAAGCGTCCAGTTTTGCCCTGGCAATAACTTATCAATAAATTGATTTACGATAAGCGGGAAGCCGAGTTCTAATAATCCTGCGACGACCGCACAAGAAAAGTCGAGTATAAATAAACCTTTATACGGTTTATAGTAAGAAAAAAATTTACGCAGCATATCTTACCTCCATTTTCCAAAATTAAAAAGACTCCCTAAATGATAACCATTATCAAATAATTATTCAAGTTATCCGTCTATGAAACTGAAAATAAGCTTTGCGATAGTTGTCGTTTTTGGCCGGAAAGTCGATATATTCGAATAATCGCCGATATATTTCGAGTTGCGCTGATATATTTGCAAAATCGCCGATATATTTCAAGTTGCGCTGATATATTTGCAAAATCGCCGATATAAATTTCATGTACTATAACTACCGCCCTGCTTACACAAAAAAAGGCATCACCACAAGGTGATACCTTTTCTTCTATTACATCGCTTCCGAATCCCACTCATGCTCCTGCTGAACAAACACAATACCTAATTCGTGATGTCCACCAGCGTATAATGCCGTTTGAGCAAGGCGAAGTTCTCCATTTGTATCTAAAACTTCTAACTTACAAAATGCTCCTGTCGTCTTCGTTTGAAGCGCATCATAAAATTCCTCAGCACTTCTTGGAATGACTCCATTTACTTTCGTAATCATTTCTCCAGGCAGTAAATTCAGCTCTGCTCCAATTGTATTTGGAATTGTATCTAGTACAACGAGTCCATCATTACGTGCAGCGAAGTACGCTGGTCTTGTTTCATCCGCAATTTTCTCTTGCATGGAAATTGTAAAACGTCCAAGCATTGCAACGCCCATTGCAATAATGGCAAGTACGTGCCACCAATAACTTGCGATTCCTAAAACAAGCACAAGTCCTGCTAATCCGTACACACGTCTTCCTGTAAATAATAAAGCTTCCGTCGGCTCATAACTTCTAATCCTTCTCATAAATCCAATTAAAAATGGAACGAGGAATAGAGAATATGTATGTGAACCGATTGAAACGACAGGCCACCATGAAATAAACTGCGTTACTGCGTCACCTGGTACAAGAATAAAAATAGGAATGATCCATAAACGCTTTGATTCGTGTAAACCAATCTTTAATCCGCGCTTACCCTTCCTAATCTTCGGCGTCGAATATCCTACTGCATTTTTAGAAATCAACAAGCCCTCTACAACGAGCATGATGCCTAGCAAAATAGCAAGGGATACGATTGTATTCTCTTCACCTTCTCCAAGCTGTAAGAAAGAAACTGGTAGCTTAGAAGATAATAGAACACATACAATCGCGATACTAAACGTATAAGCCGCTGATAAATATCGATACATAGCAGTTAATCCAAATAGTAACGTCCAAAGTAAAATGGCCCATAAGCTCGCCTTAGAAACAACAAGTCCGAGCCCAATCGTAATGATAGATACGATTAATCCGTATTTAACTCCCGCCAATAAAGATGTTCGCAGTTCAAACCAAATATCATAAACTTTAAAAGAAAAATCTTTTCGTTCTCGTAACATACGTAAGTATCCAACGAAGATACTACTTATTAAAAATACATAGACAGCAGGGTGTAAGAAAAAACGTCCAACTGCCCGCATTATTTCAAAAATCCATGCCTCCACGAACCCATTCACCACCATTTATATCATTCTTTCTTTTTATATTATCATAACTGGACAAACGTTTGTTTAACACAAAAAAATACAGGCAGCAAACTGCCTGTATTTCTTTTTATCCCACTTTAATGGGCAGTAAGCCTCCCACCTCAAAATTCAGCGAAAACAAAGAATTTAGGTGGGGAGTCAACTGTCCATAAAAGTCCGATTGGTTCAACTAATAATCAGTGGGGGATGAAGCTCCCCACTGATTAAAGTTTCACTTTACTTCGCCATTAATTTTAATGCTGACTGTAATTGTAGATCATTTTCTCCAGAACGGATTTTTTCAATAATTTTCGTTTGAATCGCCTCAGCTGTCTTTTTATCGAGCTGTCCTGTCGCTTCCATCTTATTCGCATTTTGGAATGCTTTCAGTGCTGATTCTGTCTCTTTACTAAAGTAGCCATCTTCACGTCCTGGTACATACCCTAAACTCTTAAGCATTTCTTGGGCATGTTTTACTTGTACATCATTTGCATTGTATGAAAGTGTCTTTTCAATTTGAATTGGTGTCGCATGATAATAATCTGGTTGTTTCACTTCTACAGTTGGCTTGATTCCTTTTTTATGAATCCAGTTTCCATCCGGTGTTAACCATTTGAACATCGTTAATTTGATGTTGCTGCCATCTTTAAATGGAACAGCTTGCTGAACAGTACCTTTGCCAAACGTTTTTTCACCAATTAAATCGTATCCTTCTCCCTCTTTTAGCGCACCCGCTAAAATCTCTGAAGCAGAAGCACTTCCGTTATCAATTAGTACTGAAATCGGATATGGCTTTCTCTCTTTTAGTTCCGTAGAGAATTTCTTCTTCTCACCATTTCTTTGCTCTACTTGTAGCATCGGCTTTTTATCCGTCATAATTTCTCCTAGTATCTCTTCTACACTATTTAAGTAGCCACCTGGATTACCACGTACGTCAATAACTAAGCCTTTTATGTTTTTCTTCTCTAACTCTTTTAACTGATCCTTAAATTCTTTCGCTGTATTTTCAGCAAAAGAAGTGATTTGCATATAACCGATATCTTTTCCACTCTCTTGTTTCACAGAGCTAAACACTGTGAAGATTGGAATTTTTTCACGCTTAATTTTAAATACAATCGGATCAGCTACTCCTGCACGCTTAATTTCAATCGCAACAGTCGTTCCTTTTTTACCACGAATCTTTAATACTGCTTCTTCACGTGATAAATCTTTCACACTATTTCCATCTACAGATAAAATTTGGTCATTCGGTTTAATTCCAATCTTTTCTGCTGGTGAGCCTTTAATTGGAGATACGATAATAAGCTTACCGTCCGTTTTGTTCACCTCAGCCCCAATCCCTTCTAACTCGGGATCAAGCGATTCACTAAACTGTTTAGCCGTTTCTTTATCCATATACGTGGAATAAGGGTCCTTCAGCGTAGACAACATGCCTTGTATTGCACCTTCGACTAATTTTTCATCTTTCACGTCTTCCACATAACGTGAATCAATTAGTGCATACGCCTCATTAATTTTTGCCAAATTCCCTTGCGCAGTGCTAGCGTTTCCATTCGAAATTGTTTGCGTTACTTCTGCTGGATTAACCCCAAATAAAGACATACCCGCAAACATTCCGCCAGCACCAATTAAAAATGCAACAACCATTCCAATAATTGCAACTCTACGTTTCAATGCGGAATTCCCCTTTCCAAAACACACAGGTGGTGTAGCAAAAGGCATCACACAGTGTGTGATGCCTTTACCTATTTCTACTATATGATAAGCTTGTACGAATTATGTTTGCAACTTTTTATACTTTTAAGAAGCGACGAATTGACATTACACTTCCCCACATACCGATTAAAGCCCCGATTAACACTAGTAAACCAGCTAATTGGAATACGAATGGACTGTATGGTAGAAGTTCGAAAATTGTTCCGCCAAGTTTTTCGTTAAACACACCTTGCAACGAATTATACGTAACTAGAATTAAGCCAATTGGAATAATTGATCCTAATACTCCTAGGAATAATCCCTCTAATAAGAACGGCCAACGAATAAACCAGTTTGTTGCACCTACAAGTTTCATAATTTCGATTTCTGTACTACGAGCATAAATTGTAATTTTAATTGTATTAGAGATTAAGAACATCGCTGTGAATAAAAGACCAGCAATTAACACAATCCCGATGTTACGACCAGTTTTTACAGTATCAAATAATCGTTCAACTTGCCCTTTTCCGTACTGAACATTACTTACAAACTGCATTTTTTCAATCTTTTTCGCAATTGTTGCTGTATCTGTTGGTTCTTTTGCTTTTACAACGAATACGTTTTTAAGTGGGTTATCTTGTTCAAATAACTCAAATGTCTTTCCGCTATCGCCTAAACTTTTAATTAAACGTTTTAACTCTTCTTCTTTAGAAGAATATTTAATAGAGTCTACTTTTGCAATCTTACTCATATCATCTTCTAATTTCTTTTGGTCAGCTTCTTTTGCTGCTGGATCAATGTGTACACGAATTTCTACATCTTGCTCTACTTTCGTCGCAAAATGGTTCATATTCATAATCGCTGTTAAAAAGACACCTACAAGTAATAATGTAACTGTTACTGCACTAACAGAAGCAAACGTCATCCATCCGTTACGTGATAGATTCTTTACACCTTCTCGCAAATGTCGACTAAGGGTCTTAGCCTTCATATCCGTATCCTCCCTCCATCTCATCTCGAACAATTTTTCCGCCTTCAATCGCGATTACACGATGACGGATTGTATTTACGATATCTGCGTTATGTGTCGCCATAACGATCGTTGTACCACGCTCATTAATGCGCGTGAAAATCTTCATAATATCAAGAGCTGTTTCAATATCTAAGTTACCTGTTGGCTCATCGGCAATTACAACCTTTGGTCTATTAACAATTGCTCTCGCAATCGCAACACGTTGCTGCTCCCCGCCTGAAAGTTCGCTTGGAAGTGCGTCTGCACGATCTTCAAGACCTACAAGACCTAACACTTCTGTTACACGCTCACGAATTGCATCTGGCTCTTCTTCAATTACTTCTAAGGCAAACGCAACATTCTCATATACCGTTAATTTAGGTAGTAATTTAAAGTCTTGGAAAATCACGCCTAATTGACGACGGAAATATGGAACGTCTCTTTCTGCTAATGACTCGATAGTAAGACCATTTACATTAATTGATCCTGTAGATGGCTTCTCTTCACGATACATCATTTTAATAAATGTAGATTTTCCGGCTCCACTCGGTCCAACTACGTATACAAACTCGCCTTGTTTAATGTTAACTGTGAGACCAGCAATGGCTTTCATACCATTCGGGTACTCCTTATAAACATTCGTCATTTTTATCATTATTTATCACCCAATACTTAATGATTTTTTTCGAAATACTTTTCTGTACATTTGAAAATAAAAGCTAAACCTTTATTCTCTTTTAAACCACTCTTGTTGAAGGTAGTCTACTTATACTCTTTTTCTAAGCAATACTACTCTATGTAATATATTTCAGCAAAATTCTACAAACCTCATTGTAACATCAAACGGTTTCCAGTTTGGATACATTTTTGTTACAGTTATGTTACATTCCAAAAAAAGGGAAACGAGTTGATTATATGAATCAACTCGTCCATTTTACCCCTTTTTATTTATGTTCAGCTAACCACTCAGCTACTTTTTTCGCATCTTCACCTTGAATAAGTCCTGGCGACATTGAACCGCGACCTTTTTTAATAATTTCTTCGATATCTGCAGCGTCGTACTTCCCGCCTACTTTTCTTAAATCAGGTCCAGTTGCTCCTGATAAATCTGTTGCGTGACACCCAGCACAACTTCTTTGGAAAATTTGTTCTGCACTGTCTGTACTTGCAGACTGGTTCGAAGACTTACTCTCTTCTTTATTTCCACACGCTCCTAAAGCAAAAACGACTGATGTTCCTAGCGCAATAGCCAATAATTTCTTTTTCACTTCTATCGCTCCCCATTGTTGATATTCTTTTCATTCCTAACACACTCATTTTCATTATAAGCATTATCTTTATATAGAAAAACTAAGGTGTATTTCATATTCTTCAAAAATAAAGTGAGAACCCTAATGATATAAAGCTTTTATAAGTTGTTTCAATTCTGTGAACAACTTATAAACTTCTATAAAGGATTCTTTTTGAACGGGAATTTAGAAAAATTCTGTAGAAAGCCTTACTCTATTGCCAATCTGTTTTACTATTTTCTACTTTTTACAAAACAATATACAACATTGTATGCTACATATAATCCCATCAAAAAGAGAAGTTGTCGTTTCCAACTTCTCTTCCTCTGTACTTCATCCATATAAATAAAATAGCACTCTTTATGTCCTCTATATCCTCAACGTGCGCCAACAATTTTGTTGGCTTTTTTTCACTTAGCTTATTAGATGCGAGAACGTAAGTAAGCATCAATAAACGGATCAATTTCTCCATCCATAACTGCTTGCACATTACCGACCTCAGTATTTGTACGGTGGTCTTTCACAAGAGAATATGGGTGGAATACATAAGAACGGATTTGGCTACCCCATCCGATTTCTTTTTGTTCTCCGCGAATTTCATCTAACTCCGCTTGTTGCTCTTCTAATTTCTTTTGATATAATTTCGCTTTTAACATCTTCATCGCATGCTCACGGTTTTTAATTTGAGAACGCTCTGACTGACACGTTACAACCGTATTTGTCGGTGTATGCGTAATACGAACTGCTGAATCTGTCGTATTAACGTGCTGTCCACCCGCTCCACTTGCACGATACGTATCAATTTTCAAGTCTTCTGTACGTATTTCAATTTCAACTTCATCATTGAATTCAGGTACAACTTCACAAGATACGAACGATGTATGACGACGGCCTGAAGAATCGAATGGTGAAATACGTACAAGACGATGTACACCTTTCTCAGCTTTTAAGTAACCGTAAGCGTTATGACCCTTAATTAATAAAGTAACGCTCTTAATACCAGCTTCATCACCTGGTAAGTAGTCAACAGTTTCTACTTTAAACCCACGTTTTTCAGCCCAACGTGTGTACATACGTAATAACATAGAACCCCAGTCTTGTGACTCTGTTCCACCTGCACCTGGGTGTAATTCTAAAATGGCGTTATTTTTATCATAAGGATCGCTAAGTAGTAACTGCAGCTCATACTCATTCATTTCTTGAATTAAGCCTTTTACTTCTGATTCAAGCTCCTCATGTAAATCTTCATCATACTCTTCTTTTAAAAGTTCATGCGTTATTTCTAAATTTTCGAATGTCTCATCTAACTGACGGAAACTCCCAACCATATCTTTTAACGCATTTGCTTCGTTAATGACAGCTTGTGCGCCTTGTTGATCATCCCAAAATCCTGCGCCCATCATTTTCTCTTCTAATTCTGAAATTTGTTTCTCCTTAGTAGGGAGGTCAAAGAGACCCCCTAAAAGCCGCTAATCTCTTAGCCATTTTCTCTAATTCCTGTCTAATTTCTACTAATTCCATTTCCTTCACCTCTATGTAATTGCTGTTACTTTCGTATGAAAACAAGGGAAACTCTCTCCACTTATGACGGAGAGAGTTTAATCCTTCTTAATTATACATTTTTGATGTAAAAGTTTGCAAAGCAGCCTGGGCTACCGCCCTATATTACTTCCCGATACCACAGCAGTTTTTATATTTTTTACCGCTACCACATTTACATAAATCGTTGCGGCCCACTTGGTCACCTTTTACAACTGGTTTTTTCTTCGCTTCTTCGCCATCGCTAGATGGGTGAACAGCTTCACCTTGAACAACTTCTTGACGCTCTAAGTTTTGTTCAATTTCAGCTTTCATAATGTAACGAGAAATTTCCTCTTCAATAGAAGCAATCATTGATTCGAACATTGCGAACCCTTCCATTTGATACTCACGAAGTGGATCAATTTGACCGTAAGCACGTAAATGAATACCTTCACGAAGGTGATCCATCGCATCGATATGCTCTGTCCATTTCGTATCTACAACACGGAATACAACAACTTTTTCGAACTCACGCATTTGCTCTTCTGGCATAAGCTTTTCCTTGTCATTGTAACGCTCTATTAATTTCGCGATAATTGGCTCGCTCATTTCCTCTGGAGCAAGGCGACGTAATTCTTCTTCTTTCACATCTCCTTCTTGCAGAAGGTTTGTATTTAAGTAGTCAACAAGACCTTTAATGTTCCAATCTTCTTCAATTTCCTCTTGTGTATGAAGTGCAACCGCACGCTCTACTGTAGATTTCATCATACCTTCAATAATACCGCGTAAGTTCTCAGACTCCATTACCTCTTGACGCTGTTTGTAAATAACTTCACGTTGCTGACGAAGTACATCATCATATTGTAGTAACTGCTTACGTGCATCATAGTTATTTCCTTCTACACGTTTTTGCGCAGATTCTACTGCACGAGAAACCATTTTACTTTCGATTGGCTGAGAATCATCCATACCAAGGCGATCCATCATCGCTTTCATATTATCAGAACCGAAGCGACGCATTAGTTCATCTTCCATTGATAAGTAGAACTGCGTAACACCTGGGTCCCCTTGACGACCAGCACGACCACGTAACTGGTTATCAATACGACGACTTTCGTGACGCTCTGTACCGATAACGGCTAAACCAACGTTTTTCACATCGTCTCCAAGCTTAATATCTGTACCACGACCTGCCATGTTCGTCGCAATCGTTACAGCGCCTTTTATACCTGCTTCTGCAATGATATCCGCTTCACGCGCATGGTTTTTCGCATTTAAGATGTTATGACGTACACCTTTACGCGTTAACATTTTTGAAATAAGTTCTGACGTTTCGATTGCAACTGTACCGACAAGAACTGGTTGCCCTTGTTTATGACGATTTACAATATCCTCAACAACAGCATTAAATTTACCTTCCATTGATTTGAAGATTAAATCTGCACGGTCATCACGAATAATCGGTTTGTTCGTTGGAATTACGATAACGTTCATATTATAAATGTTACGGAATTCCTCTTCCTCTGTTTTCGCTGTACCAGTCATACCAGATAACTTTTCGTACATACGGAAGTAGTTCTGGAATGTAATTGTCGCAAGCGTCATACTTTCATTTTGAATTTCTACGCCTTCTTTTGCCTCGATAGCTTGGTGTAACCCTTCGCTATAACGACGACCTTTCATAAGACGACCAGTAAATTGGTCTACAATTACGATTTCGCCTTCTTGTACAACATAATCTGTATCACGATGCATAACAACGTGCGCACGAAGTGCCTGATTAATATGGTGAAGAAGCGCTACATGTTTTAAATCAAATAAGTTTTCAATATGGAAAGCTTTCTCCGCTTTCGTAATACCATCTTCTGTTAACATTACATTTTTCGTCTTCACATCAAATGAATAATCTTTTTCATTTTCTAACGTACGAACGAATGCATTTGCAAACATGTACAGCTCTGTTGATTTTTGAGCTTGTCCAGAAATAATAAGTGGCGTACGCGCTTCATCGACTAAGATAGAATCGACTTCATCGATAATAGCAAAGTGCAGTGGGCGTTGAACGCACTGCTCTTTATATAAAACCATGTTGTCACGTAAGTAATCGAATCCAAGCTCATTATTTGTGCTATACGTAATATCAGCAGCATAAGCCTCTTGTTTCTCTTCGCGTGACATACTGTTTAAATTAATTCCTACTGTTAATCCTAGGAACTCATGAAGTTGTCCCATTTCGCTCGCATCACGTTGTGCTAAGTATTCATTGACTGTAACAACGTGAACACCTTTTCCTGTTAAAGCATTTAAATATACAGGTAATGTAGATGTTAACGTTTTACCTTCACCCGTTTTCATCTCAGAGATATTCCCTTCATGTAAGGCAATACCACCCATTAACTGTACACCATACGGACGCATTCCAAGAACACGAGTCGCAGCTTCACGAACAACCGCAAAAGCTTCAGGTAGTAGATCATCTACTGTTTCACCTTTTGTTAGACGTTCTTTAAATTCAAGCGTCTTCCCTTTTAATTGTTCATCAGTTAATGGCTTAATAGATGACTCTAATGCATCAATTTGCTCAACTGTTTTCTGCATACGTTTAATTTGGCGTTGATTTACATCAAACACCTTTTTTAAAATACCGATCATAGGAAATACGCTCCTCTTTTTATTAAAATAAAACTTCCGATTGTTTTTCTTTTTCTCTATTACAATCAGTCGTTATAAAAATCAAATGTATGTTATGCCAATTTTTCTCCTAATTAAAAAAACTAAAATGTATATACCTAATGATAATTGTAACACTTGTCTTATAACTATGACAACAATCGGCCGAATGTCTCGTTCTAAATTGAGAAAACTTTTTTTAAAAATCTATTTTCAGCAAAAAAAGCGCAGCCATTTCGGCTGCGCTTTTGAATTATTATTTAGTTTCAATTAAACCATATTTCCCATCTTTACGGCCATATACAACGTTAGTTTCATTTGTATCAGCATTTGTGAAGACGAAGAAATTATGTCCTAGCATATCCATTTGTAGGATTGCCTCTTCAACGTCCATCGGTTTTAAATCGAATCGTTTTGTACGTACAAGTTCTAGTTCATCCTCTTCTACCTCATCCAGAACAGCTACTGCTTCTGGAAGGATAAAGTTCGTTTTCATAGAACCTTTCTCACGTAACTTACGATTTACTTTTGTTTTATGTTTACGAATTTGTCGCTCAAGTTTATCAACTACTAAATCGATAGCAGCGTACATATCGCTATTAGTTTCTTCTGCACGAAGTAATAAATCAGTAAATGGAATTGTTACCTCGACACGTTGCTTGTCAGAGTATACTTTTAAATTAACTTTAATCTCTGGGAATGTATCAAAATAACGCTCTAACTTACTTAGTTTTTTCTCTACATATTCCTTTAATGCTGGAGTTACTTCAATATTTTCACCACGAATGTTGAATTTCATAGATGAATTCCTCCTTTCAAGCCTATGTACTATAATTTCGACACCGGCTTAAAAACTCCTTCTAACTTTTTTAAAAAAATTAGTGGAATTGCGATTTTTTTATCGTTTTTTGTTGAAATGAAAAGATGCATCGTTTCTATCTTTATTTTATCCTATTAACATCGTGAATAACGAATATAACTGTGGACAATTCGTTACAGAAAAGAAACAACTTTTTGACAACTCATTTTATAACAAAAACCCCTTGCAAAAAAACAAGAGGTTCTACCATATATATAACGTTGCCACAAGCGCAGCTTTCTCTTCCCAAAAACAATATACCTACAGTTTTACAACATTAGCTGCTTGCGGTCCACGTGCTCCCTCTACAATATCAAACTCAACTTGTTGCCCTTCTTCCAATGACTTATATCCATCTTGTTGAATAGCAGAAAAATGAACAAACACATCATCACCGTCTTCACGCTCAATAAACCCAAATCCCTTTTCTGCATTGAACCATTTTACTCTTCCTTGCATGTTCATTCCATTCCCTTCACTCTAAAAATCAGGGCATTTGCCCCATAATTTCACTATAACGAATGACAACTTACGAAGTCAAAGAAGACTTATCGTCTTTTTATTATCTCTTTCGACAGTTACAGATCAACTTCTACAGAGCGTCAAACTAGAAACTTCGCTTGCTCCTTTATCATAGAAAAGACTTCCAATTTGTCTCACTGTAATTCCTGTCGTATATACATCATCAACAAGTAAAATATGTTGACCATGAAACATCTCTTCTCTCTGAAAATAAAAAGGATTACTTCCCGAAAGCCTTTCTTTACGCGACTTCTTACTTTGCTTTTCTGTTTCCTTCCTTCTTAATGATGAATAAAAATTTTTGACAGGCAAACAAGCTGCTAATAACTCTGCTTGATTAAAACCTCGTTCATATTCCCGTTCCCTACTAAGCGGAACAGCAATAACAGTTGAAACGTCCGTAAAATACTTTTGAAATAACTCCCGAAAAGATTGATAAAAAATACGAACTAACTCCGCATCACCTCGAAACTTAAATTGCGCTAGTATACCTTTCATATCATCATTGTACACGTACAACGAACGATTTTTAAAAGGACGATATCCTTCCTCATTCCTCCATCTTACACAGTCCATGCAAATGTCATTTTCTTTATATCGAGTAGGTAAGTCATCTAAAGGACGACCACAATCCATGCAAATTCCTCCTATAATATAGGAAAGTTTTTGCTCACATCTATCACATACATATTTTTTTGGGGACTTTACAAAAAAGGTGTACCAACTAACTGTTTCCACCATATACTCATCACAAAGTAAACAATGCATTAATCGATCAATCCTTGTTCTTTCGCATTTTTGTTCATACTTTGAATATGTTTTTTCGCGCGTACCATTGCCTCTGTCTTACCGTAATGAAAATACATAACCTCACCATATGGCTCTTCAAAACTACGCCCCGCTCGGCCTGCAATTTGTACGAGCGCACTCTCTGAAAAAATTTCTTCTTCAGCTCCTAACACAGCCACTTGTAAGTTCTTCACAGTTACTCCTCTTTCTAAAATTGTCGTTGTAACTAATAACGGAATGTCTCCCCTTCTGAAAGATGCTACTTTTTCTTTTCTCATCGAATCTTCTGCATGCACGCCATCGATTCTATTATCCAACCCTTTCAACAACTGACTTATTTCTTCTATATATCGCACATGAGGAACAAATAAAAAAATAGGATACTTTTTGATTAAGTTCATTTTTAACCATTGTAGTAACACGCGAGGAATTTTTTTATGATGGAGGCTTTTCTTCCAATTTCCGCACCAACTAAATAGAGGAACTGGTAACGGGTGACGATGGTATCTTCCCGAAACAATGATACCTTTTTGTTTCCCTCTTCTGAAATTACGCTTCCACTTTTCATCAGGGGTTGCAGTTAAATAAATACGCGCTGCTTTCTCTTTCATTGCTTGCCTAACTGCATACTGTAACATTTGATCTGCATGATACGGGAAGGCATCAATCTCATCTACAATCATCACATGAAACGCTCTATAGTAACGTAACAGTTGGTGAGTCGTTGCAACGACTAACGCTGCATCTTTTTTATGATCTACACTCCCTCCGTATAAAGCAGCTACAGTTATACTTGGAAACACTTCTTGTAATCTCGGCGCTAATTCCAGTACAACGTCAGTCCTTGGCGTTGCGATACAAACTCTTTCTCCTTTTTGGAGCGCCTCTTCTATACCGTAAAATAACATTTCTGTTTTTCCAGCCCCGCACACAGCCCAAATAAAAAAAGATTCTTTCTGCTTAATCGCTTCTATAACTCCTTGCGCCGCCAACTCCTGACCAATCGATAAAGCCCCATTCCACTGTAATGGATTTAGCTCCCTGTCTCCGTTTCTTTCATGAATCCCGCGAACAAGTACAGCACATTCACTAACTCTCCCCATCGTGATACACTTCCGGCAATACGCGCATGCTTTACCGCACCTTTTACATAAAAATGATGCAAATAGCCGCTGCTCTATATTTCCGCAGCGCTGACATATATATTTAGAAGTATTCTTCGTTATACCTTGTACACATACAACCTCTCCCCTCTTTTTCAAATCACTTAATTCTCTCCGTAAATCTGAAGAGAGTTCTTCTAATAGCAACTGTTTTCCAGCAAGCATTAGCAATCACCTCCAGCACTACTATAAGCCTTTCTTATAATCTCGTAAAAACGCAAAAAAGCCGATAACCTACTTATAAAATAGTAAGCTATCGACTTTATACACGTTTTTTATTCAATTATAATCCTATAATCTACCGTAACCTAAGAAATGTTTTTGGTTGTAAGAGCTATTTACGCTACCGTAAGTAACACCTGTTGATTCATCAGCAGCATGAATCATTTGACCGCCACCAATATAAATACCAACGTGAGATACGCCTGTTCTGTAAGTACCTTGTAAGAAGATAAGATCTCCTGGTTTTGCTTCAGATGCGCTAATCTTTTGTACAGAGTTCCATAAACCTCTAGTATCTTGACGACCTAAACCGTAAACATAAGAGATTAAACCACTGCAGTCAAATCCACCATTTGAAATTGACGCACTACCCCATACGTATTTTAAACCTACTAAGCCTTTAGCTTTTTCAACAACATCTTGTCTTCCGCCACCATTGTCAGCTGGTACTACTGGGGCTGGTGTTGCTTTTTTCTCTTCTTTTTTCTTAGGCTCTTCTTTTTTATCTTGTCCGTCATTGTTTGCTGGAGCTGCTGGCTCTGCTTGTGTTTGTGCTGGCTGAGCTGGAGCCTGTGACGGTTGTGCTGGAGCTTGCGCTTGTGCTTGTTGTGCAGCTTGTTCTGCTTGTTTTTGAGCAGCAACTTCTTGTGCTGCTTTTTCTTGTGCTTCTTTTTCAGCAATTTGCTGTAATTTTAATGCCTGTTGTTCAAGCTCCTTCAATTGTTCTTCCGTACTTGTCATTGAAGTTACAACTGTATCCATTTTACCGCTTAAATCGTTTACTGCCGCTGCTTTTTTCGCTTTTTCAACATCAAGTTCTTTTTTAGCAGTTTCAATTTGAGCTTGTGCTTCTTTTAATTCTTTTTGCTTTGTTTTTACCGTTTCAACATCTTTTTTCACGTTCGCTTGATCTTCTTGTTGTGTTTTCATGATGTCTTCGTCAGACTCAAGAATTTTAGAAACTGAATTTAAACGATCAACTAAATCTGCAAGATTTTTAGAGTTTACAAGAACTTCTGTTACAACGTTTGTGTTTGGTTGCTCTTGAAGTGCAACTAAACGTTTTCTTAATAACTCCTCACGTTTTGCAATTTTCGTTTGTAATTCTGCAATATCTTTATTTTTCTTTTCGATTAATTGCTCAGTGTCCGCAACTTTTTTCGTTGTTTCATCAAGCTTTGCAGCATTCTCTTGAACAGACTTATCTAAACCTTGAATTGTTTTGTTTAAGTCATTCATTTGTTTTTGTAATTCATCACGTTCTTTTTGTTGTTTATGTAAAGTGTCATTTTGTGTATTAATTTGTGATTTCACGTCAGAAATTTTATCTTCAGCAAATACATTTGGTGTTAGTCCTGAAAACATTAACCCTGCCACTAATGCGCAAGATGCCATTTTTAGCTTTTTCATTTTATTTTTTACACCGCTTTCTTTTTTCTTTTTCCGTATATAACCTATAAAATTTATACCATAATTCGGGATTTTTTTTGCTAATGTTACGCTTTTGTAAAACAAATGTAATATTATATGTAACACCATCGCAAAATATGCATATTTTTGTATATATGTGTAGATTTTTAAAAGGTTTTTATAAGCAAAGAAAAAAACGCAAGGTTTCCCTTACGTTTTATTAAATATACTAATACGGATGAAATCAAAACGTTATTTCATCCATTTCTCAGCCCAATTTTGGACTTCATCCATAACACTTTCTAACGCTTTTCCCTTGTCCGTTAAGCCGTACTCGATTCGAACTGGTACTTCTGGATAAACATTACGAACTACAATGCCTTCGCTTTCCAATTCCTTTAAACGCTCTGATAACATACGATCGCTCATATTCGGTATAATATCTGCGATTTCTCTAAAACGTTTTGACTCTTCCAGCAAAGATTTAATAATTAAGCCAGTCCATTTCTTACTAAGCAAAGTAAAAGCTGACTCAAACTTTGGACATAAACAAGAATTATGCTCCATATGTTTCACCTCTCTTCTATTATAATATAGTTTCTTGTAAAAAGTAAGTTATAAAACTTTCCTCATTATTTTATTTTACGTACATTTTACCATTTCCAAATATTAACTTGTCAACTTCACGTAAAATATCCGTAAAAAAACCCTCTTCCGAAAGAGAGCTTTTTATATCTTTATTACTTCGTATACCATCCAAGACCTAATGCACCTTCACCTAAATGCGTTCCAATTACAGCACCGAAATAACCTGTGCGGATTGTAACATGAGGATATTTTGCTTCTAATTCTGCCTTCCATTCATTCGCTTCCTCTTCACGTTGTGCATGAATGATAACTGCTTCCATAGGTACACCTTTACTTGCTTGCTCATCAAAAATTTCAATGATACGTTTTAACGCTTTTTTACGCGTACGAATCTTTTCAAACGGGATAATGATTTTGTCTCTAAAATATAAAACCGGCTTTACTTGTAACAGACTACCGATGAAAGCTTGCGCACTATTTAATCGGCCTCCACGTTGTAAATGGTGTAAATCATCTACTACAAAATAAGCGTCCATCGTTTTCTTCATTTCATCAAAACGGGCGATAATCTCTTTTGGATCCTTCCCTTCGCTTGCTAGCTTTGCACCTTCACGCACGTAGAATCCTTGTACTTCACAACTAATTTCAGAGTCGTACGTATATACATCAATACCCTCTACCATTTGACCAGCTGTCGTTGAAGTTTGATATGTACCACTAATCCCACTTGAAAGATGAATGCTAATAACTGCATCATAATCCTTAGATAATTCTTCATATAGCTCAACAAACTTTCCGATTGCTGGTTGAGAAGTTTTTGGAAGTTCTTCTTGCTCACGTACTTTTACATAAAAATCATCTGCTGAAATTTCAGCTTCTTCTTGATAAGATTCCGTTCCAAACACAACGTTTAATGGAATCATATATATATTGAGTTCATCACGAATATGCTTCGGTATATATGCTGTACTATCAGTAACAATAGCTGTTTTCATTTTCGTACCTGCCTTATAAAAAAGTTTTTATTTCCTAATTTTACACGAAAACTAAAAATGGTGCATCCATACATGAAAATGCGGGTTTGAAATTATACTCATCATCTCGACAAATTACAACAAAAAGGTAAAACACTCACCAAAAATTTCAGCTTATTTATAAAAAATGTTTGAATATAAAAACGCCCGCTTTTAAAATGTAAAGTACTAGTCATTTTGATGGATAGGAGCGTATACAAGTGTTATTACAATATTTAACAATAAAAGACTACGGTGAACACGAAATTGTTATTCAAAAATCAAGATTCATCTGTTATGTTAGTCGTGCTACAACCGAAGAAGAGGCTCAAGAATTCATACAAAAAATCAAAAAACAAAACTGGAATGCAACACATAATTGTTCTGCTTATTTAATTGGCGAACAAGATCAAATTCAAAAAGCAAATGATGATGGTGAACCTAGCGGTACAGCTGGCGTACCTATGTTAGAGGTACTAAAAAAACGCGGTTTAAAAGATACCGTCGTTGTCGTTACCCGCTATTTTGGTGGCATCAAACTGGGCGCTGGTGGATTAATTCGCGCATATGGAAAATGTACAAGCGAAGGCATTAATCATGTCGGTGTTGTCGAGCGAAAATTAATGCGTGTTATGCAGACCGAAATTGATTACACATTACTTGGTAAAATTGAAAATGAATTACGCAATTCAAAATATGCTATTAAAGATATACATTACCTCGAAAATGTCACATTTGATACGTATGTAGAAGAAGATGGAAAACAACCATTCACGGATTGGATGATTGAATTAACAAATGGGAAATGTACAATTACAGAAGGAGATATGTTGTACTTAGAACAAGATGTTATCTAAGAATAAATACTGTATCGCCTTTAAAGATTAATGTAGTGAATTACTTTCCTACAAATGAACTAAGGAGATTATATATGGAAGAACGTTATTATCATCTCCAAAATAGCAGAATAAAAAAGAAACGAAGAAGAAAGTTTTTCTACTTCCTTATTTTCTTATTTTTATTTGGTAGTGTAGGACTTTATATATTAAATTCCTACTCTTCTCTCATGGGGATGTATAGTGGTTTTACTCGTGAAAAATCGGATTTGAGAACCGAAGATGTAGAAATTACAAAGGAGCCTTTTACACTCCTTATTATGGGTATAGAAGATTATGCAACAGACGGCCAAAATGGTCGTACAGATTCATTAATGTTTGCGACAGTCAATCCGAAAACGCAAAAGATTTCGCTTATGAGTATTCCTCGGGATAGTCGCGTTCCAATTGTCGGAAAGAATAAAGAGGACAAAATTAACGCTGCGCATGCTTACGGCGGAGAAGAAATGGCAATCAAAACTGTCGAAGGTTTTCTAAAAGTGCCTGTCGACCATTATCTTAAAATTGATTTCCAAGGCTTTAAAGGTATTGTTGATGCTGTTGGCGGTGTTACTGTTGATGTCCCCTTCGATTTTTGGGAGCGTTCAGACGTGGATTACTACAAAAAAATCGAATTTAAGCAAGGACAACAAGAATTAAATGGTGAAGAAGCACTCGCTTACGTTCGTATGCGAAAGCAAGATCCGAATGGTGACTATGGCCGGGCTGCTAGACAAAGACAATTACTAGCTGCTGTTGCTCAAAAACTAAATTCCACCTCTACCGTATTTAAAATTAAAGATTTGACAGCAGTCGTTGGAAAATATATAAAAACTGACATTCCTATTTCAGATGGCCTTGCTCTTTACAAGAAACTTTCTGGGTTTGATCCTTCCACAATACAAACACTCAAACTTGAAGGAGAAGACAAAAAAATAGGTGGTATTTATTACTTCCTTCCAGATCCAAACGGTGTTGAGGCAGTACGTAACGAAATTAAAAAAGAACTAGGAGAAAAGGTAACCACGCAAGAAAATTCAACAACAAAAACGGAATCCACTCCTTCTTCAAATTCGAACTCTAACGAGAAAGCGAAGAAAGAAACGAATCATAATCAGAACAAAACACCAACTGATCCCCCTCCTTCTACGAATGCTCATGCAGAGTGGATTATGAGAAATCAGCAATAAAACAGCCAAATCGCATGCGATTTGGCTGTTTTTTTATTTATTAAAATGTTTTAAGATTGCTTCTACAATACGCTCTGATGCGCGGCCATCACCGTACGGATTAGATGCTTTTGACATCTTATCATGAGCTTCTTTGTCTGATAACAACTCATCAGCAAGACTAAAGATTGTCTCTTCGTCTGTTCCCGCTAATTTCAACGTACCTGCTTCAATACCTTCTGGACGCTCTGTTGTATCACGAAGAACAAGAACCGGTACACCTAATGACGGAGCTTCCTCTTGTACACCACCAGAATCAGTTAGCATTAAGTATGAACGAGCTGCAACATTGTGGAAATCAATTACATCTAGCGGCTCAATTAAATGAATGCGGCCATGATCGCCTAAAATATCATTTGCAGTTTCACGAACAACAGGGTTCATATGAACCGGATACACAACTTGTACGTCTTCATGCTTATCAACAAGACGCTTAATTGCACGGAACATATTACGCATTGGCTCTCCTAGGTTTTCACGACGGTGAGCTGTCATAAGTACAAGACGATCACTTCCAAGTTTCTCTAGTACAGGATGACTATATGTTTCTTTTACAGTCGTTTTTAGTGCGTCAATCGCTGTATTTCCTGTTATGAAAATACGTGATTCATCTTTATTTTCTTTCTGTAAGTTCGTTGCTGATTTTGCTGTAGGTGAGAAATGAAGATCTGCCATTACACCTGTTAATTGACGATTCATCTCTTCTGGGTATGGAGAATATTTATCCCATGTACGAAGTCCTGCCTCGACATGACCTACTGGAATTTGATTATAGAAAGCAGCTAAGCTTGCGATAAACGTTGTCGTCGTATCACCATGTACAAGTACGATATCCGGCTTTGCTTCTTTCATTACTTTATCCAAACCTTCTAAACCACGCGTTGTAATATCGATTAAAGTTTGGCGATCCTTCATAATATTCAAATCGAAATCTGGTGTAATTCCAAAGATACTTAATACTTGGTCTAACATTTGACGATGTTGTGCTGTTACAGTCACAATCGATTCAATTTTCTCTGGATGCTTTTGCAACTCTAATACAAGAGGTGCCATTTTAATTGCTTCTGGACGTGTCCCGAAAATTGTCATTACTTTTAAACGTTCAGTCATTTCATTGCCTCTTTTCTTTCACTAGTTACAAATCCTATTATGACATATAAGAATATACATGAATACATACCTTTTTAACGAATAACGGAAAAATCCCTCTTATGAATACTTTCTCTTCCAACAGAATAATAATCTATTCCTTGTTTCTTAACATCCTCATTAGTATAACAATTTCTTCCATCAAATAAAATAGGTTCTCTCATAAGTTGTACGTACTTTCCTAACGGATACGTTCGGATAGCCTCCCATTCTGTCACGATAAAAGCCGCACTCGCTCCTCTAATCGATTCATCTATACATTCGCTATATTGTATAGCCTCTCCAAAGATATTTTTCATATTTTGAATCGCCTTCGGGTCATATAGCACTATGTCTGCACCTATATTCATTAATTCTTGTATCATAATAAGGGACGGTGCGTCTCTTATATCATCTGTATTCGGTTTAAATGCTGCTCCCAGCACTGCAATTCGCTTCTTGTTCATATTTATTACTTTCTTCGCTTTCTCAATCAATAATAGCTGTTGTTTATTATTTACTTCAATGACGGCTTTTAACAAACGAAAATCATGTGCCACATTCCCTGCAATTTGCACAAGCGCTTTCGTATCTTTCGGAAAACACGATCCCCCGTAACCAATGCCCGCATTTAAAAAAGACGACCCAATTCTCTTATCCATTCCCATTCCTTTTGCAACATCTAATACATTAGCTCCTACCTTCTCACATATATTTGAAATTTCATTGATAAAACTAATTTTTGTCGCTAAAAAGGCATTCGATGCGTATTTAATCATCTCTGCACTTTTTATATCTGTAACATACGTTTGCAAATGTAATTTACTATATAAATTCTCAACTTTTCGCGCCGCTTCCTCATTATCAGCTCCAATTACAATACGATCTCCCTGAAAAAAATCGTAAATCCCTGAACCCTCCCGTAAAAATTCGGGATTCGATACAATATGTAATTCATGCCTATTTTGTAATGTCTCCTCAATCCATCCCCTCATAGCACCATTCGTCCCTACAGGAACAGTACTTTTTGTAACAACAATAATGTCTTTAGTCGCATATGTTCCAATATCAAAACATGCATTTTGAATATATGTTAAATCTGCTGTCCCATCTAATAACGATGGCGTTCCAACTGCAATAAATATAAATTCTGCATCATGAAATGCTTCTTCTTTACTTGTTGTAAAAGTTAAACGATTATTCTCACACGCATCATGTATTAATTCATATAAGCCAACTTCATAAATAGGCAGATCCCCTTGTTTTATCCGTTCAATTTTCTCATCATTTATATCAAAACATGTAACCGAATGTCCCAATACTGCCAATCCTACTCCTGTAATCAATCCAACGTATCCGGTACCTATTATCGTAATTTTCATTTCCTTTTCGCACAGGAATATACAATAGAAAATATACGAATACATAGAATTTCCCCTGTGCTTCCCCCCTCTCACATTAAAAATGAGAAAACTTTTTTACTTCTTTATTATATGAATTGCTTTCTTCATTCTTTTTTAAGTTTTTGTAAAATTAAATATTGTCCATAAAACAAATAGAAATTTTACCGAGATTAAAGTTGCACATTCAGGCTTGAAAAATTCCCACATTTTAACACGGAACTTACTCATTTCTACGTGTAACACTTATAATATTGAAATAAAATTATTCGCTATTAAAGAGAAAGAGAAAATGTCATATTCCAAAGCCCAATACGATTAACCTTCTCAAACGATTCAACATTCTGTATACCATTGTCATATATTCTATCTGCTTCCATTTACCATAAAACGAAAAAAAGATTGAATTCTAATCTTTTTGTGATACCATATGTTATGAGCCTGTAAATAAACATCATAATTTTCAGATAAATATATTTAAAAAAATTACGTTAGACTATAAAAGGGTGGGGTATTAATGGACTCACAAGTGATTTATGCCATTTTGGCATCTTTCATCACTGTACTCGTCGTTACTCCTTTAGTTATTAAGTTAGCTTTTAAAATAGGAGCAACAGATAAGCCAAACGCGCGTAAAGTGCACCAAAAGATTATGCCTCGTCTTGGCGGGTTAGCAATATTTATTGGTGTGGCTGTTGGATTTGTTGTCGGTGGCTTATATGAACAAAGAATGTTATCGATAACGCTAGGTGCGATTATCATTGTAATCATCGGTATTTTAGATGATATGTACGAGTTATCTGCGAAGGTAAAATTCGGTGGACAACTATTAGTTGCCATTATGATTGTAAAAAGTGGATTATTAGTGCAAGTATTATATATTCCAATCCTCGGGGATACTGAACTTGGATGGCTTGCTTACCCAATTACAGTATTTTGGATTGTAGGTATTACAAATGCAATCAACTTAATTGACGGCTTAGATGGATTATCCGCTGGTATTTCATCTATCGTACTGGCAACGCTAGCATACATGGCCTTCACTAGCCCATGGGGTACTGGAACGGCTATCATTTTACCGCTAGCACTAATTGCACTTGCAAGTACAATTGGATTTTTATTCTACAACTTCCATCCAGCAAAAATTTTCATGGGAGATACAGGAGCACTATTTTTAGGATACTGTATTTCTGTTATATCGTTACTTGGATTATACAAAAGTGTAACGTTATTCAGCTTTATCGTTCCAGTTATCATTTTAGGCGTACCTGTATTTGATACGGCATTTGCAATTATCCGTCGTATCGTAAATAAAAAACCTATTTCAGCACCAGATAAATCGCATTTACATCACCGTTTACTTGCAATGGGCTTCTCACATCGCAAAACGGTACTAATTATATACGCGTTTGGTATCTTCTTTAGCGTAAATGCTATTATTTTTACTAGTGCAACATTATGGTTATCCATTATTCTTCTTTTCGTTTTAATCTTCTTTACAGAAATTATTGCTGAAGTAATTGGACTTGTACATGAACGTTACAAACCACTTATTTCCTTTTATAAAAAAGTGAAAAAACGCGAAGACTAATTGTAGTATAGCCTTTACTATTATGAAATATTCAAATAGCATCCTCTTTCTTATAAGAGGATGCTATTTTTTATTCATTATTTTACATTTCCAAAATATAGCTTGTTTGAGAGTTCCACTATTGGAGAAAGATATACATAATAAGAAAAGGATTATATTTTCTTTTTTACATCTTGATTGTCAAACTGAGGGTGAATGTTATGATCAAGCGAGTATTTCAATACATTATTTTATTTTTAACGATTACTATGTACGCGTCATCTCATGCAGGAGCGACTACCATTCCCCCTGCTGAACATCATCCAAATACCGAAACTACCTCTTCTACCAAAAAAATCGCGTACTTAACATTTGATGACGGACCAAACAAATATACTACGCAAATTTTAAACATCTTAAAAGAAAAGAACGGAAAAGCAACTTTCTTTGTTATTGGCGGAAAAGTGCCACATTATAAAAAGACAATGCAACGATTAATTAAAGACGGACATTATATCGGGCTTCACAGTATGTCACATGATGTAAAACGCCTTTACACCGGTGATCCATCTGCTTTAATTACAGAGATGGAACAAACACAAAGCATCGTTCAGCAAGTTACAAAATTAAATTCACATCTCGTTCGTGTCCCGTATGGTAGCATGCCTTATTTAAAAAAGAATTACCGTGATGCACTTGTATCAGCCCAGTATAAAATGTGGGATTGGACAATCGATACATACGACTGGAAAAGCTATGATAACCCTTCTGCCATACTAGAAAGGGTACGTAATCAGAGCGATGAACAAGTCGAAGTAATTTTAATGCATGATTCGAGTGTAACCGTACAAATACTGCCACAAGTAATTGATTACTTACAGTCACAAGGATACAAGCTTCTTCCCTATAATCCATCTTCTCATCTCGAAGTAAACTTTTGGAAAGACACAAGATTGTAACAGCTTTAGTGCCTATGTGCTAAAGCTGTTTTATTTTTCTCTTCCCACCCTTCCCATTTTTGTGTAAAATTTTAAATAGTGATGAAGTTTCGAGGTGAATAGAAATGAAACGAATAGATCTCATTTTTAACGCAATACAAAAAAGCAATTATACAGAAGGTGTAACTGCATCAGAACTCGCTACCCTGTTGCAGCTAGATCGAGCCAATGTAAGTAGCGACTTAAACAAACTCGTAAAAGATAAACGTTTATTAAAAACAAATACGCGTCCTGTTCGTTTTTATATAGAAACGAACACTTCGTTGGAAACGCATTCAAAAGAAGCAACTTCATTAGATACATTTGCAGTTGAAAATACGAGCCTTAAAATCGCAATCGAAAAAGCGAAAGCTTCTATTCTCTATCCTCCAAACGGTATGCATACTTTACTGCTCGGAGAAACAGGCGTCGGAAAATCCATGTTTGCTTCTTTAATGCACGAATATGCAATTGAAGTTGAACAGCTTCCTAAAAATGCACCATTTATCGTCTTTAACTGTGCTGATTATGCAAATAACCCACAGCTACTACTCGGGCAATTATTTGGGATTAAAAAAGGAGCGTATACAGGGGCAAGTGATCAAAAAGGGTTAATTGAAAAAGCACATGAAGGGATCCTTTTCTTAGATGAGGTACATCGCCTTCCTCCAGAGGGACAAGAAATGCTTTTCACCTTTATTGACCGCGGAGTATATCGCCGCCTTGGAGAAACAGAAAACGAACGTAAAGCACAAGTATTGATCATTACTGCAACAACAGAAGAACCAAATTCATTTTTATTAAAAACATTTACAAGACGTATACCAATGACTGTCACGCTGCCACCACTTCGTGAGCGTACACATAAAGAACGTTTTGCTTTACTGCAACTATTTTTCACAAATGAAGCAATTCGCTTGCGAAAAGAAATTCACGTTAGCCCAAATGCAATGCGTGCTTTCGTCTTTTACAATTGTCCCAATAACATCGGCCAATTAAAAACGGATGTACAAATTGCCTGTGCGAAAGCCTATTCTGACTTCGTGACAAAGAAACGTGATTCTGTCTATGTTTCAAGCACAGACTTACCTTGGTATATGAAAGAAGGACTATTCATTGAAAGAAAGAGCCGTCATCTATACCAAATACCGAATGAAACATTTATATTTACAGGTGATGAAGGTTGGAGTAATCATAAAATAGAAAATGAAAAACAGTCTTCTATTTACGATTATATTGACTATAAATATGAAGAACTTCAAGCTCGTGGTATTGAAGAGGAAGAATTAGAATTACTAATAGAAAATGATATTCAAAGCTTTTTCGTACAATATTTTAACCAAATGTCAAAAAAGACAAGTCATGAAAATGTTTTTAAAATTGTAGATCGTAATATCGTTTCCGTTTGTGAAAAAATTGCTGAACTTGCTGAAAAACATTTATCCAAAACGTTCGATGAAAAAGTATTTCTCGCTTTAAGTTTACATGTACAGACAACTCTACAACGTTTACAGGCCGGAAAACAAATTCATCACCCGCAATTAAATCAAATTCGTACGAAATATAAAGAAGCTTTTTCCGTAGCTATGCAATGCATTCAACTACTGGAAGACGAATTACAAATAACAATGCCTATCGATGAAGCAGGCTTTTTAACAATGTTCTTCGTTGTTGATCCAATTCCTGCCTCACAAACAGAAGTAAAAGTATTAATATTAGCGCACGGCAACGGCATAGCAACAGAAATGGCAAACGTCGCAAATGAACTGCTCGGCATTGACGAAGTAACCGGTATCGATATGCCGTTACATGAATCGCCGAAAGATTTCTTAGAGCGTGTGAAAGTGTATATGAAAACACTCCAAAATGTAAACGGGCTTCTCTTACTCGTTGATATGGGATCTCTCGCTTATATTGGTGATATATTAGAAACTGAGTTCAAAATTCCAGTGCGTGTTCTTTCCATGACAAGCACTCCACATGCACTAGAAGCGGCTCGAAAAGCTCAGCTTGGCTACTCGTTAGATGCATTATATGAAACGGTGAAGAACTTAACACCGTTTTACTTAAACGTACAAGAAGAAAAGAAAAAACCACTATCACCAATGAAATCTGTTATTTTGACAGCTTGTTTAACTGGGGAAGGCAGTGCTTTAGCTATTCAAAAAATGTTGGAGAACTATTTACGATTTGACAAAGACTTAATTGAAATCATTCCGATTAGTATCGTCCATGAAAAAGATTTAACGAAAATGATTGAGAACATAAAAAAAGAGCGGAATATCATTTGTATTGTTACGAATTTCGATGTGCAAGTGCCATGCTTAACGTATCATTTCCAAGAAATTGTAAACTACACAGCGATTCAGCCAATTCAAGAATTAATTACGTACGAAGAAACATATGCAAAAATGGCTGATATTCTTGAACAACAAATGCAGCGTAACGACGGAGCATTACTTATCAAAACAATTCGTTACGCATTAAATACAATTCAAGAATTAATTTCCTTACAGCTAACTCCTGACAGTTTAATGGGTGTTATTCTGCATATGAGCTGTATGGTTGACCGTCTTCAAAAGGGAGAAAGCCTTCTCCCTCATCCAGATAAAGAGAAACGAAGACAAGATGAATACTGGATGTATATGAAAGTAAAAAAAGCATTGCAGCCAATTGAAAATACATTTGAAATACAAATACCTGATGACGAAGTGTTTTATGTTATGGACTTCTTCATTAAAAATCAGCCTCTAAAAAATTAATCGTGGCAGTTTTTTAGTATATCGATCTTAACTCAGATTTTATCGGCGATTTTCAAAATATATCAGCGCAACTCAGGTTTTATCGGCGATTTTTAAAATATATCAGCGCAACTCGAGTTTTATCAGCGATTTTTCTAATATATCGATTTACCGTCAATAATCGCTAAAATTCGCACCTTATAACAGAAAAGGCTGTTCAATATGAACAGCCTTTTTGCTACTTCTTTACTTTCCTAATTCTCCCCCTTATTTCACCCTTCTTATGGGACTTCGTATAAACATTTACATATACATTCGCCTGAATGATTTCTTGCAGTAAGCTATCAAACGCTCGCCCCTGTAAAGGCCCTTCAAAATCCCCCACATTAACTACACCAGTGACGACTCCTTCATTAACACTAATACCTTGCTTTAATGGACCAAATAAACTTAAAACAATTGGACCAATTTGATTTGCTTTCCCTAAATGAATTTGGCATGATGTAACTTTTTCGATGTTTTTCAATATGACCCGATATTGCAACTTCTTTAAATCCTCACTAAATATAAACTCTGCTACGCCATAAGCTTCTGTATTTACAGGAGGTATTTCCCTCTTACCTGTTAACCTCGCAAAGAAATGTGTTGTCATACGGGCATTCTCCTTATATAAATTTCCCAGCACTACTTCTACTACTTTATGGTTTATACATAATCATTTATGACTTTTTCAAGTGTTAATTACGAAGAAAAGATTCACATAATCTTTACATTAGAATCGTTCCTTTTGCTTTACTACCTCTTGTATAATGCACTTAGAAAAACATTCTAGGAGGTCGTTTTGGAAAATAACAAATACACTTTTCACACATTATTAGAGATTTTTCTCGTCTCATTTAAATTAGGACTTACTTCGTTTGGTGGCCCCGTCGCCCATCTTGGGTATTTCCACCACGAATATGTACAAAAAAGAAAATGGATGGATGAACGAATCTATGGAGATTTAGTAGCACTATGTCAATTCCTCCCTGGTCCTGCTAGCAGCCAAGTCGGTATGGGCGTTGGATTATTAAGGGGCGGACTATTAGGAGCTATTATTTCATGGATTGGATTCACTTTACCGTCTGTGCTTGTTTTAGTTTTCTTCGCCTCATTCCTTAATCAGTTCGACCTTGGAAGTACTGGCTGGATTCATGGACTAAAACTTGTAGCAGTCGCTATTGTCGCTCATGCCATATGGGGAATGGCGCAAAAATTAACGCCAGACCGAAATCGTGCGACGATTGCAATTGCAACTGCCTCAATCGCCCTATTATGGCCAAGTAGCTGGACACAAGTCACTCTCATTATCATATCTGGCTTTATCGGCTGGCTTTTATATCGCAACGAACCAATTAGTCAATCTCAACATATAAAAGTACCTATTTCAAAAAAGATAGCAGTTTCTTGTCTCGTCTTATTCTTCGGACTATTACTACTGCTACCAATATTAAGACCGTTCTCTTATTACATCGCTTTATTTGATAGTTTCTATCGCTCTGGCGCACTTGTATTTGGAGGCGGACACGTCGTCCTCCCCCTTCTTGAAGGTGAGTTCGTACAAAACGGAATGATGACGAAAGAACAATTCCTAGCTGGATACGGATTAACACAAGCAATGCCAGGACCACTATTTACATTCGCCTCTTATATAGGAGCAGTGTTAAACGGGACGCTTGGTGCCATACTTGCAACAATTGCGATCTTTCTTCCTGCTTTCTTACTCGTTATTGGTGTTTTACCCTTTTGGGACAGTGTGAGAAAAATATCTTTCATACAAGGCGCACTACTTGGAGTCAATGCGGCCGTTGTCGGTATTTTAATTGCCGCTTTTTATGACCCTATTTGGACAAGCACGATTAAGAACGCTGTAGATTTTGTTTTTGCAT
Organism: Bacillus sp. FF-1; assembly: GCF_028548245.1. Lineage (NCBI taxonomy): Bacteria > Bacillati > Bacillota > Bacilli > Caryophanales > Bacillaceae > Bacillus > Bacillus sp. FF-1. The sequence goes on from NZ_JAQQGG010000005.1 coordinate 55,515, forward strand.
CTCTTCTATTTTGCTTGCTCGCTTTTTGGAAAACACCACCTTGGGTTATCGTTATACTTGGAGCCTTTGGCGGATATATTCTATCCATTTTGTAAATAAAAAAAGACGGCATAATGTAGCCGTCTTTTTTCTATTAAAACTTTACAAGCTCTATTCCTTCAGGCAACTCACTCTCTGTTAAAATACGCAATTCTTTCACGCGATCCATTACGTAAGAAGAACGCTTCACAAGCTCTGGGTCAATATAAGCTGGATGAACCATAATTTCTACCGTTTGTTCACCTTGTACTCTTTCTTTTAACTTCGCAAAGTAATCTTCCGTCACACCATCTGCGTAAAAATCACTGTAAAATACGTCAGAAAATGGGCGTACTGCTCGCTCTTCTTCACAACGACGAATTGGAACATTATATTTAACAGCTAACCTTTCAAGAACATCGTGCAAAATTGGCAATCCATGCACGTGATGATGACTATCTAAATGAGTTGGTTTTAATCCGTAAGATAGGAATTTCTCAATTTGAGCAGTCCACTCTCTCTCAACTTCCTCTGGATTTACTTTCCCTTCCCATACGACACTTTGTTTATGAAACAATCCATCGCTACTTACAAGTGACGGTACATCTCCAAGAAGCGGTTTCCCTGCCGTTAATACGAGATGTACTCCTATCCCTAACGTTTTATACTCTTTTGCTAAGCGTACCGCATGCTCTGTTCCTGGCATATTCATCATCATCGTCGTTGAATTTACAAGTCCATTTATATGTCCATCAATAATGCCATAATTTGTACCTTCTGTAAGACCGAAATCATCTGCATTTACAATTAATTTAATCATCATAATACCTCCTAATAGAATAAAAAAAGCGGGCTAAATAGCGCCGCTTTTATTTCTCTACCTTTTTGAAGAACTGCGGAAGATATTCTTTATGCGCTTCCAACATTTCATCTAAAATTTGTTTTGCCACTTTATCTGATGGTACAAGTGGGTTAATTGTCATAGCAAGCAGCGCTTTATGATAATCCCCTGTAACAGCAGCTTCAATTGTTGTGCGCTCAAATGATTTAATTTGTTGTACTAAACCGCGAACTGGTACTGGAAGATCTCCAACTGCAATTGGTTTTGGACCTTCTTTCGTAATAATACAGTTCACTTCAACAGCCGAATCATGTGGCAAGCTTGCAATTGTTCCGTTGTTTCGTGTATTAACAGGCTGGATATCACCTTTATTATTATAAATAGACGTAATTAAGCTACATGCTGCGTCACTATAATAAGCGCCTCCACGTTTTTCTAATTGTGGTGGTTTAATATCTAAATTCGGGTCTTTATATAACTCGAATAAATCATCTTCTAATTGTTTTACTACTTCTGCACGTGTACCTTTTTCAACCGAAGCTTCTTTCTCTTCTTCTAGCATTTCACGTGTTTTGTAGTAGTAACGATGGTATGGACATGGAATTGCACGAAGGCCGCGAATAAAGTCTGGCTCCCAGTTAAGCGCAGCGATATTTTCCATCGTAATTTGCTTTTCTGGATCTGTTACAAGTTCTAACACACGATCCATTACACTTACGCCATCCAAATATACATCTAGTCCGTATACCATATGGTTTAAACCTGCGAAGTCAACGTGTACACGACTTGCATCTACCTCAAGTAATCTCGCAAGGCCCATACGGATTCCGATTGGAACGTTACATAGACCAACTACTCTTTGAATATTTGTATAACGAAGAACAGCTTCTGTTACCATACCAGCTGGGTTTGCAAAGTTAATTAACCATGCATTCGGACAAAGCTCCTCCATATCCTTACAAATATCTAAAATAACAGGAATCGTTCTCAATGCTTTGAATAAACCACCAGGACCATTCGTTTCCTGACCGATTACATCATATTTTAACGGAATCGCTTCATCTTTTGCACGAGCTTCTAATAAACCTACGCGAAGTTGCGTCGTTACGAAGTCAGCATCTTTTAATGCTTCGCGACGATCAAGCGTTAAATGTACCTCAATTGGTAAACCAGATTTTTTTACCATACGTTTCGCTAAGTTACCAACGATTTCTAACTTTTCTTTTCCTGCCTCAATATCTACTAACCAAATTTCACGAACAGGAAGCTCATCATAACGTTTAATAAATCCTTCAATTAACTCTGGTGTATAACTAGATCCACCGCCGATTGTAGCAATTTTAATTCCAGTCATGCTTTATTCCCCTTTCGCTTCAAGCTTTTTATAAAGATCGATAAACTCTGCTGCTAATTCTTTTACTGTAATCGCATTCATTAAATGATCTTGTGCGTGAATTAAAAGAACACTAATCTCTGTTTTTTCTCCTCTTGCTTCTGATTGTATGAGCTCTGTCTGGAAATGATGCGCTTCATTAATCGCTTCTTTCGCCTTTACCATCGCTTCATCAGCCTCTGCCATTTTCCCCTGTTTGGCAAATTGAAGTGCCTCCATTGCAAAGCTTCGTGCATTACCACTATTTAAAATCAATTGGAATGGAATTTGTTCTGCTGTAGTCATCATAATTACCGCCCTCTCTATTATCGTTCAACCGACTTACATACCCCTTCAGTTTGAACATTTCTATTAAAATATTAATTTATGAATGATAGTTTGGTGTTCTTGTAGATGGATCTCATCTTTTTGAACATGATATAAAGGTGATTGTCCTCACAGATAGTGTTATCTGTGAGAACAATTACTGTGTTACATAGGTACAGAGTTGTTATTTCCTTGTGCTGCTGCTTTTTCAGTACGAACAACAGAACGATCGCATAATACAACGAATGGATAATAGATTACCATCGCAATTACAAAGTTGAATAACTGTAGAATTGCGCCTGAAAGATGCCCACCTGTTACAAGATAACCACTAATAATTGGTGGTGTTGCCCATGGAATCATCGCAACTGTTTTTGGTACCCAACCAATAGATATAGCTGTATAAGAAGTAATTACTAATACGATTGGTGTTATGATAAACGGCAAGAATAAAACTGGATTTAAAATAATTGGTGTACCAAAGATTACTGGTTCGTTAATGTTGAATGCACCTGGACCAATTGATAAGCGAGATACACCGCGTAATTGTGCACTTTTTGCTACAAGTAATACAACTACTAAGAACGCTAATGTTGCACCAGAACCACCCAGATATACGAAAGTATCAAAGAATGGTTTTGTAACAATGTTTGGAACATCAAATGCAGATGTACCACCTTGGAATAACTTCATGTTTTTCTCTAATGCCGGTAAGTATAATGGCTCAATAATACCACCAACGATATTCGGACCATGTAAACCGAAGAACCAAAGAAGATGAACAAGGAGTACAATGACAATTGCACTTGGTAATGTCCCTGCTAAACTTTGCAGTGGTGATTGAATCGTATTAAAGATAAATTCATGAACACTTGTACCAGCTAATTTCACTGCTAATTGAATACCTGCAACTACTGTTAAAATAACAAATGCTGGAACTATAGCTGCAAAAGATCTTAAAACTGCTGGTGGTACTCCATCAGGCATTTTAAAAGTAATGTTTCTTTGTACGAAGAAACGGAATACTTCAGTAACAAGGAGTGCCACAATAATTGCTACGAATAACCCTTGTGCACCTGTCCAAACTAAGTTCAATCCGCCTTCTTTCGGTGTTGTTGGCGTAAGAATAATTAACGCACCAAATGAAATAATACCTGCTGACAAACCATCAACGCCGTAAGATTTTGCTAAGTTATAACTTGTTGTAAATGCTATGATTAGTGCTAGAATCGCGAAAGAACCAGTCCACATTCCACCGCCAACTTGTTTCCACGTTTCACCAAACAAACCTTTCATGAAATCTTGGAAAGCTTCAGATGGAAAACCATTAATTAGTGATGCCAGTGCACCAACTAAAATAAGTGGCATAACTGCAATAAATCCGTCACGGATCGCAGCTAAGTGACGTTGCGATCCGATTTTACCAGCGACAGGAACAATATATTTCTCCATGAATGCAATAAACTTTTGCATTTTGCTTCCCCCCTAATTATTTTTTAAGTGTTAATGCGTGATCTAAAACTGCTTCTCCATTCATCATGCCGTAGTGCATTGGATTGATAACGTCAATTCCAACGTTTTTCTCATCAGCAAGCGTTTTCATTGAAGACAGCATGTAACGAACTTGTGGTCCTAGTAATAATACATCTGCTTGATCGATATTTGTTTTTACTGCATCCCCAGATACAGCCCAAATCTTTCCTTCTAGACCGCGAGCTTTTGCAGCCGCTTCCATTTTTGTAACTAGTAAACTTGTAGACATCCCTGCTGAGCAACATAATAAAATATTCATTTGAAAATCCCCCTTGTGTAGTATAAAAAATTTATATTTTATTTATTTTTCTTTACGCTATTTATTAATGCAATTAGCGTGCCAACTTTTTAAAACCACTAAAATCAGCACTTTTTCGACTATTTTCTTTGTGTGTTAACGCTTTCAATTAGTGTGTCGATCAAAAAACACACAGTGTGTTATAAAACAACACGCTTTTAACACATAACTGTATGAAAATAGATTAGTGTTTAGTTGTCTAGTTGTGTTTAAAACAAAAAAAACACTAAAAAATTTTTTTAGCGTGAAAATCTATTAAAAAAACTCCTCTATCTATTGTCCAAGCAAACTCTACTAAATCACATAGAATAGAGTAAAGTAACACAATTCGAAAGGGGATTCCTATGCCAAAACATAGAAAACAAAGCAAAATAAAGATTTATAGAATAACAAGCTATAAAAAAGACAAACGTTCTGAATTAGACTCTAACAAATTTGAACTAGAACAGCAGGAAATAGAAAATAAGCAGGACAAGCACGGTAAACAAGGCAAACAGGACAAGCACGACAAACAGGATAAACAGGACAAGCAAGCACAAACGGAAAATGTAGTCATAGTACCCACGGATTCACACAACCTAGATATATGGGATGAAATTTCTTTAAAAGAAATACAAGCTGGTGAACATACAAGTTTATTGAATGAAAAAAGCAATTATCAAAATATTCATTTGCTACAAGTAAGCGATATCCGTTTATATTTGGACAAGCAACTACAATTCAGTTCCGTCGATGAGCAAATTTATCATGAAGCACTTGTACATCCAATTATGTCAAAAGTAATTGATCCAAAACGTGTTCTCATATTAGGTGGTGGCGATGGCCTTGCCCTGCGAGAAGTTTTGAAATATGAAACTGTGCTACATGTAGACCTTGTTGATTTAGATGAGGCAATGATTAATATGGCACGTAATGTTCCAGAAATAGTATCTTTAAACAACAATGCATTTTTGGATAGTCGCGTGAATGTGCACGTATGTGATGCGAAAGAATTTCTAAATTCTCCTTCATCCTTATACGATGTAATTATTATTGATTTTCCTGATCCAGCAACAGAAATTTTAAGTACTTTATATACAAGCGAACTTTTTGCTCGGATAGCTACATTCTTAACAGAAGATGGGGCATTCGTCTGCCAATCTAATTCACCTGCTGATGCACCTCTAGTATATTGGAGTATCGGTAATACAATTGAACATGCGGGATTAACTGTGAAAAGTTATCATACAATCGTTCCTTCTTTCGGAACTGACTGGGGATTTCATATTGCCGCTAATTCTGCCTATGTACTCGATCAAATTGAGCAATTATATGTAGTGCCAACGCCTCGAACATTACCTTCCCTTCTTTCTCCTTTATTTCAATTTAGAGAAGAACATTTAGAACAACGTAATCTCGCTCTTTTAAACTCAGAATCGAATCTTATCTTGCATCAATGTTACAAACAGGAAATGGAATTTTAACAACATTATAGTAAGGAGCGCTACCTTATGGAATATTCTACTTTCGGTAAGCATATAATAGTAGATTTATGGGGAGTGGATTTTTCCCTATTAGATGATATTTACTTTTTAGAACATCATTTAGTTCACGCTGCTGATCAATCTGGTGCCCACGTTTTAAACGTAAGTACAAAAGAATTTAATCCGCATGGTGTTACTGTTTTAGTTTTACTATCAGAAAGCCACCTCTCTATTCACACTTATCCAGAAAAAAACTTTGCCGCCATTGATTGTTATACGTGCGGTACAACCGTTGAACCGCAAATAGCGATTGATTATATCGTAAGTATATTGAAACCAAATGAGATGCATATAAAAAAACTGATTCGTGGTATAGGAGAAATTGTTACTGTCGATTAAATACCACTCTTACTCATTTGTAAAAAGGAGGATTGTAAATACCATCAGTGGAACAAACACTCCACTGATGGTACAGACACATACATAAAAAACCTTGCATACGCAAGGTTCATTCAGCTACCGACATCTTCTTATATAATTCTACAAATTCACTCGCTAATTCCTTCACCGTAATTGCATTCATTAAATGATCTTGTGCGTGCACCATCAGAAGGGTAACTTCGGTCTTTTCACCACCGGCTTCTTTCTGTATGAGATCCGTTTGTACACGGTGTGCCTCTTTTAATTCCTCTAACGCTTCTTGTAATTTCGCTTCTGCTTCTGTAAACTCCCCACGCTTCGCGCAATCAATTGCTTCCATTGAACAACTTCTCGCATTTCCCCCATGCAAGATTAAGTGAAAGGCCTTCGTTTCTATCGTATCCATTTTAGTTCTTTACTCCCCCTTTTCTTCCGCCACTTTTTGTTTATCCCATATTTTTAAGAACGGTAAATAAATAAAGAATGCAAGCGCAAAGTTAACAAGTTGTAAAACAACACCTGAAATTTTCCCACCTGATCCTAAATATCCACTAAATAGAATTGGTGTCGTCCAAGGAACAGCAGCACCGCTCGGACGAGCAACTAATCCCCATTCCATTGCAAAGTAAGAAACAATTGTTAACACAACTGGAACCAATATAAATGGAATTAATAAAATTGGATTCATGACAATTGGCATCCCAAAAGTTACCATCTCATTAATATTAAATATACCAGGCGCAATTGACAATCTACCTATACTTTTTAATTGCTGACTTCGGGCAAATAATAACATTCCTACAACTAAAGCAAGCGTTGCACCAGATCCGCCCATATAAATCCATAAATCAAAAAACTGTGCAGTAATCGTATTTGGTATATCTTGCCCTGCTTGGTAAGCAATTCGGTTTTGATCCATTAACGACAACCAAACGGGACTCATTACACCACCAACAATAGTAGCTCCATGAATTCCACATGACCAAAGAACATGAACGAGAATAACAGCTATTATTGCGCCCCAAAGACTAGCACCAAGTACACTAAGTGGTTCCTGTAAAATTTGCCCTACAATATTATGGATACTGCCAAAAGAAGTATTTTCTATAATTAAGCGTAAAAGCCAAATAACCGTTACAACAATAAATCCTGGAACAAGCGCGGCAAATGAACGTGTCACAGCTGGCGGAACTGTCTCTGGCATCTTTATAATTATCTTTTTTTGTACAATAAACCGATAAAGTTCAGTAGATATAAGTGCAATAATCATTGCTACAAATAACCCTTGGCTTCCCATTAATACAGCTGGGATAGCACCTTCTACAAGTACACTCTCTTTTGTACTTGGTATAATATATGCAACTTGAAATGGTGTCGCAAGTAAAAACGTCACAAGCGACAATGCCCCGGATGCTAAAGCGTCCACTTTATAATATTCTCCAAGTCTGTAAGCGATTCCAAAAACAGCTATTAAAGCCATTATATTAAAAGTTGCACTAACTGGATACCCCAAAGCCCTCTGCCAATTCTCCCCAAACAAACCTGCCATAAAATCATTATAACCTGGTATTGGTAAAGCACTAATGATGAGGAAAAATGATCCTATAATTAAGAACGGCATCGTCAATACAAGTCCATCACGAATTGCTAGCAAATGCCTCTGCTCTGCAACCTTTCCTGCTACCGGCATTACATATTTCTCTAAAAACCGTATCATCTATCCCACTCTCCTCATGGTTTCATTGACAAAGCTGCTTGCAAGATAGCTTCCCCATTACAAAGTCCGTAATGAACGGATTGAATGACATCAACAGGTACCCCTTTCTCCTTACATAATTCCTTCATTTTCGGTAATAAATAACGTACTTGTGGCCCAAGTAAAAGTACATCGGCTTTATCAATATGGCTATTTACTTCAGAACCTGATACAGCCCAAATCTTTACCTCTATTCCTCTTGCCTCTGCTGCTTTCTCCATTTTAGTAACAATCAAACTGGAAGACATTCCCGCTGCACAGCAAAGCAAAATATTCATCTCGCTTCCCTCCCCCTTCTTCTCAACCTAAATGATGGCGCATCCCTTACCACAACTAGGTTACAAATATATATGTCTAGATTTCCTGCTGTATGCCGAGCTTAAAAACAAAAATTTCTCGGTTTTCACGCTATTCCATCTATCCGTATTCTCCTAGTAAAGAGGACTTTAACTCGCTATAATAATTCAGTATGATTTTTTTAATTGATAGGAGGATATATTTATGAAGGCATATCGCTTTCCACTTATTTTATTATCTTCTATCCTAATTGGTGGTTTCATTGGTTATTTCATGGGTGCCGATGCAGTTGCTTTAAAGCCGCTTGGTGACATTTTCTTAAACTTAATGTTTACGATTGTTGTACCGTTAGTGTTCTTTAGCATCGCGTCATCTATTGCTAATATGGATGGATTAAAACGTTTCGGTAAAATTATGTCTAGTATGGCTGGGACTTTCTTATTTACAAGTATTTTAGCTGCTATTTTTATGATTATTGTCGTGAAAGTATTCCCGCCAGCACAAGGTGTTGTATTAGAACTAACCCAACCTGACAAAGCTGAAAAAGCAGTTAGTGTTGCAGATCAAATCGTCGGTATTCTAACAGTATCTGACTTCTCGAAGTTACTATCTCGTGAAAATATGTTAGCTCTTATTTTCTTCTCTATTTTAATGGGGATTGCAACTTCAGCAGTTGGTGAAAAAGGAAAACCATTCGCTACATTCTTACAAGCTGGTGCAGAAATTTCAATGAAAGTCGTATCTTTCATTATGTACTACGCTCCAATCGGACTTGCTGCTTACTTCGCAGCATTAGTTGGTGAATTCGGACCACAGCTTCTTGGAACTTACTTCCGAGCAGCAATGGTATACTATCCAGCGTCTCTTATTTACTTCTTTGTATTCTTTACGTTCTATGCATACCTTGCAGGTCGCAAGCAAGGTGTACAAGTATTTTGGAAGAACATGGTCTCTCCTACAGTTACATCTCTTGCAACTTGTAGTAGTGCCGCAAGTATTCCAGCGAACTTAGAAGCAACGAAGAAAATGGGTATCTCTTCTGACGTTCGTGAAACAGTTGTCCTTCTTGGATCTACACTTCATAAAGACGGCTCTGTTTTAGGCGGCGTATTAAAAATTGCTTTCTTATTCGGTATTTTCAACATGGAATTCGAAGGACCGAAAACATTAGCAATCGCACTTGTTGTTTCTCTATTAGTAGGAACAGTAATGGGCGCTATTCCAGGCGGCGGTATGATTGGTGAAATGTTAATCGTTTCTTTATATGGCTTCCCGCCAGAAGCATTGCCAATTATCGCAGCAATCAGTACAATCATTGATCCTCCTGCAACGATGTTAAACGTAACAGCAGATAACGCTTGTGCCGTAATGACAGCTCGCCTTGTAGAAGGTAAGAACTGGATCAAAAACAAATTTGCTTAATAGATAGAAAGAGGATGCTCGTTTTGAGCATCCTCTTTTTGTCGTTATTTGTTGATAAGTCGATATCCCTTGTCGAAACGTCGATATATTGAAAAAATCGTTGATATATTTGAAGTTATGAACGATATATCCGAAAAATCGTCGATATAATCTATTCCGCCACAATTTTGTTAAAAACTTCACAAATATTCCACACCTCTTATCTATTCTCCGTACTATAATCATGTATGGAAAAGGAGATGGACCTAATGACACAAAGCGCACCTGAATTTAAAGTTCTGCAAAGCATTGCATTTCTTGCTGTCGTTTTGCAAAGTTCGTTATTATATACAATGAATCAAGGAAATGTCTTACTTGAGCAATCCCTCATTATGGGCATGCTATTTAACCTTGCAAAATTTTCAGCACCTGCATTCATATTTATCGTCGGCTTCCACTTAATTCGTCACTATACAAAGCAATTAGTATACAAAGAATATATTTCTGAAAAAGCCGCACATTTACTCATTCCTTATCTCTTCTGGTCTATTCTTTACTTATTAACAACAAACGATATGATCACATTACAAGGCGGAATAAAAAGTTTATTACTCGGAACAGCCGCACCCCATCTTTGGTATGTGATTATGATGTTTCAAATTCACCTACTGTTCCCTTTACTGTGCACACTATTTTATTGGTTTCAAAAACGAACAGAAAATAAAAAAGACATATATAAATATATGACCGTCTTTGCTTGCCTATATTTCCTCTTAATGTGGTATTCTTCGCACTACATTTTTAATGGCGAGAAATTGACTAGCTCAACCATTTTACATTATACAGACCGTTCCTTCTTCTTCTACTCATTTTATTTCGTCATGGGAGGAATCGCTGCTGTCGCACTAAAAGCGTGGCGTACATTTGTCATAAAACATATTCCGCTTATTACAATCTTATTTTTTATCTTATTTTTATTCATCAATTATGAGTTATTTAGTTTTTACGGAGCAAACTCTATTCATTTAACCGTTTCGACTTATTTAAAGCCATCTATGTTTTTATATATCGTATGCGAAATTATCATACTTTACGTGCTTTCTATTACAATCGTACAGAGACGCGGTTTCTTATATAAAGCTTTACGATTTATCGGGAATTACACATATGGTGCTTATTTAGCTCACTTTTTCTTCTTGCAACTATGTACAAAGTTTCTTTCTCTATTCACACTGCAAGAAAACACAATATTATATAGCCTATTATTATTTACAATAACAGCCACAATCTCGATTTCAGCAATGGTCATATGCAGTGCACTACCATTTCATACATGGATTACAGGACCTTCTCCTACGACAAATATGAGATGGGCGAAGATTGTACTTCGGAAAAATCACGAAAAGGTATTCAAACCATATCTTTGATATAATAGAATTCCATACACGAAAAGAAAGTAGGACACACCTATGATTAATCAAATTGGACAATTATGCTATATGTAAATAATCAAGATGAAGCCATGCAATTTTGGACTGAGACAGTAGGATTCCAAATTATTGCGGAAGAAAATAACGGACAAGGTTTTCGCTGGATTGAAATTGCACCGTCAAAAGAAGCAGGAACAAGCATCGTCCTTCACGATAAAGAGTTAATTGCAAAGATGCAACCTGAATTAAACTTAGGTACTCCTTCACTTATGTTCTTCTCTAACAACTTAGATCAACTATATAAAGATCTTTCTGAGAAAAACGTTACTGTTGGACAAGTTGTAGATTTACCTACTGGCAGAGCTTTTAACTTTGCTGATAATGAAAACAATTACTTTGCGGTAATGGAATGCAAATAAAAAAGAAGCTATCCGAAAAAGTCGGATAGCTTCTTTCATTTTAAGAAACTTGTTCTGCATTCGTTTCCCTATGTTGTATATGGCTCGTGATCCAAGCAATTCCACCAGCAACAACGAGATAGCATAACAATATTAAAATTTGCATTTGTAATTGCGACCAATCTCCTAAAGAAATCACATCTTGCAATCCTCTAAGAGAATGGGACATTGGGAGAAATTGTCCAATCTTGCTAAGAACAGTTATATTTAATTCTCCTGGGAAAGTCCCACCGCTCGTCGCTAATTGCAAGACGAGAAGCGTTACCGCTAAGAACTTTCCAACAAGACCAAATACCGTTACTAACATAAGAATAAACGTCATGAACGTAAAGGAAATAACGATACTTGATAAAACAAAGAGTGGCACACTTGCAACTTCTAATTTCATAACTCCTAGCACAACTACATCTACAAGCAATGCTTGAATAAGTCCAATTACATATACTAAGCCTAATTTGTTAATAAAATGTACTGTTCCACTTACTTTCATATTTTGTCTACGGCCAAGCGGTAAAATATTCGACGCCATAATTCCGCCAACATAAAATGCAAGTGATAAGAAATATGGTGCAATACCTGAACCGTAATTAGGCACGTCAGAAACTGTTGACTTCACTAATTGAACTGGCTCTGAGAACATCGTATTGCGTGCATCATCATTGCGAACATCCGCTATCTTCTCTGCGCCCTCTCCCAATTTCGTAGAAAGTTCTTTCGCACCATCGTCAAGTTTAACAAGTCCGTTCGTTAACTGATCAGCACCATGATTCAGCTCTGTTCCCCCGCTCGCAAGTTGATTTACACCTTCTTGTAATGATGTAAACCCAGTTCCCCATTTCGTAAATCCACTAGCTAAATTTGTAGCACCATCTGCTATCTTTTTCGTTCCAGCAGTAGCTTCATTTAACTTAACTCCGAATGTATTCATACCTTCTTCAACCTTATGCTGACCATCTGCAAGCTTCTGTGCGCCTTGTGTCAATTGTTTCTGACTATTATTTAAAGTGTTTGTTGCTTGAGCTAATCCATTAGAAGTAGCGATAATCTTTTGAAAAGCAGGGTCTTGCTGCACCTCTGGATGACTTTTCACGTACTCTTCTAATTGTTGTTTTACACTATTTGCTGCATTGTCCGCTTTCACTTGCCCGTCAGCAAGTTTCTCACTTCCGTTCACCCATTCATTTGTACCAGCACTTAATTCACTAACCCCTGATTGTAAGTTTTTTTCACCTTGTGCTAATAACTCCATACCACTATGAAGGGATTTTGCCCCTTCACTCAGCTCATTCGCTCCATCAGTTAAAGCTGATTGACTAGAAGCAAGTTTTTCACTTCCCTCTTTCACTTTTGATGTCCCGTCACTTAAACGATGAATACCATCTGCAAGCTGATTTGCCCCATTTCTTGCATCTGTCGTTCCTTCATGTAACTTCCCAGCACCATTACTTGCATCACTCAACCCTTGTGCTAAGTCTTGAAACTTTGAAAAGACACCTTCTGTATAAGATTTCGTAATACTATTTGAAATTTTTGTTTTCATATTTTCAACAGCTGTCGTTCCAATTTGCGCTGCTACAAAGTTTTTACCCGGATTTACTTTGTACTGCAATTGTGCTGGTTCTGGTTTTTCATCCATAAGTGTACTTACCTTTTTAGAGAAATCGGCTGGAATCGTAACAACCATATAGTACTTATCTTCTTTTAATCCTTCGTCAGCATTTTTTTCTGATACGAAATGAAAAGCCAGCTCCTTATTCTCTTTTAAATTTTTTACAAAATCGTCTCCTGCATGAATTGTTTTCTCATCCATTGCAGCACCCTTATCTAAATTTACAATCGCAACAGGTAATTTATCTAATTTTCCGTATGGATCCCAATATCCAGCTAAAAAGAACCCTGAATAAATTAAAGGAACGATTAACAAAAAAATTAAAGCGATACGCCCATGTTTATGGTGCCACATCGCTTTCCAATCTTTAAATACAAGTTGAATTCCTTTCATGAAACATACTCCTTCTCCGAATTTCACACCATTACAATGGTTTAACAGATTTACTATACACGTCCATTTCCATACTGTATAATACATCTTTAATTATCAATCCATTCCTTTTGGTCTATAGAAAGGAGAGTCAAAATGGAACTTCTTCAACTAAAATACTTTCAAACAGTTGCACGATTAGAGCATATGACAAAAGCCGCTGAAGAATTGCATATCGCACAGCCTTCACTCAGCAAAACAATTGCTAGATTAGAAAAGGACTTGGGCGTTCCGTTATTTGACCGCCAAGGGCGACAAATTACATTAAACTCTTTCGGGAAAGTATTTTTAAAACGAGTAGAGCGCATTTTTCATGAATTAAGTGAAGGCGAACGAGAAATTAAAGATTTAGCTGACTTACAACAAAGCTCTATTACGTTGGCTGTTTCTATTCCAAGAATATTACCCGAACTAATTGGTTCTTTTTTACTAGAACATCCTAACGTTCGATTCCAACAATTTCTCGCATCTACTCCTTCTATGAAACGACAACTAGATAATATAGAAATTGACTTTTGCATTTCTTCTGTGCCAATTGAAGGCGAAGAGATTATTTGGGAACCACTTATTACAGAAGAAATTTTCTTAGTCGTCCCTTCAGGGCACCGTTTATCAGAACGTGAAAGTGTATATTTGCATGAAGTAAAAGACGAACCGTTCATTAGTATGAACACTGGTTACGGATTTCGGCACTTAACAGATGAATTTTGTAAAGAAGCTGGCTTCACTCCACATATTGCTTTTGAAGTAGATGAACCAACCGTGATTAGCGACCTGATTAAGCAAGGCCTCGGCATCGCCTTTGTCCCAAGTTTAACTTTATTAAAAAACTCTACTTTAGCATTAAATAAGTTACGTATTATTGAACCAAATTGTGAGCGAACGATTGGGTTAAGCTGGTCAAAAAAACGTTACTTATCGAAAACTGCTCAGAAATTCCGTGAATTCGTAATTGATTACTTCTCCAATATTAGGACTTAAAATGATATTAAACAATAAAAGATGCCATCCCCATAGGGTGGCACCTTTTATTTTTCACTCTTCTCTAATTCTATTTCAGCTAAAAGCGGCAAAACATTATCAAAAATATGCGTATTGTTATTTTCGCCTGTTACATATCCACCGTAGTATCTACTAAATACGTTGTCATTTCGGAATGTGGCCATATGATCATATAATTCCTTTGCGAAATTTGTATCACCTGTTTGTAGTACGTACAAAATCGTTAATCCGTAAGCGGCTGGCGATTCATAATTCACAGTTTGTTTTCCCGTTTCTAAATTGTAACGACCGTATAGCTTTCCATCCTCCTGGAATTTCTTCTTTATAAATTCCAAATAAGCATCTGATGAAAGACCACCTAAACTACGATGATATGCAACGTATGATTGGTCAATCAGATTCACTTCTTTGTCGTACGTAAATGTACCATCTGCTTTATACTCTTTCGGGAATGCCCATCCATGCCTTGGATAATCCGCTAAAAATTGAACGACTTCCTCATATTGCTGAGCAGAAACTTTTCCATACTTTTTCATATAGGAGAATGCATGCGGATTTACATATGACGTTGTTGCAAAATCATTTTGTTTCCTTGCATCTGCATCATAATAATCAACATAATAATTATCTTTCTTATTATAACGAATTACAGCATCACTCAATTGATCTGCCAAGTTTTTATAGCGCTCTTCCTTGTACATTTCATAAGCGCGATATAACTGTTCTATAATACGAAGATCATCAATAAGTGCATTTGTAGCTGACTGCATTTCTCCCTTTTCAGAGATTTTCCATAAAACAATTTGGTTCTTATGTACAAAGTTATTTTGAATAACCTTAACTTGTTCATCGAATAACGCTTGATCGTCTTTATCGAGTGTATATTGCAGCCATAGTCCTGCTGATTCCGATAAAGCTTCACGGCCTTTCGCTTCACCAGTACCTGCTTTTGTATCCTCTAAACGATATGTAGCAAGCGTCCCATTTTCATTCACCATATGTCTTAAAATAAAATGTTCCGTACGGTTTCCTTGCAAAGCTGACCAAAATACAATTCCACCTAAAGCGATTAAAAGAATAACGCCAATCACTATATATATACGTTTCCGCAAACTTTTCACCTCCCTAGTAAGGCTATCCTTAATTTTACCAGAACATACGTAAATGTAAAAAAGACAATCTAATAGATTGTCTCCCGTTCCTTTATCCCTCACAAGCCTCTTTAGAAGGTCTATATAGCGATTCTACGAGTCGATCATACTCACTACGCGTAATCTCTTTATTATACAGCTTCAATAATAAATCTCTATGCTCTTTTGAAAATGCCATCTTTTTAATGACTTCAGGATACATAAAACATCCTCTCCATTTCACATAAACTTCTTCACTCCAAAAAACAGAACTTATGTTCGCATAAAAGATTATAAAATATTCCTCACTAAAAAACAAACAAAATATTAACTTCTTTCTATTTAGAATATTCAAACATTATATTACCATATCCACTTTTTAAATACATATATATTTTTGGTAGTTTTTTTGAATAAATCTTCCAATTCAATCAGAAAATAATGGCAAAAAAGAAGAGGAGTTTACATATGGATACGGTAACATTAGCAAGAGCATTTTTCGGTTCTTCACTAGCATTCCACATTATCTTCGCAACACTTGGTGTCGGACTTTCATTAATGATTTTTATAAGTGAAATACTCTATCACTGGAAGAAAGATTCCGACTACGCCATTATGGCGAAAAGATGGACAAAGGCTTTTGCCATCCTTCTCGGTGTAGCAATTCCAACTGGAACAATCGTTGGTGTGCAAATCTCACTGCTTTGGCCTGGTTTTGCCAAAATTGTTGGGCAGGTTATTTCTGTTCCCTTTCAAATTGAGATTTTCGCCTTCTTTTTAGAGGCTTTGTTCATGTCCATTTATGTATATGCAGCTGACAAACTACCTCCATTCATGAGATTAATCTCGCTATTCTTCGTCATGATTGGTGCCACGGCATCCGCCGTGCTTATTACATCGGCAAATACATGGATGAATACACCCGCGGGCTTTTCAATGGGACCAGATGGATCAGTTTTTAACGTTGATCCGTGGAAAGCTTTCTTTAATCCGAGTTTTGGTACGAGCGCATTCCACGTTGTGATTACAGCCTACGCAACTGGAGCTGCCGTCATTGCCTCTATCGCCGGATTTAAATTATTAAAGAAGAATGTAAGTGAACGTGAAGTGGCATATCATAAAAAAGGACTACTGTTAGGACTCGTCGTGACATTTATTACAGGCGCTACGATGTGGCTTTCGGGACACGAATCGGCAATTGCTTTACATAAGCATTCCCCTGAAAAACTGGCATCTGCTGAAGCTTTATTTGAAACGACATCACATGCACCGTTATCAATTGGCGGCGTTGTAGATCCTAACACACTTGAACTAAACTATGCACTAGAAATTCCGAACATGCTTAGCCTACTAGTAGGACTAGACCCTAACACTGTCGTAAAAGGACTAAAGGAATTTCCACAAGAAACATGGCCACCATTTTACACGCATACACTGTTCAATTTAATGGTTGGCACTGCTGCCTTTACCTTTGCAGTTGCAGCAATTGCCCTCTTATATTGGTACTTTGTTTACCGAAAAAAAGAAACAGAGCTACCGAAGTGGCTTCTTTGGGGAGCTGCCGCATGTGGACCAGTTATGATGCTCGGCATTGAATTTGGGTGGATTTTCAGCTGTAGCGGTCGTCAGCCATGGACCATTTACGGTATGCAACGTACAGTCGATGCTTCTACACGCGCCGATTTTGTCGGTCCTTTATTTATTCTATTCATCATTTTATATATTGGACTCGGTATTTTAACAGTTTTTGTACTACGGACATTCTTTAAGAAACATCCGCTTACAAATGATTTACATCACGAAGGAGGCGATTCTCGTGCATGAGGAAAGTATTGCAATCATCATCTTATGGGCTCTTATTTTCGTATACAGTATATTAGGGTCCATCGATTTTGGAGCAGGTTTTTGGGGCATGGTATACGCAAAACATCCAACGCTAGCTGCCAAGCTTGCCAACCGATACTTATCACCGACTTGGGAAGTAACAAATACATTTCTCGTCTTTGTCGTTGTCGCTTTTCTTGGCTTCTTTCCGAAAGCCGCTTTTACCCTAGCAACGGTAATGTTCGTACCCGTTATGTTAATTCTAGTACTCGTGGCAATTCGCAGTACATTTATGGTATTTGCTTATTCCCTGCCGAAGTACCAACACCTTCTTCGTATTATTTCAGGTATTACAGGACTCTTAATTCCAGCCCTATTAATTACCGTTTTACCTGTTACAGAAGGTGCCTATATTACAATGTCTGAAGGAAAAGAAGTACTCCTATATGGAAAACTTCTTTCTAGTCCTGTTATTTATTGTTATATGCTCTTCGGACTAACTTCGGAACTATTTCTTTCCTCTCTCTTTCTTGCTGATTTTGCGAGAGAACAAGGTTCAGAAGATGCATATAGAATTTATAGAAGAAACGCGATTATCCTTGGTCCTGCAACGCTCGTTACGGCGATTATTGCCCTCGTTGTAATGGATCCGGAAACACACTGGCTTATGCAAGGGCTAATAAAGCAATTCACATGGTTTACAGTTTCTATCGTTTTATTCATTATCGGATACTCTTCTCTTTGGTGGACAAACAAGAAGTATGACACACTAGGATACCCTCGCATCGCTGTTTTAGCAGTCGTCGCTCAATATGCATTTGCAAGTTATGCTTACGGCGTTGCGCATTTACCGTATATTATTTATCCTGATGTAACTGTATTTACAAGCTTTACAACGGTCGAAACATTCTATGCATTGCTTATTCTATATGCAATTGGGATTGCAATTTTATTACCAGGATTTATTTTCTTCTGGAATTTATTCTTGAAGGATCGAACTTTTTTGAAGGAAAAATAATATTGTAGGGCCTGTTCCAAAAGGTATTTTGGGGTGGGCTCCTTTTGTCATGTTTTGTCGATAAGTCGATATAATTTAAAAATCGCTGATATATTTTGAGTTGCGCCGATATATTTCAATAATCGCTGATATATTTTGAGTTGCGCCGATATATCTCCATAATCGCCCATATAAATTTCATTTACTATCTTACTGCCCCATTAATTTCTAGACTCCTCTCACAATAGTTATTTCACTAAGAGAGATACTTGTCCCATAACTTGAAAAACACATATTTATTGCACTCCGTTATACGTCTAGTTCTTCTTATTTTTTGCTGAATATACTACCAATACAAACCTTAAGACAAGCTACATTACTTTAAGGAAAAGTAGAAAGGTAGGTAAAATATGAGCATTGAAATATGGATTACTATTATTGTATTCTTCTTAACAATGATTGTTATCTTTTGGCGACCTCGTGGTTTAAATGAGGCGTGGCCGGCAGCAATTGGCGCTGGCATTATCCTGATTACTGGACTTGTATCAAAACCAGACGTCATGGACATTATTAGTAAAATTGGCGGTGCCTCCATAACAATATTAGCGACCATCGTTATGGCGGTTATATTAGAAAGCTTCGGCTTCTTCCACTGGTCCGCAGCGAAACTTGCAAACCTAGCAAAAGGCTCCGGGCGCCGCTTATACTGGTATATTCAATTATTATGTTTTCTTATGACTCTTTTATTTAATAACGACGGTAGTATTTTAATTACAACGCCAATTTTAATTCTTCTCCTAAAAAATCTTCAATTAAAACCGCATCAACAAATCCCTTATTTATTAAGCGGTGCTTTAATCGCTACTGCATCTAGTGCACCAATTGGTGTAAGTAATATCGTAAACTTAATCGCATTAAATATCGTGAATATGACTCTTTATATGCATACTGCTATGATGTTTGTACCTGCAACATTAGGACTATTGTTTATGTCATGGCTTATGTATACGGTTTTGAAGAAAAAACTTCCGAAAAAATTGCCTGTTTCTTCATATGATATTGAAGAAATATTCTTCACGAAAAACTTTCATCCGTTAAAAGGAAAAAATTCAGTTGATACGAAACAAAAACGGACAAGGTTCATGCTAAAAGTATTAGGCTTCGTCTTCCTTATGCGCTGTCTTCTATTCGTTGCATCCTTCTTATCCATCCCAATCGAGATTGTTGCCGTACTCGGTTCACTCGTTCTTCTCATTTGGAGATGGTACTACTTACGAACGAACCCTGTCGATATTTTGAAAAAGACACCGTGGCACATTTTGATTTTTGCTTTCTCTATGTATGTCATTATTTACGGGCTCCACAACGCAGGATTAACAGCAGCGCTTGTCCAATGGCTTGAACCAGTTGTAAGTCAACATCTGCTTTATGCTAGCTTTGCAATGGGTGGACTCGTTTCTCTCCTCTCCAATGTCTTCAATAATCACCCTGCACTTATGATTGGGACCATTACGTTAACAGAAATGGGATTAGATCCAGTCACATTAAAAACTATCTATCTCGCAAATATCATTGGTAGTGACATCGGTTCACTATTATTACCAATCGGTACGCTAGCTTCTCTCATTTGGATGTATATCCTGAAACAAAACAAAATTAAAGTAAAATGGAAAGACTATTTAAGTGTATCCCTTATCGTTATTCCACTCACAACAGTCGTTACATTATTCCTCTTATTCTACTGGGTACATCTCTTCTTCGCCTTATAAAGTGAAACTTTAATCAGCCCTAACTAATCGGGCTTTTACGGGCAGTTGCCCCCCACCTAACTTCTTTGCTTCCGCTGAATTTTGAGGCGGGGGTCTTACTGCCCACAAATAGCGGAATAAACAACAGAAGCCCGCTTTGCTACCGTCTTAGCAAAGCGGGCTTCTTCTATATTTAAGTTAGGTACTACAGTGTGATCAATCAAGTAAAGAGGTGTAACGTGTTATTGGTATAAATGACTACCTGTTTCTTTAAATTCTTTCGCTTTCTCTTTCATTCCTTTTTCAATTGCTTCTGTCGTTTCTAAATCATTTTCTTTTGCATATTCCCGAATATCATGTGAAATTCTCATACTACAAAACTTCGGTCCACACATGGAACAGAAATGAGCCGTTTTCGCACCTTCTGCTGGCAACGTTTCATCGTGATACTCCATCGCGCGTTCAGGATCTAAAGATAAATTAAATTGATCGCGCCAACGGAATTCAAAACGAGCTTTTGAAAGTGCATCATCACGCTGATGAGCCGTTTTGTGCCCTTTCGCCAGATCAGCTGCATGCGCAGCGATTTTGTACGTAATAACACCTTCGCGTACATCATCTTTATTCGGTAAACCTAAATGTTCTTTCGGCGTTACATAACAAAGCATCGCTGTTCCAAACCAGCCAATCATCGCAGCTCCAATTGCGGATGTAATATGGTCATAACCTGGTGCAATATCTGTCGTTAACGGTCCAAGTGTATAGAATGGTGCGCCCTGGCAAATATCAAGCTCTTTCTCCATATTTTCTTTAATTAAATGCATCGGTACATGCCCAGGCCCTTCAATCATAACTTGCACATCATGTTTCCAAGCAATCTTCGTTAATTCACCAAGTGTTTCAAGCTCAGAGAACTGCGCTTCGTCATTTGCATCTGCAATCGAACCTGGACGTAATCCATCTCCAAGAGAGAACGAAACATCATACTGCTTCATAATTTCACAAATCTCTTCAAAATGAGTGTATAGGAAGTTTTCTTTATGATGGTATAAACACCACTGCGCCATAATTGAACCACCGCGCGAAACGATACCTGTCGTACGCTTTGCAGTAATCGGAATGTAACGAAGTAATACGCCAGCGTGAATCGTAAAGTAATCTACGCCTTGCTCCGCTTGCTCAATTAACGTATCACGATACACTTCCCACGTTAAATCTTCTGCAATTCCGTTTACTTTTTCAAGCGCTTGATAGATCGGTACAGTTCCAACTGGTACAGGCGCATTACGAATAATCCACTCACGCGTCGTATGAATGTTTTTACCTGTAGATAAATCCATAATCGTATCTGCACCCCAGCGAGTAGCCCACGTCATCTTCTCTACTTCTTCTGCAATAGAAGAAGATACAGCAGAGTTTCCGATATTTGCATTCACCTTCACGTGGAAATTACGTCCAATAATCATCGGCTCTGCTTCAGGATGGTTAATATTCGCTGGTAAAATAGCGCGACCTTCCGCAATTTCCTTACGAACAAACTCAGGTTCTACCCCTTCACGAATCGCAACATATTCCATCTCAGACGTAATGATGCCATTACGTGCATAATGCATTTGCGTAACATTTGCACCTTGCTTCGCTCTAAGTGGTTTACGATCCATTTGCGGGAAAACAGGTGTATGTTTCGAAGCCACCTTCACACCGTCATCCTCTGGTTTCACTTCGCGCCCTTCGTATGCTTCTACATCATTACGCTCCAGTATCCAAGAGTGGCGTGGCGTTGGAATCCCCTTTTCCAGCTCCACTTTATACGCGGGATCCGTATAAGGACCGCTCGTATCATATACGCGAATTGGCGGATTCGGAACGCCGTTTGTATCGCTTTGTTCAATCTCACGCATCGGCACTTTCATACCTTCTCGTGGTCCATCCACATACACTTTCTTACTTCCTGGTAAACTCGATTTCAATTCAATTTGCTCAGCTGAAACAGACTGTTTCATAACCTTTGTTGCCCCCCTGTACGTGACAAGGACGAGATATGGCCAGCGTATGCCAAAATAAAAAGAGCCAGGTCCATAAAAAAATAAGGACCTGGCTCATAAAGACATCATTATGTAAAGCCGTTAACTTCCCTACGCTGGTACGAGCCAGATCAGGTCCAAAGGGTTAAGAAGTTCACGCGCTTCTCTCTCAGCCTACGCATACGTTAGGCACCCCTAGTTTATCACTGATTTAATTTTCAATACTTTCTCATCATACACGATAATCTGAAAAATGCAAAGTTTATTTCTTTTGTTGTTTATGGAATCATCCACGTTAAATAATATGCCTGTACATACGTCATAATACCAACAATAATTACGAAGAATAAACTATGCTTCACTGTAAACCGGAATAAATCTGATTCTTTTCCAGCAAGTCCAACTGCTGCACAAGCAATGGCAATCGATTGCGGAGAAATCATTTTTCCGGTTACACCGCCCGTTGTATTCGCTGCAACGAGAAGTACTTCAGATACACCGACTTGCTGCGCTGTAATTGCTTGTAAATTTGAAAATAATGCATTCGCTGAAGTATCAGACCCTGTTAAGAATACACCAATCCATCCTAAGAATGGTGAGAAGAACGGGAATAGTCCGCCAGTTCCTGCTAGTGCTAACGCTAGTGTAGAAGATAGCCCAGAATAGTTTGCGATAAATGCAAATCCTAATACGAATCCAATAGATAGAATTGGCATTTTAAGTTCACTTAAAGTTTCTTTAAATGTTACCACTGCATCTTTTACACTCATTTTCAAAATAAACATGGAAATGAGACAAGCAATTAAAATTGCTGTTCCCGTTGCTGATAATACATCAAACTTCAAAATTGCCTCGTAAGGCGTCGCTTTATTTACAATAGGCTCTGCTTTCATTACTAAATTGTGCAAGCCTGGAATTTCAAACTTAAATACAAGGCTTTCTAACGCGCCTCCTGGAGCAAATAATGCTTTAAAGAAACTTTGACTCCAAATGACTACCATAACCGTTAATACGATAAATGGAGACCATGCCTTTACTACTTTTCCTAACGTTAATTTCGGCATCGATGCCGCTGTTGTTGCAGCTACTTCTCTATTTGCTTGCCCTGATTGATAAATTTCTTTTGGTTGCCATACTTTTAAGAACAGCGCTAAACTAACTAAACTTACAAGTGCCGACGTAATATCCGGAAGTTCTGGTCCTAAGAATGTCGCTGTTATGAACTGCGTAATTGCAAATGAGCTACCTGCTACAAGTAAAGCAGGCCACGTTTGTCTTACTCCTTTCAACCCGTCCATTAAAAATACGATAAAGAATGGAACAAATAATGATAAGAACGGTAATTGATGTCCAGCCATTTGTCCAATTTTATGTGGATCAATACCTGTTACTTGTCCAGCAACTGTAATCGGAATACCCATCGCTCCGAACGCTACTGGTGCTGTGTTTGCAATTAAACAAAGACCTGCCGCATATAAAGGATTTAGCCCAAGGCCTGCAAGAAGCGCTGCCGTAATCGCTACTGGTGCACCGAATCCCGCTGCCCCTTCTAAAAATGCTCCGAATGAAAAACCGATTAAAATAACGAGTAAACGATGGTCATTCGTAATGGATAATACAGATGCACGAATCACATCGAATTGACCTGTTTTCACAGATATTTTATATAAAAATACCGACATAATGATAATCCAAGCAATTGGCCATAGTCCGTATAAAAAACCATATCCAGTCGCTGCCATTGCCATCGTGAACGGCATCTTATAAGCGAATAATGCCACTAAAATTGTAAGTACAACTGTAATAAATCCTGCCACATACCCCTTCATGCGGAAAACTGCTAAAGCTAAGAAAAAAAAGATAATCGGAATAAGTGCGACCGCCGCCGAAATCCAAATGTTTCCGAACGGATCATAAACTTGTGTCCATGTGTTCATTGTTCTCTCCCCCTAAAGAATCCCCTTTTAAGTAGAATAACCTCATCAATAGACTATCAGGTCATCATACCTTTAAGTCTAAAAATAAAAAAACGTTTAAGAAAACGTTTTCAATAACTTTCATTTATACTGTACCATAACAATTTCCATTTAAAAAGATTTTTTTGAAAATTTTATTATTTAACAAAAAAATCTTACAAAACCGTCATGTTCTTGTAATGTTCATCGATAGAAAGCTTGCCAAAACTATTGCATAATAATAGTATAACAACGGACATTATTTATGAGGTGATATATATGAATGGAAACAAAATATTAGCAGCTTTATCATACTTTAGTGTATTATTTGCCCCTATCTTATTCCCTATTATTGTGTGGATTGTAGGCGATGCTGAAACGAAACCACATGCAAAACGTGCTCTATGGACACACATTATCCCAAGTATCGCTACATTCATTGGCGTAACTATTTTAGGAATTATGGGTCTTGGATCTGATCAACCGGATGTAACACTGGGCATCGGTACAATGATTGTCTTATGTATTTGCGGAATCATTAGCTTATACTACTTCATTTGGAACATCGTGAAAGGTATTAAAGTACTGAAAGCTTAATTTTAAACAAACGTTTGATTAATAAGAAAAAACCGTCCCAAAATACTTTTTGGGACGGTTTTTTTATCTTCTGCGTTTCTTCTTTTTTCTCATCATTTTCTTACGGCGCGTATTCACTTTATCCGCTATAATGTGAAGCGTGCTTGCCACAACAATTCCCATTACGAACGTTACAATTTCAACCTCATGTTCCTTCGCCATTTCTATTAAATTCCCGTCAAGCGCGATTACATTTAATAGGAATAAAAACGGAGAAAACACAATTAACATGTATGCAATACGAATCACATCACCAAGTATAATTGTGTGTGTAAAGAAGGAGCGATGCGGCATCACCTTCTTATACGGATACCAAAATATACGCAGGAATCCCCATTTATTATACGCATTACTATACGTATCTAAATCCGGTGTTAAAAATGTAGTACCTACTAAAAAGCCAATTGCAAAAGTTAATAAAAAATCAAAATTTGTTAGTCCATACGAAAAGAGCATAAACAAAACAACCGGAAGGGATATTAAGTTTATTTTCGTATGCGTTCTTCCTGACGGCATAATGCACTTCCTCGCTTACGTTCGCCCTGTCACCATGTGACAGTTCTCACCTATTGATCTAATTTTTGATCGATAAAGGATGTGTCTATATCCGAACCAAACCATTCTGTCAACTTCACTCGTGCCTTATCTTTCACATCATCATTAACGTATAACGACGCTTGTAATAGCGCAGCCATTAACGCCCCTAAATCATCCGTATAACCAATTCCAGCAACGAAATCTGGAATCGCATCAATCGGTGCAATAAAATAAGCAAGTGCTCCAATTACAATAATTTTCACTCGCTTTGGAACATCTGGTTTCTGCAAAACGTAAAACAATAATAAACTTGCATAAATGACCGACTGCCCTGCTTGCTTTGCGACATGTTTTACTTTCTTCCAAAATGCTTCAACTGAAAATTTTTGTTTCATGTAAAAGCCTCCCTATTTTTTTAAAAGAAATAAGCTACAATATGTTTTCAGTAAAAGTTCATCAAAATTACACATAATCTATCAATGAACTTTCATTGTAACAAACAAACCGAAAAAGAACAAGTGTTCGTTAATTTTTACATACTTCCCTTCATATAATAGGTTTCTAGATAACCACTTACCCATTGTCATTTCTTATTTCTCAACAAAGAAAATTTTCACTTTCACTTAACATTCTGCTCTACCTTTGTTATATTTTCTAGTTGACGGACATATAAACGAATGTTAAAGTTTTCTCTGGTAGTGACAAATCTCATACAAAAAATGTAAAATGTTATAGTGTTTCTCAGAAATGAATTTTGTTGTATAATACAGAAATGACGTTATGCTTATGAGTAACACAAGAAACTAAAAGGGTATGCATAGTTATAGTCGTATATGGGTGAATATAGAACCTCTAATTATGGCCAAGAAAACTATGTATTTTTTATTTTAGCATTTTTCGCTCCAAAATCGACCAAGCCTGATAGAGAAAGGGTGGAAATGAATGAAAGAAACCTTGAAATCACAATTTCAAAATGTGCGTTTCACTGCATTCGTAGCTTTAGCCTTATGGTTGAAGACATATCTTATTACACGCACAAGCTTTGATTTAAAACTTGAATCTTTCATGCAAGAATTCATTTTATTCCTTAGCCCATTAGCAGCATCATTACTGCTTGTTGGTCTTGCATTATTTGCAAAAGGGAAAAAACGTAACTATATAGCACTTGGAATTAATTTTGTCTTAACAATCGTTCTTGTTGGTAACGTAATGTTCTACGGATTCTACAATGACTTCGTTACTTTACCAGTACTAGGACAAACATCTAACTTCGGAAGTTTAGGTTCTAGTGTAAAAGAATTGTTTAACTACAAAATTATCCTCGCATTTGCTGATATTATCGTATTCTTCATTTTATTGAAGAAGATGAAGAATTTTGCACCGACAGAACGTGTAGCACGCCCAATGCGTTCCCTATACTTCGTGTCAACAATTGCTATTTTCTTCGCAAACTTAGGATTGGCAGAAGCTGAGCGTCCAGAACTATTAACACGTTCATTCGACCGCGTTATGCTTGTTAAAAACTTAGGTTTATATGTACACCAAGTATATGATCTTGGCTTACAAGCAAAATCAAGTTCACAAAAAGCATTTGCTGACGGTAGTAAGTTACAGGAAACAGAGAACTACGTAAAAACAACGCAAAGCAAACCAGATCCAAATATGTTTGGTACTGCAAAAGGGAAGAACGTAATCATTGTCTCTCTTGAGTCATTACAAACATTCTTAATCGGTGCAACAGTTAACGGACAAGAAGTTACACCATTCTTAAACCAATTTACGAAAGAAAGTTATTACTTTGATAACTTCTTCCATCAAACTGGGCAAGGAAAAACATCTGATGCTGAATTCTTAGTAGATACTTCAATGTATCCACTAGACCGTGGTGCTGTATTCTTCACACACGGTAACAACGAATACACAGCAACTCCAGAAATTTTACGTCAGCAAGGATACTACACTGCAGTATTCCACGCAAACAACGCAACATTCTGGAACCGTAACATTATGTATCCGGCACTTGGTTATGATCGTTACTACAACGAGCTTGACTATAAGATTACGCCAGAAACGAAATTAAACTGGGGATTAAAAGATATCGAGTACTTTGATCAATCTATCGATATGTTAAAACAAGTGAAGCAACCGTTCTATACTCGCTTCCTTACTTTAACAAACCATTACCCATTCACTTATGATGACAATACAAAATTAATTGATGAATACAATTCTGGTGATGGCGTATTTGACCGTTACATGGTAACAGCTCGCTACTTAGATGAAGCAATGAAACACTTTATTGAACGTCTAAAAGCAGAAGGTATTTACGACAACTCAGTTATCGTATTCTACGGTGACCACTACGGTATTTCTGAAAACCATAACCGTGCAATGGCACAGTTCTTAGGAAAAGAAGAAATTACTGCGTTTGACCATATGAACTTACAAAAAACACCAATGTTTATTCACGTTCCAGGTCAAAAAGAAGGTAAAACAATTTCAAAACCAACTGGTGAAATTGACATTAAACCAACTATTCTAAACTTACTTGGTGTAGATTCTACGAATGACGTTCGATTCGGTCATGACGTATTCTCACCTGACAATAAAGGATTCGTTGTTCTTCGTGATGGTAGCTTCGTTACAGATAAGTACATGTACACGAACAGTACATTCTACGACCGTGCTACTGGCGAAGTTGTACAACTACCAAAAGAAGAATCTCAACCACTTATTGATCGTGCCCAAAATGAATTGAGCATGTCTGACAAAATCATTGAGGGTGATTTACTTCGCTTCTCTGAAAGCAACAAGATCAAAACTGGTGAAGTAAAGACAGCTATTAAAGAAGAAAAGAAGAGCGCTGAGTAATCTCAGCCTCTTTTTTTATATTCCTCCATACAATTACTTATATTCATTAACTTTAACATTACATAACCTTTACCAAATATTCATATAAAATTAATGAAGTATCTCTATAATAAAATATGTAAACGAGGTTCTATATATTTCTTATCTCTCATCTGTAATAAGATCCCTTAAAGAAATATGTGAATCGTTTATTTCTACTTTCTTATAATTGTCTTTCAATATGTTTTGTTTCCATACACAAAACATTCAATAAGACGATGTCCCTATGAAAGATAGCTACCCTCCTTGTGCAGCATTCCATAAGAATGTTGCTTTTTTTTATTTAAAAGCAGGATTCTTATTTCTTATTTTCGAATTTGTATATACGAAATGCTGTAAATCACTACCACTTCTCTACCATTTACAAATACATATACGTCATATGTAAAGAATTACTCACATAAAAATTACTGTAGTGATTTTTATTCCAAATGAATGAAAACTTCACTTTACTTATGCACTTACGAAAGGATGGGACGAAAATTGGCATATGAAAGATTTGTACTTTGGAATGATGCAGTTATTGATACAACGAAACAAAAAACGTACATAGACCTTGAGGAAAGAGGCTTGCAGTTTGGGGATGGTGTCTACGAGGTTATTCGTCTATATAAAGGGAACTTTCACTTATTAGATCCGCATATCACAAGATTATATCGCTCCATGGAAGAAATAGAATTAACACTCCCTTTCTCAAAAGCGGAACTGATTACCCTACTTTATAAACTAATCGAAAATAATAATTTCCACGAAGATGGAACGATTTATTTGCAAGTATCTCGTGGTGTACAAGCTCGTACCCATACGTTCTCATATGACGTCCCTCCAACAATCTATGCCTATATTACAAAGAAAGAAAGACCAGCGTTATGGATTGAATATGGTGTACGTGCCATATCAGAACCGGATACGCGCTGGCTACGCTGTGATATTAAATCATTAAACTTATTACCGAATATATTAGCTACTACGAAAGCGGAACGAAAAGGTTGTAAAGAGGCCCTTTTCGTACGAAATGGTACTGTAACTGAGGGCAGCCACTCTAACTTCTTTCTCATTAAAAACGGAACTCTTTACACACATCCAGCTAATCACCTTATTTTAAATGGCATTATTCGTCAATATGTTCTTTCTTTAGCGAAAACCCTTCGTATTCCAGTACAAGAAGAGCTTTTCAGCGTTCGTGATGTTTATCAAGCGGATGAATGCTTTTTTACAGGAACGACGATTGAAATTTTGCCGATGACTCATCTTGATGGAACCGCAATCCGAGATGGTCAAGTTGGCCCTATCACGAAAATGCTGCAACGATCATTTTCTCAGAGTTTGTTACAATCCAATATGTCATCTTCTTAAACACGAATAATTTCTATCCTTTCTACATTCAATATATGTATTTAAATGGAAATCAAGGTATAGATTTATGCCTTGATTTTTTCTTGTAATCTTTTTGTCATATTCAGATTCCCGCATAAGTCTTGACAGTAATCGACATGCTCTTTAGAATTTTTAACAGTTGGTAAATATTTCTTCACTACATTACAGACAGAAAGGAATCGACAAATTATGAAAAAATACCTTGCCGGTCTTGCGGCAGTGTCTGTAGCAGGAGGAGCAGCACCTACACTTGATAGTGTTCAAGCTGCCCCTGAACAAAATACACAAAAAGCTGCTACAACTGTCCAAGCTTCTGCATCAAACAGCTCATCTTATAAGGTTAACGCTGACGTATTACATGTTCGTGCAGGATCAAGTACTTCTCACGACATCATCTCGCGCGTTTATAACGGTCAATCACTAAACGTGATTGGCGAAGAAAATGGTTGGTACAAAATTAACATGAATGGACAAACAGGCTTTGTTAGTGGTGAATTTGTATCAAAAAATGGTGCGAGCAATTCAAATGTAAGTACAACAGGTGGAAAAAATAAAGTTACTGCTGATGTATTACGTGTACGTACCGCTCCTAACACTTCTAGTTCTGTTTCAGGACGTGTATATGAAGGACAAACATTAAACGTAATTGGTCAAGAAAATGGTTGGGTAAAAATCACCCATAATGGACAAGTAGGTTATGTAAGTGGTGAATTTGTATCTGGCGTTTCTGCTAATACAGGTTCTTCAAACAACAATACGAATAATAACAACCAAGAATCTGTAAAACCAGCAAGCGGAAACTATACAGTAAATGTATCTTCCCTTCGTGTTCGTACAGGTCCTAGCACTTCTCACACAACTGTAGGTTCTGTTACAAAAGGACAAGTCGTACAAGTTGTTGGCGAAGTTCAAGATTGGTTCAAAATCAATTATGCAGGCCAAACAGCTTACGTAAGCAAAGACTACGTAACAAAAGGCGGTTCTAGCGATAACGCTACACAAGGAAACAACCAAAATAATAACCAAAACAATAATGTAACTGTTCAAACTGGTGGTACTTACGTTGTTAACGCAACATCTCTACGCGTTCGCACAGGCCCTGCTACTTACCATAGCGTAATTGGTGGCGTATTAAATGGTACGACATTAAACGTAATTGGCTCTGAAGGTAGCTGGTTTAAAGTTAACTATCAAGGAAAAACAGGCTACGTTAGTAGCGAATTCATGAAATTCGTTAAAGGTGGCACTACTACTCCTGAGCAACCAAAACAACCTGAACAACCTAATCAAGGTGCAATTGGTGACTACTACATTAATGCTTCTGCCTTAAATGTACGTAGTGGTGAAGGTACAAATTATAGAATCATAGGCGCACTTCCACAAGGACAGAAGGTTCAAGTAATCTCTGAAAACTCTGGATGGAGCAAAATTAACTACAACGGTCAAACTGGTTATATCGGAACACGTTACCTTTCTAAAACACCAGTTGGCGGCGCAGTAGATAATAAGCCTAACAACAATCAAAATAACAATCAAAACAATAACAACAATACAGGTAATAATAGCGGCAACAGTTCTTCTATACTTGCATATGCAAAAGGAATGCAAGGCGTACCATACGTTTGGGGCGGAACTTCTGCTAACGGTGTGGACTGCAGTGGCTACATCTACCACGTATTTAAGAAATTTGGTCATAACATTAGCCGTCAAAGTGTTGCGGGATATTGGGGTAGCCTACCACAAACTTCAAATCCACAACCAGGCGACTTAATTTATTTCCAAAACACTTATAAATCGGGTCCTTCTCACATGGGTATTTACCTTGGGGGCGGATCATTTATCCAAGCCGGAGATAAAGGTGTAGCAATCGCTTCATTAAGCAATTCTTATTGGAGTAAGCACTTCTTAGGTTATACGAAAGCACCTTAAGTTATATTTTTAGAGCCTTCTAGATTACTAGAAGGCTCTTTTTAATGTGTATAACCTATTTCCCTAAAAAAATAATGTATCTATTTTCCTATTTCATACACTATATTCTACAATAATGATCCATAACGTTATCATAATGTATATTTTCACATAAAAAACATAACCTATTTCATGTCTAATCATTTTATATGTGTTTTTTTGAAGAATTTTCTTTTTATTTAAACTTTTCGTTAGACGTTTGACCTCTGATGTCCATTATGATAAGTTACTTAAGATGTTATATTTGCAGAAGTATAGACAACTGTTTTATACATTTTTTTACTATGAGGAAGGAGCATACACTGCATGAATCTTTTATGGGGAATTGGCGGCGTGATTGGAGTATTAGCAATCGCTTTCTTACTATCTTCCAACCGCAAAGCTATTAATTGGCGCACGATTTTAATCGCGCTAGCATTACAAATGTCATTTTCATTTATCGTATTACGATGGGATGCCGGAAAAGCAGGTTTAAAACACGCTGCAGATGGCGTTCAAGGATTAATTAATTTTTCTTACGAGGGAATTAAGTTCGTTGCTGGGGATTTAGTCAACGCAAAAGGACCTTGGGGATTTGTATTCGTTATTCAAGCACTACTTCCAATCGTATTTATTAGTTCATTAGTAGCAATCTTATATCATTTCGGTATTATGCAGAAATTTGTTAGTATCATTGGTGGCGGGTTAAGTAAACTTCTTGGAACTTCTAAAGCAGAAAGTTTAAACTCAGTAACAACTGTATTTTTAGGACAAACTGAAGCTCCAATCTTAATCAAACCTTACTTAGCACGTTTAACAAATAGTGAATTCTTCGCTATTATGGTAAGCGGTATGACAGCTGTTGCTGGATCAGTTCTTGTCGGCTATGCAGCAATGGGTATTCCGTTAGAACACTTGTTAGCAGCAGCAATTATGGCAGCTCCATCAAGTCTATTAATTGCAAAACTAATTATGCCAGAAACAGAAAAAGTAGATAATAACGTTGAACTTTCTACAGAGCGTGAAGATGCAAACGTTATTGATGCAGCAGCACGTGGTGCATCAGAAGGTATGCAACTTGTTATTAACGTAGCAGCAATGTTAATGGCTTTCATCGCATTAATCGCTTTATTAAATGGCCTATTAGGATGGATTGGCTCTTGGTTCGATATTAAACTTAGCCTTGATTTAATCTTCGGTTACTTACTATCACCATTTGCAATTTTAATCGGGGTTTCTCCTGGTGAAGCCGTACAAGCAGCAAGCTTTATCGGTCAAAAACTTGCAATCAACGAATTCGTTGCATACGCAAACTTAGGACCACATATGGCAGAGTTCTCTGCAAAAACAAATCTAATTTTAACATTCGCAATCTGTGGATTCGCAAACTTCTCTTCTATCGCAATTCAATTAGGTGTAACAGGAACATTAGCTCCTACTCGCCGTAAACAAATTGCACAATTAGGGATTAAAGCAGTTATCGCTGGTACACTAGCTAACTTCTTAAACGCAGCAGTTGCAGGTATGATGTTCCTATAAAATAAAACAAGTCCCCTCTTTCTAAAGAGGGGACTTGCTTTATTTTCTCAGTATATATTAAATACTTTATGCTGAAATATAAAAACATTATGATACAATAATTATCAAGTCTGTTTATTTTTTCTTACAAAAGAGGGATACTACTTTTTGTTGCCTCTCAAAAAGAATATAGTCATCCGGTCTATTTCTTAATAATTGCGCATACTACAAGTATCCTTGTATGAATTATCTTTAAGGAGGAAAGTTTTGTGAAAGATAACTTCTATAAAGTCCTCTCTATGTGGATTTTACAAATTTTATTTTATTTTACAACTGTACATGTAACGCAATATGAGCATGCTCTCATTTTTACAATTATATATGTAATTGTTAATGTACTATTTCTATTTTTGCCTGATAAAACTGCATTTGTTTTCTTCATATTAGGAACCATTATTTCGGTATTCTACCTGTTCTACCAAGCATGGCTTTACTTATGGAGTACATCAGAACAATGGGAATACATTATTACTCACTTCCTAATGGCAGCAAATTTCTTCATTGTATATATCTCCACTCATCTATTAAAGAAGGTTATTCATGAAAATAAAGAATTAACCGAACGTGTGAGAACGTTAGAACAATACATCGGAGAATCGAAATTATTAACAAGACAAGAATTTGAGAGACGACAAGCATTATTAATCAATGCAATGAATCGTCGTAATGAAACAGGCGTTATGATTTATTTTGATTTCACTTCCTTTAGTAAATATACGAAGGAAAGTGTTATGGACCGTGTAGCTTCCTTATTAGTTGAAACGGTAAGAGCTGACTTTGACCTTGCTGCTAAATATGATAATAATACGCTCGTTATTTTATTACAAAATACAAATGAAGCCGGTGCTGACATTGTAATGAACCGCCTAAAGCCAAAAATGGAGCAATGGCTTGCTGCTGAAGCGATCCAAGATATAAAAATTTCACGCGAGCAAATTGGGAACAAAGGACAGACGTTATTATGATGACACTCGTTATACTTCTTTTATTCCTCCTGTTTTGCGTACTTGTTTTTTGGATTAGCATCACATTTTCGATTAAGTATGTACTTATTTTTACAGCCTTTCTATTCTCTGGCTTACTCGTTTACTATTCTTTCTTAACACTCGCAGGTTTAGTTCACCGAAGTAGGAAACGAAAAGATCGTACGCTAGAACATTACCCAAGCGTCGATATTTTAATACCAGCTCACAATGAAGGCGTCGTTATTAAAGATACTTTAGAGGCGATGGCAAAGATTGAATATCCAGGCAAACTAACTGTTTATTTATTAAACGATAACTCGCAAGATGAGACACCTGAAATTGGTGACGATTTTGACAAAGCTTATGCTCATATTCGTCACATTCGCGTTCCCCCTGGTGAACCAAAAGGAAAATCACGTGTATTAAACTATGGCCTTAGTATTTCAGATGGTGAATACTTCTGTGTTTATGATGCAGATAACCAGCCTGAACCACATGCATTGCGAATGCTTGTAGAACACGCTGAAACAACCGAGGATGCTGTTGGAGCTGTTGGGCATGTTCGTACTGTAAATGAAAAAAGAAACTGGCTAACACGAATGATTTCGTTAGAATTTCAAATCTTCCAGCTCCTTATGCAATCCGGACGCTGGTTACTATTCCAAACAGGTTCACTAACAGGAACAAACATGCTTCTTCGTCGCGCTGCATTAGAAGAGCTTGGCGGCTATGACCCTTATGCAATTGCTGAAGATGCTGAATTAACATTACGAATTACACAAAAAGGTTATCTCCTGCCAATCGTTCCAGAGTCAATTACATGGGAACAAGAACCTGAGCATTTAAAAATCCTTATTAAGCAGCGTACACGTTGGCTCCAAGGGAACTTGTACATTTTAGAAAAAATGTTTTCTTCATTAAGTTTCTTTAAAGGAAAACTGCTCGTCCATTCTTTACAACAAGTTTTAGTATATGTTGTATTTTGGTTATTCTTAATCATTTCGAACGTTTGGTTTGTAATTGGGTTACTCGGGATATTCCAAATTCAATATAGCATTCCGCTACTATTCATGTGGTATGTCGCATACGTTACATATGTTTCTCAATTATTTAGTGCCCAGAGTGTGGAACGAACCTTTACACCAACTAATATTTTTATTAGTGTGATCATGTACTTTACGTACGCACAGCTCTTTACGTACTTATTCATTCGTAGCTTAATTTTATACTTACGTGCAAAGAGCAAGAAACAAGTCATTGGCTGGGATAAAACTGTTCGATTCAAAAAAGATAAATAATAAAAATAAGCACAGAGCGCCGTATGCTCTGTGCTTATTTATTGCCGTATAAAATATATATCAGACAATACCCCTTAGCTGAAAGTAATTTCACGTCCATCCCCCAACGAACGATCGACCTTCATTTATATACGAAAAAGTGATTGCTATTTTTGTAGAACCAATTGCTTCTCTTGTTGCTCTTTACGCGTTTCAGTCTTAGGTTCCGTGCTTTCTTGGACACTACGATGTGCCACACGTTTCAAACAAATATGCTTCCACTTTCTTTCGTAACGTTTCATTATTCTAGATGTCCCCCTTGAATACGCTTTAAAACTATTTGAAATCGCTTACAGGAAATAATATAGCACATATATATAAACGTGACAACACATTTCCGACAATTTTTTGTCAAAAATACGAATAGAATTTGCAAAACATCGAACATTGTCGAAATATATCGATTTTCATTCGTATAAAAGGCATACTACTAATATAGTATGCCTTTTATTTCCCTTACTTGCAGTTCAAGTTCCTTCTATATAAAAAAGAGCTGATACATAATCAGCTCTTTTTCCTTCTATTATTTATGACGCTTCATACGTCCTTCTTTTTGTAACTCTTTAAATAAGGCTGCCATCATAAAGAAAATAACGAAGACGAATGGGAATGCTGCAATGATAGCTGCCGTTTGTAAGGCTTCTAATCCACCTACATATAATAAGATAGAAGCTAGAGCAGCTAAAACGATACCCCAGATCATTTTAATGCGATTTGGTGGATTTAAACTACCATGTGTCGTTAACATCCCTAAAACGAATGTCGCTGAATCTGCAGATGTAATAAAGAATGTAGAAATAAGAAGAATAGCTAGAACAGATAAAGCCGATCCAAAGCTTCCCATCTGGTCAAACATAGCGAATAACCCTACTTCTGTTCCCATCTCTTTCACTTTTTCAAAAATATGTGCATCACCGAACAGCTCCATATGAATACCAGTTCCGCCGAAAACAGAGAACCAAAGGGCACCAATTACGGTCGGTACGAGCAACACACCGATAACAAACTCACGAATGGTACGTCCTCGTGAAACACGAGCAATAAATGTACCTACGAATGGTGACCATGCAATCCACCATGCCCAATAGAAAATTGTCCACGATTGAATCCATTGGTTTCCACCTTCATCTAATGGACTTAATCGGAAACTCATGCTTGGTAATTCCTGAATGTAAGCACCAATTGTTGAGGTGAAGTAATTCATAATAAAGTTTGTTGGACCCGCAAATAATACAATAATCATAAGTGCAAATGCCAAAATAATATTCGTATTACTTAAATATTTAATTCCTTTATCAAGACCTGTTTGCGCAGATAACATAAATAACACTGTTACGATTGCAATAATAACTAACTGAGTCGTTAATGAATTCGGGATAGATGTTAAATAACTAACACCACCGGCAATTTGTTTTGCACCAAGACCTAATGATGTTGCCACGCCAAACACAGTCGCGAAAACAGCTAACACATCAAATAAATGAGCAATACGTCCATGGTCCCCGCCTTTAAATAACGGTCCTACTGTCGCACTAATTGTACTTGCTTTTCCTTTTCTAAAAGTAAAGTAAGCAATACAAAGCGCTACAAATGCATATAGTCCCCAAGGATGTAATCCCCAATGGAAAAATGAAAAACGCAGTGCAAGACGTGCACTTTCCTCAGTTGCACTCTCTCCAAACGGAGGTGCATACAAATGGTTTAATGGTTCCGCAACGCCCCAGAAGACTAAGCCGATACCCATACCAGCACTAAATAACATAGCAAACCATGTCATATAACTATAATCAGGCTCGTCATCATCTTTACCTAAACGAATAGAACCGTATTTCGAAACAATTAAAAAGATAGACACACCTAAAATAATAGAAACAGAAATAATATAGAACCATCCAAACTTACTAACTAATGCAGTTTGAATTGCGGTTGTTACATTTCCTAGGCTACCTTTTCCCATAATAGATTCGGGAATAATCCCCCAAAGTGTAAATGCAATACATAATGTTAATGAAACGATGAATGTTTTTGTCAGTTTCCTCATCAAATCCCCCTTCGTAGGTTTCACTTTTGTAAATAACATAAATTCCGATATGTAAAATCGGATAGAAAACTATGATTTTTGTGGTGTTTTTCTTACTTTCACCTTCACCAATTCGAATTCTTATGGACAGCCTTACCTTCCGTATAACCTTTTTCACTCTGCAAGAGCTATAAGATCGAAATACTGCTGTCAAATTGTGCGAGAAAAATGCGGATGGGAATATATTTCCCCAAAAAAAGGTGTGTTACAGATGTAAAAAAGGGCATTTTTCTTCCTTGCAACCCTTTCTTTTTGTAACAATTATGCGGTTTTTTTGCTAGTATATAGCACGTGTTTATAATTTCACAAATGAAATGTTTATGTTTATATAACTATATTACCCATAAAACGGTAAAATACTCAAGGAATGTAATCGTTTAGTAAACATCATGTAACACTCCTGTAATATTTTTATTTACGTCGAAAACAATATGTTGTATTAAATATTTTGAATATAAGTAGAAACCTACTAATCATATAGAATGAAAAACGCTTTCCTATATTTTTTGTTATATTACAGCATGTTAACGACTTATTACGAATGGTTTGTAATTGTGTGTTTTCCCCAAATCCGAAAAAATCTGTTGCTATAATGAGGACACGAAAACAAACGCAATGGAGGCTATCATGAAAAAATTAATTGGTATAGCAACAGCAGCAGTTTTTGGTCTTGGGATTTTCACATCATCTGCTAATGCAGAAACTGTTGTAACAACAGACGTACTAAATGTACGCGAAAACCCTACTACTGAATCAAAAGTTGTCGGTAAATTACTAAACGGTAATAAAATAGATGTTCAAAATACAGAGAACGGATGGTCAAAAATCACTTTAGATGGTAAAGACGCATTCGTAAGTGCAGAGTTCACTAAAAGCATCTACTACGTAACAGCTAACGTATTAAACGTACGTGCTGAAGCGAACACAAACTCAGAAATTCTTGGGACGCTTAAGAAAGATGATATGATTGAAACAACGAACCAAGTACAAAATGAGTGGTTACAATTCGAATATAACGGAAAAACAGCTTATGTTCACGTTCCTTTCTTAACAGGTACAGCACCTGTTATTGAGAAACAAGAACAACCTGCTCCTGCTAAAGCTGTAGCACCAGCTAAAGCACCTGCAGCACAAGCAAAACAAGCTGCTAAGCCTGCTGTAAAAGCTGCTAACACTAGCGCACCTGCTGGTGGTCGTGAGTTAACAGTTGTAGCTACAGCATATACAGCTCATCCGAGCGAAAACGGTGGCACATATGGCGGCCGTGTATTAACTGCAATGGGTCATGACTTAACAGCGAACCCAAACATGAAAATGATCGCTGTTGATCCGAAAGTAATCCCATTAGGATCTAAAGTATGGGTAGAAGGTTACGGAGAAGCTATCGCTGGAGATACTGGCGGTGCAATTAAAGGTAACCGTATCGACATCCTACTTGGATCAGATAGCGCTGCTCAAAAATGGGGCCGCAAAACTGTTAAAGTGAAAATTTTAAAATAACCAATGACTGCTAAAGCCAGTTCTCTTTGTTGAGAGCTGGCTTTTATTTTTTATATAATACATATAAGGAGGTTATACCCATGAATGTACAAGCGAAAGTAGACTGGATCGGTACACCAAAACCGTATATATATAAAGATGAAGTAACATATGACGCTACTTCTATTGATTTTTCACTCGCTGGCGACGACAATCGCTATAAATTAATTGTGCTCAAGTCTGAAGAAAATACACATTACAAATTTGTCCAATATGGAATCAAACCCGGCTCACAAAAGCCATTCCCTATCGACATTCCATTCGAACAAAACATGTTACCAATCATAGAGCAAATATTACATGATCCGTATGTACAAGCGATATTAAAAGAAACCCGCTTCTAATCGAAAAAAGACTATCTCAATCATGAGATAGTCTTTTGCATTAATGAGTTGGACCAGATACTTCCTCTGATTTCAACGTATTATTCGCTCCAAGAGAATGGTACAATATCTTTCCATTTCCATTCACAGTAACGATATGATCATTATTAAAGCTTTTGAACTTCACAGAGCCATCACCGTAACGAATATGATACTCTTCATATGTCGTTACTTTATATTTCGTAGCACTTTGACGCTCTACATTACGAATTTCCATTGTTAATAAATCTTCTGTAATTCCTTTTTTGTGTAAATACTGTATATAATCACGGTCTTCCTTGTACGATTTCCCGCTCTTATCATAATTATTTTCAATTAGGCTAAAATCATTTAATGAAATCGCACGCACATTATCATAAAGATGATTTCGTACAAAGTCGCCGACAGCCGAACTTGATGTTTCTTTCGGGAATTTTAAGTAATACGTGCTCTGGTCTCCGATTTTAACACTTTCAGATTTCATCACACCAAAATCAGTAGTTTTCTCTAAATGTACTTCTACTGTTTCATCTGTGGATACAGGACCAAGCTTATAACTTCCATAGCTTAATTTTCCACGTTTTTTTCCATTCACAAATACAGTTGCATCATTTTCATCAGAAGAAATGGTTACATAATTTCCTTCTAATGATAATGTCACATCCACTTTCGCCTCTTTTTCATCTGCCAAGTCCACTTCTTTTTCTGTTTCTAACTCAGTTAGTTCCGTCTTCGCTTTTGCCTTTACAACGTAAGAACCAGGGAAATATGGACCAACTTCTTTTGAAGTTTTATCACTCGATAACTCTGTCTCTTTCTTATCATTCACATATATTTCAGCGCTTTTCGCAGTTGTGCTTACATTCATATAATAAGATTTCATATTAAATTTATATTTCGGATATAAGAACCATTCTTTACCGTCTTCTATAATTTGACCATCTTTAAATGATGCTTTATCACTTGCTAGTTTTTGATCTACTGTCTCTCTTTGTAAATAAGATAGCAGTTCTTTATTATAAGAAGGATTTTCTTTTAAATAACGGATATATCCTTTAATATCGTCAACTTTCACTTTCAAACTCGGATCATCTACTTTTACAAACTCATCAATTGCATTCGCATCTTTCTTTTGGAATGCTTCAATCATAGCATTGACCTGCTTTTCTTTCGAAAACTTGCTTGCTCCAAATTTATACGCACCAAACAATATAGCAAAGATAACAACAAAGCCTATAAGTAACATTATATTTTTCTTACTTTTCACTGGCTTTATTTCTCGTTGTACTTCTGAACGAGAAGAAGTTGCCTGATCAGCAATTACATCTACCTTACTTCCACACTCGGAACAAAAGTTCAAATGATCTGCAACTTGTTTATTACATTTCCCACAAAACTTCAAATGGCTCTCCCCCTTATTTTTTCCCTAACTTCATACCGGCGAATGTTAATGCGTAAGAAAGAAGAAAACTACCTACAATTAAATACAGCGCGCTACTTTGAATAGAAAACAATGGACCGGAAATCCCAGCAAATTCTTTCATCACTTCTTTACTCCCTGAGGCCTCAACATGAATTTTGGCCAATCCATTTACACAAAGCATCATCACAGTATACACCACACTAAACACAGCGATAGTTACGTACATATTTTTCATCGGATATTGAGCCAATTTCATTCCAGCTCTAAATAGTAAAATACATGGTAATAAAATTAATAACCCCCACCAGTGCATATAGGAATTAAAGTCATCAATTTCTTTTACTCGTTGAAGATTAGCTCCGTTAGCAATTTCCAAATCTTTTAATGACGTACCATTTATTGATATTCCTGACGTATAAGATAAATGCAATGGCCCTTTTTCCATTGCGTATCTTCTCATTTCTCTATCCATATCTCCCCATTCAATTGCTGTTGG
The DNA here is from genome assembly GCF_028548245.1 of Bacillus sp. FF-1. Taxonomy (NCBI): domain Bacteria; kingdom Bacillati; phylum Bacillota; class Bacilli; order Caryophanales; family Bacillaceae; genus Bacillus; species Bacillus sp. FF-1. Next base: position 97,037 of record NZ_JAQQGG010000005.1, read on the forward strand.
AGCAAAGTGAGCCATATTCCACATGTATGGTGTTGCTTCTAATGAAATGAATGTTTTATATGTTTTCTCTGGAAAATCAATTGGTCCCACTGACTTTGAACTGCTAAATAAAATTGTAATAAGTATAATACCAAATGTAATAAGCAATCCTTTTAATACAGTTACCACACTATAATAAATAGATGTTGCATATGGAATACTTCGACTTATAGAAGATAATAGACGGTGTGGCCCGGCTTGAATACACATACCAATAAAGGTAAATAATAAACCAAATATAATGCCATACAATAAACTACTAACATGTGAATAACCAATACTGATTGTCATCGTTTTATAGAATTGAGAAATTGTCGTAGAAGAACCTGCAATAAAGCTAACAATACACAAGAAAATTCCATATACGATACCGATGACACTCGATGTTAGTAACTTCTCACGCCAAATAGCAGAAGGGTTGCTTTTCTCTACAAAGAATCCAATTCCACCTAATATAAGTGCCGGAATTGCTAACAAGATGAACAATGGGAAATGAAGGATAAATGACATCGTATATGCTCCGCTCCCACTAACTTCAAGGCCTATTAAATGATACATTAAAATTAATGGTGCTATACCAATGAAAGATTGATTAACATTAGTCTCATTCAGCATACCGTCCATCTTTGTGAGCATCGTTCTCACTAGATCGTTAATCGCCGCATCGACAACTAAGCTACCAATCCAACCGGCTATAAACATACATGCAATTGCAAGCCCACCACCAAGTAAACCCTTTTTCAAAGTGCTTCCAGATGGACTTACATGCAATTGTAAACCTTCGTCTGGTAATCTTGTTTTCATTTCTTTTTTTATAATACCTAATAAGGAATCCCCGCATTTCTCACAATATGTAGCGGTCCCTTTACTTTCCACTCCACAAGTTCGGCAATACTTTGAGTCTTTCGGTGCTAACGTAACTTCACTTTCTACACTACCTGTACTTGATCCATCATGTGTACAATAATTCGCTACATCCGATTGTTCTAAACCACAAGTTTTACAATACATGTTCCTCACTCCTTACTTTGCTTCATACCACAAACTGGACAGAATGTAGCCTCTGTTGCAATTTGTTCACCACATGAAGTACATGATTCATTTTCATCATTTTTTGATTGAAGGAGTAACTCATTTTCTTTCCCACACTGTCCACAAAACTTATCATTTACTGATAAGGGACCGCCACAGCTACATTGCCCTTTCTGTCCTTGATTCTGTAAATTAGCTATTTGCTTACGTGTGTTATAAATAGCTACATCCAGCTCTTGTACTGGTTCTATAATATTTTTTAACACATCTACTCGAACTTCATCATTGCGGAGTTGCATATAGGCCATTTGACCAAGTTCCAGCAAAATTTCCGTTTTCGCCTGTAGTTTCTCTTGCGTAATTTTCTTTAATTGCGCAACCTCTTGAGCTACTTGTAATTTCATCTTCCCTTGCTCGATTCCCTCTTGCAATTTGTTCATACCGCTACCAAACTTCGATTGTAAATCTGACAAAACCTAATCCCTCCATAAATATATAGTAATATACAAAATTAACATTTTATATATTACCATGATTTTCAAGTAATGTAATCTAAATTTCATTTTTTCTGTTTTGAGCATTTTTTGTTTATAATGGTAAAGGAAAGAAATATGTGTACGGAGGAATATTATGCTGCAACACTCAATTACGAAAGATGAAATTATGATGATTGCGAATGAGTTCGTTCAAGGACTAGATCCACAGCAAACAGCTGATCAGGAACATGTCGCTACAGCTCGGCACCTATATCGTAGTGGTGTTGTCTACAACGTTGACTTTGATGGCTATACGCTATCAGGAACTGTAGATGCTGAAGGCAGCGTATATAGCGTCCATATCCCGATTCGTAACGTAGCTGAAAGCTATTGCGATTGCTTCGCACCAACGCAGTGTGAGCATATGCTCGCTGTGTTACTATCGGCAGCATCTAGTTTCGGGCAAGTAGGAGATGTATTAACTTTATTCAAAAATAATACGAAACCTTCCCTTCCTCCTATTCGAACTGCAAGACAAGTATTGCAATCATCAGCTTTTGAAGAAACGGATTATAAAAGTTGGCAATCCTATTTTGATAACGAATATGAATCATTTAAAAAAGAACAAGCTCGGCTTACTTATAAACAAATGTATTTTCTTATGAGTATTTTTACGGACTTCTATACGAAACTCGAGCGGAAAGCCCCGCGTATCGTTGTAATACATGAATTGTTCAGGCTACATGCAGCGCTTTATTGCTTTCAAAAATTATTAGAAGAAATTCAGGACTTTGAAGCAAATAAAACGTATTCTTATCATCAGCCTGTTAACGTCGTTCGCCTATTTGTAGATAAAGTGGAATCCATCGTTCGGGACTTACAATCAGAATCGATTCCTTCAGAGTCTAAATCAATTCTGCAAGAAACAGCTCGTCTCGTTCACGAAGTATTTTTCTCCACCGATGCCTATACGCAAGAGAGGTTCTTTATTTATCGTCACATATGGAGTGAACTGTTACACAATAACGAGCAACTACAAGAAGAAGAAAAACGAATCGATACGAAAATGAATCCACTTTCCAAAGCATTAGCATCTTCTCATCTACTCTTTTTAAATGACGAAGATCGATTAGCGATGGACTTACTAAAGAAACAACCTGCTTCTGTTGTAAGTCTGTACTTCTATTGGTTAGAGGAATTATTAAATGCAATGAAATGGGATCGTGCGAAAAACTGGCTTTCCTTTACGTATAAACAAGTGAAGAAAACGATACATGAGCACGAAAATACAATTTTCATAAAAGATATCGTTCGCTTATTCGTCATCATGTATGAAACATATGCAACCCATACAAATGAACAAGCAGGACTCGAAATGATTTTGCAAGAGCTATTACCATATAGTTTCGCAAACTATGAACAATACGTACTGGCGAAAAAGCAGTATCGCACATGGGCAGAACTTCAGCTCTTACACGGTTTTGAAGCAATTGAACTTTTGAAAGAACCGCTGAAAGATATTGAGAAGGAAGCACCAGAAGCAGCCCTTCCTCTTTATCACCTTGCTGCTACCGAAGCTATTGAAGAGCGAAATCGCAAATCATATAGACGTGCAGTTCGCTACTTAAAGAAATTACGTACATTATATAAACGATTAAAGCGTACCGATGAATGGGATGCTTTCATTATTCACATCGCAAACTTACATTCACGTCTGCGTGCACTACAAGAGGAATTACGGAAAGGAAAATTAATCGATGATCAATCAAACTGAAGTAACAATTAGGCTCCAGCACGTTAGTCACGGTTGGTTCCTTTGGGGAGAAGATGATAGCGGTACTCCATTATCCGTAACAAGTTGGAAACAAAATGCATTTACATGGCACTCCACTTCCTTCTACGGCACGTTTCTAAAAGAAGCAAGCTTTGAAGGAAGACAAGGTGTTATGCTAACAAACGCACAAGCATTTGAATACATCGCGAATAAACCGATGAACTCCTTTGCCCGTATTCAAATGAACGGCCCTATTACAGCACTTACGGAAGACGCGAACGAATTGTGGGATGCCTTCACAAGCGGTAGCTTCGTACCTGATATGGAGCGCTGGCCTAAACAACCATCTTGGAAAGTTCAAAATACTCCAATCGAAGATGAAACATTGGCATCTCTTTTCTCGGCTGCAGTAAATGAAAGCATATTACAAGATAACCGTTCAAATGACGGATGGGAAGATGCAAAGAGACTTTATGAACATTACGACTTTACGAAAAGACAATTAGACGCAGCACTACATGAAGAAGATTGGCTTCGAAAAATTGGTTACATTGAAGATGACCTTCCCTTTACAATCGGACTACGACTACAAGAGCCGCAAGAAGAATTTGAAATGTGGAAGCTTGAAACAATTGTTACACCAAAGCGCGGGGCACATCGCATATATGTATATGAAAGTATCGATTCTTTACCAAAACGATGGCACGATTATGAAGAACGTATTCTTGAAACACAAGAAAGCTTCAGTAAGCTCGTACCGTGGTTAAAAGAAGGGGATACATTCCGAAGTGAACTCTTTGAAACAGAAGCGTGGAACTTCTTAACAGAAGCAAGTAACGAATTACTCGCCGCAGGTATTACAATCTTATTACCATCGTGGTGGCAAAATTTAAAAGCGACAAAACCAAAATTACGTGTGCAACTGAAGCAAAATGCTACGCAAACGCAATCTTTCTTCGGCATGAATACACTCGTTAATTTTGACTGGCGCATTTCAACGAACGGCATTGATTTATCAGAAAGCGAATTTTTTGAACTCGTTGAACAAAACAAACGGTTATTCAATATAAATGGTCAATGGATGCGACTAGATCCAGCCTTTATTGAAGAAGTACGAAAGCTCATGAATCGTGCTGATAAGTATGGACTTGAAATGAAAGATGTCCTTCAGCAACATTTATCAAACACCGCTGAAACAGAAATTGTAGAAGAGGATAGTCCATTTAACGATATTGAAATTGAACTAGATGGATATTATGAAGAGCTATTCCAAAAACTATTGCACATTGGAGATATTCCGAAAGTAGATGTCCCTTCTTCACTAAACGCTACACTCCGCCCGTATCAACAACATGGCATTGAGTGGTTATTATATTTAAGAAAGCTTGGATTCGGCGCATTGTTAGCTGACGACATGGGGCTTGGAAAGAGTATTCAAACGATCACTTACTTACTATATATAAAAGAAAACAATCTCCAAACAGGTCCTGCTTTAATCGTGGCTCCGACATCTGTTCTTGGAAATTGGCAAAAAGAATTTGAGCGTTTCGCACCGAATTTACGTGTTCAGTTACATTATGGAAGTAACCGAGCTAAAGGGGAATCCTTTAAAGATTTCCTTCAATCAGCAGATGTTGTATTAACGTCTTATGCATTAGCTCAGCTTGATGAGGAAGAACTTAGTACGTTATGCTGGGATGCTGTTATTTTGGATGAAGCACAAAATATTAAAAACCCACACACGAAACAGTCTAAAGCAGTGCGAAACTTACAAGCAAATCACAAAATCGCATTAACTGGAACACCGATGGAAAACCGCCTTGCCGAGCTTTGGTCTATTTTCGACTTCATTAATCATGGATATCTTGGCAGCTTAGGACAATTCCAGCGTCGCTTCGTCTCACCGATTGAAAAGGACCGTGACGAAGGAAAAATCCAACAAGTTCAACGTTTTATCTCGCCGTTTTTACTGCGTCGTACGAAGAAAGATCAAACAGTCGCATTAAACTTACCAGATAAACAAGAACAGAAAGCTTACTGTCCACTAACTGGTGAACAAGCTTCCTTATATGAACAACTTGTTCAAGATACATTGCAAAATGTAGAAGGATTAAGCGGAATTGAACGACGCGGATTTATATTACTCATGCTGAACAAACTTAAACAAATTTGTAATCACCCTGCTCTTTATTTAAAAGAAACAGAACCGAAAGACATCATCGAACGTTCCATGAAAACGAGCACGCTCATGGAACTTATTGAAAATATAAAAGATCAAAATGAAAGTTGTTTAATCTTCACGCAATACATTGGTATGGGGAACATGCTAAAAGATGTGTTAGAAAAACATTTCGGTCAGCGCGTCCTCTTCTTAAACGGTAGTGTACCGAAGAAAGAACGTGACAAAATGATCGAACAGTTCCAAAACGGAACGTATGACATCTTCATTTTATCGTTAAAAGCAGGTGGTACAGGGTTAAACTTAACAGCTGCCAACCATGTCATTCACTACGATCGTTGGTGGAATCCAGCGGTAGAAAACCAAGCAACAGATCGTGCATATCGCATTGGTCAAAAGCGTTTCGTTCATGTTCATAAACTGATTACAACGGGGACACTTGAAGAGAAAATCGATGAAATGTTAGAAAGAAAACAGTCATTAAACAACGCCGTCATTACAAGCGATAGTTGGATGACCGAACTATCTACAGATGAGCTAAAAGAATTACTTGGTGTATAAACAAAAGGAGCTAATCTTTTCGAGATTAGCTCCTTTTTCTATTCCAAAACCAATTACTTATTATAATCCCTGTTAATCCGCCGCACGTATCTAGCAATGAATCTTGCCACATCGGTGTACGACCTCCCGTAAACCATTGATGAATTTCATCAAATGTTGCGTATCCCGCAACGAAAAGGAGAGCGTATATAAAACACCTTTTTCTCGAACAACCTGATCGATGAAAAGCGTAATACGTCAATGAACCGAGCATAAAGAACACCATAAAATGAGCACCTTTACGAAGGAAAAACTCAATAAATCCGCCTACACCTTTATTTGCAATACTAACAGGTGTACCACCGCCGTAATCGATAGATACCCATGAAAAATGCTCTTTCACAAACTCCACATTTACATATTTTTCAATATCCGAACGCATATCCTGCTTTTTATACGGTTGTGCCGAGGAATAGAAAATCAGGCCCATCCATAGTAAAACAGGAATCCAAAATAACCATTTACGATTCATTCTTCCGAAACCCCTCTCTTATTCTTTTAAGAGTACCAAAAAAAAGAATAAATTTCACGCCAAAACATGACATTTGCATCCTATTTATATAGTGAAAGGGGGTGATAAACATGGCAGTCGAAACAATCGTAATGGATTTAACTTTACGTCTCGTCTTAAACAATGGATTAGATAAGAATGGAAAAACAGTTTTTAAGAACAAACAATTTAAGCGCGTAAAAACAAACGCAAACTTAGAGAAAGTACAAACCGTAGCTCGTGCTCTAGCTTCTCTACAAGCATCACCACTTCACGCTGTACAACTTGTTAGCACATCAGATCTTTCTAACCTTTAAGGTGGCAATGTAATCAGTGGGGATGCCCCCACTGATTACAAGATAAATAAAAAGGAGGAATCAACGTATGCAAGTACTAGAATTAATTTTCGCGAAAGAAGATGGAAAAACAGTTGTCTTTTCTATCGAGAAGCCGATCACACCTATTGATGCACAAGTCGTAAATCAAGTAATGGATACGATCCTTGCCTCGTCTGTATTTTCATCAATTAATGAAAATACCCGAAAAAAAGGAGCTCGTCTCGTAGAAAGGACTGTATCTGAAGTTCCTATTACCTTATAGACAAAAAGACGAATCTGCATCATTTTGCAGATTCGTCTTTTTTCTTCGGCATTTCAATTGGAATAAAGATTTTTGAAAAACCGACGCATACATATTTATAATGTTCTCCGCCGATATCAAATTCCGTCTTATATGTTGAGAAGAATATATAATCATCTCGCTTCGTATAATGATCGATTAATAATCCAACTTGTGGCTCAACATATTTTTTCGCCAACTTCTTACCAGCCGATGCTAAATCGCCAAGGAGACCCTCTTCATTTTCCTTTTGAACTTCATCTAGCTTCTTACTTACATCATTACGTTTCATAAACTGCTTTGCTGCCCAATCTGTATATTCACCTTTACTCGGATTACTATTTGCTAAATATACTAGAAGAACAACAACTAGAGCCATAATAATATACCTTTTCTTCATACTATCTCACCGCCTACTCTTTTCTATTTTCATATATATGTACAAGCGATGCAAATTAGAAAGACTATCATCTATTGATTGTAAACGAATAACCAAAGTTTACAATACGAAACAGAATATTAACAATCAATTTACTTAATTAGTATATAATTATATCTAGAATTATCACTATTTATAAAGGGGGAGTCAAATTTATGAATGACGAAAATGCTATTATTATTTCTAATTCAACAATGATGTTAGAACCTTGCAAGCACCCTTCTTATTACACAAAAGTGATCGACAGTAGTGGGAACCATCTTTACTCCTGTCAAACCGCTCTCCAGCTCATAAAAAAATCTTGTTTAACCAATGTTCACTCTACTTATCAAGGCAGACGGAAAGCAGTTCAAACAAACTTTCATTTCAAACAAAATGTCCCGATTCCAATTAATCATCGAGAATATATTTGTGCTTTCCCAACAGAGTCTCCTTCTTCTCCAAACTGTATATGGCTGTTTTATAACCATATAGATGACATAGAGTTTTTCAAAAAAAGTAAAAAAGCTACCATTCATTTTTCAAATGGCACAACTACAACTATACATATCAGTCCCCATAAGTTAAAACAACAATTATTAAAAGCTGGATATGTATTATCACGTATGAACATGCAAGATTCACTACAATTCAAAAACCTCTTATTACATTTACTACCTTAACAAAATAAGTAGAATGGAAAGCAATATCTCTTGCCTTCCATTCTTATGATACTATTTATCCTCTTAAGCTATTTCGCATTTTCTCAAGCGCCTGCCGATATATCCACCTCACTTGATAATAGGTCATCTCTGTCTCTAAAGCGATTTCCCCCATCGTCTTTCCTACAAAAAAACGTTCAAAAATAATATACTTCTCCTTCTCATCTAATACACTCATAAAATCCTTCACTTTCATTTCAATATCTTCAAAACGAAAGATATCCTCATACTCTCCTACACATACACACTTTTCTTGCACTGTGAATTCTTTTTTCAACCTCTCTAATATATAACCACGTACCGTTACAACTGCATATGCAGGAAAGCTCCCTTTCTCCGCATCAAACTTTTCATACGCATGCCAAAGACCGATTAACCCACATTGATAATACTCTTCATAATCTTGATAAATCCCTAACTTCTTTATTTGATTCACAATCATACCTTCATACAACACAACTGCCTCTTTAAAAGTCGCTGGTTTCACACAGTACCCACTTCTAAAAGGTATACCTCTTTGTTATTCCGCCGGTACCTCCACAATATAAAAATAAAGAGGGGAATTCACTGTGAGTAATTTTAAATAGTATCGCTGAAATTTGAAATTACAATGGGTAGAATTTGAAATTTTGTTGGTGCTATTTGAAATAAGGGTAAAAATAAAAAAGGTGACTCCGAAGAGCCACCTTTTTTATTTTATTTCCTTATTGGAACATACCTTGTAAAGCTCCCATTCCAAGAGTTAAGACAAAGAAAACAATAGTAATAATTGTTGCCTGTTTTTTAGTTAAGCCTGCTGTAATTTGAAGACCTAACCATGTAACCACATATCCCCAAATTGTAAACACTTCAAATTTATCTACAATACCTTTTACAACACCACTACTCGAGGCGAAAATTGGTCCTAGGCCAGTGTACATTTCTTGACCCGATCCGCCTAAAATATAGGCTAAAATTATATTTATTAATACACCAATTAATGTAATAACACTTGAATATACAGTAATCGCCAATAATTTTTTATAAGAAGTATCATTGCTCATAAACACCATTAATACTTTATACACCACAGCACTTATTAAGAAACTAAACCCCATACCAAGGGCACCTACACCGAATCCCATACCATATGTCATTCCAGCTGAAACAGTAACACCTAGTTCCTTATTAAGCTTAATAGCTTCAGGTGTTAGAGAATATACATAAGCAGCAAATCCCCCAACAAGTCCACCTAATAAAACAAGTATCCAAAATGCACCCCAAACTGCATTACTAGTCTTCATTCTCTCAAACTGTTCACCTGGAGAAGTAATCATTCCAAATAATGATGGCTTTTTTGAACCTGCATCTTGCGTATTAATATTCGTTTCCATTATAACGCCTCCTTATTTATACTAGCATATTTGGTAAAAATGCCGCAATTAACATAACAATTGCTGCTAAGAATAATGCTTTAATGATAAATAAAACGATAATCGGAATAGCTGCTTTTACTTTACTTACTCCCGCTGTAATTTGTAGTCCTAACCAAATTAAAACGATATTCCATAAATAGAACACTTCAATTGTATTACCGATTCCATAAGCGAGTGAACCTTGCTCAAATAGTGGTCCTAAACTTGTATATGCATTTGGTGCTTCACCTAAAATTAAAGCTATAATTCCATTAATAAATCCACCAATAATAACAACAATGTTCGCATATACAATAATCGTTACTAGTTTTTTATAAGGGGTATCATTCCCATAGAACATCATAAATATTTTATAAATAGCTGCAACAATGAACGTTACCAGCATACCACCTACAGTACCCGACACAAGACTGGAAATAACATCAGATGTCAGTGAACTCTGTCCTGCAAATTCACCTAGTTCTTTTTTCATTTTCACCATCTCAGGTGACGTATTCGTAACGTACGTAGTAAGACCACTTAAAAGCCCCTGTAATATCGCCATTAAGAAGAACATACCCCAAACTTTCTCGCTCGTCTTCATTCTCTCAAACTGTAAACCAGGAGAAGTAATCATTCCAAACAATGACGGTCTCTCTCCGCCAGCTTTTTGTGTATTCACATTAGCTTCCATTATACGCCTCCTTCTATGTATATAACCCGTTCTAACGGGCGGTTCACTTCCTCATATAGAGGCTACGAACCGCCCACTAGAACGGTAGTGTATAGTTCTACTACACTAGTAATTACTCATAACGTAATGCTTCAATTGGATCTAATTTCGCAGCTTTGTTTGCTGGAATTAATCCAAAGATAATACCAAGTGTCATAGAGAACAGTACGCCTCCAACGACAACTTCCCATGAAACGAGTGGTGGCCATTTTGCGAACGTGGAAACGATATATGCTCCGCCATATCCAAGACCAATTCCGATCAAACCACCTAGAAGTGTTAACATAACTGCTTCAATTAAAAACTGTAATAAAATTTTACTACGCGTTGCCCCAAGTGCTTTACGTATCCCAATTTCGCGCGTACGCTCCGTTACAGATACGAGCATAATGTTCATAACGCCAATACCACCAACGACTAATGAAATACCCGCGATACCACCGATAATCATCGTCATAATATTAGTTACCTTAGAAACATTTTCTTGGAATTCTTTTAAGTTTACCAGTTCATATTTACCTGGAATTTCACTTGGCTTACGACTATTTAATACATCAACAGCCTGTTTCCCAGCTGCTTCTAAATCGTCTACATTTTTAGCTTGAATTGCGATGTTTTGAATCTCATCTGTTCCGTATAAAACAGGCCATAACGTAAGAGGGATTAGCGCTTCTTCCATTTCAAATCCCATAAACTCATTATCAGAGGTATACACACCAACAATTTGCATTGGCTGCCCCTTCATCTCAATAATTTGTCCAACTGGGTTTACGTCCTTAAATAACGTTTCTTCTGTTTTTGTACTAATCATCACAACGTTATTTGCATGAGTAATATCTGATTCACTTAAAGTACGTCCCTTTACGACCTTTACTTTATTAACTGCAAAATATTCATTATCAAGACCAATAACATTCAGATTTGCCTTTTTATCATTTACATCAAGCACCTCTGAATTCCGGTTTGTCGTAATAACGTGTGAAACATCTTTCACTTGTTTTACTTCCAAAATATCCTCTTCCGTTAACTTTGGCATTTCAAATCCACCCATAGCAAACTCATCATTAATATCTGGTTGAAATTGAATTGGCATAAGATTATTACCACCAGAACCTGCGAATTTCGACTTCAGCATTGCTTCCCCGCCTTGCCCAATTGCAACGACAGTAATAATAGAACCTACCCCGATAATAATACCGAGCATCGTAAGAGCTGAACGCAGTTTATGAGCTAAAATAGAAGATAGGGCAATTTTTATACTATCTAGTAAACTCATACCGCACACCTTCTATCTTCTGTAATTTTCCCGTCTCGCAGTACAATGCGTCGGGAAGAATACGCTGCTACTTCCTCTTCATGCGTAACCATAACAATTGTTGTACCTTCCGCATTAAGCTTCGTGAAAATATCCATAACTTGCTCACCAGACTTCGTATCAAGTGCACCAGTCGGCTCATCGGCCATAATGAACGTTGGATTATTCGCAATCGCTCTTGCAATTGCGACACGCTGCTTCTGTCCACCTGACAATTCGTTCGGTAAATGATGTACGCGGTCCGCTAATCCAACTTTACCAAGCGCCTCTAAAGCACGCTGGCGACGTTCTGCTTTCTTTATGCCACCATATACGAGCGGAAGCTCAACATTTTCGACTGCTGAAAGACGCGGCAGCAAATTAAAGTGCTGAAACACAAAACCGATATATTCATTACGAATTAAAGCAAGCTTTGACTCGTCTGCTGTTAAGATATTCACATCATTGAGCATATATTCGCCTTCTGTTGGACGATCTAAACAGCCGATAATATTCATAAGCGTTGACTTACCAGAACCAGACGGTCCCATAATCGAAACGAACTCCCCGCCTTGAATTGTTAAACTAATACCATGCAAAATCGGCACTGCCAATTTCCCTTGATAATACGTTTTAGCAATATTATTTAACGTAATCATTTCTCTTTCACTTCCATTCCGTCATACACATCGTCGGAAGGATTTTTAACCACCTTTTGCCCCACTGTTACGCCTTCAGTAATCTCTGTCCAGTCTCCATCAGTAGAACCTTTTTTCACATTCTGTTTGCGAAGCTTCCCTTTATCCTCAACATAAACAAATGCATCATCGTCTTTTTCTACGATGCTCTTAGTCGGAACAGCAACCATCTTCTTATTCTCTAAATTTACTTGCAGAGAAACGTGATAACCTGGAGATAAACCATCTTGACTATCAAGACTTGCTTTATATGTATATTGAGACATATTTTGAGTCGCTTCACCCATACCGCCAGCTTGCGCCATCTCTGCACTCGTTGGGAATTCACTTACCTCTGTAATTTTACCTGTCCACTTCTTCTTATTATTTGCTTTCGCAGTTACAGTAAATGTTTGATCCTTTTGAATTTGTGATTTTTGAAGCTCCGTTAACGTACCTTGAATTTGGAATGGATCTTTAGAAGCCACTTGTAAAAATGCTTTCCCTTGACCACCTAACGCTTGAGATGAACTTTGCGCCGCATCTTTATCTAACTTTTGAACGACACCAGCAAAATTACTATAAATCGTAAGCTCTTTCTGCTTTTTACTTAACTCTTCTTTCTGCAACTTCCCTTTTTCTTTCTCAAGATCAGTTGTCTTTTGCGCTATCTCTAACTCACTTACTTGCTCTTCCATCGGATCTGTTACTTCTTTCCCAGCTCCGCTATCTTTCGCTTTCTTAATTTCTTTCTTCAGCGAATCAATTTTCTTCTTCCCTTGATCATAACGCATATCTGCCATCTTCTGATCAAGCTCAGCTTGCTTCATTTGAAGATTAATCTCTTCATTATCATAAGAGAATAACTTCGCACCTTTCTCAACCTCTTGTCCTTCTTTTACCTCAATATCTTTCACTTTTCCTTTGGCCGGATCCGCATAAAAACTTTCAATATTCCCAGGTTTCACCTGACCAGAAATTAACTTCGTATTATTCAGCTTACGCTCCGTTACCTTCTCGAAACTTACAGCATCAGCAGATGTTGATGCCCCCTTCTTCTTCCCTTGCATTACAAAAATATTAACTGCTGCTACAATAACAATTAGTGCAATAACCCCGATAATAATCCATTTCTTCTTCTTGTTTGGAGTACGAACCGTATTTGGTACCATATTCTCTCTCCTTTTTATAACTTAATAGTTTAATATAAAATTGTATAAAACTTTCTGAAAACGAATTACATATTATTACATTCTTTTTACAAAGTTTTACACATCCATTTATATTGTAACAAAAATTCCAATGATTAGAAATATGACATTATGTCTTTTAAGATAGATTTAAGGAAAGATTATCTTAATATAAGAAAAGCTATCCAAAATAATAATTGGATAGCTTTTCAAACAAAATATTACGCTGCTTTAGGCGCTTTGCTTTCATGTCCACGTTGAACAATGAACAAGAAGATTGTTGATAAAATAGCACCTGTTAATAGTAAGATGAAGCAACCATCCCAGCCAGAACGATCAACAATAACACCAATTGCTGCGTTTGCTACAAGACTTCCGCCTACGTAACCGAACAGACCACACATACCAACTGTCGTACCTACTGCAAATTTCGGTACTAATTCCATCGCACTTAAACCAATTAAGAATTGTGGTACATAAATTAAACAACCGATAATAGAAACTGCAATACTTACAACAAGTATGCTAGTTGCTTGCCAATATACAAACGTACCAATAACAACTCCGACCATACTAATGATACATAATGGCATACGTTTTCCTTTAAATAATTTATCACTTAAAAGACCAACGATTAATGAACTTGGAATTGCCATACCTTCAAAGATTGCGTACGCCGCATGTGCTTCATTTTTTGAGAAACCTTTAACTGTCGTTAAATAAAGTGGAACCCAGTTAATAACGCCGAAACGAATTAAATAAACGAATGCATTTGCAATACATAAGAACCATACAAATTTATTTTTCACTACATACTTCATTAAAATTTCTTTTGGTGACATCTTGTTAGCATGATCTGCTTTTTCAAGATTTTCATAGTCATTACGATACTCATCAATTGGAGGAAGACCTTCTGATTCCGGTGTATCCTTCGCATTAATCCAAACAAGAACTGCAATTACCATTGCGATAATCGCTGGGAAAATAAACACGCCGCCTTGCCAATGGTTTTCACCAAAAATACCTACACCAATTCCGACAAGTGGTGGCACAAGCATTCCACCAACGTTATGTGAAATATTCCAAAGACCTGTTTTCGTACCACGTTCTTTCTTCGAGAACCATTTCGTCATAACGATACTACAAGGAGGTGCACCCATACCTTGTACAATACCATTCACAACAAGTAATGTAACGATCATCCCAAATGAAGATGCAAAACCGAAGCAAATATTTACAAGCCCTGATAAGAATAAACCGACTGCGATAAAGCGCTGGGCGAAAGCTTTATCTGATAAATTCCCCATAAAGAACTTACTAAATCCATAAACAATTGCCATTACTGAACCTAGTAGACCAATTTGAGCTGTACTAAAACCATATTCTTGTACTAAATACGTACTTGATAACGTAAAGTTACTACGAACTAAATAATAAGCAGCATATCCAACTGAAATTCCGATTAACACACGAATACGTAGTAATCGATATACACGGTCGATCATATCCGCAGGCAATCTTTCAATTGCAGGTGCTGGCTTGAGCCATTTAAACATATTCTTTCGTCTCCTTTTCTCACTTCTGAGAGAGACGTTGTCTATTCCATATCTCGATTATTCCACTATTTGATATATGTTGGTTTGTTCTTCTAACCGGCTGTCCTTCTATTTCTTTCTCGTTCTTCGTAAACATCGTTGGTACGCCAAACGAAACCTTTTCTAAAATGTGACCCGCTTCTTCTGATAAACAATAATCAATAAATAAATCCGCAATAATACCATTCGGTGCACGCTTTAGTTTCGAAATCGCATTAACAGATAGCCCTGTTTGCTCAGGTACGATACTTACAACTGGAAAGCCTTGTTTTTGAAGCATTCTTTGATCTCCCATAAAATTGATGCCTATCATATATTCACCACTCGCAACAAGCTCTACTGGCATGTAACCATTCACCGTTACTTCACCAACTTGCCCTGCAAAGTTCTTAACATATTCTTTCGCTTTCTCTTCACCTACAGTATCAATAAGTGATTGAAAAAACGTATAAGCTGTTCCTGAAACATTTGGATCTGGCATAACAATCTTTTCCTTATATACTGGATTTAATAAATCTTGCCACCTTGATGGATAAGGAAGTCCGAGCGGGGCTAATTCTTCGTTCCACCGCTCTTTATTAATCGCAATTGCCAGCTTCTCTACTTCATAACCGTACCAATAGCCGTCTTTATCTTTAACAGTTTTTGAAATACGGTTCGCATGCTGGCTCGTAACAGGAATAGATAGGTTTTTTTGCTTCATCATTTGATGCGCGTCTACCGTACCGCCAATAATAATATCCGCTTTCGGATTTCCAGCTTCCTCTTCTACCCTCCGAAGAAGCTCTTCTGTCGAAAGACGAATAAATTCATACGTACAGCCGCGTGGTTTACAAAATGATGAAAGCAACGCTTCCCCAACTTCCTCGCGAGCCGCTACATATGCAACAAGATGACGATCATTCAAAATAGGAAGACCACTTTTATTATATTTAATAGAGGTTGTATCTCGAGAGCAACTAGACATCGCTCCTCCAATTACTAGCAAAAAGAAGAAAAAGGCTATCTTTCTCATGACACATTCTCCTTTACAAATACATTTGCGAGGGAGCTTTTCATATACATGACATTCCCATTATTATCACCGAGATATTGCACAACAAAATACGATGGATACACAGAAATAGTAAGAATGTCTTCACGCTCATTCTTTATACGCTTACCAGTTTTATAAGCGGTAATATAAGCGATCGGTTCATTCTGTGATTGTAATAACTTCTGAATTTCTCCGTAATCTGTAATTTGCTTTGCATACCGAATCGAATCAAGTATGTGCGTAACATTCACCGCACGTTCTACATCACCTTGGCGTACTATGACATCCTGTGCTGACGCAAAAAAATCATGAATACGTTCCGGTGTGTAATACAGGCTTAACAAATACGTTTGCAATGCTGAAATCATTGGATCCGTACCATTCTTTCCGTACATATCAGCCCCGTACTGGAACAAGTCACCTACTGCAAAAGTACGTTTCTGACCATTCAAGTACGTTACTTCTCCAGTAAATACTTGTTCTTGATTCTTAGCTTCACTCGGATTGATTTGAATTCGGTCAAAGAATGAAACAATCGTATGCAAACGAACTTCATCCGTTATAACAATTTCTCCCCACTTTTCATGCCTAACCTTCATTTCAGTAGGCAGGGATTCATTCACTCTTTGTAAAACAGCTTGTTTGTCATTCACAATTGTGATCCGATTATATATTTGCTTCTCCATCACATAAAACAAAATAAGAGAAACAATGATACAAAAGACAAACATAAGAATTTGAAATGATAGCCTTTTCATTTCTGCCTACCTCCAAGATAAAAAAACGTTGTTTCGAAAATACCGCATAATTGTTTCATAAATGTATCATTTAACCGCTTTCAAGTTTTTTATGTCTTCCATCCGTCTCGGAAGTAAGAATGTAATAAATATGGTAGTACCAACCTCTTCACTACTCTCAATCCGCATACTTCCGCCCTGCTTATTCATAATCTCCTGACAAATATACAAACCATACCCATTCCCGTAACTAGAAGAAAGTACCTTCCCTTCTGGCGATTCATTCCACTCTGCCAGCACCCCTTCATCGATACCAATGCCATCATCATGAACAAACACCTTCGCCTCACGCTCATTTACAATGACATTCATACGAATTTGCGTAGCATCGCTATATTTTATCGCATTATCAAGTACGTTTAAGAAAATCTGTTTCGTCTTATCGAAATCGGCAACAACATATACATCTGTTAACTCATTGATAACTTCAATCTCAAACTTCTGCAGACGAGGTTTCACGATTGAAACTGCTTCTTCGGCTAACTCCTTTATATTCACAACTGTAGGTGATATTTCAAACGTACTCGTTCCGTACTTTGAAGACTTAAGTAATTCCTCTACAAGTGATAATAAGCGCTCACTTTCTACAGCTACATAACGCAAGCTCTCCTGTACATCTTCCTTCGCCTTTAACTTCGGAATTAAATCCACATAGCCAATAATCGCCGTTAGCGGTGTTTTTAGCTCATGCGTAATACGGTCTAAGAAATCTTTCTGCTTCTCTTTCTCCTCTTTCAATTGCTTAATATGTAGTTCAATCCCATCAGCCATCGCATTAAAAGACGCTGAAAGCTGCGCAATTTCCACATATTCATTTAGCTCAATCTTACTTTTATAATCACCATTCGCAAGCCGGTGCGCCATTTGTCTTAACTGATCAATCGGCTTATGAAGAGACTTCGCCAAACGAATTGCAAAGAAAATACCTGCAGCTACAAGACAAAGAGACGTCATTAAAAACGTCCAACCAACATTTGTTAAAACTTCCTTCTCACCCGTTAACTCATTTATAAAACGAACACTACCAATGACATCGTTTCCATAATAAACCGGGCTTGAAAACAAAAGAATTGGAGCTGGGTCTCCCTCTTCAAACACATAAGATTTCTTTCCCTTCAAGGAACTCTCGATATCAATATTCCGATGAAGAAGCGCTCCCTTTTGCGTATCCGCCACAACATCTCCATTCTTCCCAATCATCTGTACACGGACATCCATGCGCTTCGCTAAATACGAAGCAATTAAAAGTGAATTTGGACCGAGCGTCTCGACCTCTGCTTCCTTCTCTAAATAATTCATCGTATAAATTTGTGCTTCTACACTTAACTTTTCTAAAGAATTTGCCGCATTATGATACATATTCTTTTCTAACGTAATATAAACAACTGCGTACAAAAGGACAAAAATCGGGATTAACAGTCCAACGATTCCAAACACCATATTTCTTTTTAAAGACATACCATCACCACTTAACAATCCAGTTTATAGCCAACGCCATAAATCGTCTTAATATATTCCCCGCTCTTCCCGAGCTTCTTCCGCAGTCTTTGCACCATAATATCAACCGCTCTCGTATTTCCGATATACTCAAATCCCCATACCTTCTCAAGCAACTCATCTCTCATAAATACACGTTGCGGATTTGAAACAAACAACTGACATAAATTAAACTCTCGGTACGTTAACTGAACCTCTTGTCCACTCACATGCACCTTTCTTTCCTTAGGACAAATCGTTATCTCTCCCGCCCCGATTACTTCATGGCTTACCGTTACCTCTTTCTTCTTCACGCGGCGCGCCATATTCTTAACCCGAAGAATAAGTTCCGCATAATTAAATGGCTTCGTCACATAATCATCAGCGCCCAGCTGCAAGCCAAGCAATTTATCATTCATCTGACTCTTCGCAGTTAACATGAGCACTGGAATATCCCGATCCTTCTCCCGGAACAAACGAAGTAACTCATACCCATCTGTATCCGGAAGCATAACATCCAAAATCAAAACATCCGGCCCTTCCTTCCATCTCTCTAAAGCTTCTTTCCCATCAGCCGCCGTAAGTACTTCATACCCTTCCATCTCAAGCTGCATCCGAATCAAATTACGAATACTCGATTCATCATCAACTACAAGTATTTTCATTATTCTCCTCCTTCCATCTCGTATTATAAGTACATTTTAGTATAGCAAAAATCTTATAAAAAAAGAGAGGGTATTGTCGAACATATGTTGAACGACAATACCCTCTCCTTCACTTATTAGTCTTACTTATCATACCCATTAGGTTTCTTCTGATGCCAATTCCAAGCATGCTCAATGATTGTCTTCACATTTACATACTGAGGATCCCAACCTAACTTCTCTTTCGCTTTCTGAGAAGAAGCAACTAAACGTGCTGGATCTCCCGCACGGCGCGGTGCTACCTCAGCAGGAATTTCATGATTTGTAACCTCACGAACTGCATCAACGATTTCTTTTACGCTGAAACCATTACCATTTCCTAAGTTATAGAAATCACTCTCTCCGCCGTTCTGCAAGTCTTTAAGACCTAAGAAGTGAGCTGCTACTAAATCTTCAACATGAATATAATCACGGATACAAGTACCGTCTGGTGTATTATAGTCATCACCAAACATCATAATCTTCTCACGTTGACCTAACGCCACTTGCAATACAAGAGGAATTAAATGCGTCTCTGGACGGTGATCTTCCCCAATAATACCATTTGGAGTTGCACCCGCCACGTTAAAGTATCTGAAAATCTTATAACGTAAATTAGAAGCTTGGCTATACCAATGAAGCATCTTCTCGATTGCTAACTTCGTCTCTCCATACGTATTCGTTGGATTTGTCATCGTTTCCTCAGTAATAAGGTCTACATCTACCTCACCATACGTCGCCGCAGTAGAAGAGAAAATAAACTTATCTACCTTAAACTCATCCATTACCTCTAATAAACAAAGTGCACCATACACGTTATTATTATAATATTGAAGAGGCTTCTCCATACTAACTCCAACTAAAGAATCAGCTGCGAAATGCATAACAGCCTCAATATTTTCTTGTGTAAACACATCTCTTAAAAATGCTTTATCACGAAGGTCACCATTATAAAACTTCGCACCTTCCGTAATTGCATCCTCATGACCCGTTTGCAAGTTATCTACTACTACTACAGATAAACCTTCGTCTACTAATTTTTTCACAGCGTGAGAACCGATATAACCAGCTCCGCCGCAGATTAGGATTGAACTCATTGTCTTCCTCCTACTATATATTAGGATTTTTTATTCACTCTCTTATTATAAAAGGTATACGATTGCTCGTATACCTTTTGTGTACCTTTATTACTTAGCAACGAAATAATCCGTTACATATTGTGCCCAAACTTCATGACCTTTAGCAGTTGGGAAACCAAACTCTTCTTTTAAGTATGGTAGGATAGCCTTTGTTGTTGCATCTGGCCACGCTCCCCAATGATCAATATATGTATAATTATTTTGCATCGCAAATTGCTTTAACGCCTCAATTGCCTTCGGATAATTCTTCGCACCATACACTGGGTTTGGTGGCTGAATCATAATCGTAGCACCCTTCGCACTAGTAGAAAGTGCTTGTACAAATTTCTGCGTACTCGGAACTGAGTTTCCATTACCAGTCTTACCATTGTCGGTAATAAATGGTGGCTCGAATAAAATCACATCTGGATTTTCTTTCGCAATCTCTTTATCACGTTTATTCGCAATTAACTCTTCTGTACTTTCACCCTTATATTCCTTTACCGTCACATTCCATAACCCTTTACCATAAGAAGCATCTAGGTTAGCAGTTAACTTAGCTGCCCAAGCATCTTTTGCAGATGAAGAAGCTTCATCACCAACAATAACAAGATTTACTGCCTTTTTATCCTCAGCAGCTTTCTTTACCTTCTCTTTCACTTCATCTGGTAAATTCTTCGCATATGCTTCATTAAAAGATGACTTTGCATCTTGTTTCTTCTCTGCTTTCTTCGCCCCACTATCTTTCACTTCAGACTTCGTTACCTCACTCGTCTGCCCTGTCGCATTTGCAACCTTCTTATTCCAATATAATTTACCGCTCACAACCGAAGCGACAAACAATACAAAAATAACTAGGACAAGTACTGCTTTCTTATTCATCGATTCACCTCATCTATTATTCTCACAACATATAATACTAATATAAATTCACGCAAAAATAAACCCAACTCCTACCAAAGGAGTTGGGTTATTACATATTACTTAGTCACTTCAAGATGCGCTCTTAACTTATTCGTTAAATCTTGTTTCGCTGCATCTGGAACATAGTAGTACCAAATACCATCAGCGGCTTTGTGACCGTCACCTGGAATTTGAATATCCTCACTATTTTTCAAGCAATCTTTATAATTCTTTTGCATATCAAACATTTGATCTTGTGTTAAGTTTGTCTTCACATTCTTTTGAATCGCTGTTAACACATCACCGTAGCTTGATAAAGAAGAGAAGCTTGCACCTTTCTTAATAACAGCTTGCATCACTTGACGTTGACGCATTTGGCGTCCGAAGTCTCCGCGAGGATCTTCTTTACGCATACGTGTGAATGCTAGAGCTTGGTCACCAGTTAAGTGGATATTCCCTTTTTGGAAGTGCTTTCCTTCTAGAGAAAACTCTAAATCATTATTTACATCTACACCGCCTACTGCATCGACAATATCCTTAAATCCTTCCATATTCACTTCAATATAGTAGTTAATAGGTACATTTAAGAACTTTTCTACAGTTGCGACAGACATATCTACTCCACCAAATGCATAAGCATGGTTGATTTTATCACTTTTACCTTTTCCAACAATTTCAGTATACGTATCACGAGGAATACTTACAGTTTTCATTGAATTATTTTTAGGATTTAAAGTGATAACCATTAAAGAATCTGAACGCCCTTTATCTTCACCACGTTCATCTGCTCCTAATAATAAGATTGATACCGGTTCAGATTTATTGATTTTTTCTTCTTGTTTATTACCTTCATCACGCTTTAATGGTTTATGAACTTCATCTAATGTTTTTGAGACTTTGGAATATACATTATAGGCATATACTCCACCACCTATAATTATTACTCCTATAATCCCTAATATCCATAATAGGATTTTCTTTTTCATTGCTATAGACCTCTTCTTTCCGTTACTCTTAATTTTTCCAGATAACACAAATACTAATTTAGTCTATTATACTAGGAATGACATTCTATAACTAGCATATAAGGATTTTAATTACTTTACTTTATAATAATCTACATACCAATTGGTAAACTCTTGCAATCCCTTTTCAATAGATGTCTCTGGTTTAAAATCAACAGCTTTCTGCAATAAATCCGTCGATGCATAAGTAGCCGGTACATCCCCTGGCTTAATAGGTTCAAATTCTTTTTTAAACTCTACTGTTCTTCCTAAGGAGTTACTCAAGGCTTTCTCTAATGCTTTAATAAATACCATCAACTTTTCAGGGTTATTATTACCAATATTCAATACTGTATGCTTTACATCTTCTATAGGTGGATTGCTTAAAAGACGTTGAATCCCCTCAACAATATCATCTATATAAGTAAAGTCACGATATAAATCATTTTCAAAGTCACCATTATTAAATATCTTAATGGATTCATCATTGAAATATTTATTTGTAAAACCAAAGTAGGCCATGTCCGGACGCCCCATTGGCCCGTACACTGTAAAGAAACGCAATCCAGTTGCAGGAATCTTATACAAGTGACTATACGTATGTGCCATTAACTCATTTGATTTCTTAGTAGATGCATACAGTGATACTGGATTATCTACAAAATCTGTTTCCTCAAATGGAACCTTTTTATTAGCTCCATAAACAGAACTAGATGATGCATATACAAGATGATCTACTGGATAATGTCTACATGCTTCTAGGATATTATAAAAACCGATAATATTACTTTGAATATATACATCTGGATTTTCAATTGAATATCTCACACCAGCTTGTGCTGCTAAATTCACTACAATATTTGGCTTGTACTCTTCAAAGAGTTTATCAATTGTATCCTTATCCGAAATATCGCCTTTAATAAAGGTAAAGTTCTCATATGGTTTAAGGTTCTCTAAACGGGCGTATTTCAGATTCACATCATAATAATCATTTATATTATCAATACCTATTACTTGACAACCCTGTTCTAGTAGTTTTTTAGAAAGAAAGTATCCTACAAAACCCGCAGCCCCAGTAATAAGATATACTTTACTAATATCTAGAGGTTTGTAATTCAATATTCTTCAACTCCTTCATACGTTCTCTACTTGTTGATTTTCTGCCAATAGAATGATACTCTATCCCGGTTTCTTGCATAGTTTGAACATCATAAATATTTCTTCCATCATAAATTAATGGTGTTCTCATTAATTTTTTATAAATCTCTGGAGTTAGTGCTTTCACTTCTCCCCACTCGGTGAAGATAAAGCAAACATTCGCTCCTTCTAAAGCTTGTTCAATATCTGTAACGTATGTGATATTTCCGTTCTTATTTCTTCCCTCTGGATACACTTTCGCAAAGTTATTGACACCGACTGGATCAAATGCATAAATATCTGCACCTTGCTCTAGTAGTAGAGGAATATTTTCAAGAGAGGCAGCTTCTCTTAAATCGTCTGTACCGGGTTTAAACGTTAGTCCTAATACTGCCACCTTAAGACCATTAAAAGTAATTAATCTTTGACTCGCTTTTTTGTATAATAAAGTCTTTTGATCTTTATTCACATCAATTGCAGCCTTTATGGTTCTTAGTTCATAACCATTTTGTCGCGCTAAATACTCTAATGCTTTAGTATCTTTAGGGAAACATGAACCACCAAATCCAATGCCTGCATTTAGAAATTTACTTCCAATACGCTCATCAAAACTCATACCTTTTGCAACATCTTGAATATCCGCACCAACTAGCTCACAAAGGTTCGCAATATCATTCATATAAGAAATTTTAAGAGCTAAGAAATCATTGGAAGCGTACTTAATCATTTCAGCGGATCGTCTATTAACTGAAACGATAGGTAAATGAAAGGGCTTATAAAGATTCATTAATACTTCTTCTGCCCATTTACTTTCAGTACCGATAACAATTCTTTCTGCATATAACGTATCATGAACAGCGGAACCTTGTGCTAGAAACTCTGGATTTGATGCTACCTCTACTTTAACGTCATTAACTAAAAAGTCTTGAATAAACTGCTCCACTTTATCATTTGTTCCAATTGGAACGGTTGATTTTACAACAACAAGACAATCTCTTTCTACACTTTCAGCGATTTGTTTTGCCACGGTTGCAATATATGAAAGGTTTGCAGAACCATCAGCTTGTTCTGGAGTCCCAACTCCAATAAAAATAGCATCTGCATCTTTGTATGCTGATTTATAATCCGTTGTATAATTAATTCTTCCTGCAGTGTAATTTTTCTGCATCAGTTCTTCTAAATCCGCCTCATAAATGGGTGAAACCCCAGATTTCATTAATTTCACTTTTTTTTCATCTATATCAACACAAGTTACTTGATGCCCAACTTCCGCAAAACATACACCTGCTACTAAACCTACATAACCTGTGCCGGCTACTGCTATCTTATACATTAATAAACCCCCTTAGAATATAATTTGAAACAAGAAATTCCAGTTCAATGTTCACAAATTTATTGAAAAATTAAACCCTAACTATCCTGCTTATGCTGAATGCTTAGATTTTAATTTACCTTTCTTTTTTAGGACTTGCTGAATTTTTTCAGTGTTCACAATTTTTTTGATAATCTTCCTATTTGTTAAATATGCATATATTAGGTATAAAAGAAATATACATATCTTATAAAATAAGTTACTCCAACTAAATACCGTCATATACTTTGTGTAACTAAAATATAACCCTACTCCCATAAAAATAATGCTAGAAATGATAATCCGTAACATACCCTTAACTCTATAACCAATATCATCATATCTTTTACTTAATAAGACTACAATTGTGACAACTATCATTTTAGCAATTAAAAAAGAAATAGCCGCACCGTACATTCCATATTTCGGAACTAACATGTATGCAGATATTATATCCGCAAAACTCCCTATTATAGTTGCAATAAAAATAAATCTCACAGCACTTTTATGATAAAATAAAACATTAACATAAAAGTAATATATTGATTTCAAAGAAAATGCAATGACTAATATAGGAATTATTGTCCAAGCCAATATATATCCTTTATTCGTCATAAGTATAATCACTTCTTGTGAAAAAAGACCAATTCCTAAATATACTAGTGAATATAATAAAAGTAAAAAGCTTGAAAGGTTAACAACTTCTCTCTTACTATTCAAATTATCTTTATTCATCATTTCATAAAACCAGGGTTGAAAAGCCCTATTAACAGAAGACTGTACTGTATCTATTAGTGCCCCAAATTGTGATGCTACACTATACAATCCAACTGAAGCCAATGATCCATTCACATTTATAAAAATACGCGATGCAAAACTAGCAATCTGAGTTGATGAATCATGTGGGATAAGCGGTAACGAATACGCTAGTGCAGCTCTCAGTATTTTTACATCAATGCAAAAAGTTATTAAATTATTTCTTTTTAAATCAAATACCATATAAATAAAATAACCAATATTCAACAAACATGTTGTAAGCAGGACACCTATTGCTCCAAGCTTTAAAATCCCAATAAAAAATAGTGTCAGACATACTTGTAAACCAAAGAATATTAAATTTATCAACGTTAATTTTTTACCTTGCTGCATACCTTGTAACATACTATGATGTAAATTACGTAACGAAAAAAATGTTACAGATAACAGTATTATAAAAACTGCTGGATAAAAAGAAATACCATCAAAAAACCACGAAATTAATATTTCATTAAAAATCAAACCCAAACTAACTATTACCATACCTGAGATACCTGTAAAAGTTACAATAGTTCCGTAGAATCGTTTTACTTTTTCTATGTCATTCTTAAAATCCGCATAAAATCGGACAACTGCCGAATATAATGAAAAGGCAATAGCAAATATAGTAACTTGAATAAAATTATTGGCAAGGTTAACAATCCCATAATCCTGTGGAGTTAAAAATAAAGTATAGACAGGTAATAGAAAAAAGCTTACCGCGTTAATTAATAATGAACTAAATGTATATAAAAATGAATTTTCTAAAACTCTCTTTTTCGTACTCATTATAATTTTTCCTCACATTAATGGTTTAGATCTGTCATCTTTAATTTTGATTTATAAACTAACGATTCTATAGTAAGGAATATTAAATGTTTTCAAATCTAATATTCAATATTAACTACATTTAATAAACAAGATTTCCTTTTATAAAAATTAAACTTAATTTATATAAAATACATAAGGAAAATCTAAATTTTCCTTATGTGTTTCTATAAAAAATATTCCAAAGTAAAACAAGTTAAATTAACTCTATACAAAACTAGGAACACCCAATATATCCATCAAAATCTGCTTATCTAGTCTATTAACAGTTCTTCCACTCTTCCTAAAATCAGTTTTTAAGCATGCCGAAGCAATATCTATTAGTGAAGAACAAACTGGAGTCTTAACATTCAACACTTCCCCTAAAGATTCTAGTAATACTAATCCTTCTGGTACATCTTCTGTAATATATCTAGAATTACTAACGTTTGGCCCTGATGGGGAGTTATTCCTCGCATAATCAAAAAACACTTCTTTAGCATCAAGATTTAAATCCGCAGAATTTCTAAATTTACATGCCTCCACATATGGGACTGCTTTTAAATTTAATGCAGCCAAGATTTCTAATTTTTCATTATCTAAATTCTCAACTAAATTCCAGATGCTTGGTGTAAACACTTCACGATACATCCAGTACTCTCCTTCTGAAAATTCTATACGTGGTATACTCATGATTGCACCCACAGTATGGACTATTAAGTTTGGATTATGAAGTGCAGCTTCCACCACTGATTCTAGAGGTGTAAAATTATAATCTAGTTGGTTTAAAATGGACATTCCTTCCTCCCTACGATATCTAGGATAGATACCAATAGGATTACGGACATTTTTGAATAACACCTGTACCTCTCCTGGCGCTATTATCCTACAATCGATTGGGGAGCTCTCAGCTTCAGCAATAATTAAATTTAAGTGTCCACAATACTTCTTAAAGAAAGTTGTACTTAAATATCCAGGTTCTATTAATATTGTTTGATTATCTTTTAAATATGGAGCCATTTTTTTTATAACTTCTTCATGATAGTTGGTTTGAATAAATAAAATAATTAACTCTGTATTATCACAAAACGCTTCTTCAAAAGACGTAGTTACTGTATTAATTTTTATAGAATTTGTTTTATCCAAATCCTTAAACAATATCCTACCCTTATTGTTTAATAGATAATTAAAATTCTTATTATGAAGCTGATTTGAAGTTTTTAATAATGTTACCTCATGACCTTTAAGGGTTAAATCTGCTGCCATCGTAGTTCCACCATTACCGGCTCCAACAATAGTAATTTTCATTATATTAATCTCTCCCTCTCTAAGTTTTTATCAATCCACCTTTTCATCATTTCCTGCATCATTAACTCTTGTAACCAAAAACGCCCTGGTTCAAAGGTGAATTTTCCATCCTTTTCAATATACCGTCCAGCAACTTCATCTACGACTAGCTGCTCACACGAATCAATGCTAATAAAAATTGAGGTTTCTATAATATAATACTTATCGTTACGTGTATCTTGTAAAAAATCAACGGCTAATAAATACGAATCAGGAAGGCTCTCACGAACTTTTTTAGCCAACTGTAATACTTCCAACGGAATATCTTTTTTTGTAACAACTCCAGACCCAGAAGCCCTATAATCATTAGCTTTAGGGTATCTGTAGTAACCAAAATATGAGTCCCCTACCATAATAACCCGAAGATCGAACCCTTTATTAGGTACAAATTCTTGGAATAACACATAATTTTTTTGTCTTATATAAGAATTATTTAATTTTAGTCCATGGTGAAAAATTTTACGCCATAACTTCCTTGCTTGTCTTTTATTTTTTATTAAATGGACACCTTCTGAACCTGAGCAAGTTTTATCCTTAGATATAAAAGGATACTCGCAATTCTCAATATATTTCGCTGTTTCTTCTTTTGAATAGGATATAAATGATTTAATAGTAGGTAGTCCATTTAATTCAAGTAACCACTGCAATCTAATTTTATCTTCATACATCCATAAAGCCTCTTTGGATGGTAAAACAAGTTTATCAAGATAGTCTTGTATGTAATCAATTTTATCTGCAGCTTCCCATTGCTCAACATATGTTGATGGGGTTCGCCAAACAACAACATCAAATTTTTTACACTCTACTATAAAGTTTGATGCTTTAATATCTAGTTCATCATAAGGAATATTATTTTCTTTTAGAAACCGCTCAAATTTCGGCCAATATGCCTTATTCCCTTTTTCTGACTTTACTAACCCTACATATGGTTTAGTAATAGATGATGGCCATTCAAAAATTAATGGTGGTGCACTTTCTAAATACTCATTTTCTTGTAACTCCCTTTTTGATTCCCTATACTCACGATTTTTATCTATCCAACCAAATTTGTCATAAGGCTCACAAGCACTAAGAACTCTAGATATATTTTTTCTAAATTTGGAACGTCTCATATTGTAGAAATCCTCTCCTATACATTTCTGAAATTCACTTTAAACATCGATGATATACAAGCATTTGAAATATAGTCATACTTGTTTATATTTTAGACCTCTCATCCGTCTCATATAAAATATACAAACCAATTATCAAAGGATTAGTCTATTTTTTTATCAATTCAGCCCCATTTAATTCTGCTTTACTAAATATATACGCTAAGAATGCAACAGATACGATATTTAAATGAATTGGCGCTGCAAATCCACCTAAAATAATAGTCAAGCTACACATAATTGCAGTAGCATTCTTCTTTACACTATTTATAAAGAGAGAAGACATTAATACACCAAAGAAAATACAAAAACCTAATACTCCTGAGGTGTAAAGTATATTAATATACATAGAATCTCCAACAAATGCATCCCCAATTTTGGATGGCCCAACCCCAAAAATTAAATTCTGATTTATTATTTCGTACGTTTCTGTTAAAATCCCTGTGCCAGCATCATATCTTGTCCCAAAGGCTTCAAAAGGATTCTTTAGAAACCTAACGTACCAAGATATCGCGAAGCCTGCCTTCTCTAATAAATCCACCATAAAATAACCAATGGCTATTGTAAAAAATGGAATTATTAATACCTTTTTATTTTTAATTTCAATAACCCTAAAGATACCTAGTATAAATATAATTATCATTAACATCGGCATCCCTAATATAGCTGTTTTTGACAATGCAGTTAAACCACATGAAACTGCCATTAATATCTTTAGAATTAAAAAACGGCAGGGCCTTTTTTCTACGTAATATCCAAGATATAGTGCAAACGCAAACAATGCAAATACGCCTAATAATACTGGGGTACCAAATGTACCATATGCTCTATTAAAATAACCAAGGCTCAATACTTCTTTTAATGGTGTCATAGAATCCTTAAAATATAAATCATAAAATAACTGTACACTTCTGGGGGTCGATAACTGAATAACAGATACTATTAAGTTAATAATTAATATAGGTGAAATAATAGTATCTAGATGTTTCTCAGGTGTTTCTCTCAATACATACTGAAGCATATAAATAACACAAATAACCCTAAAATATCCAAAAATACCTATCCAACTTATCGCAATATCATACTTTATTACCGCTATCAGTGACGATATTATAATTAGGAAGAAATAAATCCATATCCACTGCCTATACGGCCAATTTTTATATAAGCTAAATATCTGACTTCTTTTAAATATTAAAATTAAAAATATCATAAAGAATGCCACTATTTCAAAACTTATTTGTATTCCTTTTAAATGAAGATTTGGTGAAACTAATGAAAAAATCACATATATAATAATGCCCTTTTTTTCATTTAAAAATCCTATTATTATTAGTGCTAATAATAATAGTATAAATATAACTATGCCAAACACTTGGAATCACTTCCTAATCTATTAAAAGAATATATCTTTTTCCTATCGCCAACCTAATACATTAGGTTTAAAAAAATATTACACGTTCTTTAAAAGAAAACCCCATTTTAATGGTGGATTATTTCCATTAACCGTTCTGCCTCAGAGGTAATGTCGTATCCCTTTGCAATAAATTCTTTTCGAACATTTTTTCTTTCATAGCCTTTTAAATAACTTATGGCATGTTTAGCCCAGTTTTCTGCTGAATCATTGATAGAAAGATACGTAACATCTCCTGTTATATCTGATTCCTTAGTAATTGTATCTGAAATAATGCAGGGCAATCCTGTCCCTTGTGCTTCAATTACTGTATTAGGCATTCCTTCATATAGCGATGGAAAAATAAATACATCCATTGCCATCATAATATCGGGGACGTCAGATCTAACTCCCGTGAAAACAACTTTTTCGACTAAACCCAGGATTTCTATTTTTTTCCTTATGTTATTCTCAAGCGAACCTTTTCCTGTTAAAACTAATATGCTATCGGCATTTCTTTTTACTATTTCTGAGAAAACATCGATTAAATAACTATGATTTTTCTGAGCATCAAATCTCCCCACATGACCAACAACAAACTTATCATCTAGGTTAAGCTCTTTCCTAAGTTTCTCTCTTCTTGCTTTATTAAATAGAAAAGAATCCAAAGGAATGGCATTTTTAACAAGTATTGCTTTTCCATGCTCCACACAATTTTCACCAAAAGTATATTCTGCAGCTTCTGTAGATGGTGCAATCTTAACATTGGGAATTGTCATGGGTAGCCATTTAAATAGATTATGTAATACTCTACCAATTTCACTAGCGGCATTAGAATTACTAGACCTTTGTACCAATGTTTTTGCTCCGCCCATTTTTGCTGCAATTAAATCAAATGTTGCCAATGAGTGCTGTGAGACTCTCATTACACATTCATACTTATTTTCTTTCACAACATTTTTTAATGTAAGAAAAGCCTTAATCCAGTTTTGAGATTTAGGTACTGCATAATAAACCTTTCCACCTAACTCCTTTATTTCTTCTTCATAATATCCTTTTTCTAAGGACATACAATAAAAGTCCATTTGATATTTTGTTTTATCCAACGCGCGATATAGCTTCATTAAGAAGGTTTCCGCACCACCTGCGTTAATTGTATTTACAATACATAAAAGTCTTTTAGGTTGATTTTCTTTTGTCATTCCAAACATGCCCCTTGCTCGATGCTTAATTTACCTTATATATGATCCGTCTAAATTAAATTTAACCTTAACAACACTTGATTTATCCTTTTGACATAAATACAGAATTATTTACATATTTCGGATAAAATCACCAATAACCTTTTCTGGTAAAAACTCCTCGGCTCTCTTCAAACAATTCTCTTTCATATTTTCCATATTTTCAGGGGCATCTAATGCTGAATTTAAAAGCAATTCTAATTCTGATAAATGCATAAAATTATATATATGCCCTGTTACTCCTTCAGTAATAACTTCATCTGCTGAATTCCATTTTGATGCTATCACTGGAATTCCAGCAGCATATGCATCAATAATAGTGCCTGGTATCCCTTCAGTTTTAAAATGTGTTGGAAATAGTAATACAAAATAATCTTTCAAAATCTCTACACTTTTATCAAAATCTACACTACCTTTATATGATATATAGTCTGGGAAACTATGTTGCAGCTCTTCAAATCTTTCTTTATAGCCTTCTTCAATTTGCCCATATATATCAAGTGTAAGCTTCACTTCCCCCCTTAAGGTATTAATATTCTTTACTACCTTTACCGCATCCTCAATTCCCTTTTCTTTCATTACCCTAGAAAAAGTACACAACTTTAATGGCTTTCCATTCGAGAAACAAAGTTCATTTTGTGGGAGAATATTTAAACGCTTAAAGTTCACAAGCTTTTGCACATTATTTAGACCTAGTTGCTGAAGCGATTTTATCATACTGTTTGTTTCTGCATATACTCCATCTAACTTGCTGACTTGGTTTTTAAGTTTTTGTTTTTCACTTAGCAAATTAGGTAACCATCCACCAATAACAACATAATGTAACTTCCTTTTATATAGCTTATTTAAAAATAAGAACAATGGCACAAAGATACTAACTCCATTTTGCGCAGGTAAAATGATTATATTCTCACAATTCCGGATTAAAAAATAACAATCCAAAAATAACTTAAAAGGATTTTTTTTCCACCCATGAGTATCAACTATGTTTACATCTTGTGTCCCAAGGGCTATTCTTAATTCTTTAGTTAATAATTTCGTTTTTACCGTCTGACCATTAAGGAGATTTTTTTCGCCCCCAAAGTGTCCACATACACCGACTTTATACATAAAAGCACCTCAATAGATAATTTCCATATGTCCCTAATTTTCTAAAGAAATTTTCACAAAAAATGTTTTTAAAAATAATGCTTTTTCACTGCATTAATCCCATAAAAAAAGAAATAGTAAAGACATTTGGGCAATGATAACTTCTCAATATTTCTACAGTTATTCCAATGATTTTTAGCAGCCTTAAATTTATCATTTGAAATTGAACCTTCAACTTTTCTATAATAAGCTAAGCTTTCATCTAAACCATATGCTAGGTTCCCTTCCCTGAGGATCTTAGCCCATGTCATCGAATCATGATCTTTCTTTACATTAACCAATCTTACTTCTCCTACAATGTCAACGTTAATCATAACAGTCAATGTACCTATAATTGTATTTTTCATAAATTGGCTATAATTGAGCTGAGAAGGAACCTTAATAACTTTATTTTCTTCTTCTTTTAAAATCTCATATCCTGTAAACGAAAATCCTATATTATCCTTAATCATGAATTCTAATTGTTTCTGCAATTTATCAGGCTTCCACATATCATCTGCGTCTAAGAATGCAATAAAATTTCCATTTGCTTTTTCTAAAGCTTTATTTCTTGCCACCGCAGCGCCAGCATTTTCATCCAACTTAAAGTATTTAATCCGCTCATCTTTAAATTGGCTTATAACTTCTGCAGTGCTATCTTGGGAACAATCATCAGCAATAAACATTTCCCAATTTTCATGTGTTTGCGATAGCACACTTTTGATAGTATCACCTATGTATTCTTCAGAATTATATACAGGGGTGATTATTGAAACTAAAACATCTTTTCTATTCGCATTTATCATTTCCGCACCATCTCTCTTGTCAACCTAATTTTCTGCTCTCTTCTATTTTTCTAATGTACATTTCTTTATCAATCTGACCTATTCTTAACAAATAATCACCAAGATCCTCAGCTGTTTCCATACCTTCAGTACTTATTCCATCCCTCTTAAACACCTTAGAAATTGTTATAAAAATTATTCTCCAATCTCCTAAAAAAGAAATACCATTAATATATTGCAAATCAAAATTCAATTTTTCTTCCCAAGTAACACAATTTCGACCATTAACCTGAGCCCACCCAGTAAGCCCTGGCAAAACACTATGTCTCTTTCTTTGCTCTGGAGTCATGAATACCATATCACGGACCAATTGGGGTCTTGGTCCTACAATTGACATATCTCCTTTAAGAATATTAAATAGTTCAGGTAACTCATCAAGGGAAGTTGAACGCAAGAATTTCCCAAACTTTGTTAGCCTTATATCATCTGAAAGCAGTTCACCATCAGCGTCTCTTTCATCCGTCATCGTTCTAAATTTATACATCATAAAAACTTCTTCATTAAGTCCTGGTCTTTTTTGTTTAAATAAAACTGGACTACCTAATTTCGTTTTTACAAGTATAGAAACTATAAGAAACACTGGACTTAATACTATAATAGCAATTAAAGATAGTATTAAATCCATTGGTCTTTTTATAAACCGTCCATAGATGCCAACTTTAGAACTCCTCATTACGCTATCCACAACCCTTTAATAATTTTCACAACTCTATCTAAATCTTTATCTGTCATTTTTGTATCACTTGGTAGGCAAACACCATTCTCAAAAAGTTTCTCCGACACATCTGTACCAACAAAATCATATTTCTCAAAGAATGGCTGTAAGTGCATTGGTTTCCAAACCGGTCTAGATTCAATGTTTTCTTTTTCAAGAGCTTCCATCACGTCAATTGGGCGAATCTTACCGTTCAACGTCATAGAACTTAACCAATAATTCGGTTCATTCCATTCATTGCTAGGCATAAATTCAATACCCTCAAGATTTCCTAATTCTCTCTTATAAAAATCAAATATATATCTTTTCTTCTGAACCCTTTGATCTAACACTTTAAGCTGTCCTCTACCAATACCAGCAACTACATTACTCATGCGATAGTTAAAACCTAATTCACTATGTTGATAATGTCTTGCTTGATCCCTACTTTGAGTAGCCCAGAACCTTACCTTTGAAACTCTTTCTTCATTATTAGAAACGAGCATACCACCACCAGAGGTTGTAATAATCTTATTTCCATTAAAAGAGAAAATACCATAATCACCAAAACTTCCAGTATGCTTACCTTTATAGTACGTTCCTAAAGATTCTGCAGCATCTTCAATTAAAGCCACATCATACTTTTTACAAAGTGCAACAATCTTATCCATATCCGCAGAAAGACCATATAAATGAACTACTATAACTGCCTTTACGTTCGGATATTTTTTAAAAGCTTCTTCTAAAGCTTTAGGACACATATTCCAAGTTTCATAGTCACTATCTATGAAAACGGGAGTAGCATTTTGATAAACGATAGGGTTGGCAGTAGCTGAGAATGTAAGTGTTTGGCAGAAAACAATATCTCCCTCCCCTACTCCCGCTGCTTTTAAAGCCAAATGAATTGCAGCTGTCCCAGAAGACAGTGCTGCAGCTTCTTTAGACCCAACTTTCTCGGCTAGTTCTCTTTCAAATCCGTTTACATTTTCCCCAAGTGGCGCAATCCAATTTGTATCGAAAGCTTCCTTAACATAATGCATTTCATAACCTTCGTCACTCATATGTGGTGATGAAAGAAATATTCTGTCTCCCATTTAAAAAACTTCCTTCCCTTAAATTAGTTTTTAAGATTAACTTTATTATTTGCAATATCTAATAATCGTTCTCTTATTTCTTCTTTACTAATTCCTTCAAAGTCATTCATAAACTGCCTTAAAATCTCTTGATCCATTAAAACAGCCTTTCCTATATGAATTTTAGGGAATATTTGCTCTGGATGGATCTCACCCTCATTTAATAGCTCTTCATACATTTTTTCGCCTGGTCTTAATCCAGTAAATTCAATTCCAATTTCTTCAATAGAAAAACCTGAAAGAGTAATTAAATTTTTAGCTAAATCCACAATCTTAACTGGATCCCCCATATCTAGTACGAACAATTCTCCACCTCTAGCTAGCGTTCCAGCCTGAATAACTAATCTAGAAGCTTCTGGTATTGTCATAAAGTAACGAATCATATCAGGGTGGGTAACTGTTACAGGTCCGCCTTTTTGAATTTGCTTCTTAAATAGCGGGATTACACTTCCCCTACTTCCAAGGACGTTACCAAACCTAACAGCTACAAATCGCGTACCTGTACTTACAGACGCCATATGTTGAACAAGCATTTCAGCAAATCGTTTTGTAGCTCCCATTACGTTCGTTGGATTTACAGCTTTATCTGTAGAAACCATAACAAACGTATTTACTTTAAATGTATCTGCAGCTTCTGCTACATTTTTTGTGCCAAAAATATTGTTTTTTACAGCCTCTTCAGGATTACGTTCCATTAAAGGTACATGTTTATGTGCCGCTGCATGATATACGATATATGGTTGGTGCTTTTTCATTATTTCAAAGATCTTATGTCGATCTTGAATATCAGCAATTTCTGTCGTAATTTCAACTGTATCTTTATAAGTAACTCGCATTTCCATTTCGATATTATAAATGCTGTTTTCACCATGTCCTAAAAGTACGATTTTTGCTGGTTTATATTTCATTACTTGACGGCAAATTTCTGATCCAATTGATCCACCAGCACCAGTTACTAAAATTGTTTTATCAGCAATTTTTTCTCCAATTCCTGCATCATCTAATTGGATTGGCTCTCTTCCTAATAAATCTTCCACTTGTACATCTCGGAATTCATTAACAGAAACTTTGCCATCTAAAAGATCTTCAAGCATTGGTACAATTTGCGTTTTCGCCTTCGTTTTTCTACACTTCTCAAAAATCTCGTTTATTTGATTTCTATTTAATGAAGGAATTGCGATAATAATATGTTCTATATCATTATCTTCTACAATTTCTTGAATATGATTTGTTGTACCAACAACCGGCACGTTATAAATCTCCAACTTTTGTTTATTACTATCATCGTCAACAAATGCAATTGGATATAGATCTGCTTCTTTATTATGTTGCAATTGACGTACCACCATTGTCCCTGCTGAACCTGCGCCAATAATTAATGTTCGTTTTTTATCAGCAGCTTTTGTAATATATGTATCGCGGAACATACGCCATACAAAGCGAGAACCACCAATTAATAATAAATGTAACATCCATGCAATTACTAAAATCCGAACATAAACATCATGATTTATGATTTGTTGAACAATTGCTGTTACAATAATAGAAAGTGTAATTGCTTTAAATATTTGTTTTAATTCTCCAATACTCGCATATTCCCACGCCTTGTTATAAAGCTTATAAATAGCAGCAAAAATATGATGACTACACAATAATGTAATAGAACTAATAATTACTGTCGTAGGAATTTTGCTTAATATATTTGGATGTATGAACCAATAACTTAAATACACGGCAGTTAATACAATAAATGAATCTAATAAAATTAATAATGAGAGCCGTTTTCGATAACTCAATATACATGTTCCCTTCTTTATATAATTCATATCTTATTGATAATAAAAAGGCCATTCTCTTATGAATGTACCTCTTCTTTTTCTACAAGTTCTTTCATATACTTCATTAACTCTACATTTAATTCTTCATTTTGTAGTGCCATCTCAATTGTCGTCTTAATAAATCCAAACTTCTCCCCAACATCGTAACGAATACCTTCAAAATCATAAGCAAATACACGTTGAATTTCATTTAATCGTTGGATCGCATCCGTTAACTGAATTTCTCCACCCGCACCTGTTTGTTGATTCTCAAGAAACATAAAGATTTCTGGCGTTAATACGTAACGACCCATAATCGCTAAATTAGATGGTGCTGTACCTTCTGCTGGCTTTTCAACAAATTGACGCACTTGATAACGACGTTCATTTTTTTCAATTGGATCGATAATACCATAACGATGTGTTTCATTTTCAGGTACTGTTTGTACACCGATAACTGACGACTGTGTCCCTTCATATTGATCCATCAATTGACGTAAACATGGCGTTTCAGCTTGTACAATATCATCACCAAGCAATACCGCAAATGGTTCATTTCCTATAAATTTACGCGCGCACCATACCGCATGTCCAAGTCCTTTCGGTTCCTTTTGTCTTATATAATGAATATTAATTCTTGAAGAAGCTTGTACCTTTTCAAGCATTTCATACTTTCCTTTTTCTAAAAGGTTTTGTTCTAATTCAAATGAATGATCAAAATGATCTTCAATCGCACGCTTTCCTTTTCCAGTCACAATAATAATATCTTCAATTCCTGATTCTATCGCTTCTTCTACTATGTATTGAATTGTTGGTTTATCAACAATTGGTAACATTTCTTTCGGCATTGCCTTTGTTACCGGTAAAAATCTTGTCCCCAGTCCCGCAGCTGGAATAATTGCTTTTCTTACTTTTTTCAAATCTAGTACCCCCAAATATATTATTTAATCCATATGTAACAATAACAAAAACCCTACTTATAGGGTCGTCTTTACAACTCCATAAGTAGAGTTTCTAACATAAATAAATTATGGGCATCTAACCCATCCTCACGTCATACTCCCGACGACAAGCGTCTAAGGTAGGTTCGAAATAAAAATTTCTACCCACAGCACGACCGAGTGCCTCCGTTGATAACGGTTAGGAGACATCACCAATTCTTTATTTAAAAAATACCAAACAATTTTTTACGACGAATTTGTTCTGGATCTTCTTTATAAATTGCTTTCCCGCTAATGATTAAATACGGATTCTCTCTTAAATCATTCATAACAGTTGCACCGAATTCTTTCTCTATTAGTTCATAACTTCCCGCTAGATGAAATCCTCTGGACGTTGTGTTATGTGCATCTGATGCAATCATATGTGTTAAATTGTGTTCAACAAGTTGTAGTGAAAATTTTTTAATTTTTTTCCCGAATTTACCTAGGAGACTTCCTGCCGTCACTTGTGTTAAAGCTCCCTTATTTACGAGATTATATAACTTATCTGGCCGCTCAATTAACTCGGCATTACGTTCGGGATGAACGATAATTGGGATCATTCCTTTTACACGTAGTTCATAAAATAGTTGTTCTGTATAACGAGGTACATGATTAGATGGAAATTCAATGAATATGTATTTGTTTGTTTCATTTAAAGTAACGATTTTACCAGCTTCATAGTCTTCTAATAAATCACCGTATAACCTGACTTCTTGTCCTGGTAAAACTTTCAGTGGGATTTCATGTTGCTCTAATTCATCATTTAATTGCTTCACTTGATGAATAATAGAAGTACGCTCATTTACATATTTCCCATTTTGGTGATGTGGTGTTGCGACAATTGTATGTATGCCTTCTGCCACAGCTTGCTGTGCCATTGCTAAGCTATCAGTTACTGTTTGTGCACCGTCATCGATACCAGATAAAATGTGGCAATGTAAATCAATCATTTGTTTTGTCCTCCCTCGCTTATAGTAATCTTTTTTCCCTTGAATATGAGGTATCCCTCATATTCAAGGGAAAAAAGGAGATATGTTCTTCCCATATCTCACTCTTTTCATTAATTTGCACCGTAGTAATAATATAAGCCATGTTCTCGTTCACGATCGTTCAGAACAACACCTAACAATTTACCTTTTGCAGATTCTAATAATCCTTTTGCTTTTAACGCCGTTTCCTTTTCTGTTGCTTCACTACGTACGACAAGAATAGAAGCATCACATACATTTGCCATAATTTGTGCATCCGTTACAGCTAAAATTGGTGGTAAGTCAAAGATAACTAAGTCGTACATACTATATGCTTGTGCAAGAAGCTCTTGCATCGATTTCGAACCTAACAATTCCGCCGGATTGGGCGGGATTGGCCCACACGCTAAAAAGTGTAGATTATCAACTGATGTTTTTTGTACACACTTATCGAAACGCTCACTATGTGTTAATACGTTCGTTAATCCGAAAATATTATCTACTTGGAACATTTGATGCATCGCTGGTTTACGCATATCTGCATCAATTAATAATACTTTTTTTCCTTGTTGGGCAAACACGACTGCCATATTCGCTG
Source organism: Bacillus sp. FF-1 (assembly GCF_028548245.1). Taxonomy (NCBI): domain Bacteria; kingdom Bacillati; phylum Bacillota; class Bacilli; order Caryophanales; family Bacillaceae; genus Bacillus; species Bacillus sp. FF-1. The sequence goes on from NZ_JAQQGG010000005.1 coordinate 136,673, forward strand.
TCGTTGTCGTTTTCCCTTCGCTTGGATTCGCAGACGTTATCATTAATGAATGTATATTTTTATCAACAGCTGCAAATTCAATATTCGTTCGAATATTACGATATTGTTCTGAAATGGGTGATTTCGGTTGTTGATGAGCAATTAATTGACGACGTTGACGATGATTCTTTTTCTTTTTAAATAAATTAAGAGCCAATTGTTTGTCCCCTCACTTTTCTTGATGATGGAGCGTGCGATTTCACACTTGGTGTTTCTTCATCCATGCGAGCTACAATACCTAACACTGGTAAACCAAGTAAGGTTTCTACATCTTCTTCTTTCTTCACTGTGTTATCTAAGTATTCTAGTAAGAACGCAAGACCAACTGCAGCCATTAAGCCAACAACGAAGGCAATTGCTACATTTAACATTGGACGTGGTTTAATCGGAGATTGATTTTCTGCAACTTCTGCTTTAGATAATACTGTTACGTTATCCACGTTCATAATTTTTGCAACTTCACCTTTAAATACATCTGCAGTAGCATTTGCAATATCACGAGCTAATTTTGGATCTTTGTCCTCAGCTGTTACAGAGATTACCTGTGAATCTTTTTCATTCGCAACATTAATCTTTCCTGTTAACGCTTGCGCTGTCATATTTAAATTTAATTTTTCATTTACTTGATCTAAGATTACTGGGCTTTTAATAATAACCTTATATGTATTCGTCAATTGAATATTCGTTTGAACTTCACCAGCTTGAATCATTGCACCTTCTTGTTTCTTCTGGTTAACAAGAATTTGCGTCGAAGATTGATAGATTGGTGTCATAAAGAAGAAGCTAATGATAGCACTTACAATAGCTGCACCAAAGGCGATTACGAGGATCATTGCTAAACGTTTTTTTAAAATATGAAATAACTCTTTCAAACTAATTGTTTCTTCCATAAGTTCCTCCAACTTTCTAAAATTTGCACATAAGAAAAATTATAACATATAAATCTTACATTTTTTATTTTGATTGATTTCGTTCGACATTTATTCACATCAAGCACATATAATCTTACAAAATAATCTTAAATCTGACAACACATTCCAACAAATTTCCAAAATTTCCATTATATCATGATTTTTATATAATGCAATTATATACTTTGCAAAAATTCGAAAAAGCCGATAAAATTATTTATCAGCTCAGAATTTACTATTCTACACATTATTTCCTAATAATATCCATATTGTTCCTTTTCTTCTCTCTTATCGTTTAAAACGACACCAAGTTGTTTACCAGATGCCTTGTCTAATATTTGCTTCGCCTTTACGATTTTATCTTTTTCTGTTTTTTCACTACGTACGACCAGTACAATTCCATCACATTTATTTGCAAGTATTTGTGCATCGGTAACCGCAAGGACTGGTGGTGTGTCGATTAAAATAATATCAAACATGTTATATGCTTCTAGTAATAGCTCGTCCATTGCCCGGCTACCTAATAGTTCAGCCGGGTTTGGCGGGATTGGACCTGAAGTCATTAAGTATACATTCTCTATATCTGTTTTTTGAATACATTGCATGAATTTCGCTTGTCCTGATAATAGGTTCGTTAAGCCATTAGGGCTATGAACAGCAAATAAGTTTTGAATTGTTGGCTTACGTAAGTCTGCTCCAATTAACAATACCTTTTTCCCTTGTTGACCGAAAACAACTGCTAGATTGGAAACGGTCGTTGTTTTTCCTTCACCCGGATTTGCCGAAGTGACAACAATAGAACGGATACTGCTATCTATAGATGTAAACTCAATGTTTGTACGGATGTTACGGTACTGTTCCGCAATACGTGACTTAGGCTCTTTATGTGTAATTAATTGTCGTAATGGTTTTCTTTTTTTTCTCCCGAACATGGTATGATCTCCTCTTTTCAAAATGCGACACTTTCCCCTTTATCTCTCTATGTTCGATATGCTACGCTCATTTTTCATTTTTTTATACTGTTAATTTCCCCCATCACTTTCCTCTACACTTCATCATAACCAATCATAATAAGCTTTGTCCTAGCTCATACCCTTTATAATGTGACAACCGCGTCTCTATTTTTATCGCGCTATCATTTATCTTAGTTTCAAGATATTTATAGCGTCATTATATACGAACTTCCATTCATTTACAACAAGAATTCTGATTAATCTGTATTTTAATATTTCGGATAAAAGATATATAAATTAAAAAAATTCTCCTGCATGTTGCAGAAGAATTTTTTTAATTCACATCTATTCTTTTTTATCACCAATCGCAAATGTAATTTCAGCTTCACAAGCAATTTCACCATCTACTGTTGCGATTGCTTTTCCTTTTCCGATTGGACCACGTACACGTGTCATTTCAACCTCTAGGCGAAGTTGATCACCTGGACGTACTTGTTTTTTGAAACGACAATTGTCGATACCTGCGAAGAAAGCAAGTCTTCCGCGGTTTTCTTCTTTCTTTAATACAGCAACTGCTCCAACTTGTGCCAATGCTTCTACAATAAGTACACCAGGCATAACTGCATAGTCAGGGAAGTGCCCGTTAAAGAATTCTTCGTTTGCGGATACATTTTTAATTCCAACCGCTCTTTTCCCTTCATCTACTTCTAATATTTTATCAACAAGTAAAAATGGATAGCGGTGAGGAATGATTTCTTTAATTTGTTCTATATTTAGCATATAACAATCGCCCCTTTTGTAATATTGGTCTTACCACTTGGACATATTGTCTATTATCCCATTTTGTTTATTGTTTGTCATTATAAAGTGAAACTTTACTTCCTATTTATAAAAAAATGCATACACTCTATTCTCTTAAAATAGTTGCATATCCTTGCAACTGACACGGAGGTAGAAAAGAGTGTATGCCCAGATTAGGGAAAGGCAATATGTATTAACACATGATTTGCCTTAATGTCGTATTCGACTCATTATATTATAAACGTTTTCAAATACGGAAATATTAAATTTAACCATATATATGAATATTTTACCTATATTCTTCGTTTTTCTTTATTTTTCTTCTATTTTCTCAAAAAATCGAAATAAAAAAATAAAAATACAAAAAAAAGAACTAAGGTTTACACCTTAGTTCCTTTCACTTTATCGTAAAGCACGCTTTGGTAATCTATCGATATTCTCTAACATAATACCTGTACCAACCGCAACGCAGTGCATTGGGTTTTCAGCAATTAATACTGGTACTTTTAGTTCTTCTGCTAGGAGCATGTCAATGCCGTGTAGTAAAGCTCCACCGCCTGTTAGAATGACACCGCGGTCGATGATGTCCGCTGATAATTCTGGTGGTGTGCGCTCTAGTACGCCTTTTGCAGCTTGTACAATAACAGCTGCATTTTCTTTTAATGCTTCTGTAATTTCTTCTGAGCATACTGTAATTGTGCGTGGTAAACCTGTTACCATGTCACGTCCGCGAATTTCAAGTTCTTCGCTACGTGCACCTGGGAATACTGTACCAACTTTAATTTTAATATCTTCTGAAGTACGTTCTCCTATTAATAGCTTATACTTACGTTTAATGTAGTTTAAGATCTCCATATCAAACTTATCGCCAGCCATTTTGATAGAGGAAGAGGTAACAATATCACCCATAGATAGTACAGCGATATCTGTTGTACCTCCACCAATATCAACAACCATGTTACCGCTTGGTTGGAAGATTTCCATACCAGCACCAACTGCGGCTACTTTTGGTTCTTCTTCTAAAAATACTGTTTTACCACCTGAACGTTCAGCAGCCTCACGAATTGCTTTTTGTTCTACTGATGTGATATTTGTTGGACAACAAATTAAAATGCGAGGTTTTGAAAAGAAGCTCTTTACGTCCAATTTGTTAATGAAATACTTTAACATTGCTTCTGTAATTTCGAAATCTGCGATTACACCATCTTTTAGTGGACGAATGGCTACAATATTACCAGGCGTACGTCCCACCATACTTCTTGCTTCTTCACCTACTGCTAATACTTTACCTGTGTTACGATCAATAGCAACAACAGATGGCTCATTTAATACAATACCCTTACCTTTAACATGGATTAATACGTTAGCCGTACCTAGGTCAATTCCGATATCTCGCGCAAACATTCCCGTTTTTTCCTCCTCGATATTCAAAATCAGGTTACACCCGAATTCTTTTACACCTAATTTCTGATTTTATCATAAATTTAACAGAAACGTAATATTCGCAAAAAGAATTCTTCTGAAAAATATTACCGAATTGAAACGGAATGTTTGCGATCGCATACTTATTGACGTACCGGCTTTTCTACATCTTCTTTTCTATACTTTTGCTTTGTTGCTTCTCCGCCTCTTAAATGACGAATAGACTTATGATAATCAAGAATTTCTTTCACTTCATTTGCGAGCTCTGGATTAATTTCTGGTAGACGTTCCGTTAAGTCTTTATGGACTGTACTCTTTGATACCCCAAATTCCTTTGCAATGACACGCACTGTCTTTCTTGTCTCCACGATATACTTACCAATCTTGATAGTTCTCTCTTTGATGTAATCGTGCACACCACTCGCCTCCCTAAATTGGATGTGAGAAGGGTGAAATGAGCCTCGCTGCATACGACTAAGAAGTAAGTGTGAGTGCTGTTTGTAAGCGTTAAACATTCTTGGATTTATAATGAAATGATTCACGATTTCTCACCTCAAACACTCTCTTTGCTTTGGTTTATACCATTGTATTGCCCGCACTACTGATATATGCTACATGTTCACTATTTTTGCGGACTAAGTTAAGAAAAATTACGTTTTTTTGTGAGAAATACGTTAACAGTGACTATTTTGGCGAAAAAAATGACACCTTGTATACAAGGTGTCATTCTTCTCGTTCTAACTCTTCTTCTAACAATTGATGGTGGGGAACCTCTTTCTTACCGGCAATGTAATAATATAAAGTAAATAAAACAAACAATAAAATAATAGCAGTCGACAGAACAAACAAAAATGACACAGTATCCCCTCCTTTTTGTAATATATATTCGAGAATCTCGTCATTTTTCCTTGTTATTGCAACTTTTTTCTCGAAATTGAGTATTTTTATATGGAAATAAAAAAATCAGCTCTCCTAGTGAGAACTGATTTTTTCACTTTCTTATTCTTGTGAAGAAGAACTGTTAGATGATTCTGTAGAACCATTTGTTGATTTTTCTTCTTTCTTCGGTTCTTCTTTTTTGTCACTAGTTGAACCGCTAGTTGATTTCTCTTCTTTTTGAGACTTGTCTTCTGTTTTACTTTCTGGTTTCGTGCTCGTTGACTTTTCTTCTTTTTGAGATTTGTCATCAGCTTTTTTACCAGAAGCGTTCGTTGCCTTTGCAGCACCTGCATCAGCTTTAATTTCTGCTACTGACTTATTTAAGTAGCGCTCAGGGTTCACAGCCACATTGTCTTTACGTACTTCAAAGTGAACGTGAGAACCTGCTTCTTTATTCATGGCACTTAGACCGGATTTTCCTAATACTTCACCTTGTACAACTCGTGCACCTTTTTCTACTTTTACACTGCCTAAGCTTTGATAAGAAGCTGCTACACCATTTCCGCTATCAACTGTTACAACATAACCAAGAAGTGAATCTTTTTCAGCTTTCGTTACTGTACCACTTAAAGCAGCTGTAACATTGAATTCTTTTCCATTCTTCGCAGCAATGTCAATTCCTTTGTTCGGGGAATATGTGTTGTTATAAAAGACAAGTGCTTTTTCTTGTTCCGCCTCAGTTGCTGCATCTTCATAGAACTTCTTCTGTACAACTACTTCCGCATTAGCAGGAGCTGGCATTTTCACTACTTCTGAAGACTTCGTTACTGGTACTGCTGGATCTTCCGTTTGTGTATACGGCGTTGCTTGATCTTGGTTCGGAGTCTTCTTCGGATTAGCTCCTTGGAACCATAGCGCAACCATTAAGATTACCGCTGCACAAGCAATGTATAGTGCCGGAAATACCCATCTTTTTTGAAATAAATGTACTACCTTTTGCGACTTTTTATTATTTCTTCCTCGCATTCCATCATCACCTCAGCAATCATTTTGAACAATATTCACGCATCCTATACAACGTATAACTAATTACTTTTCGACAAAATCTGTAAAAATATGTATAGGAATTACAAAATTTCCGAGGAAATGATAGAAAAAAGAAAAAACTGAGCGTTTCAGCTCAGTTTTTAGTCCATTTGTTTCTTTTTGTAAATTACAATACAAAGAATAATTGAAAGCACACACCAAATTATAATATTGATTAAATCACCACTAACAGTTGAAAATCCTTTTCCAGCTAGCAATTTCGGCATTGCATCTGCAAGATGTTTCGTTGGGAGAAAATCGATTGCTTTTTTTACAAAATCACTTTTAATAAATTGCCCGAACATTGGAGCTAAAAGAAAAACAAATAGAATCGGCATACCTACTACTGATGTTGACGCCGTTGTTTTAGCTATTAATCCAATCGCCGTACCTAACATAAGGAAGAAAAATATACTAACAAGTAAAAATAGAGTGATTAAAACCATATTCCCCTTCATTACACCTAAAATAGCAAAGTTACTAATACAAATTACAAATGTAATAAGAGCTGTTAATGCACTTTTCCCTAATAATACTTCTAACGATGATGCTGGTGATAACATCATCACACGTAGTGTGTGCTTTTCTTTTTCTTCCGCAATTAAAGCCGCTTGAACAAAGCTTCCTACCATTGTTAAGGCCATTAAAGTTACCATATTAGCGATTTGTTCTTTCGGTCCATCCATCTGTTGATAAACAAAAGAAAATACAAGTGGCAGTGCTGCCATTACGAGTACAGATGCATTTGCTTTAATATCCTGTACCTCTTTCCGAAAAATAGCTGAAAATCGTCTCATTGAAAATGTCATTATAATCCCCTCCCAGTAACTTCAATAAAGATATCGCCTAGCGTTGGTTCGTGTGAATGAATCGATAGTAACTCGCCTTTTTTCATCCATTCTGAAATGCGTTTTGCACCTAATTCGTCTTTTTGCACGACTTCTTTTTGCTTATCTTTTAATACGACCTGTATTTGATCTTTCGCGTACTGCAAGCGAAGATTTTCTGGTGTATCAAGCGCTACAATTTCTCCGCTACATAGAAAGGCAATGCGGTTACAAAGCGTCTCTGCTTCTTCCATATTGTGCGTCGTTAAAAAAATTGTCGTTCCTTCTTTATTTAAATCTTTTAAGACTTTATGAATGTTTTGTACGTTAACTGGATCAAGTGCAGATGTCGGTTCGTCTAAGAAGAGGATATCTGGTTTATGAAGGATTGCTCTAGCTAATGTGACGCGCTGCTTCATTCCTTTTGATAATTTCTTTACTAATGTTTTTTTATCATCTAATAGATTCACTTGCGCTAGCACTTCATCGATTCGTTCTTTTTTACAATCGTATAAGTCACAAAATAATAGTAAGTTATCATAAATGCTAAGCCTTTCATATAAGCCACTGTTGTCTGTTAAAATACCAATTCGTTTATAATCGATGCTGCTTGGCCCTGTAATATCTTTCCCTAATACTTTTACCGTTCCAACGCTATGAAGTAATTGAGAAGTTAATATTTTTACTGTCGTCGTTTTCCCAGATCCACTCGGTCCGAGGAATCCAAAAATTTCTCCTTGCTTCACCTCAATATTTACATTTCGAAGTGCCGTTTTTTCGTTGAAACTTTTCATTACATCTTTCATTTCAATTGCCAATGTCATCTCGTCATCCCCTTTGTTTTTTGCTTTTATAGATGAAAGTCGCTTTAGCGCTTTTCGTTTGTTTGTTTCGCTTTTCTTGACTCCATCATATGAAAATCAAAGGGTTTACGCAGTAAAATACCGGTAAAAGGAGTATTTTTACCAGTGAATGAATCGTATTTTGAGCTTATTGGAGTACTTCTTATAGCCCAATTACACCTTTCAACTCATCCATTCGTCCTTTCGAAAGCGGAATTGAACTTTTTCTTTCGTCGTCTAAAATTAAGCTGAAACTGTTACGAGTCCAAGTAATTACTTCTCGTACTCTTTGTAAATTCACAAGGTAAGAGCGATGACATCTAAAGAAACCAAAACCTGTTAATCTTACTTCTAGTTCACTTAATGTTAATGCGCATACGAAATCCCCTTCACGAACATGAATATGTGTCACTCCGTTTTGCGTTTCAATGAAATGAATTTCCATTGGGTCTAATAAAATGATTTTATCGTTTACTTTCGCTGGTATTCTTTCTAACTTCATTTGCGGAATCATTTGAACGACTTTTTCTTCATCGACCTCTTCTGCTTCCTCTTGTTCGATTTCTACTTTTTTCACACCATCATTGTTTAATATGTATACATCTTCTGTTAATGAAAGGGCGTCCGATAGAAACGATGATGTAATAAAAATTGCCTTTCCTTGCTCTTTCATTTTCATAATTGCTTTTCGAATCATAATCGTACTCTCTGTATCTACATTTTGCTCCGGCTCTTCCAAAATAACTAAATCCGGATTATGGATCATAACTCGTCCAATATGAAGACGACGTTTCTCTGAAAATGATAATTTTTCTATTTTAACGTTTAACTTATCTAAGAGACCGACATATTGTACTACTTCTTCCGTACTCATATTTGATTCATAAAGCCCTATTAAGAACTTGAAGTATTCCTTTACCTTCAAACGATCATATGCCTCATCTTTCAAAAAACAAAAACCGATGCGGGAATAATTTCTCTTTCCAATCGCTTCACCTTCAAATAGCACATTGCCAGTTGAAGCTTCTTCCTCACCAATAATAATGCGGTGCAATACTTTAGCTGTATGGTTATTACATTGCAAAACAACACATTGCCCCTTCTCAACCTTTAGTTCAACTGCCGGTAACTGGTTCGTCTTACCTAACTGTTTCAACTCCAGTAACGCCATTTTGTCTCCCCCAAATACTTTTTATCTTATTATACCAAACAATTAATGGAAAATTATGATATTTTAAACAAAAAGCAGGTGCCAGGAGACCCTGACACCTACTTCTTCACCATCAACTTACCTTCATAATCGTTCATCGTCTTTATTTCAACGCCTTTGTAGTAATGAGCGACGATATCTGTATATTTCTTGCCTTCTGCTGCCATGCCGTTCGCGCCGTATTGGCTCATGCCAACGCCGTGACCGAAGCCCTTCGTCGTAACAACGATTTTATCTCCCTCTTGTTTCCACGTGAAATCAGAGGAGCGTAAATCTAATTTGTCACGCACATCTCTTCCGGTTAATGTTTTCCCTTGAAATGCTACATCTTTTACACGTTTTCCTTCCGTACGCCCTTTAATGTCGCCAACTTTTCCGTCTGCTAACACTTTCACACCGAGACGTTTTTGAAAGTCAGCTACGGTAAAGGTTTGCTCACTCGTAAATTTCGGAGAAGCTTGATCCCACGGACTATCTACACTCTTTAAGTACGGATAATCATTTCCCCAATAATCGGCTGCATTTTCTGTCCGGCCATTACTCGTTGAGAAGAAGGATGCTGAGATTGGCTTTCCGTCATACGTTAAAACTTGTCCTGCGGTTTTCGAAACAGCTTCTTCGATTTTCTTCAAATTATTTTCGTAGTTATTGCCCCATTGTTTTTTCAATTCTTCTTTGCTTTTGTACACTTGATCTTTCACCGTATCTGTCACGTCCGCATTGTTTTTCTTACCTCCGCTTAGCATACGCTGCACGACAAATGTTCTCGCTGCTAATGCCTGCGCCTTTAGCGCCTCTATTTCAAAATTGGCATTCATCTCAGAAGCTACTACACCGGTCACATACTCCTCCATAGGTAATGACTCTACCTTTTTCTGTTTCTCGCGATATACAGCAACTTGAACCGCTGTATCCACTTTCCCTGGAGCTGGTATACTTTCTATCGCTGGAGGAGTTTTAGAAGCTGCTTTTTCCTCTACTTTTGCTTTCGCAAACGGAATCACAAGAGCAGCAGGTACAATGATAACGAGCGCTATGAGAAGCGCTACTGTAATAAAAAGTGGCTTTGAAAATTTCATCTTATTTCCCCCAATATGAAAAAGCTTTACTCCATTCATTCTTATGGAACAACTCTTTCTTTTAGAACATACTTAAGGGGAACCATATAAAACGAAAATTTTCTAAATATTTTTACTGGTACGTGCATAAGTATAGAATTTCTTGACTATAACAGTAATAAGCCCAAAAAAAATAGCCTCTATGTCAAAAGACATAGAGACTATTTCAATTAAGCGTGAAGATCAGAAACTTCTTGTTCTTTCACTTCTTCTACTTTTTCGTTTACACGTTCAATAGTTGCACCTAATGCAGCTAATTTCTTATGGAAGTTTACATAGCCACGGTCAAGATGTTTTAACTCAGTTACACGAGTGTAACCTTCTGATACTAAACCAGCTAAGATTAATGCAGCTGCAGCACGTAAATCAGTTGCTGCTACTTCAGCACCTTGTAAGCTGTTTGGACCGTTCATAATAACAGAACGACCTTCGATTTTAATATCAGCATTCATACGACGGAATTCTTCAACGTGCATAAAGCGGTTTTCAAATACCGTTTCTGTAATCATACTTGTTCCATCAGCTTGTAGTAATAATGCCATCATTTGTGATTGCATGTCTGTTGGGAAACCTGGGTGAGGCATAGTTTTAATATCAACCGCTTTTAACTTATCTGGGCCGATAACACGTACACCTTCATTTTCCTCAATAATTTTAACACCCATTTCTTCCATCTTCGCTGTAATTGAGCGTAAATGTTCAGGCACAGCATTTTCAATTAAGATGTCTCCACCAGTAATTGCCGCTGCAACCATGAATGTTCCCGCTTCAATACGGTCAGGAATAATAGAGTGGTTTGCACCATATAATTTATCAACGCCTTCGATACGAATCGTTCCAGTTCCAGCTCCGCGTACTTTCGCTCCCATCGCATTTAAGAAGTTAGCTAAGTCAACGATTTCTGGTTCTTTCGCTGCGTTTTCAAGGATTGTTGTCCCTTTTGCTAATGTAGCTGCAGACATAATGTTTTCTGTCGCGCCCACGCTTGGGAAGTCTAAATAAATTTTAGCTCCTTTTAGTTCTCCCTCAACGTATGCCTCAACAAAACCGTTACCAACCTGTACTTTTGCTCCCATTGCTTCGAAGCCTTTTAAATGTTGGTCAATTGGACGTGAACCAATTGCACATCCACCAGGAAGTGCAATACGAGCACGACCGTTACGTGCTAATAAAGGTCCCATTACTTGAACAGATGCACGCATTTTACGTACATATTCAAATGGTGCTTCAATGTTTAGCTCTTTAGAAGCATCGATTGTTACTTTGTTATTTTCAAATACGACTTCAGCATTTAAATGACGTAATACCTCATTAATTGTGTATACATCAGACAAAACTGGTACTTCAGATAGTACATTCTTTCCATCACTCGCTAATAGGGCTGCAGCGATTATAGGTAATACAGCATTTTTTGCGCCCTCAACACGCACTGTGCCGTTTAACCGCTTTCCGCCACGGACGATGATCTTTTCCAAATTATTCCCCTCCGTGTCCTTTTTTCAGTATCTATTCACTCAATACTCAGAAGTTATGATCGGTGTGCCAACCACAATTGTATCTTTGTTGTCTGTAGAACGTATTGCTATTTGCACATTTATTTTCTCTCTATTTGTTGAAAGAGCGTCATCCCACTTTTTATTGTATGCGGAGACTGACACAAATGCTCTTTCTTCTATCTGTTCGATCGCTCTTGCTGAAAGATCTTTCAAAACCTGATTGGTTTTATTTTGCAAAACACCTTCAATCTTATCATTCAGTACACCTTGAACACAAGTGTAAATTATAGGTTTTTCACTAAAAATTTTATTCGTTTTCTGAATATACTTCGGGTCCCATTTTGCCCCGCTTACTTCAAAGATAATGAAAGTGTTTTCTTTAGTATTTTCCTTACTCCAAGTTACTACTACTCGTTCTTCATAGGAAGAAAATTTTTTATAGGATGTAGCTTTATATCCATCTGGAGATTGCTCTAATTCCCACTTTTGAATATTCGCCTTATCCTTCACATCGTTTAACAACTTTTGAAACGTATGTATATTAGAAATTGTTTTTGTTTCTCGTGCTAACCATGACCATTTCTCTACTTTAGCATCATTTTTCTCTACAGCTGCGATCATGTTCTCCATCTTCTGTTCATCGCTTATCGGTTTCATCTCTCTATATCCAACCAAAAATAAAACAACACTAAGTGCAACAATAAGAATGGCTTTAAGCTTCAATTTCATCCCCTCCTATCCCCATTGTTAACGGAGATTTGAGGTTCTATACACTTACTTTACTAAATACGTTAAACTCTTTGAATAGCCTAAATAATCAAGGAAAAAGTTACTTACAGATGTCCCAATTGCAATTGTAATTAAGATGAGTAATACTCTCGTCTGCATCACCTTTCCAGGCTTCATTAAACGCTCAATGTGAATACCTTGTAAGGCCCACCACGTAATGGTAATAAACAATAAATGCGAAACAATGGCAATCAGTGCTTGTTGCCCTAAAAGATGTGCCAAAAAACCGACCCCTTTTTACCTAGCTACTACTTACGAAATCTTATAAAAACGATACCATAATAAGTAGAAGCCACACTTTTTCAAATACAAATAAGCATCTTACATGTTACATCGTAATTTTTCTCTTTAAAAGCGTATACTTATATGCATTTTCAATTGTAATTCACACAAAATAAAAAGCGCAGAGTAACGACTCCACACCTTTTATTTTCACTATTGTACCACGTTCCCTAAGAAGAAGAAATCTTTCATTAATGGAAAATATTCATAAAAGAAATTGTATCCAATCATCGGCATAATCCCTAGTATTACAATCGAAATTGCGCAAAGGCTCATCACAACCTTTATATTGAGTGGCAACCGAATTTTCTCTTCTACTTCTCCCGTACGGAAAAACATTTGCTGTAAAATACGGAAATAATATACGAATGAAATGACTGTCGTCCCCATCATAATAGAAGCTAGTACGTAATGAGCTGGCTCTACATGAAGGGCCCCTAAAAAGATGTTAATTTTCCCAATGAAACCAGCTGTTCCTGGTATCCCCGCTAGCGATAAAATAAAAATCGTCATCACGATTGCTGTAAATGGCGATCTTTTATATAATCCGGTGAAAATGGTGATATTTTCTTTGTCGCTTTGTAAGATTAAGGCGTGGATAATTGCAAACGCGCCTATATTCATAAGCATATACGCAAGCATGTAAAACCACATGCTATCCATCGTAAATGGCGATAATGCTACAAGCGGTACGAGTAAATATCCTGCATGCGCGATTCCTGAATAAGCAAATAAGCGTTTTACGTTATATTGCTTTAATGCGACTACATTTCCAATAATCATCGTAATACTAGCTAGCACAGCGATGTATATGCTCATACGTCCGTATAAAGATTGCATGTCTCCTTGCACCGATACACTTGCAAAAACCATGAGGAACAGACGCATAATGAGTAAGAACCCAGCAATTTTAGAAATCGTTCCAAGAAAAGCAGTAACAGGTGTAGCCGCTCCCTCATACACATCAGGCGCCCACATATGAAACGGCACTGTCGCAATTTTGAATGAGAGCCCAACGAGTAAGAGTAGGAATGCGAGAGCTAGCAATAACTGAATACCACCAGCCAGTTCCCCGGCAAATACTTTTTGCATATCCACGATATTAGTTGACCCTGTAATGCCGTATAAGTAACTCATTCCAAAGAGTGTAATTGCCGTTCCAATTCCTCCATTAATGACATATTTCATGGCCGCCTCATTTGATGCACGGTTCTGTTTTCGTATTCCTACTAAAATGTAGGAAGAAAGTGAAAGCAATTCTAAACCGACGAAAAGTGTAACGAAATCAACGCTAGAAGCCATAAACATCGCCCCAAGAAGCGCCATTAAAAATAAGTAATAATACTCTCCCTTATCTTCAATTGGATTTTTCTTATCATCGCTCATTGCGGTGCACAAAATGAGGGCCGCTCCGCCTAATAACAACGTTTTAAATCCTTTTGAAAACCCATCTAACACAAACGAGCCATTTAAAATATCTCCCGCTGGTTCACCGTATAGCATAATTAATGATACGATCGCTAATACGATAGCTGCGATTGCACCAAGCGCTACATACCTATGGTTCAGCTTAAAAAACAAATCACATATGGAAAGAAGGATGGCAGCCCCGAGAATGATGAATTCTGGCACCATGAGATACCATGATAAGCTAAGTAACGTATTCATATCCACCCTACTTCACCCCCAATGTTTTCAATGTATTTTGAAGCGGATCCCCTAGTATTTCTGGCATTACTCCAATTGCAATAATGCAGAAGATAAGTAGTAAAATCGGGACATACTCCCATCCGTGTATATCAGCTTTCGCTTCCCACTCTTTCTTACCAAATGTTACTTGAAGGGTTGCTCTTAATACGTATACAGCAGTTAAAATGATGCCAAGTACTCCGGCCGCAGCAATAACTGGCTCCCCTTGGAATAAACCGAGAAAGGCAAGAAACTCGCTAACAAATCCAGACATTCCCGGCAATCCAAGCGATGCCATTCCTCCCGCTAAGAAGAAACCGCTAAGTACTGGTACACTTTTTGCAAGTCCGCCAAGCGCTGTAATATTTGATGTTCCAAAGCGCTGTTCTATAACACCAAGTAAGAAAAAGAGTAAAGCTGCAATTAAACCGTGCGAAACAACTTGGAATAAAGCGCCTTGTGTACCTGGTGCATTTAACGCCCCAAGGCCCATTAATACAATACCCATATGCGAAATACTAGAATAAGCAAGCACCTTCCGAAAGTCTGTTTGAATGAGCGCTAAGAAGGCTCCGTACAATAAATTGATAACTCCTAAAATCGCAATGAGCGTTGCAAACTCGCGAAAGTATTCCGGAAATAGTCCCTGTCCGAAGCGGATTATACCGTATGCTCCAATCTTCAGTAAAACACCTGCATGAAGCATAACGACAGCCGGATGTGCTTCAATATGTACATTGACCATCCAGCGATGTAACGGGAAAACGGGTAGTTTAATCGCAAAAGCGATCATTATACTAAGAAACAAGCCGAACTGTAAGCTATTTGGGACAGCCATTCCTCCGCCAGCACCTACACTCGTTAATATTTCTTTAAGCTCTGTAATATTGGTTGTACCTGTTTTCGCAAATAAAACCGAGAAAACGATAAGCAAAATAGCGGAGCCAATACCGTTATATATTAAATAACTATAAGCAGCCTTTTCACTCGACAATTTCCCCCACTTCCCAATTAATAAAAACATCGGTGGCAATGTAATTTCAAAGAAGATAAAGAACAACATTAAATTTTGAGCAGCGAAGACACCGAGCATCCCTATTTCTAACATGAGTAACAGCATATAAAATGCTTTCAAATTCCTTTTAATCGTAAATGCCGCAATTGCTGCAAGCATCGCTAGAAGGGCCGTCAGTACCATCATAACGAGCGATAAACCATCAATACCAAGTTCGTAATAAATGGAAAACCACCTTTTATCCACCGCTGCAAAATCCCCAAATGTAATCCATTTCACTTTTTCATCAAATAGAGACAAACTCTTTCCAGAAGCATATGTACAAGCGAGGACGATAGCCATTCCGAATGGAAGCACCGTTCCAAATAAACCGAGCGCTCGCACTGTACGTGATTCTTTTTTCGGTGTTAATGTAAGTAAGAGAATTCCTAAAAGCGGGGAAAAAATGAAGAACGTTAATAACAAATCATTCATCGTAAATCCCCTCCCGTATAGAGCAAAATAATGAAGAGTACTGCAAGTGAAACAGCTGTTACAGTCCCGTACACTTGTACATTTCCGTTTTGGAGTCTAGAGCCAATTGCACTTATCCCTTTCACTAAACTCCCTATTAAAACGGCAATTCCTTCGACTACATACACTTCAAATAGGCGAAGCACATGAGCGATTCCTTTCGTAATAGGAAGCACCGTCATATTGTATAGTTCATCCACATAATATTTTTCTTTCAAAAGTTTATAAAGAGGCGAGTCCTCGCCACCAGCCCAATCTCTAGCAATAGATTTCTTGCCATATATGAAATATGCAAGAGCAATCCCTGTCAAAGAAACGAGCGTCGCAACAATCATAATCCAAACTGGTCCGTGTGCCTCTCGCACTTTAAATGCTACATCTTTCGTAAGCCAATCCCCGAGAAACGTTCCAAACCACGGTGTATTTATATAACCTGCCACGACTGCAAGAACGCCAAGGACAATCATCGGATACGTCATGATGCGGGGCGATTCATGCACATCTTCCTTCGTCTTCGCTTCCCCAGTAAAGACAAGAAAGTATAGGCGGAACATGTAGAACGCTGTTAGGAATGCTGCAATTATCGCTAAGACGAATAAAACATAATTGCCGTTCATCCAAGCTGCCGCTAAAATTTCATCTTTACTAAAGAAACCGGAAAGGAGTGGCACACCACTAATTGCAAGAGTACCGATTAAAAATAAGGCACCTGTTACTTTCATCTTCTTCTGTAAACCGCCCATTTTATTAATGTTTTGCGTATGCACGGCATGAATGACACTTCCTGCCGCCAAAAATAGCAACGCTTTAAAAAAAGCGTGTGTCGTTAAATGGAACACACCAGCTACATAACCGGCAGATCCTAATGCAAGCATCATATACCCGAGCTGGCTAACTGTAGAATAAGCAAGTACTCTCTTTATATCCGTTTGTACAAGACCGATGGAAGCTGCAAAGATTGCAGTAAAGGCGCCAACAATTGCTACCGTCTGCATCGCCACCGCACTTGCTGAAAATAGCGGAAACATCGTTGCCACTAAATATACGCCAGCTGCTACCATCGTCGCCGCATGAATAAGTGCCGAAACAGGCGTCGGCCCTTCCATCGCATCCGGTAACCACGTATGAAGCGGGAACTGACCTGATTTCCCCATCGCCCCGATAAAAATTAATATCGCCGTTATTGTAATCATTGTCGGAGTCAGATCACCCGTATGAATCGCTCTAAAAATTGCGTCATATTCAAAACTACCTGCATGCCAGAAAATTAAGATCATCCCAATAAATAAACCGACATCGCCAATACGTGTCATAATAAAAGCTTTTTTCGCAGCAGCCTTCGCTTCTTCTTTAAAGAAATAAAAACCGATGAGTAAGAACGAACCAAGGCCGACTAACTCCCAAAATATATAAAGCTGTAATAAATTCGGTGATATAACAAGCCCGAGCATCGCAAATGTAAAGAGTCCTAAATAGGCATAAAAGGTTGGTAATCTTTCCTCACCTTTCATATAACCTTTCGAATACACGTGTACAAGTAAACTCACAAGTGTAACGATAAACAACATTAAAGCCCCTAATGCTGTCACTTCAAAGCCAAATGATATATCAATATCTCCAGCTCTAAGCCATACCCACTTATGCTTCACTGGTACTGTCGTAAATCTTTCTATTAATACAAGTACCGCACATATAAAGGAGAGAAAGACGAAGAAAATACTAAGTACACTGCTTCCTTCTCTAATTTTCTTCCCGAATATAATTAATAACAAAAACGAAACAAGCGGGAAAAGCGGTATGAGCCATGCATAATCGATCATTGTTTCCTTCCCCCTTTTCGGTCACAATGTTATCCTTTGAGCGTATCCATTTCATCTACATGAACTGTCGTACGATTACGATATAAAGCAATTAAAATGGCGAGTCCTACCGCCGCCTCCGCTGCTGCTACAGCCATCGTAAACAGAGAGAAAATTTGCCCTGTTACATTTGGGAACAAACCTAATTTACTAAACGCTACTAAGTTTAAATTGGCTGCGTTCAGCATTAATTCAATACAAACTAATACAATCACTGTATTGCGCTTCGTTAAAGCTCCAAACAAACCGATGCAAAATAAAATAATCGCAAGCGTTAAATACGCAGAAGCAGGAACGCTACTCATTGGAATCCTCCTCTTTCTCATCCTTCTTCGCAAGAATAATTGCGCCAACAAGTGCTACAAGTAAAATAACTGAGGTTAACTCAAATGGAATGATATATTTTGAATAGAGAAGCGTACCGATTTGAAGTGTGTTTTTTTCATGGAGAGGTAAACTTCCTTGTGTGCTTTCATTTGCGAAATCAATATTGTTAACAGCGAAATACATAACTGCCCCAAATGCTACAACCGCAAAGAAGATAATCCATTTTCGAAGAGTAAGACGCGATTCATTTTCCGCGTTATGTTTCGTTAACATAATGCCAAAAATCATAATAATTGTGATCGCACCCGAGTAAAGTAAAATTTGTGCAACCCCGATAAATTCAGCTGATAAAAGAAAGTACAAACCTGCAATGCTGAGAAATGTTAGAACGAGAGCTAGCATCATATGCATGACCTTCGTTAAGTTCAACATAAGAACGCCGCCGATAATTGCAGACAAGGATAGTATAAAGAATGCTATAAACTCGCCATTCATGCTTTATTCTCCTTCCTAACGTTTTCGTCGTTTTCATCAAGCCACTGCAAATTTTTAAATAAGTCATCCCGTGAATATTCCGCGAGTTCAAAGTTATTTGTCATAACAATCGCCTCTGTCGGACAAACTTCTGTACATAAATCACAAAGAATACAAATTTCAAAATTAATATCGTACGTGTCAATAATTTTTCCTTTTTTCGTAGGATCCGGATGTTTTTTCCCCGTTAACTGAATACAGTCTGTCGGACAAATATTGGAGCACTGGTTACAAACGATACACTTTTCTGGATAAAACTTTTGAATCCCTCGAAAACGATCTGGCAATGGCAACGGTTGATTCGGATAATCATACGTCACTTTCTTTTTACTCAAATTGCTTAATGTATATTTTAATCCTTTAAATAGCCCTTTCATCTCTTACTGGCACCCCCTTCATAGATTAGAAGAATAACTCCTTAATCAATGCCGTTAAGAAAATATTTGCAAGTGCAATTGGCAATAATACTTTCCAGCCAAACTCCATTAACTGATCACCTCTTATACGCGGAAACGTAACGCGGAACCAAATTAATAGAAAAACTACACTGCTAAACTTTAAAGCAAACCATACGGCACCTGGGATAAATCCAAGGAACATAACTGGATTCCATCCGCCTAAAAAGAGCACTGTAATTAAAGATGCCATCCCGAAGAAATATACGTACTCTGAAAGCATAAAGAACGCCCAGCGAAACCCTGAGTATTCCGTATGATATCCAGAAACAAGCTCCGACTCAGCTTCTGGTAAATCAAACGGCGTCCTATTTAACTCTGCTACTGCTGCGATTAAAAATACGATGAAACCGATTGGTTGCACGAAAATGTACCAAACATTTTCCTGTGCTGCTACGATTTCATTTAAATTTAAGCTACCAGCTAACAAAACGATCCCAATTACACTCATTACGAGCGGAATTTCATAAGAAATCATTTGCGCCGCTGCACGCATCCCTCCTAAAAGGGAATATTTATTATTCGATGCCCATCCTCCGGTTACGACACCAATCGTCGTAATACCAGAAACAGCAATGTAATACAGTAAGCCTACGCCAATATCCGCGAACTGAAATTTATCAGTAAATGGGATGACTGCAAGCACCATAAATGCTGGTGCGAACGCAATGACAGGTGCTAATATAAACAACGGTTTATCTGCCGCCTTCGGAATACTATCTTCTTTCAATAATAGTTTTAAAACATCGGCTACCGTTTGCAACAGACCAAACCGGCCCCCGACTTGGTTTGGCCCAATCCGCCCTTGCATAAAACCCATCACTTTCCGTTCTGCCAAAATACCATATGTAACGAAGCCAAGGACTGCAAATAATAGGAGCACCGCTAATCCGAAAAAAATGAAGAAATTCGTCCAGCTAGAAGGTGATTGTAAGAGCGTTTCAATCATTAGCCATCAACCTCCCCAAGTACAATATCCACTCCACCTAAAATCGTAATTAAATTGGCGATGTTTTCGCCTTTCAATAACTTCGGTAAAATTTGCAAATTGTAAAAAGACGGCCTGCGAAACTTCAAGCGGTACGGCTCTTTCTTTCCGTCACTAGCAATATAGCAACCAATCTCTCCTCGCGGCGACTCTATACGGACGAATGCTTCCCCTTTAGGAGCCTTAATAATTTTCGGTACTTTCGCAAGTACTGCTCCTTCTTTCGGGAACTGCTGGACTGCTTGCTCGACAATTTTTAACGACTCCTCAATTTCCTTCATGCGGCAAACGTAGCGATCCCAAGCATCCCCCACGCTCCCAACAGGAATATCGAAATCAAAACGGTCGTAAATGGAGTACGGTTCATCCTTGCGAAGATCCCAGTTTACTCCGGTGCACCGCAAATTCGCTCCGCTTAAAGAATACGAAATCGCTTCCTCCGCGCTATATATACCAACGCCTTTTACACGATTTAAGAAAATCTCATTGCCGCTAACAAGATCATGATACCCTGCCAATTGTTCTCTCATATACGGAACAAATTCTTCCACTTTTTCAATCCAACCATCCGGTGCATCCCACTTTACACCGCCGACTCTCATATAGTTAAAAGTAAGCCGGGCACCGCATAATTCGTTTAATAAATTTATAATCATCTCTCGTTCACGAAACGCGTACAAAAACGGGCTAACCGCTCCTATATCAAGAAGATTTGTCCCCCACCAAACGAGGTGGCTCGCAATCCTTCCAAGCTCCATTGCAAGTACTCGCAAGTATTCGGCACGCTCCGGGATTTCAAGCCCCATCATCGTCTCTACAGCATGGCAAATGACGTAATTATTCGTCATAGCCGATAAATAATCCATCCGATCTGTATAAGGGATAATTTGCGTATACTGTAAGCTCTCTGCAATCTTTTCGGTCCCGCGATGCAAATATCCAATAACCGGTGTAGCTTCTTTAATAATTTCCCCGTCAATTTTAATAACGAGCCTGAACACACCGTGCGTACTCGGATGCTGAGGACCTACATTCAAAAGCATTTCTTCCGTACGGATCATTTAGCTACACCTCCACATCATACGGTTCATAATCTTTCCTAAGCGGGTGCCCTACCCAATCATCAGGCATTAAAATACGTGATAAATTCGGATGCCCCTTAAATACGATACCAAGCAAATCATACGCTTCCCGCTCTGGCCAATCTGCCCCTTTCCAAAGCGCTGTCACCGATTCCACTTGCGGTGCTTCCCTATCCAACTTCACCTTCACCGCTACTGACTGTTTCTTTCCATATGAAAATAAATGAACATACACTTCCATATGTGTCATAAAATCCGTCGCATGTAGCTCTGACATATAATCAAATGCAAGTCCCTCATGGAATCGCAGTAACTCCATTACTTCATAATATTTTGAGGGCTCCACTACAAGAGTTGGTACATCTTTGGAAAGTTTATTAATGTAGCAATCTACTAAAGCATCCTCTCCTACTTTTCCCTTAATAACTTCAACATACTGATTTAAATACGGTTGATTCACAGATGGCTCTTCCTGCTTCGTCTCTTCTTCCTTCTTACCTTCAGCACCCTTCATCTTCGCCCTTACAGCCGCTGCCGCTTTTGCCTTCGCTGCTGCAATTGCCTTCGCCTTTTCATCCCCCGAATCCCCATCACCTTGCGATGCTTTCTGCTTCGCTAACGCCGCTGCTTTTGCTTTCGCGGCGGCGACTGCCTTCGCTTTCGCCTTGGCCTTTTCTTCTTCCGTCACTTCTTCTGTTCCTTCTCTTTTTTGCTTCGCTAACGCCGCTGCTTTCGCTTTTGCGGCTGCTGCTGCCTTCGCCTTTGCTTTTGCCTTTTCTTCTTCTGTTCCTTCTCTTTTTTGTTTCGCTAACGCCGCCGCTTTCGCTTTTGCAGCCGCTGCTGCCTTCGTCTTCGCTTTGGCCTTTTCCTCTTCCGTTACTTCTTCTATTCCTTCTCTTTTCTGTTTCGCTAACGCCGCCGCTTTCGCTTTTGCAGCCGCTGCTGCCTTCGCCTTTGCTTTGGCCTTTTCTTCTTCCGTCACTTCTTCTGTTCCTTCTCTTTTTTGTTTCGCTAACGCCGCTGCTTTTGCTTTTGCAGCCGCTGCTGCCTTCGCCTTTGCTTTGGCCTTTTCCTCTTCCGTCACTTCTTCTGTTCCTTCTCTTTTTTGCTTTGCTAACGCCGCTGCTTTCGCTTTTGCCGCGGCTGCCGCCTTCGTCTTCGCTTTGGCCTTTTCCTCTTCCGTTACTTCTTCTATTCCTTCTCTTTTCTGTTTCGCTAACGCCGCTGCTTTTACTTTTGCCGCCGCGGCTGCACGTCGTTTTGCTTCTTCTATAGTCATATCGTCATTTTTTGGTAGCGCTTTCTCTTTTTCGCGATTTTCTTCCTCAAGTTTACTTATTTCCACACCATGTTTCGCAACAAGGCGCTTTCTCGCCTCTTCTTTCGCACGCCTAGCCGCTTCTCTTTTTAAATCCTCTAAGTCTTTGTTAGGATCACTCATTTATTCGTCACCTGCTTTCCAGTCTTTGCTTCGTAACGAATTTTTTCTTTTAATTTATTAATTCCATAAATTAAAGCTGCAGGATTTGGTGGGCAACCAGGGATATACACGTCAACTGGCACAATTTGATCTACACCTTTCACAACAGCGTACGAATTTACATATGGACCACCTGCTGTCGCACAAGATCCCATTGCAATAACCCATTTCGGTTCAGGCATTTGGTCATATAAGCGCCGAACAATAGGAGCCATCTTCTTCGTTACCGTTCCCGACACAATCATAACGTCCGATTGCCTTGGTGAAGTCCGAAAAAATGACCCAAATCGATCTAAATCATAATGTGATGAACCTACTCCCATCATTTCAATTGCACAGCATGCCAGTCCGAATGTCATCGGCCATAAAGAATTACTTCTCGCCCATCCTTTCAACTGTTCCAATGTAGAAAAAAAGATATTTCGTTCTAATTCCGCTCGCTCATTTGGATGTAATTCCTCAAAATTTATAACCATTGTAACACCTTCTTTTTCCAAGCATACGCTAATCCAACTAGCAACATTACAACAAAGATGAGCATTTCAATCAGTGCAAATAAACCGAGGTTGTCATATGCAACAGCCCATGGATATAAAAATAAAGTTTCTACATCAAAGATGACAAACAATAAAGCAAAAATATAATAACGAGCATGAAACCGAATATTCGCATCATGAAAAGGCTCAATCCCGCTCTCATACGTCGTCGCTTTCGCTGCACTTGGTTTATTTGGGCGCAGCATCCTTCCTAATGTAAGAGCCACTACCGGCAGCAATATGCCTAATAGCAAGAAAATCAAAACGATCATATAACTATTTTCATATACACTTGCCATTGTGAAACCCTCCCCCCTAAATTAAGAACAAGTTCACTTAGTAAACAATATGTCCTAGTTGCAGTAATTATTATTTTTAAATTTTTCTAAATAATGCAACTATTTTAATCATTATAGCAAACTTCAAATTCCTATGTCGATATGTTGGGGACAGAAACGAGAATTATTAAAATCTGTTTTTATAACTTGCTATACTTGCGCAAAATAAGTATATAGGTTATATATGTTTTTTAAGAAACTATAAAAAATACAAAAGAGGAATTTATATGTATATACCGTGGGTGAGATAGATGAAAAAACAAACACATGTAAGTATTCTTATAAGCATTACATTGCTATCTATAGTAATTCATTACGTGGCAATGCCTTTTCTATATGAATACTCATTTCCCTTTCAAATATTAATTGGAATGAGTACTTTATTCATTGATATTATCGCTTGTAGTTATATACTTTATTTTTCAAATATGAAAGAAGGGTTACCTCGTTTATTTTGGACGATATTATGCGTTGGAACTCTCTCTTATTTCATCGGGGATATCGTCGTTGCCTATCAACGTTTAATTTTAAAGGACTACTATACATTCGTTGATCCGTCCGACTTTTTTTATTTACTTTTTTTAATTAGCTTTGCATTCGCCTTTCTATATGAAATCATTTATAACCGAGATTTATTAGAAAAGCTTTTTATGATATGTGATATTTGTATTATTGTTACAGCACAATTCACTTTAAGTTACTACTTACTTATTGAAAGAACCATTCACATTTCTTCAACATCCTATATCGACATATTTGTTCAACTTACTTATCCAATGACCGATTTACTCTTTTTCCTCATAGGAATTAATCTGTTATTCAAGCCTTTATCTTTATTATCCAAAAAGGTTGGCGCACTTCTTGGCAGTGCTTTACTTTTATATGCTACTACAGATGCGATTTATGCTTATATCAAATACTTCATACCCGAGTATTCTATGTTTACAGTTACTCCTCTTTATCAAGTAACTTTAGTACTAGTAGCAATCGCATGTATTATTCATACAAAAGAACCTGAAAAACAAGAACAAGTGCTATTAACACCTAAATTTGGGGAAGCGATCAGATTATCATTACCTTATATTTCTGTCGTAATGCTTATTGTTTTCATATTAGTCGAATATGTTTTCGCGCCTATTGTAGTAATTGGGCTTATGATAACTTTCTCCTTCGTTCTCATACGCCATAGTTTAGTTCGAAAACAAAATAAAATATTATTATTAGCCCAAATGCAATTCAACTCAGAACTCGAAAAACAAATTGAACTGCGTACAGAAGATTTAGTAGAACAAAAAAATGAACTGTATCATAACCAACAAATGTTTAAATCTTTATACGAGCATCATCCAGATCCAATCTTCACATTAGATTTATACGGTAATTTTCTTAACGTGAATAACGCTGGTACGACTTTACTCGGTTATCAAACGAATGAATTATTAAATCAGCCCTACTATTCACTTACGTATGAAGAAGATTTGGAAGAAATCATTAATGCCTTTCATCGCGTAAAAAAGGGGAAATCTATTTCTTTAGAAATACGGGCATATCATAAAAATAGAGATATTTACTACTTGCATGTGACAGCTGTTCCTATCTTTTTAAAGGATCATATTTCCGGAGTTTATTTAATGATTAAAGATATTACGGAAAGCAAACAACAACAAGAACAAATTAATTTTTTAGCATATCATGATACACTAACAGAGCTTGCAAATCGACGTGCATTTCATCAATATGTAGAACAAGCAATTGCGCGATCCAAAATATCAAAAATGCCTTTTGCTGTTATGTTTCTTGACCTAGATCGCTTTAAAGTTATTAACGATACCCTCGGTCATAGGGTAGGAGACCTTCTATTAATTGCAGTAGCAAAAAGACTCGAAAGTATAGCGACACCAAATATGAAGCTTGCCCGATTAGCTGGAGATGAGTTCACAATCCTTATCGAAAATTATAAAAAGAGGCCAGACGTAAAAAAAATAGCTGATACAATTGTAGCAGCCATGAACGAACCATTCGAAATTGAAAATCAACATTTACAAATCTCACCGAGCATCGGGATTGCAATATATCCTGAAGCAGGTGAAGATCCGTTATCAATTTTACAACATGCTGATATGGCCATGTACGAAGCAAAAAATAAAGGAAAAAATGGTAGCTCTCTGTACACGAAAGAATTGTATAAAAAAACGGAACGAAAAGCCCGAATTGAAAAAGATTTACCACTCGCTTTAGTAAACGAAGAATTTTATCTCGTCTATCAACCACAAATTGATATTACTACGAAAAAGATTATTGGTGCTGAAGCATTACTACGCTGGAAACACCCACTCCTAGGTGACATTCCGCCATGTGAGTTCATTCCAATTGTAGAGGAGACTCCTCAAGTCATTCCACTTGGTCATTGGGTATTAAATGAATCTTGTCGTCAGCTAAAAATATGGCATACTTTTGGCTACAAAGATTTAAAAATAAGTGTTAACTTATCAGCTAAAGAGTTCCAGCAAAATAATTTAATCGAGAACATTTTACAAATAATAACAGACGTTAAAGTCGATCCAAAAGATGTAACACTTGAATTAACAGAACGAATTGCAATGATCGATGAAAAGGAAACGTTATCCAAGCTAAAACAATTAAAGGAATATGGTATTCAAACGTCCATTGATGACTTCGGCACCGGCTATTCTTCTCTCGCTTATTTATCTATTTTCCCTATCGATACATTAAAAGTACCGAGAGAATTTACACAACTAGCTGATCATCGACCTGAAGAGAGAGCCATCGTGTCCACTATCCTTTCCCTTGCAAATACGTTAAACCTATCTGTCGTTGCTGAAGGAATTGAAACAGAAAAACAACTTAAGTTTCTACAAAAGAACAACTGTAAATATATGCAAGGTTACTATTTCAGTAAACCACTTACTAGTCATCAATTTATAAAATTTCTACAAAAAACACCTAGTATGAACCAATAACTCATACTAGGTGTTTTTATCATGCTATTTGCGGACTACACAGCTATTCATCGACGCAGAGTGTCCGACTCACTTTATAATGTCGGAATTTTTTTTTCGTAATATTCCTCTGCAATCTCTTCATAAAAAGCTGCTGACGTCGTATAAAAATATGGAATTAGCCATAAGAATCCAATCCCGAGTGTAATACAACTTAATATAAACCAACCAATAAAACTCAAACATAAAATGAAATACTCCATCTTATGTCCATCCATCATACGACGGCTTTCTGTAATCGCTTGATTTATAGAATACTCCGGGTGATCATTTATAATAAAGTACGTCATCGCATAAGAAAATGATTTAATAATGCCTGGGATAATGAACAGTAACGTCCATAAGAAAAGATAAAAATTTACTAATAAATATAATAAAAATGACTTTAAAAATCTCTTTCCCTCTGAAAACCAAATGAACACATTACCGATACTAGCTTGCTTTTCACGAAGGATATTTAAAGCAAGATAATATCCACCTAAAGTTAAAGGCCCAGTAACAAAAAATGTAAGGATATTTATTGAAATTGAATTTTTCGTTTCTTTCCAATCAAAAATTGAAGAAAATCCCCACTCAATACTAAAACTAAAAATCATGATTAGAATTGAAATAAGTAATGTCGCCCCGACAGCTAATCCCCATTTCCCTTCTAATGAATCTAATGCTTCTCCTTTTAAATCACCAATCATACGTAACCTCCTATACACAATAACTCTATTAGTATAGCATGTTCCTACTACAATTCATCTTTTGAAATATAGCGGTAAAAATGCGCTGTCGTTGTACTCACGTACGGACTAAGCCATAGAAAACCTATTCCAAGTGTAAAAATCGCTAAAATAGCCCACCCTATAAAGCTTAGCCATAAAAGAAACAGATCTAATTTATGCCCCTTCATCAGATTCTTACTTTCTTTCATTGCTTGCGAAACACTGTATTCCGGTTTTTCAACCATCACATAATATGTCATCGAATATGAAAAATACAAAATAGCCATTACAATAAACGAAATAGCTAATAAAATAAAGAAAACAATTATAAATGATGGATTTGCATTCTCATCAAGAAAACCTAATAGCCCAAATACAATCGTTCCTAACATCGGAACCCATATACCTGTATATAACAAAATTGCAAGCATAGCCCACATTGTTTTCATCATTCTTTTAAAGCCACGAAATCCTTCAAATAAATAATCCACTCTAGCATCTTCTCGTTTGCTTATTTGTAGAAACAAATTCGTATGACCATATGTGGTAATGCCATAAGCCGCATAACTTAAAATTATCATAAGGCAGTAAAAAACCCCAAACGTAATAGCAGCTCCAATTGCCATTGTTTCTTCTTCAATTGAACCAGTTAAAATAGATGCTAAAATAAATATTATAACTCCTGGAATTAATACTATAAGCATTACAGCCATTGAAACGACGTAACTTACAATATGATATAAAATCGTTGATCCAACACCTAGTCCCCATTTTCCTTTTAAAGAGTGCAATGCTTCTCGCTTCATTTCACCGATCATTTATTCATCCCCTTTATAAATTGTTGTACATTCTCTACTTATACGAGCACCAATATAATTATACCATTTTTGTAAAATTATCCATTAACTACATAAAAAAAATCCGTAAAGGCTTTGCCTTTACGGATTTTTTTATTTCATATCGGAAACGTTTAAACGGTTCACAGCGCGTTGTAATGCCATTTCTGCACGTTTAAAGTCAACATGTGCTTGTTTATCTTGCAGACGTTGCTCAGCACGACGCTTCGCTTCATTTGCACGATGGATATCGATATGGTTTGCTTCTTCAGCAGATGATGATAATACAGTTACTTTATCTGGACGAACTTCGATAAAGCCACCACTTACCGCTACATAATCAGTGTGTCCACCATTTTTCAGACGAACTGCACTAATTTTTAATGGTGCAACAGTTGGAATGTGACCTGGTAAAATCCCCATTTCCCCACTCTCTGCTTTTACACTTACCATTTCTACTTCTTTTTCGTAAACCGGTCCATCAGGAGTTACAATACTGACTGGAAATGTCTTCATACTTCGTCCCTCCTAAGGCCTTACGCCATCATTTTCTTCGCGTTTTCAATAACTTCTTCAATGCCACCAACTAAGCGGAATGCATCTTCTGGAAGGTCATCATATTTTCCTTCTAGAATTTCTTTGAAACCACGAACTGTGTCTTTTACAGGTACGTAAGAACCTTTTTGACCTGTAAACTGCTCCGCTACGTGGAAGTTTTGAGATAAGAAGAATTGAATACGACGAGCACGATGTACAACTAACTTATCTTCTTCAGATAACTCATCCATACCTAAGATAGCAATGATATCTTGAAGCTCTTTGTAACGTTGTAAAGTTTGCTGTACTTGACGAGCCACTTCATAATGCTCTTCTCCTACGATTTCTGGAGAAAGTGCACGAGATGTAGATGCTAATGGATCTACGGCTGGGTAAATACCCATTTGTGTTAAACGACGCTCTAAGTTTGTTGTTGCATCTAAGTGAGCGAACGTTGTAGCTGGTGCTGGGTCAGTATAGTCATCGGCTGGTACATATACCGCTTGGATAGACGTGATAGACCCTTTATTTGTAGATGTAATACGCTCTTGTAATTGACCCATTTCTGTTGCAAGTGTTGGTTGGTAACCTACCGCAGATGGCATACGGCCAAGAAGGGCAGATACTTCAGAACCTGCTTGCGTGAAACGGAAGATATTATCGATGAACAGAAGTACGTCTTGTCCTTGCTCATCACGGAAATATTCAGCCATTGTTAAGCCTGTTAATGCAACACGTTGACGTGCTCCAGGTGGCTCGTTCATTTGTCCGAATACCATCGCAGTTTTCTTAATTACGCCAGAATCGCTCATTTCGTGGTATAAGTCATTACCCTCACGAGTACGCTCACCTACACCAGCGAATACAGAGATACCACCGTGCTCTTGTGCGATGTTGTTGATTAACTCCTGAATTAATACTGTTTTACCTACACCGGCACCACCGAATAGACCGATCTTACCACCCTTAATGTAAGGAGCAAGTAAGTCTACTACTTTAATACCAGTTTCAAGAATTTCTACTTTAGTAGATAATTCTTCGAATGCAGGTGCTTGACGGTGAATTGGATCACGGCGTACATCCGAAGGAACCTCACCATCTAAGTCAATAGCATCACCTAATACGTTAAATACGCGACCAAGTGTTGCATCACCAACTGGTACAGAGATTGCTTTACCAGTATCTTCTACTTCTGTGCCACGAACAAGTCCATCTGTGGAAGACATCGCAACTGTACGAACTGTATCATCACCTAAATGAAGTGCAACTTCAAATGTTAAGTTAAGTTCACCGTTTTCGTTGCTCTGTTTTACCGTAAGGGCGTTGTAGATTTCTGGTAGCTTTCCGCCATCAAACTTAACGTCTACAACCGGACCCATGATTTGCGTAACGCGCCCTTTATTCATCGGGTTCCCTCCTAGCTTTCTTTTAATTAGCTAACTTTCTACGAGCAGCTAGCTTTTCATTTTTTATTAGTTTATAGCTTACGCGACTCTTTTGACAGAGCCGCCTACGCTTTTTATTGAATCTAGCTCCAGCGGTTAGAATGTTCGGTGGCTTCGCTTTTTCCTGCGAGGCACAAATCGCCTCTACGTCAAAAGCTCCATCCCCCTCTCATTCTGAACGAACCGCCTACGCTTTTTATTACTATTCTAACGCTGCTGCTCCACCAACGATTTCCGTAATTTCTTGCGTAATCGCTGCCTGACGCGCACGGTTGAATGAAAGTGTAAGTGAATCGATAACTTCCATTGCGTTGTCTGTAGCACTCTTCATTGCTGTCATACGCGCTGCGTGCTCACTTGCTTTACCGTCTAGTAATGCACCGTACACTAAGCTTTCTGCGTATTGTGGCAATAGTACTTTTAAAATTTCTTCTTCAGAAGGTTCGAATTCATAAGCTGTCGTCGGTTTATCAGACGCCACATCAGTAAGCGGTAAAATTTTATTTTCCGTTACTTCTTGTGAAATTTTACTTACGTAATGGTTGTAGTAAATATACAGCTCATCATAAGCACCATCTGCGAACATCGCAATTGCTCGAGAAGCAAGGTCTTTAATATCAGTAAATGATGGGTGGTCAGATAATCCAACTACTTCATCAATGATGTTAAAGCCGCGACGTTTTAAATAATCACGTCCTAGTCGTCCAAGCACAATAATTGAATATTGGTTTGAATCCATATTATGACGTTCACGAATTACGTTACTTACTGTACGTAATACGTTACTGTTATAACCACCTGCTAGTCCGCGATCAGATGTAATAACGATGTATCCTGTACGCTTTACAGGACGCGCATTTAGCATTGGATGATTAATTCCTTTACTTCCTTGCGCAATGCTCGCTACTACTTCTTGAATCTTTTCCATATACGGAACGAAAGATTTAGCATTTTGCTCTGCACGGTTTAACTTAGATGCAGATACCATCTCCATCGCTTTCGTAATTTGACTCGTTTTCTTTGTCGAGTTAATCTTCGCTTTTATATCGCGTAAAGATGCCACAGGTTTTCACCACCTTTTTTCCGGAAGTTGGCACGATTAGTAAGAATCCTCTTCCTAATCTACGTTGCAAGATATTCTTGCTCATGATTGAAGGAAAAGAATAGGTGCACCTACTCTTTTCCTTTACATAACCGTCAGCAATCTCAGAAATTGAGATGCCTTTATATATTATCTAGCTCCGCCTCTTAGCCGATGGGGCTAAACAGTCGGCTTCACTTTTTATTATTCAGAAGCTACGAATACTTTTTTAAATCCGTTAATTGCTGCTGCAAATTTGTCGTCATCCGCAAGTTTCTTAGTTGTGCGGATTTCTTCTAATAAGTCAGTCGCATTAGAATCTAACCAAGCATGGAATTCTTCTTCGAAACGAGTGATATCTACTACTGGGATATCATCTAGGAATCCACGTGTTAAAGCGTAAAGAATGATAACTTGTTTCTCTACACGTAACGGTTTGTGTAATCCTTGTTTTAATACCTCAACAGTACGAGCACCACGGTTTAGTTTCGCTTGAGTTGCTTTATCTAGGTCAGAACCGAACTGAGCGAACGCTTCTAACTCACGGTAAGATGCAAGGTCAAGACGAAGTGTACCTGATACTTTACTCATTGCTTTAATCTGAGCAGATCCACCTACACGAGATACAGAAGTACCCGCATCGATCGCTGGACGTACGCCAGAGAAGAATAGGTCAGATTGTAAGAAGATTTGTCCATCCGTAATTGAGATTACGTTTGTTGGGATGTAAGCTGATACGTCCCCTGCTTGTGTTTCGATGAAAGGTAATGCAGTTAAAGAACCGCCGCCTTTTGCATCACTTAATTTTGCTGCACGCTCTAATAAGCGAGAATGTAAGTAGAATACATCCCCTGGGTAAGCTTCACGACCTGGAGGACGACGTAATAGTAATGACAGCTCACGGTAAGCTGCTGCTTGTTTTGATAAGTCATCATATACTACTAGTACGTGTTTACCATTGTACATGAACTCTTCACCCATTGTTACACCAGCGTAAGGAGCTAGGTATAATAATGGAGCTGGTTGAGAAGCAGATGCAGTTACAACGATTGTGTACTCTAATGCACCATGCTTACGTAGTGTTTCTACTACGTTACGTACAGTTGATTCTTTTTGTCCGATAGCTACGTAAATACAAATCATATCTTCATCTTTTTGGTTAATGATTGTATCTAGTGCAACTGCTGTTTTACCTGTTTGACGGTCACCGATGATTAACTCACGTTGACCACGGCCAATTGGTACAAGAGCGTCAATCGCTTTAATACCTGTTTGAAGTGGCTCATGAACAGATTTACGATCCATTACACCTGGTGCTGGACTTTCGATTGGACGAGTGTTTGTTGTATTGATTGGGCCTAAACCATCAACTGGTTGACCTAATGGGTTTACAACACGACCAATTAGTTCTTTTCCTACTGGTACTTGCATGATGCGACCAGTACGACGAACTTCGTCACCTTCACGGATTTCTGTGTAAGGTCCTAAAATGATAATACCTACGTTGTTTTCCTCTAAATTTTGTGCTAGTCCCATAACGCCGTTAGAGAACTCTACAAGTTCACCAGCCATAACGTTATCAAGACCATGAGCACGCGCGATACCGTCACCAACTTGGATAACTGTACCAACATCACTAACTTCGATTTCAGACTGATAGTTCTCGATTTGTTGCTTTATCAGTGCGCTAATTTCTTCAGCTCTGATGCTCATGTGCTTCACCCCTATCTATTCTTCATTAATTCACGCTGAATACGTGCTAATTTTCCTTGTAAACTTCCGTCATAAATGCGATTTCCAATACGTACTTTAATGCCGCCTAGTAAATCTTCATCTACAACATTTTTTACGCGAATTGCATCTTTTCCTGTTCTCTTTGCAAATGCTTCTGCAATGTTAAGCTTCTCTTCTTCCGATAGAAGACGAGTAGAATATACAGTTGCGTCCGCTACGTTACGTTCTTCATTAGCAAGAACAACATATTCATCTGCAATTTCAGGTAAGATATCAATGCGCTTGTTATCAATTAAAATATATAACGTATTTAAAATAGATTCAGAAACAGACCCGAATACGTTTGCAAGAAACGTTTTCTTTTGTTCCTTTGAAATGTTCGGTTGCGTTAAAAAGCTATGTAGTTCTCCGTTCTTTACATAAACGTTTTGTACAAGGCGTAATTCCTCTTCAAACATTTCTAATACGTGTTTTTCTTTAGCAATTTTAAAAAGAGCGACAGCATAACGTTTTGCTACAATCCCATTGCTCATCGCGCTTCTCCTACTTCTTTAATATAATCGCGAATTAACTTCACTTGATCTTCTTCTTTTAATTCTTTTTCAATTACTTTAGAAGCAATTTGAACAGATAAAGAAGCAACTTGTTCTTGTAAAGCAGCAATCGCTTGCTCTTTTTCGCGTTGAATTTCTTGTACAGCAGATGCTTTAATTGATTCTGCTTCTTCTTTCGCAGCAGCAACAATAGCATCTTTTTGATCTACAGCTTGTTTTTTCGCTCTTTCGATTAACTCTTGTGCTTCAACACGTGATTGTTTTAACATTTCACGTTGTTCTTCTACTAACTTCTTCGCTTCAGCATTACTTCTTTCTGCAGCGTCGATTTCATTAGTAACATGCTCTTCACGTTCTTTCATAATCCCCATTAAAGGACCCCACGCGAATTTGCGTAGCATTACTAATAGAAGTAAGAAAATGAACAATGTATAAGCAATCGTTCCAAATGGAATGGCAGCCCCTAATAATAAAGTTGGCACAAGGATTCACTCCCTTCAAAATATCTAAATTGATCATATGAAAAAAAAAGACATACGTTTCGTTCATAAAGCAATGGCGAAGAAAGTTCGAAAAAACACTCTTCGCCATCTATGTAAGGGGAGTCTCCCTTATTTGTTCATTACGATGAATGCAATAACTACACCGATGATTGGAAGTGCCTCAACTAAAGCAACCCCGATGAACATAATTGTTTGAAGTGCGCCTTTTAATTCTGGTTGACGAGCAACACCTTCGATTGTACGTGATACGATAAGACCGTTACCAATACCTGCACCTAATGCTGATAAACCAATTGCAATTGCAGCTGCGATTACACCTAAACTCATTTAATTTGTCCTCCTTTGTATTATAAAAAAATAAATTTTTTCTTACTTAAATTATATTAATGGTCATGACTTACTTTATGAGCCATATAAACCATCGTTAACATAACGAAAATAAATGCTTGGATTGATCCAACGAATACACTGAATCCCATCCATGCTAACATCGGCACAAGTGCACCTAATGCTCCAAGGAATGATGCTCCGCCCAACTTAGCAAGTAATCCTAATAAGATCTCACCTGCATAAATGTTACCAAATAAACGAAGACCTAACGTTAATGTGTTAGCAAACTCCTCAATAACCTTTAATGGGAATAAGAATTTCATAGGTTGGAAATAACCTTTTACGTATTCTTTCGTACCCTTCATCTTAATTCCATAATAATGGGTGAGGGTAACTACCATCACGGCTAATGTTAATGTAACTGCTGGATCAGACGTTGGTGATCTCCACCATGCAATATGTTCGCCAGCTTCAGTTGCTGAATACATGAATGGTAAACCAAGGAAGTTCGATACGATGATAAACATGATAAGCGTAACGCCAAGCGTTAAGAAACGTCCACCTGTTTTCCAGTCCATCGTACTATTGATAATCCCTTTCACGAAGTCAAACACCCATTCCATGAAGTTTTGCATTCCTGTTGGGCGAAGAGCTAAGCTGCGAGTTCCGATAACAGCGATTAAGAAAACAACAACTGCTGCTACAGTAACCATCATAACTGATGACAAATCGAACGTTAAACCTAGAAATTCAACTAATTTACCGTGTTCCACTAGTAATTCACCTCTCTTCCCTGCTCTTATACTCTAAATAAAGAAAATCTATGATCATGACAAGGTATCCTGTCAGCAATCCTACACCTAAGCCCCACATCGCAATTAACTCTTGATATTTGGCTGCAAATAAAATTAATAACCCAATCGTGGCGAATCTTGAATATGTACTTACCGCTGTCGCCTTAAACTTCACGTTTTCTCCATTTGTCACGCGATCCAACAGCTTGTCTGTCCTACGTGCAATGATGCGCAAACTAAGAAAACTGAAAATCGTTCCGATAATCAGTCCAAGAAATACATCCTTGTAAGAGGTGAATCCCCATCCTAGCACTAGAAGCGCAAGCAAGTAGTACATATATTTCTTTTGTCTTTGGACAAGTCCATGTACGTCTATCATCATTGCTCTCCCGAATAGTAATGTCGAATGAGTCGAATCATTGCGTATACCCCTGTTCCTAATCCGAGTAATAACCCTATAATAAGAAACAATGGAAACGTTCCAACCTTATTATCAATCCACTGCCCACCAAAGATCCCAACAAGAATAGAACCGACTAACTGAGCAAGAATACCTGACATTAAAGCATAAGCTTTTATATGGCTGCGATCGTTTTTTTGCAAGGATTCATCCCTCCAATATGTAGCCCTCATTCACGATGTGTTAATAATAACTCATTTTTTTGCATAAATCCTATACAAAATAAAAAGTTTACATTTTCGTCACGGAATAGATGTATTTTTGTCACTGAAAGCCCTACCATCTATCCCCGTTGTTAGCATACAATAGGGTATTAACAGTGTCAACGAGAAATCGTAAAAAATCAAAAAATTTGAGTATTAGTCATTTCCTCCCAAAAATGAAAACGTTCCCCTTCTAAATACTGGTTAGAGATATGAAATTTCTAACAGTTTTCTCTTTATAATAGAAGGAAATGTTCACAAGTTTGTCACTATTATATTTTTACGATATAACGCTTTCCTTCCATAATATAGTGCTCTTTAGACGTAAGACTTCTATATTATATGTGATGTGTATGCAACTTATGTTGTATATACTATGTATATTTATCCTCTCCCCTCCCCTACTTGCTTACATCAAAAAAAGACGAGCTGAGGAATCCCCCTGCTCGTCAGTTGTCTTACTTCGTTCCGAATAAACGGTCACCAGCATCACCAAGACCTGGTACTACATATCCGTGGTCATTTAATTTCTCATCTAATGCTGCTACATAAATATCAACATCAGGATGTTCTTCTTGTACTACTTTTACTCCTTCTGGAGCTGCAACGATACACATTAATTTAATTTGTTTTGCGCCGCGCTTTTTCAGAGAGTTAATTGCTTCAGCTGCAGAACCACCTGTTGCTAGCATCGGATCTAGTACGATAAAGTCACGCTCTTCTACATCCGTTGGAAGTTTCACATAGTATTCTACCGGTTGCAATGTTTTAGGGTCGCGGTATAAGCCAACGTGTCCTACTTTTGCTGCTGGAATTAATTTCAGAATTCCATCAACCATTCCTAAACCTGCACGTAAAATCGGAATTAAACCAAGTTTTTTACCAGCGATCACTTTTGTTGTCGCTTTGCTTACAGGAGTCTCAATTTCAATGTCTTTAAGTGGAAGGTCGCGAGTAATTTCAAAAGCCATTAAGCTTGCTACTTCGTCCACTAATTCACGAAAATCTTTCGTACCTGTATTCTTGTCGCGAATATATGTAATCTTATGTTGAATTAACGGGTGATCAAATACATACAGTTTTCCCATGTGAATCTCTCCTTTAGATGATATTCATGCGTTTGCACGCTTTTTTACACTATTTACGATTGTAAAGAAAACGCTACTAATATTCAAGGGCAAATTTGGAAAAGTCATGATTTCCGATGAATCTATCTAGTATCTTTACCAATTATGGGAGCTGTATCCTTCATTATATCGCCAAAATTTATTCATCATTTGTATACATACTTAAAGAACAATATATGTCCACAAAAAAACTGCCAAAACAATTATGTCTCAGCAGTCTTCTTCAATCTATTATAGATTTGGATACATTGGGAATTTGCTCGTTAACGCTTCTACACGCTTACGCGCTTCTTCTAATGCAGCTTCATTTTCATGATTTTTTAATGTGTAAGCAATAAGTGACGCAATTTCATCCATTTCTTCTAAACCGAAACCACGAGATGTTACAGCTGCTGTACCGATACGTACACCACTTGTTACAAATGGGCTTGCTGTTTCAAATGGAATTGTATTTTTGTTCACTGTAATACCAACTTCGTCTAATACGTGCTCTGCTACTTTACCTGTGATTTCTAGGTTACGAACATCAATTAGGATTAAGTGATTGTCTGTTCCACCAGAAACAAGTGTAAGTCCTTCTTTTTGAAGACCTTCAGCTAAGCGGTTCGCATTGTTAATGATATTTTGTGCATATGTTTTGAAATCATCTTGAAGTGCCTCACCAAACGCAACAGCTTTTGCAGCGATTACGTGCATAAGTGGACCACCTTGAATACCAGGGAAGATTGATTTATCAATTTGTTTTGCAAATTGCTCTTCACATAAAATCATACCACCACGTGGACCACGTAATGTTTTATGTGTTGTTGTTGTAACGAAATGTGCATGTGGCACTGGATTTGGATGTAAACCAGCCGCTACTAAACCAGCGATATGTGCCATATCAACCATTAAGTATGCGCCCACTTCATCTGCAATCTCACGGAATCGTTTGAAATCGATAACACGAGGGTATGCACTTGCACCTGCAACGATTAATTTTGGTTTATGTTCTTTCGCTTTTGCTAATACATCATCGTAATTAATACGGTGAGATTCAGCATCCACGCCATATTCTACGAAATTATATTGTACTCCACTGAAGTTAACAGGGCTTCCGTGTGTTAAGTGACCACCATGAGATAAATTCATACCAAGTACTGTATCGCCTTGCTCTAAAATCGTGAAGTATACTGCCATGTTCGCTTGTGCACCAGAATGCGGTTGAACATTTACGTGCTCTGCGCCGAAAATTTCTTTTACGCGATCACGTGCGATATCTTCTACTACGTCTACATGTTCACAACCACCATAGTAACGTTTCCCAGGATATCCTTCAGCATACTTATTCGTTAAAACAGAACCTTGCGCCTCCATTACTGCTTCACTTACGAAGTTTTCCGAAGCAATTAACTCAATCTTCGAACGCTGTCTTCCTAGTTCTGCCTCAATTGCAGCAAATACCTTTTCATCTTGACGTTTTAAATGATCCACCAAAATCCCCCTTTTCTGAACGAATTACATCGATTCCCAACAGTTTTTTCTTATTTATTCAGAAAAAACGAAAATTCAGGTTGTAATTCTTTCGAACCTTCATGTTTTCAACTACATTCTAACATGACTTTCTATATCATAAAAGAAAAAAAAGACCGAAAATCGGTCTTTTCTTTCTTCTATAATAAAGTCAGACAACATACCTTATTCATAACTTTAACGGCAAGTGATAGTCTCTTCCTTCGCCGCATAAACAGCACGTGCTCCACCAATTAGCTTTCCACGTGTTGTTGCCATCGTTACATGTGCACTTCCAATTTCCTTCACACTAGTACGAACCGGAACAGCTACGTGCTTTAAATGCATACCGATAAATGTATCACCAATATCCATTCCCGCATCTGCTTTAATAAACTCAATTACTACCGGATCTTTCAAATTGTGATAAGCATATGTTGCTAATGCACCACCTGCTGATCTAACAGGCGTAACTGTTACAATTTCAAATTGATATTTCATCGCCAACTCTTTCTCAACTACTAAAGCACGGTTTAAATGCTCACAACATTGAAACGCCAACTCAATACCTGTTTGTTCTTGAAATTGTTTTAACTCAGAAAAAATCGCCTCTGCTACTTCCATTGTTCCTGATGTCCCAATTCTTTCTCCTAGCACTTCGCTCGTACTACACCCCACTACAAAAATTTGACCACTTTGTAATGAAGCTTGTTCTTGGAAATCAGAAAGCGAAATTTGTAGCTGTTCTCTTACCTTTACGATTTCTGTCATTACGCCTCTTCCTTTCACAGGTTGGTTCACCAAATTATATTTCCTACTGCTTCTAGTTAGAATCTATTACTTTGCTTCGTATGTTTTAATTTTTCCTACGCGGTTTTCGTGACGGCCGCCTTCAAATTCAGTTGTTAACCAAATTTTTGCGATGTCGCGTGCTAGACCAGCACCAATTACACGCTCGCCCATTGCTAACATGTTTGTATCGTTATGCTCTCTCGTTGCTCTCGCACTGAAAGTATCATGAACTAACGCACAACGAATACCATTTACTTTGTTTGCAGCAATTGACATACCGATGCCTGTCCCACAAACTAAGATACCACGATCTACTTCGCCATTTGCTACCATTTCCGCTGCTGGAAACGCAAAATCAGGGTAATCAACAGAACCAGCTTCACATTCACAACCTAAATCAATATATTCAATATTTAACTCTTCTAATAAACTTACAAGTTCTTTACGGATATTCATACCGCCGTGATCAGATGCTACTACTACTTTCATTTTTACCCCTCCAAAGTTTCAATCCATTATCTTCATTCTCACTTAATCCTTTAATGGGACGAAGTGATCTCCAATATCGTATTATACACGAAACATCAACCTTCTGAATGTTTTTTCAGTAAAGTTTGTACAAGTTTTTCCATCTCTTCTAATGTTTCTTTATAAATAGAGAGAGAGCCGCCGAACGGATCTGAAATATCCTTACTCATCCCCTCAGTTACTCCATATAATGTATCTACTTTCCCTTCAACACTCGGATAATGCCCAAGGATAAGTTCCTTATGGTTTTCCGTCATTGTTACTACAATATCTGCCCAATCAATTAAGGCTTCGTTTACCTGCTGCGAAGCATGATCGATTGCAATTCCCTTTTCAGCTAAAGCTTCCTTTGCATGTACCGACGCATCACTTCCAGGATAGGCGAAAACACCAGCAGATTGCACTTCAAACTTACCTTCTCCATAATGGCGCAGTAACGCCTCAGCCATCGGACTACGGCATGTATTTCCAGTGCAAACAAATAATACTCGTTTCATCTAAACCCACCCCTTTTCTCTATTTCCTTCCTTTTATCATAGCGTACATTACAATAGAACAAAAGAAATGTGAATATACGAAAGGCGCATTTCTCTTATATTTTTTCTAAGAAAAATGCGCCTTATCCACATATATGTGAAACCCTATTTCCAAGTGCCCAAAGTATTTTACCATATATAAGGAACAGACTACAAAACAAAATAAGGAATCCATTTCATACGAAACGGATTCCTTTCATGTGATAATTATTTCATTGTAACTTTCATTACTTCTGTTGAACCTTTTGTAGCAGTTACACCTACAGTTGTCTTAATAGACTCAGCTGCATCTGTGTTTGTAATAACGATTGGAGTAATTGTGCTTTTCGCTTTTTCACGAATTAATTCTAAGTCGAATGAGATTAATTTATCTCCAGCTTTTACAGCTTGTCCTTCAGAAACGTGAGCTTCAAAACCTTCGCCTTCCATTTTTACAGTTTCTAATCCAACGTGGATTAAAATTTCTGTACCGTTTTTCGCTTTAATTCCAATTGCATGTTTCGTGTGGAATAATTGTACGATTTCGCCATCAACTGGAGATACAACTACACCTTCAGTAGGATCGATTGCAACACCGTCACCCATCATACGACCAGCGAATACTGGATCTGGTACTTCTTCAATATTTTTCACCGCTCCAGTTAATGGAGCTACAATTGTTTCTTCATTTGTTTTTGAACCAAGACCGAATAATTTTTTAAACATAGGATAGTCCTCCTTATAATTTACCTAAAAGTTTATAGGGCAATCTCTATTAAAGATCAGAATAAACGTAAGACTTCATACTTCGAATATTATACTGTAAAAACGCTTTCGAAATAAATTACGTCATTACTACTAGACTCTTATTGTAGCGTCTCACAAAATTCCAGTCAATTCTGATTGTCTGAATAACAATAAGAAGTTAACTTCTACTTATATTTTCTCTTTTTTTACCTAACTTGTCTAGAGGTCTTTACTACATTTTATTTTTTGTTGTTAATTTGTAAAATTTTTTTCAAACTTTTTTCGAAATCCACTTGACTAAAGTAAGTAACTATTTTATTATTACTTACGTAAGGTAAGTTAATAACTTTTAGGAGGTTTTCAAAAATGATGGATTTCGGTCTTCTTATTATTCGTCTTATTATAGGTATTACATTCATGGGTCATGGTGCTCAAAAATTATTTGGTTGGTTCGGCGGTTACGGTTTAAAAGGAACAGGTGGCTGGATGGAATCAATCGGTTTACGCCCTGGTGTATTTATGGCATTTATGGCTGGCGCAACTGAACTATTAGGTGGTTTCTTATTCGCATCAGGTATTTTCACTGCAATCGGTTCATTATTTATCGTTGGAACAATGTTAATGGCGATCTTCACTGTTCATGGAAAAAACGGTTACTGGGTAACTCAAAATGGATATGAATATAACTTAATGTTAATCGCTGTTGCTATCGGTGTAGCTTTAATCGGTCCTGGCGCATACGTTTTACTATAATTTTTATCTTGAATTCGAGATTATTTAGGTGGAACTTACTTCATTGTGGTTGAAGTAAGTTCTTTTTATGTAATAAAAATATTATTTTCAGCAGGAGTTTTCCACTAACATCTTGTAAACAAACAATAAGTCGTCATATTTAGAAAGGGGATTTCAATCATGTTATCCATTAATCCAAATGAACAATCGGAAAAAGAGAATTACAAATTACTTACAGGAAGTATTATTCCACGCCCTGTCGCATTCGTTACTTCTGTAACAAAAGACGGCGTATTAAATGGAGCACCATATAGTTATTTCAATATTGTTGCTGCTAATCCGCCACTTATCTCAGTTTCTGTACAACGAAAAGCTGGAGAAAGAAAAGACACTTCTCGAAACGCAATTGAAAAAGGAGAATTTGTTGTACATATCTCTGATGAATCATATGTAGCGGCAATTAACGAAACAGCAGCAAATCTCCCTCCAAATGAAAGTGAAATTGAATTAGCAAAATTAACACCAATTGAAAGTGATGTCATCTCCGTTCCAGGTGTAAAAGAAGCAAATATTCGAATGGAATGCGTACTAGAACGCGCAATCCCCCTTGGCGGAACAGAAGACTCACCAGCTTGCGATCTACTAATTGGACGCGTCGTTCGCTTCCACGTCGCAGAACACCTATACGAAAAAGGACGCATTCATGCCGAAGGACTAAAACCAGTAAGCCGCCTAGCAGGACACAACTACGCAAAACTAGGAGAACAATTTGAATTAGTGAGGCCAATCTAAAAGCGGAAGCGGCTCGTTCAGAATGGGAGGAGGATGGAGCTTCTGACGTAGAGGCGCCTTTTGCCTCGCAGGAAGACGCGAAGCCACCGACCATTCTAGCCGCTGGAGCTGGATAACAACTAACAGCGGAAGCGGCTCGCTCAGAATGGGAGGAGGATGGAGCTTCTGACGTAGAGGCGCTTTTTGCCTCGCAGGAAGACGCGAAGCCACCGACCATTCTAGCCGCTGGAGCTAGATAACAACTAACAGCGAAAACAGCTCGTTCAGAATAGAAGTAACAATAATATAAAAGGGTGTACCAAATTAATTTGGTACACCCTTTTCATAGAAGAAGAAAAATAATTTTTCATTATTGGTCATCGACCTCTTTTCCCATTATTGGTCATCGGTAAAAAGTAACAGTGTGATTGGTTATTGGATGATTGGTTGTCCTTTGGCCATCACAAATCTCATTTTTACAAAAGTGGTCTTCTTCTATGCCTTGAAGCGGAGTCTCACCACTTCAAGGTTTAAAAGTATTTTTCACCATCAAAGTCTAGTTCAATGGCGTAGTTTTTCGCATTAATTAAGTTAGATAACCTATTAGCTTGTCTCTCTAACTCTAAACCTTTTACACGATATACTTCAGGATCAAACATGGCTACTTTTACAAGCGACGATGTTTCACCGTACGAATATACATGTTCTTCTTTCTTACTCACGCCAAACTCTTTACACTTTCGAGCTTTTGCACGTAACTGCGTTGCAAGTTCTATCGCTTCAACAATCGTTATATTCTCTCCGTTGAAATTCACTTCATTTCGGATATTTGCTTCATACATTAATTTATCTAAAAGACGAAAATCAGCGCGAACTTCATCTAGCTCCTGTTCAACTTGTACCAATGTACGCGTCTGTTTTGGAAGTGTATCACCTTTTTCAATTTCAACAAATCCAATTTGGTTCATCTCTTCTTCTAATTCATGTATTCTTTTCGATAATACACTTTTTAATTTTACAGCTTCTGCCAAAGAAATGTTAGACATAGTATCCCCCTTATATCTCTTCTTTCTGCTCCTCTAAAGTAGGTACTTTCTCTTTTTTCGGTTTCCCAAGCTTAATGACTAAGAAATATAGGGAAAGCAATGTAATAAGAAAAACAATTATAAATGGATACGGAGAATAAAAGGCACGCGCTGCCTCCGTTTTCCCTGCAACAAACTTCAATGACTCAATATCTAAAAACTCAGCAAACATTTGTACACCGAGCATACTAAACCAAAAAACAAAAAAACTAATAATAATACCAAAAACTTGCTTCAATCTCGTCATCCATCTCATCCTTTCTATATGTTTAATTTTTTAGCGCAATCAGTATAGTACAAACAAAACTATGCACAGAAAGGAACTATCTTACCATTCGCGAATTAATTTAATCCAACCTAAAATTGAAATTTGTAAAATAACGCCCTCCCCCTAAAATTATATAGGAAAAAGGAGATATAATCCAAATCCAACCAAAATGATACCACCTACTATCTCACCATATGTACCGAGCATACCTTTCGCATGCCTACCAATGAATAAACCAGTCCACGCTAATAACATACTAATAAATCCAAAGAGTAATATCGTAATAACTGTCTGTGCTCCGTAAATACCAAGACTAAGCCCTACTGAAAAACTATCTATACTAACACCAAATGCAAATACGAATAAACTAATTCCAATAGGGGCTGTTCTAGTCTCTTCATTCTCTAAAATAGAGGAATACACAATATAAAATCCTAGTCCTATTAATAAAATAGCACCTGCAAAATGTGCAATGTCTCCATACTGCTCTGATAAAAAACGACCTAATACCATCCCAATAAATGGCATGATAATATGAAATATCCCTATCGTCACACCGATATACAGGATCTGTCTTATCTTTAAGGCCATCATTCCCATACCAAGACTCACCGAAAATGCATCCATCCCTAAGGCGAATGCCATAATTATTAAAGGTATTAGCTGTTCAAACGTCATTCATGTCCCTCCTCGGACGTGCTACTTCACAATATGCTTATCCGAGGAGAAATATTCTGTTTGCTAATCGTACCTTATCATTCAGTGATAATTTGATGTCCTGCCGCTTTTGTTAAACGATTCATAATCGCGTTCCCTATTCCTTCATTCGGGAATGATTCACTAAAAATAACATCCACTTCACTTGCATCAAATGTTCTAAGTACATCATATAATTTAGTCGCAACGCTAGCTAAATCACTTCGAACACCACAAGATAATACAACATCCGCGCTATATACATGCTGATACTCTTCTGTCGTTAATACACCGACTTTGAATCCCTCTTCCTTTTTCTTATCCACAATAAGCTGAATAAATTCACGTGAACCTTCAACAATACTTAGCGGCGCTTTCGGTGCATAATGTGTATATTTCATTCCAGGTGATTTAGGTTTTTCCTTCTCATCCTTTAGAGCCGGATCTAAAGAAACCGTGCCA
Organism: Bacillus sp. FF-1; assembly: GCF_028548245.1. Taxonomy (NCBI): domain Bacteria; kingdom Bacillati; phylum Bacillota; class Bacilli; order Caryophanales; family Bacillaceae; genus Bacillus; species Bacillus sp. FF-1. Next base: position 181,565 of record NZ_JAQQGG010000005.1, read on the forward strand.
ATCACCGCTTCCAATTGTTCTTTCGTAATTCCACCTGGGCGTAATATCGTTGGAACAGCGCTCGTACAATCAATTACAGTCGATTCAACACCGACCCCTGTTGCACCACCATCTACAATACCTGCGATTTTCTCATTTAAATCTTCATATACGTGAGATGCTAACGTCGGACTTGGACGACCTGAACGATTTGCACTAGGTGCTGCAACAGGTACATTTGCCTCTTCAATAAGAGCAAGAGCTACCGGATGATCAGGCATTCTCACTCCAACTGTATGAAGTCCTGCCGTCACCTTCTCTGAAATTCCTTCTTTTCTAGGTAAAATAATTGTTAACGGACCTGGCCAAAAATGCTCCATCAACTTCTCTGCAACTGGCGGAATTTCCTTCACAATACCATCTAACTGCGATTTTGTACCGATGTGGACAATAAGTGGATTATCACTCGGTCTTCCTTTCGCCTCAAAAATTTTCGCAATCGCTTCATCATTCATCGCGTTTGCACCTAGTCCATATACCGTTTCTGTAGGGAAGGCAATCGCCTCATTTTCCCTTAATAATTTTGCTGCTTCTTGTAACTGTGGATAATATTTTTTTCTTTCCACAACATTATCCACAACCCACATATTTGTATGCATTTTTTCCCACGTCCTTTTCTACCCTGAAATACTTGTCTATTTTTAGTTTACTATGAGATTTATCCAAAAGACAAACAAGGTTTATCCACAAAATGTGGATAAACCTAATTAATCCGTGGATAACTTTGTGAATAGCTGACAATTTAGTATTATTGCATTTGGCTCTTTTATATTTTTACAAAAGTGTTCTAACTGTCGAATTCCCTCTGGTACGTTCTCTTTCTCTATCGTAACAAAGTCAAAAAACTGAAAGATCGTTATAGATTGTGGATGATTTGTTAGTAAGTACAATTGTCGAATATTTTTTTCTTTCATATACTGCAAAAACATTTCAAAAAAATATAAGAAAGTCTGTTTATCCACATTAGGTGTGAATAAACAAGAACGAATAAGTGCGTTTTCTTCACTTTGTTCATATCCAATGACTGCCCGTATTTCTTCCGCCTCTTCCAAAATCATAAACTGTGCGTACAACTCATTTATTTTATCATCTTTTTTATTAGCTTGTCCGAAAAAAGAATGCAATCTTTCCACATCTGCCTTTGTCGCAAAATATACCTTCTTCATAATAAATCCCTCCTCTTTTTTATATATGAGAAGGGATTTACGAATAGTACTATTTAGAGAATAAAGATGTAAAAGCTTCTACAATAAATAACTTAACTTCCGGCTTTTCTTCTTCCTCTTCTACTTTTACATACTCATTTCGCTTTTCTTGTTTTTGTTCCACAGGTTTCTCCACTTTTTCCACAGTTTTTGTTTCCTCTTTACTTGCAGGTTGTTCTTCTACTTTCGTTTCATTTTTTACTACTTTTTTTTCAGAAGCTGTTACTTTTTTTGCGACTTCCTGCTTTACAACTTTCTTTTCTTTCACCTCATCCCCTTTTTTCTCTTCTGCATTTACTACTTCTTCATCATCTATTTGTTTCACTTGCTCCTCTTCAGGAGATTCAGCCTTCACAACATGTTCTTCTTTCCTTACAGCTGTACCACTTGAAAAATCTAAGAAACACATTGGTGGAAATAGTACACACCACCAGTTTGCCCCTTCACCTTCCCCAATTGTAATTAAGACTGCTTCATATTCCCCTGCCGGATAAATAAAATTCCCATATACCTTTGTAGGAAACTTTACATTTTTACTGAATTTCACTTGAAATGAATCTTTACTTCCTTCTTTTTTCAACGTATTTGCTACTGTTTTTTCGATTTCTGGAATATGACTTTGAATGACCTTGCGTGCCTCTTCAAATGAAGTTAAATCAGCTACCCATCCATCAATTTGTGCTTTTACTTCATCACGCACTTTGCGCTTTAACGCCTGGTCTTTATCTGAATCACTATTTGCTAAAATCCGTAATCGAACGGCCTCTTTCGGAATAACTGAAGGCCCTTTCGCATCAGCTTTCATATATCCAAACTGCACAAGTAACTGTGCACCAATTAATAATAGAAGAAGATAAGCAATAACTTGTTTTTTCATTTCCTCCACCGTCCCTTCTACAAACAGTGTGGACAGACTTTCATCTTTCTAAACTATTAAATTCAAAATCTATATGAATTTTTCCACAAAAAAAATAGAGTAAGGTGTAAACCTTACTCCATCTCCGCAAATACCATACGATCTTTTCCATTAATATCAAAAACAACCTCAACATGAGCATGTGGAAATGCTTGTTGTAACAGCCCTTTCACGTCCTCACCTTGCCCTACTCCAATTTCAAATGCGACAATTGCTTTCTTCTGCAACACATTCGGCAACTCTTCCATAAAGCGGCGATAGAAATCTAATCCGTCTTCACCACCAACAAGCGCTCTCTTTGGCTCATGCTCTTTCACCACTGGAGAAAGACCACGCCAATCTTCTTCCGGTATATATGGAGGATTTGAAACAACAACATCTAACTTTTGACCCGTTTCATAAAATGGTGATAATAAATCACCATGATAGAACGTTACTTCTGCGCCCAAAGTTTTCGCATTTTCTTTTGCAACTTCAATCGACTCCTGCGCAATATCTACCGTATACACATGAAGATTTTTATTTTCTAAAGCAAGTGTAATCGAAATTGCTCCGCTACCTGTACCAATATCTGCTACATGTATTTTCTCATCACCAAAATGACGCTCGATTCTTTCTAACACTCCTACTATAAGCTCTTCTGTTTCTGGTCTTGGTATTAATACTTCTTCATTCACAAAGAACGATCTTCCATAAAACATTTCATGACCAATCATATATTGAATAGGAATACCTTCTACATGCTTGTGGATAAACTCTGTAAAACTTTTTTCTTGTTCCGCAGTTATTTCTTCACGCATGTTCATCAATAATCCTGTTCTATTCGTCTTTAATACATGACAAAGGACAATTTCTCCCGCATTTTCATCTCGTCCATTCTCCTGTAAAAAAGAAGAAGCCCATTTCAGGGCTTCATAGACACGCATTACTCAGCTGCCTCCATCCTTTGAGCCTGATCTTCCATTACTAAGGCATTGATGAAATCATCTAACTTACCTTGTAAGATTTGATCTAACTTTTGAATCGTTAAACCGATTCGATGGTCTGTAACACGGTTTTGCGGGAAGTTATACGTACGAATACGCTCTGAACGATCACCCGTACCAACAGCTTGTTTACGGTTTTGATCATACTCAGCTTGTGCTTCTTGTCTAAACTTATCATAAACACGTGCGCGTAATACTTTCATCGCTTTTTCTTTATTCTTAATTTGTGATTTCTCATCCTGACATGATACAACTACACCAGTCGGTAAATGCGTTAAACGTACCGCTGACATCGTTGTATTAACGCTCTGTCCACCAGGTCCACTAGAAGCGAATGTATCAACACGAACATCTTTCTCATGAATATCAATTTCTACTTCTTCTGCCTCTGGTAATACAGCTACAGTTGCTGTAGATGTATGGATACGTCCACCAGATTCCGTTTCAGGAACACGTTGTACACGGTGAGCGCCATTCTCGAATTTCAGCTTCGCGAAAGCACCTTTACCGTTAATCATAAAGATAATCTCTTTATATCCACCTAACTCTGTATAGCTAGCCTCGATAATCTCCGTTTTCCAACCTTGCACCTCAGCATAACGGCTATACATACGATATAAGTCACCAGCAAATAAAGCGGCCTCGTCGCCACCAGCAGCTCCACGAACCTCAACGATAACGTTCTTATCATCGTTAGGGTCTTTTGGTACAAGTAAAATTTTCAGACGCTCTGATAATGTTTTTTCTTGTGATTCTAACTCAGAAACCTCTTCTTTTACCATTTCACGCATTTCTGCGTCTAACTTATCTTCTAACATTGCTTTCGCATCTTTTAATTGCTCACGAACATCCTTATACTCACGATACACCTCTACCGTTTCCTGTATATCAGACTGTTCCTTTGAATATTCACGAAGCTTATTTGAATCACTAATAATTGCTGGGTCGCTTAGCAATTCATTTAACTTCTCATAACGATTTTCTACAGCTTGCAAACGATCTAACACATCATTCACCTCTACATCCTAGTATCTAATACAAATAGTATATGGTACTTACTCAAAAAAACGCAAATTATATTTAAAAGCGTAAGCGGCTTGCTCAGAATCGCAGGCCATTGGAACTCTCGACCTTGAAGCGCTTTTTGCTTCAAGCGAGAGAGTGAAATGGCCGGAGATTCTAGCCGCTGGAGCTAGATATTACAACTTAAAGCGCAAGTGGCCCACATCACTCACACTCTCTATTCTGAAAAAAACCCGCCTTGCGCAGCGAGTTTTACTTATCTTTGTTTGTAGGAACTGCATGACAATGACGACAGCGTGGTTCATACGATTCTGAAGCACCAACTAAAATAATCGGATCATCAAATGCCGCTGGTTCTCCATCAATTAATCGTTGTGTACGACTTGCCGGAGATCCACATGCAGAACATACTGCTTGTAGTTTTGTTACATGTTCAGCAATCGCCATCAGCTGAGGAACTTGTCCAAATGGTAGACCACGGAAATCTTGGTCTAAACCAGCTACAATGACACGATAGCCACGATTTGCCAATACTTGCACCACTTCCACAATGTCCCCATCAAAGAATTGCACCTCATCGATTGCAATTACATCCATTTCTTCAGTGATATGTTCAAATATATCTTTTGAAGCTGAAACAGGAACTGCTTTTACCTTTAATCCGTTATGTGATACAACGTCTTCTTCACTATAGCGATTATCAATACATGGTTTAAATACAATTGCATGTTGTTTCGCAAATTGCGTACGACGCACACGGCGGATAAGCTCTTCTGATTTACCAGAAAACATACTACCGCAAATCACTTCAATCCAACCGTTCTGATTTATTAAGTACATGAAGCTCTCCTTTCATCTACTTTTTAATTAAAAGTAGGGTAAAGGTATAATATTTTCGCAAAAAAAACAGACAAGCGAATAGATACACTTGCCTGTTTTATGTTTTTATTACTTAAGACCGTATTTCTTATTGAAGCGGTCAACGCGTCCGTCTGCAGTAGCAAACTTCTGACGTCCAGTGTAGAATGGGTGAGAATCAGAACTGATCTCAACTTTTAGTAATGGATAAGTGTTACCATCTTCCCACTCAACAGTTTCGTTAGATCCTCTAGTAGATCCGCTTAAGAATTTGAAGCCTGTGTTTGTGTCCATGAATACAACTTTCTTGTAATCTGGGTGAATTCCTGCTTTCATTCTTTTCATCTCCTTCCGCCCTGAATCATTTTCGAAACAGAGTTTTTCATCTTCAGCTGCATACACAACTATATTGATGAAACACATATGATGAAATTATAACAAGGCTAACTTCATTTTGCAACTACCTGTTTTTGTCTTTTTAATTTTAAAAGCAGAAGCGGCTCGTTCAGAATGGGAGGGGGATGGAGCTTCTGACGTAGAGGCGCTTTTTGCCTCGTAGGAAGACGCGAAGCCACCGACCATTCTAGCCGCTGAAGCTGGATATTATCTTTAAAGTGGAGGGGGCTCGCTCAGCTCTGACCAGCTAAGGTTCTTTCGCCCTAAAGGTGCTTTTTACCTTTCGGGCGGAAGGTTCTTAGATGCGAAGAGCTAGCCACCGGAACTGGATATCATTTAAAAGCAGAAGCGGCTCGCTCAGAATCGCAGGCTATTTGGAACTCTCGACCTTGAAGCGCTTTTTGCTTCGAGCGAGAGAGTGAAATGACCGGAGATTCTAGCCGCTGAAGCTGGATATTATCTTAAAATGGAGGCCGCTCATCTCTCTTTAAGATCACCTAAAAAACATAAAAAACTCGCTTACCATAAAATAAGCGAGTCCCAATCTTTTCCCTTTACTTCGTTGTTACATATCTTTTCGAATCTGCAACAATGTTTTGTAAAAATTCTTCATTTGTCTTTGTTTGACGAAGTTTACGTAAGAAACCTTCAACAAAGTCTGGTGTATCACGCATTGTTTTACGAATACCCCATAGTTTGTCTAAATGTTCTTTCGGAATTAATAGATCCTCTTTACGTGTACCAGAACGGCGAATATCAATTGCCGGGAAGATACGACGCTCAGCTAATGAACGATCTAAATGAAGTTCCATATTTCCAGTTCCTTTAAATTCTTCGTAAATTACATCGTCCATACGAGATCCTGTATCAACAAGAGCTGTTGCTAAAATTGTTAAGCTACCGCCTTCTTCGATATTACGTGCAGCTCCAAAGAAACGCTTCGGTCTATGGAAGGCAGCTGGGTCGATACCACCCGATAATGTTCTACCACTTGGCGGAATAACAAGGTTGTAAGCTCGCGCTAAACGGGTAATACTATCCATTAAAATGATAACATCTTTTTTGTGCTCTACAAGACGCATTGCACGTTCTAACACAAGTTCTGCTACTTTAATATGATTTTCTGGTACTTCATCAAAAGTAGAGCTTACAACATCTCCTTTAACAGAACGTTCAATATCTGTTACTTCCTCTGGACGCTCATCAATTAAAAGGACAATTAATTCAGCTTCCGGATGATTTGTTGTAACACTGTGTGCGATTTCTTTTAATAGACTAGTTTTACCAGCCTTTGGAGGCGCGACAATTAAACCACGTTGTCCAAATCCAACTGGTGCAATTAAATCCATGATGCGTGTCGGTAACTTTTTCGGTTCCGTTTCCAATTTCATTTGGCGATCTGGGTATAATGGTGTTAATGCAGGGAAATGCACACGCTCTTTTGCTGACTCTGGATCATCTCCGTTTACAGCTTCAACTTGTAATAACCCAAAGTAGCGTTCATTTTCTTTCGGAGGTCGTACTTTACCAGAAACCTTATCTCCATTACGTAAATCGAAACGACGGATTTGCGAAGCTGAGATATAAATATCTTCTGAGCTTGGAGAGTAGTTGATAGGACGTAGGAATCCAAATCCTTCTGATTGAATAATTTCTAATACGCCTTCCATGAAGAAGAAACCTTCTTTTTCTGCTCGAGCTTTTAAAATGGCGAAGATTAACTCTTTTTTCGTTAATTTGCTATAATACGAAATTTTAAATTCTTTCGCAAGCTCGTATAACTCTTTTAATTTCATGTTTTCTAATGCTGCAATTGACAAATTCATTCAGACACCACACTTTAACGTTATTCTCTTTTCACATGGGTAAAGGGAAAAAATACGGAAGGCAAATAATTAATAATGAAAGGCAATAAGTTCAAGTAGGGTAATATTCACTATTGTAACCCTTTTATCTAGTTTTAATCAATACGTTGAAACACAAATACAAGAAGCGAAGACAAGAAAATTTGTCTTCGCTTTTTATTTAATCCAGCTTCAGCAGCTAGAATGGTCGGTGGCTTCACTTCTTCCTACGAGGCACAAAACGCCTCTTCGTCAGGAGTTCCAATGCCTTCCCCTTCTGAGCAAGCCACCTCCGCTTTTTACTTAATAACCAAGTTCGGTTTTTTATTTAAGCTGTGACGTCCGTCTACGAAGCGTACGGTGCCTGATTTTGCGCGCATAACAAGGGATTGTGTTGTTCCTACGCTACCTTTAAATTGAACGCCGCGTAGTAGTTCTCCGTCTGTTACGCCTGTTGCTGCGAAGATTGCATCGTCACCTTTTACTAAGTCCTCCATGCGAAGGATACGGTTGATGTCTTCTATGCCCATCTTTTTGCAACGCGCCAATTCAGCTTCGTTTTGTGGTAATAATTTCCCGTGAATTTCTCCACCTAAACATTTTAATGCAACTGCTGCTAACACACCCTCAGGCGCGCCACCAGAGCCGAATAAAATATCTACACCTGTACGATCAAATGCGGTGTTGATTGCACCAGCTACGTCTCCATCATTAATCAATTTAATGCGAGCACCAGCTTTACGAATTTCTTCAATAATTGCTTGATGACGTGGACGGTTTAAAACTGTCGCTACAACATCTTCAATATCTTTGTTTTTCGCTTTCGCAACTGCACGTAAGTTATCGATAATAGGCGCATCAATATCGACCGCCCCAACTGCTTCTGGGCCAACCGCGATTTTATCCATGTACATGTCAGGAGCATGTAACAAATTACCATGATCTGCAATTGCAATAACAGCAAGAGCATTCCATCCACCAGCTGCTACAATGTTTGTCCCTTCTAAAGGATCAACTGCAACGTCTACACGCGGACCATATCCTGTACCTAATTTTTCTCCGATATATAGCATTGGTGCTTCATCCATTTCACCTTCACCAATTACAACTGTACCTTTCATCGGAATTGTATCAAATACATCACGCATAGCTGATGTTGCTGCACCGTCTGCCTCATCCTTTTTCCCGCGTCCCATCCAACGCGCTGATGATAAAGCTGCAGCCTCTGTTACACGTACTAACTCCATAGATAAACTTCTTTCCACGATAATCCCTCTCCTTTAAGTCTTTATATTTCTGCCGTATTTTGTGAACCGTGTTTTTCTATAAAGTGTACTTCCGCAAGTAGTGATGCTTCGCTTCCCCCTCGCGGAAGTATCACTTATGCGTTCTTCATTTCTTCAATTTCTTGCTTTGTCATTTGTTCTCGCCAAATGTTTGCACCAAGCCCTTTAAGCTTGTCTACTATATTTTCATAGCCACGATCAATATGCTCAAGTCCGGTTACTTCTGTAATTCCATCCGCCATCAATCCTGCAATAACAAGAGCTGCTCCAGCTCGCAAATCACTCGCTTTCACTTTTGCACCTTGTAATAAAACAGGACCAGTTACGATAGCTGACCGACCTTCCACTTTAATTTGCGCATTCATGCGACGTAATTCATCAATATGTTTAAAACGTGCGCCATAAATCGTATCCGTTACAACACCCGTTCCATGCGCCTTTGTTAAAAGTGTTGTAAATGGCTGTTGTAAATCTGTTGGGAAACCTGGATATACAAGCGTTTTTATATCAACTACTTTTAATCTTCTATCACCGTTCACTGTAATCTGGTCATCATTCGTTTCAACTTGGACACCAGCTTCTCTTAATTTTGCAGTAACTGACTCCAAATGCTGAGGAATAACATTATCAACTGTTACTTCTCCTCCTGACGCAGCACCTAAAATCATATACGTACCCGCTTCAATACGATCTGGAATGATCGTATGATGACAACCGTGCAATGAATCCACACCATCAATTCGGATTACATCTGTACCAGCACCTTTAATGCGTGCTCCCATGCTAGTTAACAATGTAGCTACATCAATAATCTCTGGTTCTTTCGCTGCGTTTTCAATAACAGTTCTACCTTTCGCTCGTACAGCTGCTAGCATAATATTAATCGTAGCTCCTACACTAACAACATCTAAATAAATACGTGCCCCTCGTAGTTCATCTGCTCTTAAATAGATAGCACCTTGTTCATTCGTAACATGTGCACCTAACGCTTCAAATCCTTTAATGTGCTGATCAATCGGCCTCGGTCCTAAGTGACATCCACCTGGAAGCCCAATAACAGCTTTTTTAAAACGGCCAAGCATCGCACCCATTAAATAATAAGAAGCACGCAATTTTTTCACTTTTCCATTTGGTAAAGGCATTGCAACCATGTTAGAAGGATCGACTACCATCTCTTCCTCCTGTCCATACGTTACTCTTCCTCCAATTTCCTCTAGTAAGTCTCCTAACATTTTCACGTCCGAAATATTAGGGACACCACCAATAGTTACTGGAGTATCTGCTAAAATTGTCGCTGGAATTAGTGCAACGGCGCTGTTCTTTGCACCACTCACACGAATTGTTCCATTTAAAGCTCTTCCGCCTTCAATTAGCAATTTTTCCATATTGAGCTCCCTTCTTGTGAATGTATTTACTTTCTATATTTTTATAGAAAGCTCCCCCTTAAGAATCTCAATCACTCTTTCCACCCTAACACTCAATAAATAGGAAACCATCATCTTCATTTCTCCTGTAATACAAAAAGATAAAGATTAACTATTTATCGAATTTACTTTATCAATTTAGATACATTATCACATTTATTAATAGGACTATGCACATTATTTTCTATTTCAAAAACAAAATGATAAAATCTTTAGACTTGTTCACGCTTTCATTATACAACGAAAGGAAACCGTCTAAAAGAGTAGACGGTTTCCAAAACGGAATTTTATTCTTACGCTTTACCGTTAGAACCGAATTCGCGAATTTTACCAATAACAGTTGCTTTGATAGCGTCGCGGCCAGGTCCGATAAATTTACGAGGATCGTAAACTTCTTGGTCTTTGTTTAATACTTCACGAACAGCTTTTGTAAACTCAATTTGGTTCTCAGTGTTTACGTTGATTTTTGAAGTACCTAAAGAGATAGCTTTTTCGATATCAGCAGTTGGGATACCAGTACCACCGTGTAATACTAAAGGTACGCCAGTGAAGTCACGAACTTGTTCCATTTCAGCGAATCCTAAGTTAGGCTCACCTTTGTAAGGACCGTGTACAGAACCTAAAGCTGGAGCTAGGCAATCGATACCTGTTGCTTCAACAAGGTGCTTACACTCAGCTGGGTCAGCGTAAATTACGCCTTCAGCGATTACGTCGTCTTCTTGTCCGCCAACTGTTCCAAGCTCAGCTTCAACAGATACGTTACGAGCGTGTGCGTATTCTACTACTTTTTTAGTAGTTTCTACGTTTTCTTCGAATGGGTGGTGAGAAGCGTCGATCATTACAGATGTGAAACCTGCATCGATTGCTTCTTTACATTTTTCGAAGCTTGAACCATGGTCAAGGTGAATCGCTACAGGAACAGTGATGTTCATTTCTTCGATTAAAGCTTTAACCATAGCTACAACTGTTTTGAAACCAGTCATATGACGAGCTGCACCCTCAGATACACCTAGGATTACAGGAGATTTTTCTTCTTCCGCAGCAGCTAAGATAGCTTGAGTCCACTCTAAGTTGTTCATGTTGAATTGACCAACTGCGTATTTTCCTTCTAGTGCTTTGTTTAGCATTTCTTTCATAGAAACTAAAGGCATGGTGAATCCTCCTAAAAAACGTTTTTTGTATCCGATAAGTTCTTATCGCTGGTAGTATGACCAGAATAAGGTAAAATATGTATATCTACATACCGGACTTTTTTCTACACTCAATAGGATAACAACTTGTACTCAAAAACTCAACCGTATTCACCTGCACAATAGTCCATGTAAACGCTTTTTTCCATATTTTTTATAAAAAATTCATTTTTAAGCCTCTACAGCGAGTTCATTTCTCACCGCTTGACGAATTTCATCAATATCAAATGGTTTAGCAAAATGCATTAAAGCACCTAAATCTTTTGCTTCTTGGATCATATCAAGCTCTCCATAAGCAGTCATTAAAATCACTTTAATACTCTCATCAATTTCTTTTACATGCTTTAAAATCTCTATACCATCCATACCTGGAATTTTCATATCTAACACAACTAAATCTGGATTATCTTTTTTCACGATATCTAAAGCTTGAAATCCATTCGCTGCTTGGAATGTCTGATAACCTTCTTTTTGGAACACTTCATGTAATAACACACGAATGCCATATTGATCATCAACGATTAAAATTTTCCCTTCCATAACTCCCAACCTTTCTGTGTAAGTACAAGATTTAAAGCTTCTTATATCTTAACGATTAATTTTCGCTATTCTTTACCAAATTCCTTCCTATTTCTTTCTTATTTTACCGTTTCCTATTTTGTTATGCCACCTTCGATTTCACCTTTCTAAAAAAATAAACTATAATGAAAGCCGGTAAACACGTACGAAGGGAGTAACATTATGTTAAAAATTTTTTCAACCCAATTAAGCGGTTATTTCTCCAGAGTTTCTCAAAAAGAGGAAATGAATATAGAAGATAGCGCCCGTCTACTTGCTCAAGCATTAGTTGGCGAAGGTTTCATTTATTTACATGGTACAAATGAAATGGAGGGCGTTGTTGCTGAAGCACTATTCGGTGCTGAACCAATGAAGCAAGCAAAACGATTTTTTGAAAATGGTAAAGAAGTAGAAGTAACTTCTGCAGATCGTGTGCTTCTTATTAGCCGTTTTTCAACAGATGAAGAAGTTGTAGCAATAGCAAAAAAACTGCAAGCAGATGGACACTCTATTGTCGGCATCTCTGCTATTCAAGAAGGCAATGAATCACTAGAACAATATACAGATGTACATATTGATACAAAACTGTTAAAAGGGCTTATTCCAGACGATGAAGGTAATCGCTACGGATTCCCAAGCTTAATGATAGCTTTATTTGCATATCACGGAATCAAATTTACAATCGATGAAATGTTAAATGAATATTAAAAAAAGCGCCCTATTTCAGGCGCTTTTTTATTACTTGCTCTCTTTATTCGTAATAGAAGCTTTTACGAAGTCATGGAACAATGGCTGTGGACGGTTTGGACGAGAAACAAGTTCTGGGTGGAACTGTGCTGCCACGAACCAAGGGTGATCTTTTAATTCAATGATTTCAACTAGACGGCCATCTGGGCTTGTACCAGAGAATACAAATCCTTCTTTTTCCATATCCGGACGGAATTGATTGTTGAACTCATAACGATGACGATGACGCTCATATACAACCGGCTCATTGTAAGCATTGTATGCATTTGTTTCTTCAGCAAGCTTACATGGATATAGACCAAGACGAAGTGTACCACCTAAGTCTTCTACATCTTTTTGTTCTGGTAATAAGTCGATGATTGCATAAGGTGTGTCAGGATTGATTTCAGAAGAGTTAGCTCCTTCTAATCCTAATACGTTACGTGCGAATTCGATTGATGCAAGTTGCATACCTAAGCAAATTCCTAGGAATGGAACTTTGTTTTCACGAGCATATTGAATTGCAACGATTTTACCTTCTACACCACGATCACCGAAGCCACCTGGTACAAGGATACCATCTGTGTCTCCTACTAATTCTTGTACGTTCTCTGCTGTTACGTGCTCAGCATTTACCCATTTCACTTCTACATCTGTGTCGAAAGAGTAACCCGCATGACGAAGTGCTTCTACAACAGAAATGTATGCATCTTGAAGCTCTACGTATTTACCAACAAGAGCGATTTTTGTTTTCTTAGAAAGGTTACGCACTTTTTCAACTAGCGCAGTCCACTCTGTCATATCTGCAGCTGGATTGTCTAATTTTAAGTGATCGCAAACGATTTGGTCCATATTTTGCTCTTGAAGAGATAATGGAACTGCATATAAAGTATCTGCATCGCGTGCTTCAATAACTGCTTTTGTATCAATGTCACAGAATAATGCAAGCTTGTCTTTCATATCTTGAGAAACAGGCATTTCTGTACGAACAACGATAATATTTGGTTGAATACCTAAACTGCGAAGCTCTTTAACGCTATGTTGCGTTGGTTTTGTTTTCATTTCACCCGCTGCTTTTAAGTACGGGATTAACGTACAATGAATGTACATTACATTGTCACGACCGATGTCGCTCTTAATTTGACGGATTGCTTCTAAGAATGGTAGAGACTCGATGTCACCAACAGTTCCACCGATTTCTGTAATAACAACGTCCGCGTTTGTTTCGCGACCAGAACGGTATACGCGCTCTTTAATTTCGTTAGTAATGTGAGGAATAACTTGAACTGTTCCTCCTAGGTATTCACCACGACGCTCTTTTTGAAGAACTGAAGAGTAAATTTTACCTGTTGTTACGTTGCTGTATTTGTTTAAGTTGATGTCGATGAAACGCTCATAGTGACCAAGGTCTAAGTCAGTTTCTGCACCATCATCTGTTACGAATACCTCACCGTGTTGGTATGGGCTCATAGTCCCTGGGTCTACGTTAATGTATGGATCAAACTTTTGAATTGTTACGTTTAAACCACGATTTTTTAAAAGTCTTCCAAGAGATGCTGCTGTAATACCTTTACCTAAAGACGATACTACACCGCCTGTTACAAAAATATACTTAGTCATGAAAAAGCTCCCTTCTATTTTGCTGTTATATAATCACCGTTGCAAAGCGCAACGTATGTAGATAACACTGTATCCATCTTATTGTTAGACTCTTTTTATTTTCTAAACAAAAAACAAAAAAGAAAATTGCTCCCCTCATCACATAAAGTAATAAGTAGGGAGCAATTTTCTTTTATATTTACACTTTAAAAGTATTATCGTCCTTTTTTAAAGAGCCCAAAAATGATTCTACATGGACGATAATGAAAAGTCAAGAACTACAGTTCTTCCTCTTCTTCTTCTTCAGTTTCATCATACTCAAGTTCTTCTTCAGCGAAGTCATCTTCATCGTCCTCTAAATCATCAAGATCATCGTCGTCTCCGTCTTCGTCTTCAAGAACCTTGTCCAAATCTTCTACATCATCATCTTCGTCTTCATTTCCGTCTACATCATCAAAGTCATCTTCATCTTCTTCAATGTAGTCGTCAAAACCGTCTTCTTCAACTTTACGTTTCTTCTTCGGTTTTGGTTGAGGCAAGATTTCTTCATCAATTTGCTCATATGGGTACCAGCTACGTAATCCCCAACGATTTTCTCCTAAATTAATGAAACGTCCATCGATGTTTAAGTCTGTATAAAATTGTGCGATCTTCGCATTAACTTGCTCTTGAGATAGTCCCAGCACTTGAGCGATTTCTTGAACCAACTCGTTGAATGTCGTTGCTTGTTTTTTATCCCCTAAAACGCTATGTACAACTTCAATCATTGAACATTCTTTTAGCTCTTCTGGTGAATATTGCTTAAAATCCACTTATGCGGCACTTCCTTTCATCAAATATAACCTTATATATAACGGCCTGCTTAAAAAAATCCATACTATTCATTATAAACAAAAGTCGCACAAATATGCTACAAAAAAAACGGGAAACTTTTATAGGGTAGTAAAATTATAATTTGTGCATTCCTTATTTCGGAAGCATATGGGCCCCTTGTAATACATACCTAATTTGCATGTCTGTATATTCCTCGAGCGTATATAGCTTTTGCAACGCCCAACGTCGAAATCCCCACATCTGTCCTTGTATAAAAATATTATGCGCAAGAAGCTGTATTTCTTTTTTATTTAATGTAAATGTTCCGTTTTCCGTACACTGTTCTAAAATATTCTCAAACATTCCTACCATTTGAAACTCCTTTTCTAATACGTACGGGAGTGATTCTTTCGGTAAAAAGCGTACCTCTTGATACATTATTAATACTTCTTCCTGCAATTCGTCCATCACTTTAAAATAATTCGTTATTGCTATCTTTAAACTTTCTACACTTCCTTTTTCCGTACAAACTACTTCCTCTAACCTTTCTTTTACATGTTCATAAATACTATCACAAACTAAATACAAAACATCATCTTTTGTACGAATGTATTCATAAAGCGTTCCAATACTAAATCCAGCTGCCTTTGCAATCTCTCTCGTTGTTGTACGCGGAAATCCTTTTTGTTTAAACAGTTGTACTGCACCTTTAATCATTTGTTCACGCCTTAACGCAACTAATTTTTCATCTTTCACTGATGCATGCACATTATGTTTAACCATCCCCTTCACCTCTCTATTATTTTTTGGAAGGAAAAAGCGTAGGAAAATACCTACGCCTTTGATCCTACTTCGTTAACATACGAGAAATTACGAGCCTTTGAATCTCTTGTGTTCCTTCATATATCTGTGTAATCTTTGCATCTCGCATGTATCGCTCTACTGGATAATCTTTCGTATAACCGTAACCACCAAATACTTGTACCGCTTCCGTCGTCACCTTCATCGCTGCATCACCTGCAAATACTTTTGACATCGCTGACTCTTTCCCATACGGAAGCCCTTCCGATTCCAGCCAAGCTGCTTGATATGTTAGAAGACGCGCCGCCTCCACATCCGTTGCCATATCTGCAAGTTTAAAGCCAATCCCTTGTTGCGCCGCAATCGGCTTCCCAAACTGATGACGCTCTCTTGCATATTCTACGGAAGCATCTAAAGCCCCTTGTGCAATACCGACCGCTTGCGCCGCAATACCGTTACGGCCACCATCTAATGTTTGCATCGCTATCTTAAACCCTTGTCCTTCTTCCCCTAGTAAATTCTCTACAGGAATACGGCAATCTTCGAACATAATTTCAGTTGTTGGTGAAGAGCGAATCCCTAATTTACTCTCCTTCTTCCCAACTGAAAATCCTGGTGTATCACTTTCCACTATAAATGCACTCGTGCCACGCTGCTTCGATTCAGGATCAGTTAATGCGAAAACAACATAAATATCAGCAATACCACCATTAGTGATAAATATTTTTGATCCATTTAATACATAATGGTCTCCATCTCTTTTGGCGATCGTCTTCATTCCACCAGCATCCGATCCAGACCCTGGCTCCGTTAAGCCGTACGCACCAATTTTCTTTCCTTCAGCCATCGGTCGTAAAAATGTTTGCTTTTGCTCTTCTGTTCCAAATTTAAAAATTGGCCAACCAGCAAGCGAAGTATGTGCAGACAATGTTACACCTGTAGAAGCACATACACGCGATAATTCTTCAATAGCAATTACATATGCTAAGTAATCGCTTCCAATTCCGCCGTATTCTTCAGGCCACGGAATACCAGTTAAACCAAGCTCGGCCATTTGATCAAATATTGCACGATCAAATCTCTCTTCTTCATCACGCTCAGCTGCCGTCGGTGCTACTTCATTCTTAGCAAAGTCTCGAACCATTTTTCTTATCATTTCATGTTCTTCTGATAGTTTAAAATGCATGCCCGTCTCCCCCTTGTGCTTTTATAAAGCTCGGCTAATAACAAGTTTCTGTATTTCGCTCGTTCCTTCATATATTTGCGTGATTTTCGCATCACGGAAAAATCTTTCTACTGGATAGTCCTTCGTATAACCGTATCCCCCAAATACTTGCACCGCTTCAATCGCAACTTCAACAGCTGTTTTAGAAGCGAATAATTTCGCAATAGATGCTTCCTTACCACATGGTAATCCTTGCGCTCTTAGCGATGCCGCCCTATATACGAGTAATCGCGCCGCTTCTACACTAGTTGCCATATCTGCAAGTTTGAAGCCAATCCCTTGCTGCGCCGCAATTGGCTTTCCGAATTGCTCACGTTCTTTCGCATAATCAATCGCACATTCAAGCGCCGCTTCAGCAATCCCTAATGCTTGCGCCCCAATCCCAATTCTTCCAACATCTAAATTCGCCATTGCTACCTTAAATCCTTGTCCTTCTTCACCAAGTAAATTCTCAGCCGGTACCTTCATATCCTCGAACGTAAGTTGTACAGTGCGAGAACCGAGCAGTCCCATTTTATGCTCATCTTTACCGATAATTAAGCCTGGTGTATCTTTCTCTACTATGAATGCAGAAATCCCACTCTTTCCTGCCTCTGGATTTGTAGAAGCGAATACAATATATGTACTTGCTTCACCACCATTTGTAATGAACACCTTCGATCCATTAATAATGTAATGATCGCCTTTCTTCACAGCTCTTGATTTCAAACTTCCTGCATCCGATCCTGCATTTGGTTCTGTTAATGCAAATGCACCTAAATATTCACCAGTCGCAAGTTTAGAAACGTATTTCTCTTTCTGTTCTTCTGTTCCGAAATATAAAATCGGGTTCATTCCAACTGACGTATGTACAGCTAAAATTACACCAACCGTTGCGCTTACCTTTGAAATTTCTTCAATTGCTAAAATGTAAGAAATAAAATCCATTTCTGCCCCGCCGTATTTTGCAGGCGCTGGAATTCCCATTAATCCAAGCTCACCCATCTTCTGCAAAATCTCTTTTGGAAACACCCCTTGTTCCATACTAGGAACAAAGGGAGCAATTTCCTTCTGTGCAAAATCTCGAACCATTTTTCTCATCATTTGTTGCTCTTCATTAAAACGAAAGTTCATATACTCCGCCTCCATTTGCTATAAATCCTTTTAATAATTTGGTAAGACCACTATTTTGTAACAAAGGGGGATTTATTCGTAAACGTAGAAACCACGACCTGTTTTACGTCCTAACCATCCTGCATTTACGTACTTACGCAGTAATGGACATGGGCGGTATTTACTATCACCTAAACCTTCATGCAACACTTCCATAATATATAAACACGTGTCTAAACCGATAAAATCAGCGAGCGTTAAAGGACCCATCGGGTGATTCATACCAAGTTTCATTACTTCATCAATCGCTTCTTTCGTCGCTACACCTTCATATAACGTATAAATTGCTTCGTTAATCATCGGCAATAAAATACGATTCGATACAAATCCTGGGAAATCATTTACTTCAACTGGTACTTTGCCAATTTTCTTCGTAATATCTTCAATTGTTTTGTATACCGCATCATCTGTAGCCAAACCACGAATAATTTCAACAAGTTTCATAACCGGAACCGGATTCATAAAGTGCATACCGATTACTTTTTCCGGACGTTTCGTTACCGCGGCAATTTCTGTAATTGGCAAAGATGACGTATTTGTCGCTAAAATTGCGTGTTCTGGAGCAATTTCATCTAAATTCGCAAAGATTTTCTTTTTAATATCCATTTTCTCGACAGCTGCTTCGATAATAAGATCCGCTTCCTTCACACAATCTAAATCAAGCGTTACTGCAAGACGGTTTAATGTCGCTTCCTTTTCTTCTTCCTTCATGCGCCCCTTTTCTACTTGGCGTGCTAAGTTTTTCGTAATAATAGCCAATCCTCTATCTAATTGCTCCTGTTTTAAATCTTGTACCTTCACATCGTATCCTGCCATTGCACATACTTGCGCAATTCCTGATCCCATTTGTCCTGCACCAATTACAACAATTTTTTGTACACCCATTTCTTCTTCCCCCTTAATTTTTAATAAACTATATATCTTCTAATCTTAATTAGTGAACTTCAATCATCACTGCATCGCCTTGACCGCCACCACTACAAATCGAAGCAATTCCAATTCCACCGCCGCGTTGCTTAAGTGCATGGATTAGTGTAACAATAATGCGCGCTCCGCTTGCTCCAATCGGATGTCCCATCGCTACTGCGCCGCCATTTACATTCAATTTTTCTGGGTCAATTCCTGCGATTTCTGTACTTGCAATTGCTACTGCTGCAAATGCTTCATTAATCTCGAATAAATCGATGTCTTCAATTGTCTTGCCTGTTTTTTCAAGCAATGCGTTAATTGCATAACCTGGCGTTCTCGGGAAATCTTTAGACTCCACTGCAATTGCTGTATGTGCCAAAATTGTCGCTAACGGCTTTCTTCCTTCTTGCTTCGCTCTGTCTTCGCTCATTAATACAAGTGCAGCACCACCATCGTTTAAGCCTGGTGCATTACCAGCTGTCACTGTCGCTGTTTTATCAAATACAGGTTTTAATTTTGCTAACTTTTCAATTGTTGTATCCGCGCGTGGCGCCTCATCCTTTGCAACGACAATAGGATCGCCTTTTCTTTGCGGAATCGTTACTGGCACGATTTCCTCTTCAAAACGTCCTTCATTATGTGCTGAAACCGCACGCTGGTGGCTACGATATGCCCATTCATCTTGCGCTTCGCGAGAAATTCCATCTTCCTTCGCAACTTCTCCGCCATAAACACCCATGTGTATACCTGAAAATGCGCATGTTAAACCGTCAGCAATGTTTAAATCAACGACTTCGTTGTTGCCCATTCTATATCCCCATCTTGCTCCTCGTAAAATGTAAGGACTGTTACTCATCGACTCCATACCACCAGCTACAATCAATGATTGATCGCCAGTACGAATAATTTGATCCGCTAACGTAACCGCACGAAGCCCCGATGCACAAACTTTATTCACTGTTTCCGTCTGCACTTCCCAAGGGATTCCAGCAGCCCTCGCCGCTTGGCGCGACGGAATTTGCCCCTGCCCACCTTGAATAACCGTTCCGAATATAACTTCCTCAACATCACTAGCAGAAACATTTGCTCTTTCAAGCGCCGCTTTAATTGCAATCCCTCCAAGTTCTGTTGCTTTTACATCTTTTAAAGATCCTCCAAATTTTCCAACTGGTGTTCTTGCAGCACTTAAAATAACTGTTTTACTCATGTTTCTTTCCCCCATTTCATTTTTTAACACTGAGCGCTCGCTCGGTATCCCTACGTTGAGAAGAGGTGCAATCATTGCACCTCTTTCTAAAGTTGTATGCATTCCTACAAACTAGATTGCTTCTTTCTTCTGTCCAATCACTGAGCGTTCTAAAATCTCTGTTACATCGAGAGTTTGAACTTTCTCTTCAACTTCTTTCGCTTTCGTCCCATCACTAATCATCGTTAAGCAATACGGACATCCTGTACCGATAATGGATGGCTGTACAGCTAATGCTTGTTCTGTACGAGCAACGTTAATGCGTGAACCTGTTGTTTCCTCCATCCACATTAAGCCACCACCTGCTCCACAGCACATTCCCGTTTCACGGTTACGTGCCATTTCTACAAGATTCACACCAGGAATCGCTTTCAAAATGTCACGCGGGGCTTCGTATACTTCATTGTATCTTCCTAAGTAGCAGGAATCATGGTACGTAACTGTTTCCTCAATAGCGTGAACCGGTTTTAAGCGTCCTTCTTTCACCCACTGAGCTAACAGTTCTGTATGATGATAGACTTCTGCTTGCAAGCCAAAGTCCGGATACTCATTTTTAAATGTGTTATAAGCATGAGGGTCAATCGTAACGATTTTCTTCACTCCTGCTTTTTCAAATTCCTCGATATTTTTTGTCGCCATCTCTTGGAAGACAAATTCATTTCCAAGGCGGCGCGGTGTATCTCCAGAGTTCTTTTCCTTATTACCGAGTATCGCAAATGAAATGCCTGCTTCGTTCATCAACTTCGCAAACGATATCGCAATCTTCTGACTACGATTATCATATGATCCCATTGAACCAACCCAGAATAAATATTCGAACTCCTCACCAGCTTTCGATTTTTCTTTTACAGTTGGAACCGTTACTTCATCATCACCTTGGCGCCAAGTTTCACGCTCTTTACGGTTTAGACCCCACGGATTCCCCTGACGCTCGATATTTGTCATCGCACGCTGTGCTTCCGCATCCATCTTTCCTTCTGTTAAAACGAGATAGCGGCGTAAATCAATAATTTTATCAACGTGCTCATTCATAACCGGACACTGATCCTCACAGTTACGACACGTTGTACAAGCCCAAATCTCTTCTTCTGTAATAACATCTCCGATTAAACTCGGATCGTAAGCGAGTGTTGCAGCCGCTGATTCTTGTTGCCCTTTTCCAGCTGCCATCATCGCTAACTGATTTCCTTGTGTATTATTAAAAGCAACTACTGGAACCCACGGTGCTTTTGATGTCACTGCAGCTCCTTTATCAGTTAAATGATCGCGAAGTTTTAAAATTAAATCCATCGGCGATAACATTTTACCTGTTCCTGTTGCCGGACACATATTTGTACAACGACCACACTCTACGCAAGCGTATAAGTCAATAAGCTGATTTTGTCTAAAATCTTCGATTTTACCAACACCAAATGTTTCTTGTGTTTCATCTTCAAAGTCAATCTTTTCAAGTTTCCCTGGATTTGAAAGACGGCCGAAGAAAACGTTAGCTGGTCCCGCAATTAAATGCGCGTGTTTCGATTGTGGAACATAAACTAAAAATGTTAACAAAATTAGTAAATGCACCCACCAAGAGAAATAGAACACAGAAATGGCTACGGTTTCATTTATCCCTGAGAAAACGTAAGCGATTGCAGAAGCGATTGGCTCACTCCATGAAAGCTCCTCGCCATGCCATATAATTCCCATCCCATTACCGAGTAGCACAGAAATCATTAAGCCACCGATAAAGATAAGAACAAGGCCTGATTTGAAATTACGTTTTAAACGAACTAGCTTCTCAACATAACGTCGATGAAAAGCCCAAAAGACTGCAATTAAAATAACAAGTGTGACAATTTCCTGGAAGAATGTAAATGCAGGGTATAGTGGTCCAAGTGGAAGATGTGATCCTGGTGCGAGTCCTTTCCAAACGAAGTCAATTGCTCCAAATTGGACAAGAATAAATCCGTAAAAGAACATAACGTGAATAATGCCGCTCTTTTTATCTTTCAGCAGCTTTTTCTGACCGAAAACATTGACCTTAAGGAGATCCCAACGCTCTTTAAAACGACGGTCAAATTCAATCTTTTTTCCTAACTGTATGTAGGCCATCCTCGTTCGTATAAGATACACAAACAAATATCCCGCATAAGCAATAACAGCAATGGCAGCCAGCCAATTCATGATCAGTAAGCTATTCATTTTTATGCTACCCCTCTCTTTGTAAGCCCTCTTTCTTTTTTTAGAATCTTCAAAAACATATAATTTTCTGAATTTTATCCCCTACCTTCATTATATAATGAGTGAGCATTCAGTCAACAGTTTTTTGTTATACAACAACATATTTTTTAATAAAGCTGTTTATTTCGGTGAAACTATAAAGTGAAACTTTAATCATTAGAAGTTATTTACTCCCTACTAATTATTAGCCCACAAATAACCGAATAAAATGAATGTTTGATTTATAAAAAACAAATGGTGAAAAGACCGTGAAGGAGGGAATTTACTCATGTTCTTCTTATCTCTCTTATTAATAGGTATTGCTCTCTGGATTGTAATTGATCTTTCTTATGGGAGAATTGTTCATTTAAGGCGTGTACGTTCTCGTTCTTTCCCTTTACGTCAAAGTGATTTTCACCTTTATACATACGGAAAAGATTTGTATGACGCTCTATTTACTGATATAAAACAGGCGAAACACCATGTGCACGTTTTGTTTTTCATTGTAAAAAACGATACAATCAGCCGGGAATTTTTAAAGTTACTTATTGATAAGGCAAAGGAAGGAATTGAAGTAAGACTTCTACTCGATCGATTGGGGGGCCATCATTTATCAAACGAGGCCGTTCGCTCCCTACAAAAACATGGTGTCTCTTTTTCATTTTGTCACAAAGTAAAGTTTCCTTTTCCTTTCTTTTCTGCAAATCAAAGAAACCATAGAAAAATTACAGTTATCGACGGGAAAATTGGTTACATTGGGGGATTTAATATTGGTGAAGAGTATTTGGGACATAATGAGCGGTTAGGATTATGGAGGGACTATCATTTACGTCTTACAGGCGAAGGAGTACAAGATTTACAAAAGCAATTTTTACATGACTGGTTTGATGATACAAACCAAAATTTATTGGACGCTTCTCTTTATTTTCCGAAACAGCAACCCGGTACTATCGAACATCAATTTATTCCAACTGATGGTGCCTATTTACAACATACTTTTTTACATTTAATTGAAGGTGCAAAAAAGGAACTCTTTATCGGTACACCCTATTTCATTCCTGGAAGAAAAATTATGAACGCATTATTAGAAGCACGAAAACGCGGGGTTCAAATCACGATTCTCGTTCCAGAAAAAGCGGATCACCCCCTTGTTCGAGAAGCAAAATTCCCATATTGCCGAAAGTTAATACAAGCTGGCTGTAATATTTACGCATTTCAACAAGGTTTTTTTCACGCTAAAGTTATTATAGTTGATGACTATATCTGTGATATCGGAACTGCAAACTTTGATATGAGAAGTTTATATATTAACCATGAAATCAACTGCCTTTTATATGATGAACATTTTATACAAACAGTAAAAAATAAATTCCACGAAGATCTAGAAAATGCGTCATTACTTTCCTTGAAAGATGTTAGTCCGAATTCTCTCATTAATAGAGGCAAAGAATGGATAGGAACAATACTTGCTTTCTTCCTATAGGAAAGATAATGCATAAAGGAGATGTATTCATTATGATTATGCGTTTCGGATATGTCTCACATGCAATGGCACTCTGGGACTGTTCTCCGGCTAAAACGATGACATTTACAAGCTTTCAAAAGCTTAGTAAACAAGAACGAGAAGATAAATTATACGATGTTACGCGGCAGAATCTTGAGCATACAATACGTATTCTTCATTACAATATAGCGCATGAAATTCCATTATATCGCTTATCTTCTTCCATCGTCCCACTTGCAACACATCCCGAAGTCGAGTTTGATTACATCGGATTGTTCACACCGCTTTGGCGTACAATTGGGGCATTAATTAAAGAACATAATTTACGAGTAAGTTTTCATCCGAATCAATTTACACTATTTACAAGCGACAAACCACACATTACGACTAACGCTATTACAGATATGACCTATCATTATAAAGTATTAGATGCAATAGGCATTGCAGATTCTTCTTATATTAACATCCATGTAGGTGGTGCCTACGGAAATAAAGAAAAAGCGGTTGAACGTTTCCATGACAACATAAAAAAACTTCCTGCACATATAAAGAGGCAAATGACACTTGAAAATGATGATAAAACATATACAACTGCTGAAACTTTATCTATTTGCCAAAAAGAAAAGATCCCATTCGTATTTGATTATCACCATCACATGGCAAATCTTTGCGAAGAACCGTTAGAAGAGTTACTTCCTGCAATTTTTGAAACTTGGTCACATACAAATATCGTTCCTAAAGTTCACATTTCCTCTCCTAAATCAAAAAAAGAATTTAGGGCTCACGCGGAATATATTGATTTAGAGTTTATTAAACCTTTCTTACACGTTGCAAAAAAAATCAATCATAATTTCGATATTATGATTGAAAGTAAACAGAAAGATTTAGCGATGCTGCAATTCATACATGAATTATCCTCTATAAGAGGGGTAAAAAGAATAAGTAGCTCAACATTACAATGGTAAATTGTAATGTTGAGCTATTTTTTTCAAAAAAAGTAATTTTTTTAGTAAAAAACACCCTATTTTATATGCTATGATTGGAATTAGCATTTTCCACCTGTGATTCAACTTTATTGAAACGGAGTCATAATATGATTAATCAAAAAAAATACGTACACT
Organism: Bacillus sp. FF-1; assembly: GCF_028548245.1. NCBI lineage: Bacteria > Bacillati > Bacillota > Bacilli > Caryophanales > Bacillaceae > Bacillus > Bacillus sp. FF-1. Next base: position 206,588 of record NZ_JAQQGG010000005.1, read on the forward strand.
TTGTCACGATGTACATAATTATATTTTCTCTTTGGATATTTCTTATCCCTAAGGACTTAAATATAAAAGAAATTGGAATTCTCTTCTTATTTTTTTTCGCTACACTCTTTTCTTGCTATTGCCTATATAAAGCAATTAAGAAAATGAAGCGCGGTGACAAATTATTTTGGGTTTTAGTACTATGCACTTGCCTATGTGGATTGACAATGGAGATAACTCTATTTCTTCATTCACTTTCTATATATGACCAAGTCATATTCTCGTATAAGGCATTGCCCTTTTTTATCGTACAATATATTTTGCTCTTTTCTGGCTTTGCTATAAAGTTCATAAAGCATTACTCTATTAGAGGACTAGCTCAATTTTCATTCGATAGCATCTTTATCGTTATTATGAATATTTATTTTACCTTAACTTTTATTTTGGACATTTCAAGCTTTCGTATGTTAACAACAGATACCTGGGTTTTAATTGGATATTTTATTGCACAATCATTAGTAATCTACGCCGTAATTAGTCTATATAGAAGAGAAGAATATTCTTCTAGCAGAATTTCATTAATTATCGGCTTTACTATTATACTCGTGTACGGATATATACACCTGTTTCAATTAAACGCAGGGATAAAACCTTCTTCTGAAGTCTCTTACTTAATACATACTGCTTCGATTTTATTAATTGGTTTGTCATCCATACTATATATTTTAGATAAACCAATACAGCATGAAACGAAAACAAAATATTATCGGTTTGATTATGTGCGCTTTATATTACCTTATTTTAGTATAATCATTACTTTTTCTTTTATTATCTTTCAACCTTGGGATGATAAGTTCATGTTGATCGGTCTAGTATTATCTCTTATCTTATTATTCTTACGACAACTTTATATGTGGAAAGATAATCAGGCACTAATCGATACATACGAGCAGTTGACTACACAACTAGAAGATAAAGTAGAAGAAGGTGCATCTGCTTTATCAAAAAGTGAACAACGTTATAAATCTTTATTCGAAGATCACCCGGATGCTGTTTTCTCTTTAAATATGTATGGTATTTTCCAGCAGTCTAATACAGCTTGCGAAAGCTTATTTACTGCCTACTATTGTGAAGTAGAAAGCTATTCCCTTTTACACTTTATTGACTCAAAAGACCATGATTTACTAAAGAAAGCTTTACAACTAACGAAAGAAGGTAGACCACAAACTTTAGAAGTTCGCACAAAGGAAAAAGAAGGTTACTACTATTACCTTCACATTACACTCATCCCTACTTTCATAAACAAGGAAGTTGTCGGGATGTTTGGCATAGCACGTGATATTACAACTTTATATGAAAAACAAAAACAAGTAGAACATTTAGCCTTTCATGATGCACTTACCGGATTACCAAATCGCCGTAAGTTTGAAAAAGATTTAAAAAACATTTTAAATACCGCTCAGGCTAGCGCAAATGATGTTGCCGTCATATTTCTTGATTTAGATCGATTCAAAAAAATTAACGATAGACTCGGTCATGACGTCGGAGACTTGTTATTAATTGAAGTAGCAAAACGATTACGCAGTTGCCTACGTTCAAAAGATGTCGTTGCTCGCCAAGGCGGAGATGAGTTTACAATTCTATTACCAGATATGTACTCAGAAAAAAGTGCGGCCTTTATAGCTGAACAGATTTTAAATATTTTAAACAAACCATTCTTCATTAAAGATGAAGAACTGTCTATTACACCAAGTATCGGAATTGCAATGTACCCTGATTGTGGAACTGATGTAACAGCATTAATGAAAAATGCTGATATGGCTATGTATCGCGCGAAAGCAAATGGAAAAAACCGATTTGTTTTCTTCTCAAAAGAAATGAGTATCGCTCAAAATGAGAGTAACTTCTTAGAAGGAGAACTTTCAAAAGCATTACAACAAAATGAATTTTTCCTTGAATACCAGCCACAAGTAAGCACAAAAACAAAACAAGTTATTGGTTTTGAAGCATTAATTCGTTGGAAACATCCAAAGCTCGGTATCGTATCCCCAGCCCAATTTATCCCTCTAGCAGAGGAAACTGGATTCATTATTGAACTTGGAAATTGGATTTTACGTACTGCTTGCTTAGAAGCGAAAAGATGGCATAATCAAGGTTTCTCTCACTTAAAAGTCGGTGTAAATTTATCTGTAGTTCAATTTAATCATGCAGATTTAATCCCAACTATTTCAAAAGTTTTAGAAGAAACAGAGTTACAACCAGAAGCACTAGATATCGAAATTACAGAAAGTATCGCCATTAACCAAAATCAATCTGTAGTTGCAAAACTAGAACAACTTCAAAATCTCGGTATTCAAATTTCAATTGATGACTTTGGAACTGGTTATAGTTCTTTAGCTTATTTAACAAAATATCCAATTAACACATTAAAAATTGCTCGAGAATTTATTTGCGGAATTACAACTAGTCCTTTAGAGGAAGCGATTATTTCTTCCATTATTACACTATCAAAAGAACTAAATTTAGAAGTTATCGCAGAAGGTGTAGAAACCGAAGAACAATGGAAGTTTTTATATGAGCAAAACTGTGACCACATTCAAGGATTCTTTATTAGCAAGCCCGTTTCTAGTAAAGACGTTTGGAGGTTACTCCACAAAAAAACAACCGTCTAAGTAAGACGGTTGTTTTTTTAATATTCAAAAGGTAGGTCCGAAGCTAATTGTACCTCTTGATCATTATGAGAAATTACTTGGCTTTTCTCTAAAGCTGTATCTGTTAATGAAATACCCCATGCCATTGCTAACGTTAATAAACTACCAATAAGTAATTTTTTCATATTCCATCACCCACATTTTTTCTTTTAATATATCATGAAAGTTTATCCATGCCGTATGCAATTATGCATATCCATTTTTTAGGGTTATTCATTCATTGATTTTATTTACGATTGCCTCTTTATATGCATGCATTTCTAATATATCAAAAAAGAAACTTGCTTTCTTATATGTATCTTCAATCTCTGCCTCATCATACTCCAACCTTTCTAGACATTCACCTCTTTGATAGTACAGCTGCCCAATTAATGCCATACTATTAATTCGGCAAGATATTTCAATCGCCTTATTCACTTGATATAAGGCTTGTTCATATTGATTATCTAAGTATAGTGCTTTTGCATGATTATATCTTACCTTCACGTCGAATTCTTCATTATCATGCAATGACTCTAATTGTTTCAATATACCTTCAAATAACTCAATACTCTTCTTAAAATAGCCATTTTCAGCATAAATATTTGCGATTGCATTTTCTATATAGAGGTTTTGGTATACATCTATTCCAGCTAGTTGTTGGTTTAACAATTTTTTCAATTCTAAAATACAATATTCGTAATCAATTTTCTTCAACATGTAAGCTGCTACATGATATTGCCATTGAAGAAACTGCTGGAATTCGGGATGATATTCTTCCTTTTTCAGCTCATTCCATACTCTATTATAAATCTCTTTATATTTTTTTTGCTTACATAGCGTAATGACTTGATCTTTAAACTGCTTTTTTCTCTCAATATCTGAATAAATGAGTACCTCATAAAAATGAATAATGGGAACTTGTAACTTTGCTGCAATACCTTGCAATATATCCATACTTGGGTATACTGCGCCTGATTCAATTCGGCTCACTTCCGATTGATGACATATGTTCTCGGATAACTGTTTTTGTGTTAATCCCCGCATTACCCTAATTTTCTTAATTTCACTTCCTAATTTTTCTGCGTGCATACTTACTCACCATCCCATTATAACAATATAATTTGTTAAGTTGTCATACCACTACAATAATGTGAGTTCGACAATTTTTGACATGAAATAATGCATAATATATATAAAATTCGGCAAATTCTTCATACAATTCGTCTCACATATAATAATAGATTAGTAGTTTTATAAATAAATTATAGAAGATTCGTCCGTGCCTTCGTTACATTCGGTCTTCTTTTTCCTTTATTAGCAGTAGCAGAAGTTATTCACACCCAAGAATTAGACAGAAATGAAGTAAAATTTGAAATTACTTAGCCTAATTTAACGCTTAAAAAATTACACAACCTCAAAATGATACGAAAAAAACATACTGAAAAAGTATTTAAAAGGTGAGATAAATGAGGCACAAGCTCAACAAAAGTGAATGACAACTGAAATGAATATCGATTCCCAACCTACAAATAAAGCAACAAAAGAAAATCAAACCGAAGCTCGCCTTGCACAAACATATAAAAACTATAAAGTATATGGCCAAGATCTCATTGTAAAAGTAGATAAAAATGGAGTAATCACAACTATTAGTGGTAAAGTTGTCCAAAACTTAGATCAACAACCTAATCTTACTATAACAAATTTTTTGTCGAAAAATGAAGTAAAATCTAAATTACACGATATACTTCAAATCCTGAGCGATGCGACTGTGACGAAACTCTCTATTGAAATACTTGTTTATAAGAAAAAAGAAGTTTACCATTCATAGGTAAACTTCTTTTCATATCCATCCCTTTTCTTCCGCAATTGTAATTGCCTCAATTCTATTTTTCGCATCAAGCTTCGTTAATACTTCAGAAATATAATTACGTACTGTACCTGGCGAAAGATAAAGTGCCTTTGCGATTTCATTTGCCGTCTTTCCCTCTTTCGCAAGTAGCAATACTTCTTTTTCACGATCTGATAACGGATTTTGCTCCTGCCATAAGCCGAACATTAAATCTTGAGAAATCTCTCGTTTACCTTTCATTACGTTGCGAATCGATGCAGCTAAATCCTCGCTTGGGCTATCTTTTAATAAATATCCGTGCACACCAGCTTTCATTGCTCGTTCAAAATATCCAGGACGCGCAAATGTCGTTAAAATCATTACCTTGCACGCTGAATTTTCTTTCTTTAACGTTTCCGCAACATCTAATCCACTTTGAATTGGCATTTCAATATCCATAATGCTTACATCAGGCTTTAACGATTCAATTAGTTTTAGCGCCTCTTCCCCGTTTGCAGCCTGCCCAATTACTTCAATATCATCTTCTAGATCGAGTAGGGCTCCTAACGCACCACGAAGCATTCGCTGATCTTCTGCAATAATAATTCGAATCATGCCTTCACCTCATCTTTTCCTGTTCTAATAACAACTGGAACTTTTACTGTTAATAGTGTTCCTGGATTAATCGTACCCAGTTCAACAAATCCATCAATAAGAGCGATTCGCTCCTTCATACCACGAATACCATTCCCATCGTGATTTTGATCCGCTAAACCAATTCCGTTATCTTCTACTGTCAAAATCAATTCACCTTGTAATTCTCGTACAGAAACTATGCACCGCGTCGCCTTACTATGCTTTACAACATTCGTAACAGCTTCACGTAAACACATTCCTAAAATATTTTGTTCAATGGGTGATAGCGAACTTGCACTCGTTTCTTGTTTGATCTCTAATTCAATATTAGCAGCTTGTAAGATCGCTTTTATTTGCTCAAGCTCTTCTTCTACCGTAATCATGCGCATATCAGAAATTAATTCCCTTAGCTGTTTTAAAGCAGTTCGAGATGTTTGTGTAATCTCCTTCGCTTCCGTACTTGCGCGCTCTGGATTTTTGACGATTAGCTTTTCAACAAGCTGACTTTTCAACGTAATAAGAGATAGCGTATGCCCGAGCGTGTCATGAAGATCCCTTGCAATACGCTGCCTCTCTTCACGTTTTACTAAGTCCTTAATTTGCTCATTCGCTTCGTTTAATTGATTTCTTAACATCTTTTTCTGGTTAAAATTGCGCATACCAAATGGTGTAAGAAGCATTAAAATAAACATCGGAACGATATTTACTAAACTTGTCGGTGTTAGTTGATTCATATTTATAAATACAAATACTCCAAGCATTACAACTAACAAACATAGTAATATCCGAAATACTTTCTTACTTGGTGCAAACCCCATTGCACTTGCTGTGAAAAAGCCAAAGAATATCATGAAGGGATTATAAAATAAAGCAAATAAAAGCGTAAGTATCATTTGAATACAAGCCCACAAAATGAACGTCTTCTGAACAAAATAAAGTTGACGGTATGTGATCATGAAAACTATCAACATACCGCTTCCTATTACAAGCTTCCATCCCGATACTTGTGTTAAATTATAAATTGGAAATAACAAATAAACGAGCCACATATACGGAAAGAATCCCATATGTTTCGGAAAAATCTCAATCCTCTTCTTCTCTGTCATTTATACCGCTTCCTGTCTTTTTCTTATATATATTGATACTACAACAAATATAAGGAAATAACCTCCTAGTACCGCGATATTTTCCCATCCAATTGATTTTCCAGCTACAATGTCCCACGCACCACTTCCGAAATGATATGTCGGTGTCCATTCACCAATTGTTCTCAATATTTTTGGAAATACTTCAATCGGCATCCATAGCCCACCAATTACAGCTAAGCTCATATTTAAAATATTCGCTAAGCCAGCAGCTGCATCAGCCTTCTTAATAGAACCTATTACTGTTCCTAATGCTAAAAATGGTGTTACCCCTAACAATAACCATAATCCAGCACCAATCCACTGCCCTACCGTTAACTCCACATGATTAATTAATATCCCTGCAATAAAGATAACTAATATTGAAAAAGCATTTACTACTGTTTGAGCAATGATCTTTGCTGTTAAATATGCACCTTCTGGAAGTGGCGTAATTTTTAAAAGATGTGTCCATCCCTGCCCTTTTTCTTGAGAAATTCTTACACCGAAACTAAACAACGCAGTCCCTACAATACTGAAAGTTGCCATTGAAATTAAATAATGCGCCTTCCATGCATCACCGTTTTGCGGTACTTGAATAACGTTTGTGAAAATGTAATAAAACATAACTGGCATTAATAATGAGAAAAAGATAAATAATTTATTACGGAATGTACGTAAAATTTCTATTTTGCATTGCATCCATAGTGCTTTCATGCTATTTCTCCCTTCTGATTTGCGACAAACTGTTCAAATGCTTCATCAAGCCTTCCACGTTCAACGGAAACGTCTGTTACAGGTAAATTCTTTTTATAAATTGCTTGTAAAGTTGCATCGGTATCCTCAGTTGTTAAGATGAAACGCCCTTCATTTGACTGTACTTCTGTTACATTCGGCAACTCCTTTAGTACACTCTTAGGAATTTTTTCTTTCGAATAAAACGAAATCGTTTTTCGAGAAATCGTTGCTTTCATCTCATCTGGTGTACCGTCTGCGATAATCTTTCCATTCGCAAACAGTAAAATACGATTTGCCAATACATCTGCTTCTTCTAAATAGTGCGTCGTTAAAATAATTGTTTTCCCTTCACTTGCTAACTTTCGAATCGTTTCCCAAAACGTTCTTCGAGACGTAATATCCATTCCAACTGTCGGCTCATCTAAAAATAACAAGTCTGGATTTCCTGCAAGTGCGAGTGCAAAGTTTAACCTTCTCTTTTGACCTCCTGATAATTTCTCACATCTTTGCTTTCGCTCCGATTCTAAATTTGATAACTGTAGTAACGTTTCTTTCGCTACCGGATTCGTATAATAGCTACGGAATAACTCAATTGCTTCTTCCACTGTAATGCTATCAATGACACTTACTTCTTGTAACATCGCACCGAGGCTATTACGAACATCTCTATGCTTTGGACTCTTTCCGAATATAGAAACCGTTCCTTCCGTTGGATCCTTTAATCCAAGCATCATCGACATCGTCGTCGTTTTCCCTGCACCATTCGGTCCAAGCAATGCTACGATTTCTCCTTTATTCACATGAAATGAAACGTTATTTACTGCTTTTTTATGTTTAAATGTTTTAGAAACACTATTTACTTCAATAATCTTTTCCATCTCTCCACCCCCGCTGTTTCTTATATTTACATTGTATTCCTTGGAAAACTTAGGAAACAGTATGATGCGTCATGACATCGATATGACAATTGTCATGTATTCTTTATGAGAGGAATCAATCCACCATACTGCAAGCGAGTAGCAGGACGAAAATAAACATGATACAATCGGGTAAGATATATATTCGAGGAAGGACAGTGGTTTTCATGATTATTCGTAATGAACAAGATTTAGAAGGCTTACGAAAAATCGGCCGCATCGTTGCGCTTGCACGTGAAGAAATGAAAAAAGAAGCGAAGCCAGGTATGACAACGAAAGAGCTTGATTTGATTGGCAAAAAAGTATTAGATGAGCATGGTGCTATTTCTGCGCCTGAAAAAGAATATGATTTCCCTGGCGTAACTTGCATCAGTGTAAATGAAGAAGTTGCTCACGGTATTCCAGGTGATCGTGTATTAAAAGAAGGCGACCTTGTAAATGTCGACGTATCTGCAGCACTTGATGGTTATTATGCAGATACAGGTATTTCATTTGTACTTGGAGAAGATGAAGCAAAAGAAAAGCTTTGCCAAGCAGCTGTTGATGCCTTTTGGGCAGCAATGAAAAAGGTGAAAGCTGGTTCAAAACAAAACCAAATTGGTCGTGCCGTTTCAAACTTTGCACATAAAAATGGATACAATGTTATTCAAAATTTAACTGGTCACGGTATTGGTCTTAGCTTACATGAAGCACCAAACCACATTTTAAGCTATTTTGATCCAATGGATAATGCGCTTCTAAAAGACGGTCTTGTTATCGCTGTAGAGCCATTCATTTCTATGAAAGCTGATCACATTATCGAACGTGGCGATGATGGTTGGACATTCGTTACACCTGATAAAAGCCTTGTTGCACAATGTGAACATACAGTTGTCGTAACACGTGGCGAACCGATTATTTTAACAGAAGTATAAAAAAGAACCGCTTCTTACTAAGAAGCGGTTCTTTTTACATACTTTTTTGAAAAGAAGCAATACGGTTGAACTCTTTTTCATTTACGTATATAATTTTTAACGAAGGTTTGATGATTATCTCTTATAGAAGATAATCAAGGGAGTACCTTCTTTTTTTATTTAACAGCATCGATTAAAGTAATGCGTTCTATTTATTATAAGACGCTGTCTTCACTTTAATCTACGAATTGTATACTCCTTTAGATAGTACATATTTTCTTCATTCTGACCAAATTCAAGCTACATGTTATCACTACCTCAATACGAAAGAACTTTTTACAATGAGATACATTATTTTGGTTAGTATGTATCGTAAAACTCACCTTTATAACGATTCTTTACACATTGCAAGAATACAAATCCTTATAAAATAGTTTAAGCATTTCACTGCATATTTTTTGTATGTACCTATTTTATAAAGAACCACATAACAACTCGCATTCTATAAAGGTCTGATATCATTCCTTATCAGCACTTCATTCGACATTTTTTGTCGAAATTTGTATATTAACTCCCTATATTATTAAAATATACATTTGTTTTACGTTACAAGACATCAATATGAACACTTTTTCTATAAGGGTATACGTAGTAAAGGAGGCATCACATAAAGCACATTGATCTATGACAAATAATCTCTTCATAAAGCATTGTTATGCAATAGAAGGATTCATAAAGGAGGCACAATGAAAAAACTTTTCAATATATGTTTAATTGTATTCGTACTATTTTCGCAACTTGCTAGTTTTCCAGACAATCAAGTAAAAGCAGAAACCTTAGCAGGGAATTCATTATTTGACACTGTTGAAATGAAAGATGCAACAAATCATATTATTGACGAAGCATTAAATCCTAAAAACTTAATAAAAGTAGGATCAACCATTCACCTAGAATATGCTTGGTCAATAAAAGATCAACAAACAGACTCAGCAGTGCTCCAAATACCTAACGCATTAAAAGTAAAAAGTGACCAACAGGGAAATCTGATGGCAGAGCAACAAATTATTGGTCAATATTTTGTTAAAGCAAACGATAACAAAATGAAACTAGTATTTAACGACCAAGTAAAAGATTCCAAAGGTGCTAACGGAAAAATCAGTATTGATGCAGTATTCAATCCAGATTTAAAATCTGGTGCAAAATCTGTTCAACTCTCTTTCCCTTTAGGTGCAACAGCTAAGCCTATTTCAGTTCCTGTTCAAGTAGATAACCCGGCTTCACCTACTACGGATAAGGATACTGCTCAACAACCTGCAGAAGAGCAAAAAGATGGTGATGCTCAACAACCTGCAAAAGAGCAAAAGAATGGCGATACTCAACAACCTGCGGAAGAGCAAAAGAACGGTGATGCTCAGCAACCTACGGGAGAGCAAAAGAACGACGATGCTCAGCAACCTACGGAAGAGCAAAAAAACGGTGATGCTCAACAACCTACGGAAGAGCAAAAAAACGGTGATGCTCAGCAACCTACGGAAGAGCAAAAGAACGGCAATGCTCAACAACCTACGGAAGAGCAAAAAAATGGTGATAACACAACAGAACAACCTGTTGATAATCCCGACCCATCACCTAAGCAAATTACAGAAAATATTTTAACAGGTGTCACACTAACGGACAAAGACGGTAAGCCATTCAATGATACGGATAATCGTCCAAGTCCAGATTCTATTACTAAAATTGATTTTACATGGGAAATTTTAGAGTCCCTAAACGTCAAAAAAGGTGATTACTACACTTTCCAACTCCCAGAATACTTTATTGTCCACAATACCATTACAGAAGATTTAATAGATGGTGAAGGACATACGATTGGATCATTCGTTGTTACGCCTGATGGCAAAGTAACGATGACTTTTAACGAATATGTTGAAGATCATCCTAATATAGCTGGAGATTTAAATATTCGTACGGAGTTTAATGAAGTAAAAATTACAGGGACTACCGAAAAACAAATTCCATTCCCTATTAAAGAAAAAGACGTTATTATTGAGCTTGATTTCAAGCCTAAAGTAACAAAATCTATAGATAAAAAAGGTGTACCTGATAGACCAATTAATACGAATCAAATTAATTGGAAAGTAGAAATGAACAAGACAAAAGATAAGCTTACAAATGCCGTCTTTGAAGATGACATTCCAAATGGGGCTAGTCTCAACGAAGATTCTATTAAGGTCTACTATTTGGAAGTAGATATTAACGGGAAAACAACTCGTGGTGCAGAAGTTCCTAAAGAAGAATATGAACTTACTTCATCCTCTAATAAATTAAATATCGCTTTCAAAAAAGAAACGAATAAAGCATATGAAATTGAATATGCAACAAAGATTACAGATGAAAGTGTTACTAGTTTCAAAAACAACGCAAAAGTATCCAGTGATAATCAAGGTAGTGTAGCTGCGAATGCCACTGTAACTGTTTCACGCGGTACACATCTTGAGAAAACTAGTAAGTACAATCCAAAAACACAAACAATCGAATGGACAATCACTTATAACGGTGATCAGAGAGATATTAAAAAAGCTGATGCGCTTTTAAAAGATGTTTTGGATAAATCTCATAAAGTTGATAAAAATTCTATCGTGGTAAAAAATGCTTCTTATGATGATGCAGGAAAACTTGTTACAGGTGACAACGCCACAAACTTTACTGTAAAAGAAACTGATGAGGGATTTGATTTACAGTTTAATGAAGATATTAATAGTGCCTATGTGATTACTTATACATCGAAAGCTACGAATGATGTCATAAAAGATGGCGAAATCGAAAATAAAATTATTGCAGATGGTAAATGGAATCAAACAAACAAAGTTACGTTAAAACAACAAAATATCATAAAGAAACATAATAAAAAAGATACAGATTACAATAAGAAAACAACAACATGGACAATTATTGTAAATGATAACAACTACGTGTTAAACGATGCTGTTATCAAGGATACGTTTGACTATGGTGGCTTAATGTTACAAAAAGATAGTTTCAAAATTACAGACGGCTCGAGAACGCTTGATCCAAATTTTGATTACACACTTGATGTAACAGATAAGGGATTTGAAGTGAAACTAACTGGTGATTATAAGTCTAATATGGATAAAACTTTAACTATCACATACACAACAGACTTTAATTATGAAAATTTATCCAAAGAGAATGATAATAAATCATTCAAAAATACAGCAAATTTATCATGGATAGACATAAATAATAAAAAGAACAACAGTTCATCTGATGATACATTTGATCCTGATTACTACACAAAAGGAAACGGATTTAAATACGGTTCTTACAATGCCCAAACGAAAGAAATTAAATGGGACATAGGGTTTAACTATAATAATAGACCGATTAAGGATCCTTCTATCGTTGATATATTAAGAGATAACCAAAAATTAATACCGGAATCTATTGAAGTTCGACATATGAAATTAACTGGTGGTGCACATGGATTTGAAGTAGGCGATCCTGTTCCTCCTAGCGAATATACGATAGAAAATCCAACAAAAGATAACAACAATACATTAACGGTTCATTTTAAAAACGAAATTAATTCTGCATATTATATTAGCTTTAAAACTTCACTTGCAGGTGAACAAATTAATAAGCGCTACGATAATTATGCCGATTTAAAAGATGGATCGAAAACTGTTACTACTATCCATGGTGCATTTGAGATCAAAAACGGTGGTAGCGGTGTTACGAAAACAGCAAAACAAAATGACAAGTATATTGATTGGAGTGTTTCCATTAATCCGAGTCAATCAACTATTGAAAATGCTGTCGTAACAGATAACCCAACAGACAATCAAATTCTTGATGAAAAGTCCTTCCACCTATATCCAACAACAGTAGCCGTGGATGGCACTTTAACAAAAGATACAGCAAATGAATTAAAAGAAGGAACAGACTATAAACTCAAAGTAACAACAGACAACGATACAGGAAAACAACAGTTTAAAGTTGAATTTCTTCATACCATTAATCGAGCTTATATTTTAGAATATCGCTCACTCATTAATGCAGACAATAATGAGACAGTGAGTAATAAAGTGAAGATTACTGGTAATCGTTTAACATTAACTCAGGTTGAAACAACAGAAGAAAAGGTAGTTAAAGTATCTTCTGGATCTGGGGGTGGTTCTGCTAATAAAGGACGCGGAAGTCTTCAAATTATAAAGGTTGATGACAAAGATAGAAAAGTACCATTAGCCGGAGCAGAATTTACTTTATATGATCAGACAGGCACAACCGCTATTCGTTCAATTACAACAGGTGATGACGGCGTCGCCAAGTTTAACAACTTACGACGTGATAAATATTTAATTAAAGAAACAAAAGCACCTCAAGGTTATGTAATTAGTAAAGAATTAAAAGAAGGTATACTTGTCGAGCTAGGTTCTGAAGAAATTACAAAATATACTCTTACAAATAAAAAGTTTGTTGGGAAAGTAGTACTTACAAAAACTGATGCTACGAGTAGAGAGAGACTTGAACATGCTGTTTTCTCTTTACTGGATCAAAACAAACAGGTTATTCCTGAACATAAAGAATTAATAACAAATGATAAAGGACAAATTACTGTAGATCATTTAAAACCAGGAACTTACTACTTACAAGAAACAAAGGCTCCTGAGCATTATAAATTAGATGATCGACTGATTGAGGTTAAAATCGCGGAAGATCAAACAACAGTAATAAACCGCACTGCAACAAACAGCTTGATTCCAGGTTCGGCCATTTTAACAAAAGTCGATAAAGATGGAAAAACTTTAGCAGGTGCGGAGTTCAGTGTACGGGACCGAAAAAACAAAATAATCCCCGGCTATGGAAAATTAACGACAAATGATCAGGGACAAATCGAAGCAACAAATTTACGTCCTGGAGACTATCAATTTGTTGAAGAAAAGGCTCCTAAAGATTACGACATAGATAAAACACCAATTGAGTTTACAATTGTAAAAAGTCAACAGAAGGCAGTTACTGTTACTGCGACAAATCACCTCATTAAAGGTGGCGTCACTTTAACAAAAACTGATGATATCGATGGTACAGCTCTTGCAGGTGCTATATTTAAAATTGTCGATGCTAATGATGAAAAGAAAGTCATTCGCGAAAATGTAACAACTGGTGCGGATGGTAAAGTAACTGTTAAAGACTTAGAGCCTGGTACGTATAAATTTATTGAAACAGAAGCTCCTAAGGATTATGTGTTAAATACAAATCCTATCGAGTTTACAATCGATAAAAGCCAACAGTCTTTTGCTACTGTTACGGCAACTAACAGTTTAAAAACAGGAGAAGTTGAATTATTAAAAGTTGATGAATTCGGTGATAAAAAACCTCTTGCAGGTGCCGTATTTAAAATTGTTGATGTAAATAATAATGATGTTCGTACTGACTTAACTACAGATGCTGATGGAAAAACAAAAGCTGATAAGCTACGTCCTGGTACGTATAAATTTATTGAAACAGCTGCTCCTGAACACTACGTTTTACGAGCAGAACCTATTGAATTTACAATCGATAGAAGTCAGAAAGAAACTCTACTTGTGAAAGCTGAAAATGCTTTAAAACCAGGAGATGTTGAATTAACAAAAGTTGATGATATCGATGGTACAGCTCTTGCAGGTGCTGTATTTAAAATTGTCGATGCTAATGATGAAAAGAAAGTCATTCGCGAAAATATAAAAACTGGTGCGGATGGTAAAGCTATCGCTACTGGCTTACGCCCTGGCGATTATAAATTTATCGAAGTAACAGCACCAAAGTATTACGATAAAAATACAAATCCGATTAAATTTACAATCACAGAAAGTCAAACGACGTCGGCTACTGTTACTGCTAAAAACAGCTTAACAAAAGGCGGTATTGAATTAACAAAAGTGAATGCTGCAGATGAAAAGGAAACACTTGAAGGTGCGGTATTTAAAATTGTTAATAGAGATACAAATGAAGATGTTCGTGCGGAACTTGTTACGAATAGTGAAGGAAAGTTAGTTGTAGACGACTTACGTCCTGGTAACTATAAACTTATCGAAACAAAGGCCCCAACTTATTACGATGTAAATGTAGAACCAATTGAATTTACAATCGAAAAAGGACAACAAAAACTTCTTCCACTTACATTTAAAAATAGTTTAACGAAAGGAAAAGTTAAACTTATTAAAGAAGATGATGTGGAAAGTAGTATCGCTCTTGCTGGAGCAGTGTTCACATTACAAGACGCAACTGGCAAAGAAATTGCGAAAGATTTAAAAACAGATGATTACGGAGTACTAGTTATTCCTGATTTAGCACCAGGAGATTATCAATTTATTGAAACATCAGCTCCTGAACATTATAAATTAGATCAAACACCTATTAAGTTCACAATTAAAAAAGGTAGCAAGGATGATCTTCCAGTCCCTGTCACTGTAACAAATAGTTTACTTACAGGTGGCGTTACTTTAACAAAAGTTGATGACATTGATGGCGTTACTCTTGAAGGCGCAGAATTTATCATTGTTGATGCTCATGATACGAAAAAGGTAGTTCGTAAAGGATTAACTACCGATGAACATGGTAAAGTTTCTGCTTCTGATTTACGTCCAGGTGACTATCAATTTATTGAAGTAAAAGCTCCAAAAGACTATGACTTAAGACAAGATCCTATTCCATTCACTATTGGAAAAAGTCAAAAAGAAAATATTAGCGTTACCGCTACTAACAGCTTAACGAAGGGTGGCGTCATTTTAACCAAAATCGATGACATCGATCGTACAATGCTGAAAGGTGCAATCTTTAAAATTGTTGATATGAATGGTAACGACGTTCGCACAAACCTTGGTACAGATAAAAATGGAAAAATTTCCGTTTCTGATTTACGTCCTGGAGACTATCAGTTCATTGAAACAAAGGCTCCTGAGCACTATGTATTAGACGAAACACCGATTCCATTTACAATTGAAAGAAGTCAAACGAAAAAAATTACTGTTACGGGTAAAAACACGTTGAAAAAAGGTAGCGTGGAATTAACAAAGATTGATGATATCGATACAAACACTAAACTTGCTAATGCTGTATTTGATTTATTAGATGCAGACGGACAGCTAGTTGAAAAAGGTTTAAAAACAAATAATGAAGGGAAAATTGTTGTTGAAAACCTACGTCCTGGCACGTATCAATTCGTTGAGACAATCGCTCCTGAACATTACGATTTAAATAAAAAACCGATCAAATTTACAATTAAGAAAAGCCAAACTGAAACGCTTCATGTTACGGCTAAAAACGCTCTAACAAAAGGTGGCGTTGAACTTTCTAAAGTAGATGACATCGATGATACTAAACTTGAAGGTGCTGTATTTAACATTGTTGATATGAACGGTACTGTAATTCATAAAGATCTTGTTACAAATAATAAAGGAAAAATCGAAATCGATGACCTACGTCCGGGTGATTATCAATTCATCGAAACGAAAGCACCTAAGCATTACGTTTTAGATGAAACGCCAATCCATTTCACTATTGAAAAAGGACAGAAGAAAGCTATTTCTTTAACTGCTAAAAATAGCTTACAACAAGGTAGTATTGAACTACTTAAAGTAGATGATCTAAACGATCAAATGAAACTTTCTGATGCGGTATTTAATTTACTAGACCAAAACGGAAAAGTGCTTAAAACAGATTTAAAAACAAATAATGAAGGAAAGATCGTTGTTGAAAATTTACGTCCTGGTACGTATCAATTTGTCGAAACAACCGCTCCGAAACATTATGATTTAGACAAAAAGCCAATTGTAGTTACAGTTGAAAAAAGCCAAAAAGATATTGCTACTGTTACTATGAAAAATAGTTTAACTAAAGGTGGCGTTGAACTTTCTAAAGTCGATGACGTCGATGGTACTACTCTTGAGGGTGCTGTATTTAACATTGTTGATATGAAGGGTACTGTAATTCGCAAGAGTCTTACTACCAATTCACAAGGTAAAATTAGCGTTCCTGACCTACGTCCGGGTGATTATCAATTCATCGAGACAAAGGCTCCGAAACATTACGATTTAAATAAAGAACCAATTCCTTTCACTATCGAGAAAGGACAAGCCGAACCGATTTCTGTTACTGCTAAAAATAGTTTAACTAAAGGTGCGGTAGAACTTTCTAAAATGGATGATATCGACGGTACGGCTCTTGAAGGTGCGGTATTTAAAATTGTTGATATGAACGGCAATGACGTTCGTACTGGCATTACGACAGATGCGAAAGGGAAAGTTTCTATTCCTGATTTACATCCTGGAGACTATCAATTTATTGAAACAAAAGCTCCTAAGCACTATAAACTAGATGCTACACCAATTAAATTTACAATTGAGAAAAGCCAAGCAGAGAAGTTACAAGTCACTGCTAAGAACAGCTTAATTGAAGGTGCGGTAGAGTTAATTAAAGTGGATGATATAAATCCAGATACAAAACTTTCTGATGCAGTATTTAACATCATTGATGCGAAAGGTAAAATTGTTCGCACAAATTTAACTACTGATAAAGACGGGAAAGTTTCTGCTTCTAATTTAAGACCAGGAGATTATCAATTCGTGGAAACGAAAGCTCCGAAACATTATGATTTAAATAAAACACCTATTCCTTTCACTATCGAGAAAAGCCAAACAACTCACGTTTCTGTTACTGCTAAAAATGGCTTAACTAAGGGTGGCGTTGAATTAACGAAAGTTGACTCTTTAGATGCGAAAGAAACGCTAGAAGGTGCGGTATTTAAAATTACTGATATGAACGGTAATGATATTCGTACGAATTTAGTTACCAATAAAGACGGAAAAATCATCGCTAAAGACTTACAACCTGGAGACTATCAATTTATTGAAACGAAAGCTCCTGAAGGCTATCAATTAGATGCATCACCAATAAGCTTTACAATTGAAAAAGCCCAAGCTGCACCACTACAAATTACAGTTTCAAATAAAAAGATTGAATCTTCATCAGGTGGAGATAATGAATCAATTACTCCTCCGAATAAAGAAGAGAAACCAGGTAAGGAAACTTCCGAAGAACTAGAAAAAGGAAATCCTGAAACACCTGGTACAGAAACTTCTGAAGAACTAGAAAAGGGAAATCCTGAAGCACACGGTAAAGGAACTTCCGAAGAACTAGAAAAAGGTAACCCTGAAACACAAATAAACAAACAGCAAGATGACCGAAATACGGGTAAAGAACTTCCAAATACAGGTCACAAAAAAGATTCTACTCAAACAGTAGGTATCTTACTTCTACTAGCTGGTTTGTTAAGTATTTTAGCTACAAAACGCAAAAAATATTATTAATAGTTTTTCACACCCCATCAAGTGAATATTTGATGGGGTGTTTTTTTATACAAAAAAGGACGATACATAGAGTATCGTCCTTTTAACGGGGTGAGGCTGTCCAAAAGTACGGAAAACCTTTGAACAGCCTCGTATTTTCATATGGATGCCTTACATATATCACTGATGATAATTATGAAATGCGGAAACATATTTATCATCACATGATTCAAACACGAGAAAAGAAACCCTACAGTGGATTCTTTTCTCTACATAATCTAAAGTTTGGGTACACTAGATTCATGCAATGTAGGAGCTTTCCAAATAGAAAGCGAACCTTCGTTTAAAATGATAGCATACATATCTCCGTCAAAAATATGCAAATGTGCATACAGCGTTTTTTATTTCTCAATGTCAGAATATTGAAAAATAATAAAGGTAAGGGTAAAATGAAGTCGTTATCCGTCTTCTTTTGTCAGTCAGAGAGAATAGAAGAATAGGAGAGGAAAAAATGAAAAAATCTTTGAAACAAAAAATAGTAAGCTCTTTGCTTGCTGTATCACTCGCTGTTAGCTTAGCTCCGATTGGACAAGCCAAAGCTGATTCCACTTCAGAAATCACACAGACTTCATCTATTACAAAACAAGTTGATGCAAGCCGCGCTATCGAACACATCCGTTTCTTATCCGAAACAATTGGCCCTCGACCTGGCGGGACAAAATCAGAGGAATGGGCTTCTCGCTACGTCGGTATGCAGCTTAAATCAATGGGCTACGAAGTAGAATATCAACCATTCCAAGTGCCGGATCAATACGTTGGATTTATTGAATCACCATTATCCACAAAGCGTAATTGGCAAGCTGGTGCTGCCCCTAACGCACTAATTTCTACAGAATCTGTTACGGCTCCTCTTATCTTTGTTCAAGGTGGGACAAAATTAGAGGATATCCCAAATGAAGTAAATGGAAAAATTGTTCTATTCGAAAGAGGAACAACAGTAGCTGACTATAATAAACAAGTTGAAAATGCCGTTAGCAAAGGAGCAAAAGGTGTTCTTTTATACAGTTTAATTGGTGGACGTGGAAACTACGGACAAACTTTCAATCCCCGCCTAACGAAAAAGCAATCTATCCCTGTCTTCGGTCTTGCTTATGCACAAGGAAATGCATTTAAAGAAGAAATCGCTAAAAAAGGAACAACAATTCTTTCCCTAAAAGCGAGACATGAATCTAATTTAACATCATTAAACGTCATCGCTAAAAAGAAACCAAAAAACAGTACAGGTACTGAAAAAGCTGTCGTCGTAAGTTCACACTACGATAGTGTCGTTGGAGCACCTGGAGCAAATGATAATGCTTCTGGTACAGGGTTAGTATTAGAATTAGCTCGTGCTTTTCAAAATGTAGAAACTGATAAAGAAATTCGTTTTATTGCTTTCGGTTCTGAAGAGACTGGCTTACTTGGCTCCGATTATTACGTTAATAGTTTATCCCAAAAAGAACGCGATCGAATTTTAGGTGTCTTTAACGCAGACATGGTCGCAACAAATTACGATAAAGCAAAGAATTTATATGCTATGACGCCTAACGGTTCTCCAAACCTTGTAACAGATGCAGCCTTGCAAGCAGGTAAACAGTTAAATAATGACCTTGTACTGCAAGGAAAATTCGGCTCTAGTGATCACGTACCATTTGCTGAAGTTGGGATTCCTGCCGCTCTATTTATTTGGATGGGTGTCGATAGTTGGAATCCATTAATCTATCATATCGAAAAGGTATATCACACACCTCAAGATAACGTATTTGAGAACATTTCACCTGAACGTATGAAAATGGCATTAGAGGTTATTGGAACAGGAGTTTATAATACACTTCAAAAACCTGTCACTCAAACTGAACAAAAAGCTGCTTAGTCATTTAAAAGACCACCGATTTTTATCAGTGGTCTTTTATTGAGAAAAAATATATATGCATAAAAGCATATTTTCTCCTACTCATTATCGTATACAATATTAACTGTAACAAAAATGATTACAACAATTAAGGAGGCTTTTCTACTATGAAAAAAATAATTTTAGCCGGTGCATTAACTTTAGCAGGAATTACTGGTGCTACCGCGTTTATTCCTGAAACAAAGGCCGCTGCCGCTACTCAAGAACAAAGCTTTACAAAATTTTATTCTTTGCAAACTGGAAGTAGTTCTGAACAAGAACCTGTTTTCCTTCAAAAGGGACAAGAGTTAACAATTCAACCTAACAGCAAAACCCCTAGTTACAGTGTTTATGACTCAAATCATAACCTTATTGGACGTTATTCTGATGGCTACGGCCGAATTTTCACTGCAAAAACAGATGGGAATATGTACGTTCAATTTCATGCACCTTATGTTTACTATAGTCCTGTTAGCTTTTCGGTTACGTATACAATCCGATAAAATAAAGGGCCCTTCCCAAGGGCCTTTATTTTGTTTCCCAATTCACTTTTACAAAACCATCTTTCACCATTAAACCACTTATACTAAATACATACTTTTCATTCGCTTTCAATGTAGCTTTAAAAGTACCTTTTTTTGATTCACAGATTTCTTTTAACTCCCTTATACCTTCTCCTTTCCTTTCATACAAGCTAAAGCATAAATTCCCACGTTTTGCATCCGTCTCATAAGAAAATGTTACTTCTGTGTCTTTGGCATACTCAAGTTCAATACCTTTCCCAGCAATATCCCATGATGAGAATTTTGCCTCATAGCTTGTCTCTCCTTGTTGCTCACTCTCTAAATATATATCACCAGCTCTCCACATATCATCTAACGTTTGAAGAAAAGCAAAGCCGCTCAGTAATACAAACATCGCACTTGCAAATATGACAACTAATGTTATCTTTTGTTTTTTCACAGCATTCATCGTATGCTCTCCTTCTATTTCCTTGTTACTTCTTCGTATCATATATAACAAAACTACAATAAAAAAAGGCAATCACAACATCGTGTGATTGCCTTTTACTAAAAGCGAAAATCGACTAGAATACTCGGTGGCTTCGCGCCTTCCCCCTCCTATTCTGAACGAGCCGCTTCCGCTTTTCTTTATGTCTAGCTCTGCCTCCTAGCCCCTTCCGTCTAAGAACCTTCCCCACAAGAAGATAAAATGCATCTTCTGTGGGAAAGAACCTTAGCCTTCGGGACTAAACAGTCGGCTCCGCTTTTCT
The DNA here is from genome assembly GCF_028548245.1 of Bacillus sp. FF-1. Taxonomy (NCBI): domain Bacteria; kingdom Bacillati; phylum Bacillota; class Bacilli; order Caryophanales; family Bacillaceae; genus Bacillus; species Bacillus sp. FF-1. The sequence goes on from NZ_JAQQGG010000005.1 coordinate 227,946, forward strand.
TAATTACATTTTTTCTGGCGCAGATACTCCTACGATTGCTAATGCGTTTTGAAGTGTAGTGCGTACTGCTTTCATTAACTCGTAGCGAGCTTTACTTAATTCTAAGTTATCTTGGTTTAATACTTTTTCTGCATTGTAGAAGCTGTGTAATGTTGCTGCTAATTCAAATGCATAGTTTGTAATACGGTGTGGTAAACGTTTTTGTGCTGCATCCGCAACTACTGCCGGGAATTCACCAAGTTTTTTCAGTAACTCTACTTCTTTCTCAGAAGTAACAAGTTTGTAGTTCACGTCTCCGCCTGTAGCTAATCCTAATTCTTCACCTTGACGAAGGATACTGCATACGCGAGCGTGAGCGTATTGTGCATAGTATACTGGGTTTTCGTTAGATTTTGATACAGCTAAGTCCATATCGAAGTCTAAATGAGAATCACCGCTACGCATTGCGAAGAAGTAACGCATTGCGTCCACACCTACTTCTTCCATAAGCTCACGAAGTGTAACTGCTTTACCTGTACGCTTACTCATTTTCATTTTTTCACCATTTTGATACAGTTGTACCATTTGGATGATTTCTACTTCAAGTGTTTCTTTATCGTAACCTAGCGCTTGAATAGCAGCTTTCATACGTGGAATGTAACCGTGGTGGTCAGCACCCCAAATGTTGATTAACTTATCGAAACCACGCTCTAATTTATCACGGTGATACGCGATATCTGGCGTTAAGTACGTGTAAGAACCGTCGTTTTTAATTAATACACGGTTTTTATCATCACCGTAAGTCATTGAGCGGAACCAAGTTGCACCGTCTTCTTCAAAAATCTCGTCACGCTCTTTTAATACAGCAAGAGCTTGATCGATTTTTCCGTTTTTGTATAATGATGTTTCTGAGAACCATACATCAAATTTAACACGGAAACTTTCTAAGTCTTTTTGAAGTTTTGCTAACTCATATTTTAAACCGTACTCACGGTAGAATTCATAGCTTTCTTTTTCATCAGCTTTCGCATAACGATCGCCAAACTCTTCTGCTAAACGTTTACCAATTGCAATGATGTCCGCACCATGGTATCCGTCTTCTGGCATTTCTTTCTCTAAGCCTAAAGCTTGCATGTAACGAGCTTCAACAGAAAGAGCTAAGTTATGGATTTGGTTACCAGCATCATTAATGTAGTACTCACGAGATACATCATATCCTGCTTTTGCTAATAAGTTACATAAAGTGTCACCTACTGCTGCACCACGTGCATGCCCTAAGTGAAGGTCACCTGTTGGGTTCGCAGATACGAACTCAACTTGTACTTTTTCACCTTTACCAGTATTCGTTTCACCGTAAGCTTCACCAGCATTAACGATCGTTGGGATTAAGTCTGTTAAGTAGCTATTATCCATGTAGAAGTTAATGAAACCAGGACCTGCGATTTCAATCTTTTCAATAGAAGCTTTTGCTTTATCGAAGTTTGCAACTAATTCTTCTGCAATCATACGAGGTGCTTTTTTCGCAACACGTGCAAGTTGCATTGCCATATTTGTAGAGAAGTCACCATTTGTTTTATCTTTTGGAGATTCTAATACTACGTTTGGAATCTGTTCTTCTGTCGCTAATTCTGCCTTTAATACAGCAGCTTGAATTTCTTCTTTAATTAATCCTTTTACTTGTTCTAAAGAATTCATTATTTTGCCTCCTTCAAATTAATCGTAATTGTATATCTGCCAGCTTCTTGTTCACTTAGAAGCAATGCGTACGTTAAGAAGAGTTGTCCTTTTTTCTTTTCATCCGACCATTTAAAAAGAACGTTATCAGTCTTTGTTTGCAATGCAAACGTACCAAGTTCACTCGTGTACGTACCAGTTGTCCATTCACCTTTCACATGCGTTTGACGCATCGAAACAGCACCTGAACGCATAATGAGAACTTGTTCATCTTGAATTTTAATAATTGTTTTCACTTCGCCTTGTTCGTTCGGCTCTTGGAATGTTACATATGTACCTTGACCTTTTACATAGTATTGACCATTTGCTTCAAAAGCAACGGTTTCCTTCCTCGCCCCTTCACGGATTTCTGTTACGAAATGAACGTGTACCGGCAAGCCTGCAAGTTGTTTCTCCACGTCTTGCACACCTTTCAAATGTTATAGATATTAAATACTACTTATAATAAATCACTTTTCCTATCATATCAAAAAAAACCTCTGTCTGTCTGCTGAAAAATCAGGAAAACTCCATTTCAAAACATAATTCACTTTCACTTTATTTCATATGATAAAATATTTCTTAAATCTAAATATTCTTTCTTTTGAAGAGGTGAATGAAGTGCTACCAACAAAATTGAAAAAAGGTGATGAAATTAGAGTGATTTCACCATCTTGTAGTTTAAGTATTGTCTCAACTGAAAACAGGAAGCTTGCTGTAAAAAGGTTAACCGAAATGGGCTTTCACGTTACATTTTCAACATATGCTGATGAGATAGACAGATTTGCTTCCTCTTCTATTTCTTCACGCGTTCAAGACCTTCACGAAGCATTTAGAGACCCGAATGTAAAAGCCATTTTGACGACACTTGGCGGATACAATTCTAATGGCTTATTAAAACATCTCGATTACGATTTAATTCGAGAAAACCCGAAATTTTTCTGTGGCTATTCGGATATCACTGCACTAAATAATGCAATTTACACTAAAACAGGACTTGTTACATATTCAGGCCCCCATTTCTCTTCATTTGGAATGGAGAAAGGGCTCGAGTATACAACAGATTACTTTTTAAAATGCGTAACTTCTAATGAGCCGATTGAAGTCCTACCATCTGAAACATGGAGTGATGATTCTTGGTACATTGATCAGGAAAATCGAGAGTTTATTAAGAATGAAGGATACGTTTCGATTCACGAAGGAGAAGCTACGGGAGATATTATCGGTGGTAATATGAGCACATTGAACTTACTGCAAGGTACACCATATATGCCAGACTTAAAGGATAAAATTTTATTTCTTGAAGAGGATAGTTTAACTGGAAGAGCTACTCTTAAAACTTTTGATCGATATTTACATTCTCTTATGCAGCAGCAAGATTTTGAACATGTAAAAGGCATCGTTATAGGAAAGATGCAAAAAGGCGCAGAATGCACGATAGAAGACATTCAAGAAATGATTGCTTCAAAGCCTGAACTTGCACATATCCCTATCATTGCAAATGCAAGTTTCGGTCATACAACCCCGATTTTCACTTTCCCAATTGGCGGACGTGCAACAATCATTTCTAGCAAAGAAAAGACATCTATCACTATTTTAACGCACTAAAAAAGGAGCGAATGAGTCGCTCCTTTTATCGTTTTTCTATTTTTTCCAACGCTTTTTGTGGAATTGATTCTTTCGGGATTTCAGCCCACCCTTTTCCTTGCATACCTTTTGCATAAATTTTTATAAATGCCCCCGTATGCAATTCACGGTTCATCATTCTTTTAATAACCTGTAACTTTCCGTCTTCTGTATACCCTTTAAAAGTATACAAGTATTCTCCGTCTTTTTTCTCACCTTTATCTATAACCGCATAATAATCTTGTATTTCTTTATTTGAAAAGAAGTTGTCTACAAAAGCATGTACACCTTCTGTTTTTGTGTTCAAATAATACGCTGTTCCACCTAGAATGATGGCGAATACAACCAAAACTTTAATTACCAATTTCATACATGCGCCTCCTGTTTGCACTTCTTTTTCCCTAGTCATATATCTATACTTGTATTATACGAAAAATGGCATACTATACTCTATCTAAAAGTCTTACACTTTCCTTACATTATTGTAAGGCATTTTCACCTTATAGCAATTTCCCAAGAAAAAATTTTTCCGTTTCATACACTTTTATATTATTATTGAATGATACAAATTTTTATTACAAAAATCAAAGGAGACAGTTTTCAAATGGCTATCTTGCAAGGTTTAGCACTATTACTTGTTGTACTTTGTCTATTTACACTTTTTAGTTACCGTGCTCCTTACGGCATGAAAGCAATGGGTGCTTTAGCTAATGCAGCAATCGCAAGTTTTCTTATTGAAGCATTTCATCGTTATATAGGTGGAGAAATGTTTCATAATGACTTTTTACAATCAGTAGGAGAAGCTTCCGGTAGTATGAGCGGTGTCGCAGCAGCGATTTTAGTCGCATTAGCAATCGGTGTTTCCCCCGTATATGCTGTTTTAATCGGTATCGCTACTAGTGGATTTGGTATTTTACCAGGATTTTTCGCTGGATACGTTTGTGCCTTCGTCGTAAAATTTCTCGAAAAGAAATTACCGGCTGGTGTAGAGTTTTTAGCAATTTTATTTATCGCTGCACCAATCTCACGCGGAATGGCAATGCTTATGGATCCGCTCGTTAACGCAACACTTGGTAAAATTGGTTCTATGATTTCAGTTGCAACTACAGAAAGCCCTATTATCATGGGTATTATGCTTGGTGGATTAATAACAGTTATTTCTACCTCTCCACTGAGTTCTATGGCACTCACTGCAATGCTTGGATTAACAGGTTTACCAATGGCAATTGGTAGTCTTGCCGTAGCAGCCTCAGCCCCAATGAACTTTATTTTCTTTAAACGACTAAAGATTTGTTCAAAGAAAGACACAATTGCTGTAGCAATCGAGCCTTTAACACAAGCCGATGTTGTTTCAGCAAATCCAATTCCAATTTATGCGACAAACTTCGTTGGCGGTGCACTTGCTGGTATTATTACATCTCTGTTCCAGCTCGTTAATAATGCACCAGGAACAGCATCACCAATCCCAGGACTTCTTGTTTTATTCGGATTTAATGACGTTGTAAAAGTAACAATTGCTGCTATATTATGTGGAATCGTTACCACGATTGTTGGATACATCGGATCAATTGTGTTCCGTAAATATCCAATTCGCTCTGCTGATGACATTCGCGGCATTACTTCGGAAGAGAAGGTTGCATAAGAAAAAGAGCTATTCCCGTTGTTTGGGAATAGCTCTTTTTTGTGTGTTGCGTGATAGTAAATACAATTATATCAGCGGTTTTTCAATTATATCGGCGCAACTCGAATTATATCGGCGATTTTTTAAATATATCAGCGTAACTCGAATTATATCAGCGGTTTTTTAAATATATCGACTTACCGACACATAACGACAAAATAAGAGCCCCCTAATCATAGGAGACTCTTATTTTATCTAGCTGCAGCGGCTAGAATAATCGGTGGCTTCGCTTCTTCCTTCGAGGCAAAAAACGCCTCTATGTCTGAAGCTCCATCCCCCTCACATTCTGGGCGAGCCGATTCTGCTTTTACTTTACCCAACCGAGCAGCATTTCCCGCACGAATTTGCTTGCTGCGACTGGTGTTTGATCACTATGGTCGTAGACAGGAGCTACTTCTACTAAGTCTGCTCCAACTACATTTATATTTGAATTTGCAATTGCTACGATGGAATCTAATAATTCTTTAGATGTGATACCACCAGCTTCTAACGTTCCTGTTCCTGGAGCGTGAGCTGGGTCTAATACATCAATGTCGATTGTGACATAGACTGGGCGTCCTGCAAGTTTCGGTAATACTTCTTTTAACGGTTCTAATACGTCAAATTTATATAAGTTCATACCTACTTCTTTCGCCCATTCAAATTCTTCCTTCATTCCAGAACGAATTCCGAAAGAATATACGTTTTCCGGACCAATTAAATCACACACTTTACGAATTGGTGTAGAGTGGGATAAAGGCTCCCCTTCATATGATTCACGTAAATCAGTATGAGCATCCATATGGATGATTGCTAAATCCGGATATTTTTTTGCCATTGCCTTAAAAATTGGCCAAGACACTAAGTGCTCACCGCCGAGACCTAGTGGAAACTTATCGGCATCTAAAAGTTTTGATACATATTCTTCAATCATGTCTAAGCTGCGCTGTGCGTTTCCGAATGGTAATGGGATATCACCCGCATCAAAATATTTTACCTCTTCTAGTTCACGATCTAAATACGGACTATATTCTTCAAGACCGATTGATACTTCACGAATACGTGCAGGGCCAAAACGAGATCCCGGACGGTAACTTACTGTCCAATCCATAGGCATCCCATAAATAACTACCTTCGACTCTTCAAAACTTGGATGACTTTTAATAAATACTTTACCTGAATAAGCTTCATCAAAACGCATATTCTTTTCCTCCTTATGTGGAACTTAAGGTATCCCAACCTTTCATTATTTCTCAAATTTGGAGCGAGTTGCTCCTCTTTCTCGATTTACCGGGTCTTCTATTTCATACAAAGAAGACAATTTTCTTTACAGAAGTGTAAATAGCTAGCATGTTCAAGTCTTCTGGACAAACACCTTAAATGAGCTATTTACACTTTATTTGTTCCGTGCGATTCTCTTACTTAATTAAATCGCCAACAAATTTCGGTAATGCGAATGCTGCATTGTGTAATTCTTTTGTGTAGTATTTCGTTTCGATTTCGTGGAAACGCTCTTCACTTACTTCTAATGGATCATGTTTTTTAGATCCGATTGTGAACGTCCAAAGACCGCTTGGGTAAGTTGGAATGTTCGCTGTGTATAAACGAGTAATTGGGAAAATCTCTTTTACATCTTTAAACACAGTTGTAATTAGTTCTGGCGTAAACCAAGGGTTGTCCGTTTGTGCAACGAAAATACCATCTTCTTTTAACGCTTTTGAAATTCCAGCGTAGAAGCCTTTTGTAAATAGGTTTACTGCTGGTCCTACTGGCTCAGTAGAATCTACCATAATTACGTCATATTCATTTTCGCTTTCTGCGATATGTAGGAAACCGTCTCCTACTTTTACTTCTACACGCTCATTATCTAATGCACCTGCAATTGATGGTAAGTACTGTTTAGAGTACTCAATTACTTTTCCATCGATTTCAACAAGAGTTGCTTTCTTTACGCTTGGGTGTTTTAACACTTCACGAATAACACCGCCATCGCCGCCACCTACAACTAATACGTTTTCAGGGTTTGGATGTGTAAATAAAGGTACGTGCGCTACCATTTCATGATAAACGAACTCATCTTTTTCTGTTGTCATAACCATGCCATCTAAAATAAGCATGTTTCCGAACTCTTCCGTTTCGACCATATCAAGTTTTTGGAATTCTGTTTGCTCCGTATGTAATGTGCGGTTAATACGCGCCGTAATCCCAAAATGTTTTGTTTGTTTTTCAGTGAACCATAGTTCCATCGTACAATCACGCCTTTCAATGCAAATTTATAATAGGGACATCATTAATGTCCCCTAACAAAAATAAAACAAAACATCCAAAATGTATAGTTAAAAGTACAAAAATACCGAAAATATATTTTAGTCAGAGGGTTCTAACATATACATATAAAGAAAACCCTTTCTTAAGAAAGGGCTTTTCTCTCTACTTCTACCTGTTTTCGAATCGGAATTAAAATCATTACACAACCAACTAATACAACAATCCCACCTACTAAAAATGGACTTTGCGGTGAAACAGCGTGGCCGATAATCCCTGATAAAATGGGAGCAATTGCGCCACCTAACCAACGAACGAAGTTATAAACACCAGATGTAACAGATCTTTCATAAGGTGAAATATCCATTACATAACTTGTAAATAATGCATTATTTAATCCTGATGCTAATCCTGATAGAACAATTAATACAATTTGTAACCACATAATTTTCACGAAGAATAGTGCAATTAAGAATAGCGCAAATACGAGTAAACTGCCTTTCAACAATGTTTTCGGCTCATATTTCCCTTCTAGCTTATGTGCTAAAATTGCAGAACCGTAAGCTAACGCGAGTCCCCATCCACAAAATACAAAACCTAATTGAATAGCAGATAAATGCATAATAAGTGGTGAATATGCTAACACAACGAAAAATCCGTAGTAGTATAACATTCCTGAAATGGCGCCTTGCATAAACGGCTTATACTTCACCAGGTTAAGTAATTCTCCTACGCCTGCCGCTTTACGCTTCACTTTTCGCTCTGGTTCTTTCACAAAGAAGAAAACTAAAATAAATGCTAAGAAAATTAAAATACTCGTCGCAAAAAATGGGTAACGCCAAGAATGTCCACCTAATATCCCGCCTAATAATGGTCCACCTGCCATTCCTAAACCGATAGCTGCTTCATATAACCCTACTGCTTCATGAACTTCTTTACTTAATGCAATCAATAAAGTCATCGCCGTTGCGAAGAACATCGCATTCCCTAATCCCCATCCAGCGCGGAAAAGAGATAACTGAGCAATCGTTTGCGATATACCGCATATAAACGCAAATACAGTCACGATGGCAAGACCGATTGTCATCATTCGTTTATCACCAAATCTCGATGCAAATATTCCAGCTGGTAACATCATAATTGCCATCGTTAAAATATATGCTGTAAATAACATCTCTACTTGCCAATGCGATGCACCAATCTTTTCAGCAATAATTGGCAAAATTGGATCGACTACCCCTATACCTGAAAAGGCAAGGAAAGTAGCCAACACTGTAATCAATCTCCCTAGTTTTTGTTTGCTCTCCATTTTGATTACTCTCCTTTTGTATTCTCTAAAAATGTCACTGCACGATGTAAGCTGTCTTCAAGTTCTCCCTTTACACGCTGCATTTGCTCCATTTTCTCGTCTAGCGTTTGCACTTGTTTTTCAAGCATCTCTTTAATTTCTTGAATCACTTCACGATCACGGGGATTCTCACTATTTCTTCTTTGCTCCATTCTTTCTTTTAACGATAAAAAATGTTGCATTTCTTGAAGCGTAATCCCTAACACTTCTTTCGCTTCCACAATTCTTTTAATTCTAGCGATATCTTCGTCTGTATACAGGCGAATGTTCCCCTCACTACGTTCTGGGGGATGAATTAAACCAATTTCCTCATAATAACGAAGTGTACGTTTTGTTAAACCAACTTGCTTTGTAACTTCATCAATCTTATACATGTTTATTCCTCCCTTCACTCGATTATTACATTTTACGTTAACGTTAACTTTTGTGCAACTGTTAGACTTTTGTAAATGTTTGTCATATTAAATTGTATTTTTTCAAAAGCAGTTTCATAATGAAAGAAAAGAAATGATAAGGAGAATTTCACATGAGTAAACCACTTATTTTCGCTCATCGCGGCGTAAAAGGAACACATCCAGAAAATACGATGATTGCCTTCCAAGAAGCTGAACGCATCGGCGCCCATGGAATTGAGCTTGATGTCCACCTATCAAAAGATGGTGAACTTGTCGTAATTCACGATGAAACAGTCGATCGTACAACGAATGATGTAGGTCTTGTCTCTGAAAAAACGGTAAAAGAGTTACAAGCTTTAGATGCCGGCAGCCATAAAGATCCTTCTTTCCATGAAGCAAAAATCCCAACGTTACGCGAAGTATTCATTTGGTTATCTACAACAAAGTTACAGCTCAACATTGAGTTAAAGACAGATGTCATTCACTATCCAAACATTGAAGAAAAAGTTGTTGCTCTCGTTCGAGAATATCATCTTTCTAATCAAATTGTATTCTCTTCATTTAATCACGACTCTGTTTCATTATTAGCAGAAATAGCTCCTGAAATCCCAAGAGCAATTTTATATGACACACCTCTTGCTGATCCTATCGCTGAAGCGAAAACTAGAGAAGCAACTGGTTTACATCCAAACTTTCAACTACTAACAAAGGAATTTGTTCAACTAGCGCAAAAACAAGGGTACGTTTTCCGCCCTTATACAATTAACGAATACAAAGATTTGCAAACTATGATTGATTATGGCGTAGATGTCATTATTACCGATTGGCCAGCACGTGCATTTGAGCTCCTTTCTTAATTGAAGGAGCTCTTTATTTTCGAAATTTCATTGTTTAAAATAATCGAAAACCCTCAATACTAATACAATAATGTTTGTATGAATGAGGGGCTGAAAAAGATGGATCAAACTATGAATCCAAAACTTAAAAAATATAAACGTCTTTTCTTCACCGTAATGTTTTCTTCTGTTCTTTTTTTCGTTTTCTCCTTTTTTGTTATTATTATAGTTGCAAAAATTATGGGACCTCCTCCTGTTGCTGTCCCGCAAACAAGTGTCTTTTACGCTAATGATGACACTGTTATAGGACAAAGTAATCAGGTACAAAAACGCTACAATGTATCTCTCAATGAAATTTCTCCTTATGTAAAAGAGGCAACACTATCTATCGAAGATCAACGATTCTACAAACATCATGGCTTTGATATGAAGCGTATTGCTGGTGCCATTGTTGCTGATTTAAAAGCGATGGCAAAAGTCCAAGGTGCTAGTACGATTACACAACAGTATGCCCGTAACCTATACTTAGATCATGATAAAACGTGGAAACGTAAACTATTAGAAGCAATGTACACAATCCGTCTTGAAGTGAATTATAATAAAAATCATATTTTAGAAGGATATTTAAATACAATTTATTACGGGCATGGTGCTTATGGAATCGAAGCTGCGTCCCGTCTATATTTTGATAAAACAGCAAAAGAATTAACATTAGCGGAAGCTAGTATGCTCGCGGGTATACCAAAAGGACCTAGTGTCTACTCTCCCTTTTTAAAAAAAGATCGTGCGAAAGAACGACAATCTCTTATATTAGATGAAATGGTAGAACAAGGCTATATTACGAAGAAACAAGCAGCTTCAGCAAAGAAAGAATCACTAACTTTCGCTTCATTAGATACGAAAAAAGTCGCAGAGGTTGCGCCTTATTTCCAAGATGCTGTACAAGCTTCTCTTCTTCGCGATGTCGGATTAGATGAGCAAGCCTTACAAAAAGGCGGCTTGCGTATTTATACAACGCTAGACCCCAAATTACAATCAGTTGCAGAACAAGCTGTAAAAGACCACATACCTGACACGACAAACATACAAACTGCGCTCGTCTCTATGAATCCAAAAACAGGTGAAGTAGCTGCCCTTGTTGGTGGAACTGATTATAATACAAGTCAATTTAACAGGGCTACACAGGCCGCTCGCCAGCCTGGATCTACATTTAAGCCATTTCTATATTATGCGGCATTAGAACGAGGATTCACCCCTGCTACGCGCTTAAAAAGCGAATACACCGTGTTCACTTTAGGTGACGGTGTTTCAAAATATAAACCGAAAAACTATAAAGACTATTATGCAGACGATTTTGTAACAATGGCGCAAGCTCTTGCGGTCTCTGATAACGTATATGCCGTGAAGACTAATTTATTTTTAGGCGAAGACATTCTTACAAAGACAGCGAAGCAATTCGGCATTAAAAGTGCATTAAAAGATGTCCCTTCCCTCGCGCTCGGTACATCTCCTGTAAAACCAATTGAAATGGTTAACGCTTATAGCATGTTCGCAAACGGGGGAAAAGAAGTAAAACCTATTTTCATTCGCCGCATTATGGATCATGAAGGAAATATTTTATACGATGCTCATTTGGAGAGTAAACAAGTTCTTGATAAGAGCAAAGCATTTGTGATGGAAGAAATGATGACAGGCATGTTTAATAAAAAACTAAGCAGTTATGCTGCTGTAACTGGTCAATCAATGTTATCTAAACTATCAAGAACCTATGCCGGAAAATCTGGTTCTACCGAAACAGATAGTTGGATGATTGGGTTTACCCCGCAACTCGTAACTGGCGTATGGGTTGGATATGATCAACCTAAATCAATTTCAAACGTAGCAGAACAAGGCTATGCGAAAAGAATATGGACTGATACGATGGAGAAAGGCTTAGATGGACAGCCTAAAAAAGAGTTTAAACAACCAAGTGACGTCGTTGCAGTCGATATTAACCCTGAAAACGGGAAAATCGCTACAAAAAATTGTCCAATTTCAGTGAAAATGTATTTTGCAAAAGGTACAGAACCAACTGAATATTGTATGGATCACGTTGATGATAAAGAGGAATTTGAAAAGACAACTGAAGAAAAGAAAAAAACAAGTTGGTGGAAAAAATATCTTCCTTGGTAAAAAAAAATAGCTGACGGACATCCGTCAGCTATTTTTTATTCACTTAATAAAGCACGGCGCAATTCTTCGCTAGACTCGTTCCAAATCGCTTCATTATGTTCTTTTAAGAATGTACCAAGTACTTTTTTAGATGATTCGTCCATATGTTCAACCATAATGTGACGCTTCAATGATTTATCCATTTTGTTTACGTGCTCTGGAAGTGACTTATATCCGCGGCGAATTTCACGGTCAACTGTCATTTCACAAGCTGTTACACCTGCGTAATACGCACCTGTTGCTGTTCTTTCAATCGTTACCCATACAAGCCAGTATGGTTTTCCGTTTGGAACTTCATCTTTATTTGTTAAAAACTTAATACCTTTTTCTACTGTACTACGTGCATGCATCGCACCGATATCAACAAATGCTGTTTTCTCTAGTACATCGACAAATACAGGTGAAATGTTTTCTAGACTTAATGCCCCAACGCCAAAACCACCATGTCCATCTGTTGAATCATTTTTCACGATATTAAAACCGATTTTTTTCTTTTTCTCTGTCATATGTAAATTCCTCCTCACTTAATGATTATAAAAGGCCAAAGATAGGCGCAATAATACTGTTTAAAAATGCAAATACGTATGGAATGACAACATTAAAAATAGGTTGGATTGTGTAATTGCTAAGCGGTGTAATAACTAGAATTAATAAAGCAATTGCCCCGTATTTTTCATACTGTGTCATTTTCGCACGAATATTTGTTGGTGCTAAATCCTCCACTACGCGATATCCATCAAGTGGCGGGATTGGTAATAAGTTAAAGACAAGTAAAACGATATTCAACATAATAAAAATCTGGAAAAATTGAGCTAGCGTATCTGCTACTGCAAATGGAATTGAGTCTAATACACCAAATGTTAATAAGCTATACCAAATAATTAAACCGATTGCGCTTAAAATTAAGTTACTAATCGGTCCTGCAATTGAAACTAATATACCTGCAAGACGAGGTCTTTTAAAGTTATATGGGTTAACAGGAACTGGTCTCGCCCAACCAAAACCAAGAATTAATACAGCAATCATCCCGATAGGATCTAAATGTGCCATCGGTGATAAAGTTAAGCGCCCTTGTCTCTTTGCTGTATCGTCTCCAAATTTATATGCTACATATGCATGCGCAAATTCATGCACTGATAATGCGATAATAATGGCCATTGCTACCAAAGGAATTTGGTGCAACGGGTATCTAAATAACTGATCCATACTTCATCTCCTCTTCCATATGTCAAAAAAGAAATTATTTGTTTTTTGATTGTTCTTCCACATAATCCGCTATAATAAGAGTGTAACTTACATAAAAGGAGCGATTATATATGCCATACGTAACAGTGAAAATGCTAGAAGGACGCACAGAGGAACAAAAGAAAGCTCTTGCTGAGAAAGTAACAGCAGCAGTAAGCGAAACAACTGGTGCTCCTGAAGAAAACATCGTTGTTTTCATCGAAGAAATGTCTAAAAACCATTATGCAGTTGGCGGAAAACGCTTAAGCGACAAATAATTTCAAGTTCTTTCATAAGAAGCAGCTTTTAGCTGCTTCTTATTTTTTGCCTTCGAGTAACTCGATGATTCTCTCTTTATATTTTCCTTTTCTTCCATCTTCATAGATTAAATCATGCGGGTAGAATAGCTTTTGATCCCTTCTCTTCTTACCAGTAATCGCCTCAACAATATCCGATTCACGTGAAAGCTCTCTAAGTTCTCCATTTGGCATAAGAAGTAAGATTGGTAGACGTTCTTCTTCTTCACCAGCACGGTAAAAGTCGTACGGTAAGTCTGATGTTGAATCAACTACTAAATAGTATTCTGGATCGAGTCCAATCTTTTTAAATAAGCTACTTAATTCCATCCAATTATCTAAACCGTGCTTATCTGTAAACTCTACATATTTAAATAGGTTTCGATTCATAAAACGACGGCATAGATCACTTAAAATTGGATCCTCTTCGTCTTGCCATACTTGGAAGTAATAATACATAACGTTCTCGTCTAACTTTAAATAATCCTCTACTGTTACTTCTTCTTCAAATAAAGAATAGAAATGAACCGGATGATTCTTAAATGTATAGTACTTCTCGTGCAATGATTTTGCACGGTGTAAAATCTTCGTTAAAATAACTTCAGCACTGCGTGTTACTGGATGGAAATATACTTGCCAGTACATTTGATAACGACTCATAATATAATGTTCAACAGCATGCATACCACTATTTTTAATAACTACTTGATTTCCGTACGGACGCATAACGCGCAGTATACGTTCCATATCAAAGTTTCCATACTTTACGCCAGTGAAATACGCATCTCTTAATAAATAGTCCATGCGATCTGCATCAATTTGACTGGAAATCATGCTAATCGCTAATTTATTAGTAGATGTTTTCGCAATTACATCGGCTACCTTTTGTGGGAAATCTTTATCCACACGACTTAATACACGATTAATTTCTGTATCTCCAACGATAATCTTTTGCGTAAATTTCTCATGGTCTAATGAAAATACTTTTTCAAACGAATGAGAAAACGGACCGTGACCGACATCATGAAGCAATGCCGCACATAAGCATAACAATCTATCTTCAGCATTCCAATTCGGTCTGCCATCAAACACATCATCAATCATACGACGAATAATTTCATATACACCTAACGAATGAGTAAAGCGACTATGCTCTGCACCGTGAAATGTAAAAAATGTCGTTCCAAGCTGCTTAATACGGCGCAAGCGTTGAAATTCTTTCGTTCCGATTAAATCCCAAATAACACGATCGCGCACGTGCACATATTTATGTACCGGGTCTTTAAACACTTTTGTTTCGCTGAGTTTGTCGTTTAAATATACCACTTTCCGACATCCCCCTTTCTTTACTGCATTCTTACTATATATTATAAACGAAATAGGAAACAGAAAGAAATGAAAGACTATATTAATTGCCCTTATATAAAGAAAAAATCACTTTTACCGGGGTAAAAGTGATCTCTTTTTATATATTATTTCCCTAAAACGAACTCAGCAACTTCATCTAAGATCATTTCTTTACCTAGTGGGAAGTAACCTTTGTTTAATTCTTCGTTTTTAATTGTAAATACGTGGTTGTTTTTAACAGCGTTCATATTTTTCCAAATTGATTCTTCTTGGAATTCTTTTAGGCGCTGAGAACCGTCACCAGTCGTAAATACGAATAAGTAATCTGGGTTGTAATCGATTAAAGCTTCTTTTTGTACTTGTACTAACGGTTTATCAGTTGGTGTACCTTTAACTGCTGGTAATTTTAAATCATTAAAGATTACACTACCGTAACCGTAGTCACCGTATACACGGAAAGCATTTGGATATGCAGCCATTTTCATGAATTTAGCATCGCCAGTTTTCGCAACGATTTTGTCATGTAATTTGCTTGCTTTTTCGTCATACTGTTTGAACCATTCTTTTGTTTCTTTCTCTTTACCGAAGATTTGACCTACTTCTTCGAATTTTGGACGCCATTGGTCTAATGGAGTTTTTAACATAACTGTTGGTGCAATTTTAGATAATTGATCATAAATCTTTTCTTGACGATTATTTACAAGAATTAAGTCTGGTTTTGCAGCAGCTACTGCTTCGATGTTAATTTTATCTCCCCAAGCAGAACCAACTGGTTTTACGTCTTTTAATTTCTTTTCAATATGTGCATCAATTTTTTCTTGAGATGTATTAGCAGTAATAATTGGTTTCATACCAAAGATTAATAATTCTTCTGTTGAACCACTAAGGTCAGCAATTTTCTTGGGATTTGCAGGGATTTTAATTTCCCCTTTTGCATGTTGTACAGTGCGCTCTTCAGTCTTCGCATCCTTCGCATCTGCTTTCTTCTCTTCTTTGTTAGAACAAGCTGCAAATAGTACAGAAGTAACGACTAGTACCATTGCTAATAACGCCATTTTAAAATTCTTCATGTTCCCACTCCTTCTAGCTGTATTTCTCTTATAAGTTACAGTGAACTATAAGAAACAAGGTTAACAATTAATAAATATATATTGATTAATTGTTGCTTATGCCCCCGTTCTAACGGGTGTTCAACTTCCTATTTACTAATAAGAAGCTCAACGTCCATTAGAAGCCCCCCCTCTTTACGAGGGGGATTCTACTTATGCTTTTTTACGCAATTGATTACTAATCATCGCTAAATCATACGTTAAACAAATTGGCTTACAGTTTACTGGACATGGAACAATTTGAGCTTCAATCTCAAATACATTACGAAGTGTTTCACTCGTCATCACTTCATCTGGCGTTCCTTGTTTCATTAACTTACCAGCTTTTAATGCAATCATATGATCTGAGAAACGAGAAGCATGGTTTAAGTCATGGATAACCATAACAATCGTTCTACCTTCTTCTTCATTTAACTTTTTCAATAAGTTTAATACTTCTAATTGATGGGCCATATCTAAGTACGTTGTCGGTTCATCTAATACGAGTAATTCTGTCCCTTGTGCAAGAGCCATCGCAATCCATACGCGTTGACGTTGCCCACCTGATAATGCCTCTGCTGGACGATTTGCGAATTCTGTCATTCCCGTCACTTCAAGTGCCCAATGAATGTAGCGATAATCCTCTTCTTTCAACGTTCCAAATCCTTTTTGATGAGGAAAGCGTCCATATGAAACGAGTTCAAATACAGTAAGGCCAGTTGGTACTTCTGCAGTCTGTGGTAAAATTGCCATTTTCTTTGCGATTTCTTTCGTTGGTTGTTTCTCGATTGCTTTTCCGTCAAGATAAACAGTACCTTTTTTTGCTTTCAAAATACGAGAAGCCGTTTTTAATAATGTGGACTTTCCACAACCATTTGGTCCAATAATTGTTGTAATTTTCCCTTCCGGAATTTCAACTGTTAATCCATCAATAATTAACCCTTCATTATAGCCAACAGATACCGCATCAACTGCTAAAGTTGCCATACAAAAAGCCTCCCTTTACTTTGTCCTCATAAGTAAGTATATAAAATACGGTGCACCAATTACAGAAATAACAAGACCGACCGGTATTTCTGAAGTTGGTAACACACTTCTTGAAATTACGTCTGCGAATAAAAGTAAAAACGTTCCTATTAGTGCAGCTGTAGGCAGCATAATTTGATGTTTCCCACCAACAAGGCGCCTCGCTAAATGGGGAGCCATTAAACCGATAAAACCAATTCCTCCGGCAACAGCGACAGATGCACCCGCTAAACAAACTGCAATAAATAATAATTTACGTCTTTCCTTTTCTACGTTTACACCAAGACCAACTGCTGTAGAGTCGCCTAGGTTCATTACATTTAGTATGTGTGCTTTACTAATAGCTAGTGGCAAGAAAATAACCATCCATGGAAGGACACTTAGCACGAACTTCCAATCTGTGCCCCAAAGACTTCCTGCTAACCAAATCGTAGCAAAGCGGAAATCGTTAGATGTCATCTTCATAGAAAAAATTAAACTAACAGCACCAAACCCAGCTGCAACAGCGATACCAACAAGTATCAATCGAGTAGATGAAACGCCGTCTTTCCATGCTAGTAAATAAATAATAACAGCTGCTAATATCGCTCCAACTAGTGCGAAGAACGGAAGAATGAATACAGATAAAAATGTACCAGTTCCTACTTTCCCGAAGAAAAAGTAGACAAAGATAACAACTGTTAATCCCGCTCCAGCGTTAATACCGATAATACCTGGATCAGCAAGTGGATTTCGTGATAACCCTTGCAAGATCGCACCTGACATAGCTAAAGCAGATCCAACTAATATAGCAATGACCATACGCGGCATACGGAATTCAAATAAAATAACAGACTGATCTTCAGCCCCGAGTCCAACCAATGACTTTAATACGTCCATTGGCGGTATTTTAAATGTCCCTGTATTTAAACTCACTAAAAATACAGTAACGATTAATCCTACTAAAATTGTTAAAACCGAAACGTTCTTTTTTGTTAAGACACTTGTCCTCACATTTTTCCTCTCCCTTCGTTACGTGCTAAGTAGAGGAAGAATGGAACCCCAATTAGCGCTGTAATTGCTCCAATTGGCGTTTCAAACGGCGGATTAATAACGCGAGATAACATATCTGCACATTCAATTAACAGCCCGCCTAAGACCGCAGAACATGGAATAACCCATCTATAGTCTGAGCCTACAAGGAAACGAGTCATATGTGGGATGACAAGACCAACAAATCCAACCGATCCTGCCATAGAAACTGCCGAACCTGTTAACACAAGAACAAGTACTGTCCCGATAAATTTAATTAATGTCGTATTTTGACCAAGTCCAATCGCAATTTCTTCACCGAAGCTTAAAATTGTAATATACCTCGACATCATAATTGCAATGAAGAGACAAACTAGACCAATCGGTACTAACATATTAATACTTTCCCATTTCACTCCAGCAACTCCGCCTGCATTCCACATACTTACCTCTTGGGCAAGATTGAAATATAGCGCAATTCCAGATGAAATGGCCCCTAATAAAGCACTAATCGCGGCACCCGCTAAAGCTAATTTCACAGGCGTTAATCCACCTGGTGAAGAAGATCCAATTCCATATACAATGCTCGCTCCAAACGCAGCACCAATAAAAGATGCGATAACGAACATTAAATAAGGTGAATTAGGGAAGAATGCATACATAATTGCAATTCCAAATACAGCCCCATCTGTAATCCCCATTAACGATGGGGATGCAAGTGGATTTCGCGTCATACCTTGCATAATTGCTCCTGATACCGCTAAAAAGGCACCTGCTACTACGCCCCCTATTGCTCTAGGCATGCGAAGTTCTTGAATTACATTATGATGCGTAATAGAACCGTCAAACTGAAATACAGCTTGCCATACAGTCTTTAAACTAATATCTGCAGCACCAAACGAAATAGACAGTGCCATGCTTAAAGCTAACAAAATTGTACCTGCTACTAAAATAATAGAGGCAATGAGCGGCCTGCTCTTAATCTCTTTAACATTCACATCTTGCTGTTCTATACTCCTTGCGCTCGCTTCCATCCCTCAACCATCCTAACCAACAACATATGTTTAATTTAATGAAATGAAATTTATTCTCAAATAGCAATAAAAAAATTAAATGAATCGGCCCTTTTCTGATAATGATTCTCAGAATCAGACACCTTCTATTCTACCTATCGCTTCAAAAGACTGTCAACCATTATTTTGAAATACAAATTCATATAGGCCGAGACCTTAATAAATAGATAATGCCTATCTATCATGAACTATTATCATCACCAGTTAAGCTTTCTCAGAATAGATTCTTCCTCTTATGGGCATAAAAAAAGAAGAGTAATCTGTTCACTCTTCTTTTCCTTACTTATTTAACTTTGCTTCAATTTTTACAATTAATTCGTCTTCTGTTGGCGCTGCAACTGGACGATTATTTACAAATGCGAATGATTTTTTACGGCCAGGGCCACAGTAAGACTGACATCCAACTTCAATCGTTGCACATGAATCTACTTTTTTTAGCTTTGGAATCAGCGTTTTAACGTTCGTTGCCTGACAATCATCACACACACGAAATTCGTTTCCCATTATATAACACTTCCTCTATTTTAAACTTTTCTCAAGTACATTTAAAAATAAACACTAAATGGTATTTTACCGCTCTTTGAAGCTCGTTGCAAGTTTCCTTTCGACGCTCTTTCCTCATATAATGCTACATATTTATATATTTTCCTACAGCACCTTCCATCATTCTTGGCAAAATTTATCCCGCTTTAATGGGCAGTAAGATCCCCACCTTAAAATTCAGCGAAAGCAAAGAAGTTAGGTAGGGGATGAAGAACCTCCCCACTGATGAAAGTTTCACTTTATACCTCTCATCGAAATCTACCATATTTTTAAAAGCTTTGTATAAAAGCTCACTTTTTTGCCCATTATAAAAATAGGAAGTTCATAAAAAGAAAGGGAGTTGAATCTATGAAAGTAAGACAAGATGCTTGGACGGATGAGGATGATTTATTACTTGCTGAAACTGTACTTCGTCACGTTCGAGAAGGAAGCACTCAATTAAATGCATTTGAAGAAGTAGGAGACAGATTAAATCGTACATCGGCTGCCTGTGGTTTCCGTTGGAATGCTGTTGTTCGCTATAGCTATGAACAAGCTCTTCAACTAGCAAAAAAACATCGTAAAGATAAAATGCGTGCTGCAAGTGGTGAACAAGCGAAAAAACGTTTACTTTATACACCACCAGCTTCAGATTCGATAACTAATTATGAAGAGTTCGTACAAGAGGAATCAATTGTACAATATAAAGAAGCTACTCCATATCAAGAAACTACCGTTCCTACTGCAAAAGGCTCTATGACAATGCAAGATGTTATTTATTTTTTACAAACAGTCGGATCTTCAAATATAAAAGTGACAGCTCTTGAAAACGAGAATACGAGATTGAAACAAGAAATTAAATCACAAATCCTTCGAAATGAAGAACTAGAAAAGAAACTGGAAAAATTAGAAAAACAATCTCATACTGTACAAGAAGATTACGAAACACTTATGAACATTATGAACCGCGCTCGTAAGTTGGCAGTCATGGATGAAGAAGAACGTTCTCAAACATCTTTCCGAATGGATCGAAACGGTAATTTAGAAAAAATTGCAGAGTAAAAAGGATGCATTACATGCATCCTTTTTGTTATTTCACTTCAACCATATGTGCTTCTTCTACTTTAGAATCCCTCTTTATATCTGGAAAAATCTTTTCCTTTGGATTCTCTTTAAAGGATGCTAAACCAATTGTTTTTACCGGTTCACTTATTTTTGCATATTCTGCATCACTAACAACTGCATACATATCTGTATATTTACGCGCATCACCAATTACTACATTGCCTTCGTACTTCATTTTCTTTCCATCAATTACTACATCTTTTTGTTCCTCTTTAGCAAATACAATTCCAGCTTCATCAGAAATAGCCGGCAATGCTTTAATAGGTTCTACATCTTCTTTCACTACTTTTTTCAGCATGTTTTCCTTTACCATCTTCTCAGCCGTTGTTTTATTCATGATTAAAACCTTTTTCTCATTAACAGTAGCTAGTTTAGCTTCAAATTTATTTTGAGATTCAATTTTATCTTTATATTGATCCATTGTTTGTTGAACGCCTGTTTCATCTCCGTACATAACAACACCCGTTGCTTGTGGTGCAATCATATCCATAATAGAACAGCCACTAAATACAGCAGCTGACATAATCGCTACGATTCCTAATTTAACATTTTTCATTTGTATGCCTCCTAAAATCAATAATTACATCTCTTAGTTTAGCCATCTTAGATCATTTAACCAATTCACTTTCCTTACAACAACCTTACAATTCAGTAAGGTTTTCTCTTAAAAACTACTTTCATTATTTTTTGCTATAATAGAGATTGTCATTTTAAAGATAAGGGGTTAGTTATATGAGCAATTCCCGTTCCATTTTATCTCAGCCAGAGTGGCGTATTGTAGATCAGTCTAGTTTAGGACCAACATTCCATGCACTTCAATCATTCGCAATGGATGATACATTATGCACAAGCATTGGAAAGGGCGAATCAGCTGCAACAATGCGCTCTTGGGTTCATCACAATACAATTGTTCTTGGCATTCAAGATTCACGCCTACCACACTTAGAAGAAGGTATTTCCTTTTTAAAAGAAAACGACTTCAATGTTATCGTTCGTAATTCTGGCGGGCTTGCAGTCGTACTTGATGAAGGTGTGTTAAACGTATCACTTTTATTCCAAGAGACGGAAAAAGGTATCGATATTGATCTTGGATACGATACAATGTGGCATTTAATTCAGGAAATTTTAAAGGATTACGATGTTACAATTGAGGCAAAAGAAATCGTTGGTTCTTACTGCCCTGGTAGCTACGATTTAAGTATTCGCGACCAAAAATTTGCTGGTATTTCACAGCGCCGTATTCGCGGTGGTGTCGCTGTCCAAATTTATCTCTGTGCTACAGGAAGTGGCTCTGAACGTGCCGCACTTGTTCGTGATTTCTACAACCTAGCCATTCAAGGAGAAGAAACACGCTTTACTTATCCTGAAATTGTACCGAGTACGATGGCTTCACTTTCAGAATTACTTGGCGAAACCATTACAGTACAAGATTTAATGATGCGCCTTTTAAAAACATTGCAGCAATTCGCTCCAAAGTTAACACCATCTCAATTAACAATAGATGAAATACCTTTATA
The DNA here is from genome assembly GCF_028548245.1 of Bacillus sp. FF-1. Taxonomy (NCBI): domain Bacteria; kingdom Bacillati; phylum Bacillota; class Bacilli; order Caryophanales; family Bacillaceae; genus Bacillus; species Bacillus sp. FF-1. Next base: position 250,208 of record NZ_JAQQGG010000005.1, read on the forward strand.
TGAGACGAATTTACAACGTATTATTGATCGTAACAATAAAGCACTTGGCTTAGAAAAATAAAGACCGTCGCTATTTTAGCGACGGTCTTTATTTCAATTCGTTATAGAATTAAAGTGCTTGAGCTGCTGTAATTAAAGCTAACTTGTACACTTCTTCTTCGTTACATCCACGAGATAGGTCGTTTACAGGCATGTTTAAACCTTGTAAGATTGGTCCTACTGCTTCGAAGTTACCTAAACGTTGAGCGATTTTGTAGCCGATATTACCAGCTTCTAAGCTTGGGAATACGAATACGTTAGCATCACCTTTAATTGTAGAACCTGGAGCTTTTTTCTCAGCTACAGATGGTACGAATGCAGCATCGAATTGGAATTCTCCATCTAGAGCTAATTCTGGAGCCATTTCTTTTGCAATGCGAGTTGCTTCTACAACTTTTTCTGTTTCTGGAGATTTCGCAGAACCTTTTGTAGAGAAGCTTAACATAGCAACGCGTGGATCAATGCCGAATAGTTCAGCAGTTTTCGCACTTTCGATACCAATTTCAGCTAAATCTTGGCTATTTGGTGCAATGTTAATTGCACAATCAGCGAATACATATTTCTCTTCTTCACGTACCATGATGAATACGCCAGAAGTTTTTGTAACGCCTGGTTTTGTTTTAATGATTTGAAGTGCTGGACGAACTGTATCAGCTGTAGAGTGAGCTGCACCACTTACTAAACCGTGTGCTTTGCCCATGTATACAAGCATTGTACCGAAGTAGTTTTCGTCTTTAAGGATTTTGCGAGCGTCTTCTTCAGTTGCTTTACCTTTACGGCGTTCAACGAAAGATGCTACCATTGCATCCATTTCTTCGTATGTAGCTGGATCGTAAATATCAACGCCTGCTAATGTTAAATTCATGCTAGCAGCTTTTGCGCTAATTTCTTCTTTATTACCAACTAAGATTGGTTTTACTAACTCTTCTTTTGCTAAACGCTCTGCAGCGCCTAAAATTCTTTCATCAGTTCCTTCAGGAAGTACGATAGAAATGCCTTTTCCTTGAACTTTTTCTTTTACTGTTGTAAATAAGTTGCTCACGAATAAACCCTCCTACATATGTTAAAAAACTCTATCTTTAAGAATACTTCTTTTCCTCTATATTTTAAACTTATAGCTCCCAAAAAATAGATAAAATAAAAATGATTATATTTTCATAAAATTCAGCCGTTAAATTCACCTTGCTTAAACACTTAAATGTGACAATTTTATGCGCCAAGGTTTTATATAGATGATTTTAAAACTATATATGCTATAGTTAACGTGTAAAACTATCATTAACTGAGGTGAATAGAATGAGTGAAGCAACAACAACGTTAGATGGCTGGTATTGTTTACATGATTTACGTTCTATTGATTGGGCTGCATGGAAAACATTATCTAGCGACGAACGCGGACAAGCTGTGTCTGAATTTTTAAATGTCGTTGAAAAATGGAACGACGTAGCTGCTGCGAAAAAGGGCAGTCACGCAATGTATACAGTTGTTGGCCAAAAAGCTGATATTATGCTTATGATTTTACGTCCAACAATGGAAGAGTTAAATGAAATTGAAACAGAATTGAATAAAACAACTTTAGCTGAATATATGGTTCCTGCATACTCTTACGTATCTGTTGTTGAACTAAGCAACTACCTTCCAGCTGATGAAGATCCATACCAAAATCCACAAATCTTAGCTCGCTTATATCCTGAGTTACCGAAAGCAAATCATATTTGCTTCTATCCAATGGACAAGCGTCGCCAAGGTGATGACAACTGGTACATGCTTCCAATGGAGGAACGTAAGAAAATGATGTACAGTCATAGTAAAATTGGTCGCCAGTATGCAGGTAAAGTACGCCAAGTTATTTCAGGATCTGTTGGATTCGACGATTTTGAGTGGGGCGTAACATTATTCGCTGACGATGTTCTTCAATTTAAAAAGCTTATATATGAAATGCGCTTCGATGAAGTAAGTGCTCGTTATGGTGAATTCGGAACATTTTTCGTCGGAAACATTTTACCAGACGAAAAGGTAGAGAAATTTTTACACATATAAATCGTGAAAAAGGAACGAAATTCGTTCCTTTTTTTATTCCCCTCTATATTTCTCCTCAAAAAACTTCTTTTTTCCGCAAATTTGAACAAAAATCGACAAATCCTTTTAAATACCTTACAAAATTGTAACCTTTCTATATCCAAATTTATGCTAAAATGGTACGAGCTATATGCTAATAACGATGCGAAGGTGATAATGTATATGAAGAAAATCTTTTCTATTTTACTAGTGTTTCTATTGTCAATTTCTTCCTTAGGAGTAACAACATCCCATGCGGAAGAAAAAATACACATTGAGGCAGCTGCTGCACTTCTATTTGATGCAGATACAGGAAAAATACTGCATGAACAAAATCCAGATGAATTACTAGCTATCGCTAGTATGTCAAAATTAATTGTTGTTTATGCCGTGTTAGAAGCAATTAAAGAAGGAAAAATCACTTGGGATACAAAGGTAAATATTTCTGATTACGCTTATGAAGTTTCACGTAATAATGAATTCTCTAACGTGCCGTTCGAAAAAGGACGTCAATATACTGTAAGAGAACTATATCATTCTATCGTTATCTTCTCTGCAAACGGATCTAGTATTGCCTTAGCAGAACTTCTTGCAGGAAGTGAGAAAAACTTCTTAAATCTTGCAAATGAACATGCAAAAAAACTAGGGTTAAAGAAATATAAATTTGTAAACGCTACTGGTTTAAATAACGCTGACTTAAAAGGAAAACATCCTGAGGGTACTGATCCAAATGCAGAAAACTCTATGTCAGCTCGCGATATGGGTATACTTTCAAAAGCAATGATTACAAAGTATCCAGAAATGCTAGAGGATACAAAACAAAGATTTAGAAACTTCCCAGATAATCATCCGAAACCAATTCGTATGGAAAACTGGAACTGGATGTTACCAGGAGCTGCTTTCGCTTATGAAGGTGCTGATGGTTTAAAAACCGGAAGTTCTGATACAGCTGGATACGGATTTACTATTACTGCTAAACGCGGTGATGTACGTCTTATTTCGGTTATTATTAAAACAAAATCAATGGACGAGCGCTTCACAGAATCTCGTGAGTTAATCGAATACGGGTTTAATAACTTCGAAAAACAAAAACTAAAGGTCGATAAAAACAATACACTCTCTGTAGTACAAGGGAAAGAGGATCAAGTAACTGTTGCACCGGAAAAAGAAATAACCGTAATTGCAAAAAAAGGTAGCAAAGACCCTTATAAAATTGGAACTGAAGTAGATAAATCTCTTGCTGAAGATGGTCATTTAATTGCTCCTATTAAGAAAGATGCAAAAGTAGGATCGATTACTTTAGAATCAACCGATAAATATGGTTTCTTAGACGGTAGTAAAAGTATGAAAGTTACTGCAAAAACGACAGAAGAAGTTGAAAAAGCAAATTGGTTTGTATTAACAATGCGCTCTATCGGTGATTTCTTCTCAAACTTATGGTCTAAAGTTTTTTAATAAAAAAGCTGGCTCACGCTAGCTTTTTTTATTTTCCACTCTCCATGTAAAACTTTGTTTGGTTGTCATATCTGAGTCCTTTTTCTCATACGTATGAACTAGTAATTGTTACACACTTCATCTAGACATAAACCTCTTTCCACAAGGTATTCCAAAAAGAGAGGTGACACATAATGGGCGTTATCGCGTATAACGAAGAAGATGTAAAGTTATTAGCTAGACTGATGCGTGCTGAAGCTGAAGGTGAAGGACAACAGGGGATGTTAATGGTCGGAAACGTTGGAGTAAATCGTGTCCGCGGGAATTGTTTAGACTTTAAAAATATTCGTAATTTACGTCAAATGGTGTATCAAAATCCTGGTGGTTTTGAGGCAACTCAAAAAGGTTATTTTTATCAACGTGCAAGGGAACAAGATATCGCATTAGCAAGGCGAACGATTCAAGGACAACGTTTTTGGCCTGCAAATTTTGCCTTATGGTTTTTTAGGCCTGAGGGTGCATGTCCACCAACTTGGTATAATCAGCAAAACTCTGGTCGCTTCAAAAAGCACTGCTTCTTCCAGCCAAATGCTGGGGATTGCCCTAGCATATATTAAGGAATGAAAACAAGGAGGGATTTTTGAATGGCACAGCAACAAAATCCGTATTACGGAACAGGTTTCTATCAACCATCTGGAACTTACGTACAACCGCAACAAATGACCCCACAGCAACAGCAGCAAGCAATGCAACAACAAGTTGCGCAAGCTCAATATGCTGTTTCTCAAGGCATGTTACCTCTAGAACAGTCATATATTGAAAATATTCTTCGCTTGAACAAGGGCAAGCAAGCCACAGTTGTAATGACTTATGAGCGTGGTAGTTCACTCGGTACACAATCCTATACGGGTATTATCGAAGCGGCTGGTCGTGATCACATCGTAATTAGTGAGCCACAATCAGGGAAACGTTATTTATTATTAATGATTTACTTAGATTATGTAGAATTCCCAGAAGAAATTACGTATTTGCCTAGTCAACAAGCAACTTATGCTCCAAGACCATAAAAAAAGCTGGCGTATGCCAGCTTTTGTTTTTTATAATCCTTTTACAACTGCAGTTCCAACTAAGATCCATGCCACAATAAACGCTACACCACCAAGAGGTGTAATTGGACCAAAGAACTTAATACCTGTTGTACTTAATGCATACAGGCTACCCGAGAACATAATGATCCCAGCTACCATAAGCCAACCAGCAGTAGTTAAGAGTGATGATTGAATTTTATCCATCAATAAAGCAACTACAAATAGTCCACCTGCATGAAACATTTGATATGTAACACCTGTTTTCCAAACCTCTAACATTTTTGCAGAAACTTTATTTTCTAAACCGTGTGCTCCGAAAGCCCCTAACGCAACAGATAGCCCCGCTGCAATACAACCTAGTAAAAAGAAAATTTTCATCTTAATTCCCCTTTTTTACTTTTATCATAAGCAATTTTTTCATATAAGCCAAACGATTTATCCTCTAAAAATCAAATAAAGAATTACCGTTTGCATCACTTTCTTTTATATATACTGGCTCATTAGAAACCGGTGCAATTGGTTGCATCGTGATTGGTTGTGATCCAATTATTTGTGATTGAACTTGTGGCTCTCTATACGTAGAAGATTCAACTTGCTCATCTAATAATAAATCACATAAAGCACGCACAACTAATACATGTTCTTTTGATTTTTGTCCTTCACTACTTTTTGCCTTTGCAATTTCATTCGCCATTTTATTTAAAATCTTATCGCTTGATATTTGCATCCCTTATCACCTCGTACTTTGTAGTTCTTTCTCAAATTGTCCCAGCTTCTCTACTGAACCAAATACTATTATCATATCATGTTCTTGCAACTTTTCCTGCCCCGTTGGATTATGTATAACATTCCCATTTCTCAAAATCGCTAAAATTGTTACATCAAATTGATTTCTAACATCACTCTCTAATAATGATTTATTAGCTAAAATAGAGCCCTTACCTACTGCAATTTCTTCAATTACAAATGACTGCTCCACGCCATACAGTACTGTATCAATATAATGAACTGTTAACGGATTCGCAATACCTTTTGCAATATGAATCCCTGCCATACTAGATGGATTAATCACCTTATTTGCACCAGCCCTCTTTAATTTGTCTTCGGTTTCTGGTTTTTCTGCTCTTGCCACAATTTTAATTGCATCGTTTAATCCTCTTGCAGTTAACGTAATAAATACATTTTCAGCGTCATTTGCTACGATAGCAACTAAACCAGCTGCCTTTGAAATCCCAGCATGTTGTAACACTTTGTCTTCTGTTGCATCTCCATGTACATATAAAAGCTTTTCCTTCTCTAATATGCTTTCATCTTTATCCACGACGACAAATGGGATCTTCTTTTCTTGCAATTCATGTACAACTTGTAGCCCTACTCTACCGCAACCACATACGATAATATGATTTTGTAACTGTGCTATTTGTTTATCCATCTTCTTCCTCCGTACTGCATGAAATAAATTCCCTTCAATAATCATAGCTGCCACTACACCAATTGCATACGTAACAATACCGACTCCAACCGGTATGATAAGGAGCGCAAAAACTTTTCCTGCATGTGTTACAGGAATGGCGTCTCCGTATCCCACCGTTAATACGGTAATCATCGTCATCCAAAATGCTTGAAATAAGCTAATCTCTTCAATTGTCATAAATCCTAATGTTCCTAGAATTACAACAAAAGTCATACATATAACTGCTATCCATAATTGCTTACGTGCATTCATATCATGTTTCAACTCTTTTCTCTATCTACAATCTTTGCCAGTGGAAATGAAATACATATATACTAGATACGGAATCTATGAAAGAGGTTGATATAATGAAAACATTTCTTTCCGCCTTACAATGGGCACTATTTATTTTAGCTGGGAGTCTTATTGTACCAATTAGCGTCGCAACTAGTTATGGTCTTGATGGCGCTGAAGCTATCGCATTCGTACAAAGAACATTATTTGTTCTAGGCTTTGCTGGTCTCTTACAAGCTATATTTGGGCATAAACTTCCTATTCAAGAAGGTCCTGCTGGCCTTTGGTGGGGAATTTTCTCCCTATATGCAAGTTTAGGTGTCGTATTATTTGGATCAAACAATGAGACACTTAAAGTTCTTCAATATGCTTTCTTATTAAGCGGTATCATTTGTATTATTCTTAGCGTTTTTGGACTTATTGATAAACTCGTTCGCTATTTTACACCGACAGTCATTGGAACGTACTTATTTCTTCTTGTTGCACAACTTAGTGGTTCCTTCTTAAAAGGAATGTTCGGCCTGGATGGAAAACATACAGAAGTACAACCTAATGTATTTATTCTTTCACTCATTGTTATTTTACTATCCTTTTTCATCATGAAGCTACCTATTATCGGACAATATTCTGTTCTTTTCAGTATCGTTTGCGGCTGGATATTATTCGCATGCTTTGGATTATCCAATCCAATAACACCAGTGACAGACATAATCCGTTTTCCATCCTTATTTGTTTTCGGAATGCCTCGTGTTGAATGGAACATGGTAATTACGGTCATTTTCGTTACACTCTTACTTCTAACAAATATGTTAGCAAGTATTCGCGTTGTACAAAAGGTTGTCTCTAAATATGAAGAAAATGCTGCATCAGATCGTTTTAAACAGGCCGGTATTATAACAGGAATCAATCAATTACTAGGCGGCCTGTTTTCGGCTATCGGACCTGTCGCTATTTCTGGATCAGCAGGTTTTATTGCAACGACTAATATTTATAAACGCCTCCCATTTATATTAGGGTCAAGCTTTATTATTGTCGTTAGTATATTCCCAAAGATCACTTCATTCTTTGCGGCAATCCCAGTTGCAGTTGGTTATGCTGCCATTTATCCTGTATTTGCAAGCATGATCGGTCTCGCCTTTCGAGAATACGAAACAGTACAGGATAAAGAACGATTATTTAAAGTAGCAGGTCTGTCAATCTTCACAGGAATTGGGGTTATGTTCGTTCCAGCAGGAGCATATTCCACGCTTCCACCATTTCTAGCTTCATTCCTAAGTAATGGTCTCGTTCTTGGGGCTGTAATGGCAATCTTACTAGAAATACTATTTTCTCGTTCGACAATAAAACAAGTATCGTAAATTGGAAAACTTCCATTATTGCACTCTACCTTTAGAGTTGTTACGATAAAATAAACATTTAATCATTGGGGTTTTGTCCATCCCCAATGATTATTAATTAATATGATGAGAAAAACACTCATAAAAATGAATCTACTTCTTTTTAAAGAGGTTCGATGTCTTACTATTATTTCTTACATCTCCATGAACATATATTTGATTTAAATAAAGAAGGGAATTTTCAATATGACTTATAAAATGATTGTTTTAGATTTAGATGATACTTTATTACGTGACGACCATACTATTTCACCTCGTACGAAAGAAGCTCTAATGACTGCACAAGAACAAGGTGTAAAAGTTGTACTTGCTTCTGGACGTCCAACGTTTGGTATGCGCAATGTAGCGAAAGAACTTCGTTTAGAAGAATACGGCAGTTTCATTCTATCTTTTAATGGCGCAAAAATTATTAACTGTAAAACAAACGAAGAAATCTTTAGTAGTACGCTTTCTCCTGAAATCGTTCACAACTTATTTGAAATTAGTAAAACTGAAGATGTATGGATTCATACTTATATTGGCGATGATATCGTAACGGAAGAAAATAATCCTTATACTGAAATTGAGGGCGATATTACTGGTATGCCTATCGTTGTAGTAGATGACTTTAAAGCTGCTGTTAAAGAGCCTGTAGTAAAAGTATTAATGAATAAAGAAGCTGAACGCCTTGTTGAAGTAGAAAAGAAATTACAAAAACAACTAGAAGGACAATTAAGCGTTATGCGTTCTAAACCATTCTTCTTAGAATTTACTGAAGCCGGTGTTACAAAAGGAACGAGCTTAAACCAATTAATCCAAAAACTTGGCATTAAGCGCGAAGAAGTTATCGCAATGGGCGATAGCTATAACGATCAGGCGATGATTGAATTCGCCGGTCTTGGTGTCGCAATGGGCAATGCACCTGATGATATTAAGGAAATTGCAAACTATGTAACAGATACAAATATGAATGACGGTGTAGCAAAGGTTGTAGAGAAGTTCGTACTAAAAAAAGAAGCACTTGTTTAATATTTCCACTCATAAAACCTATTTGAAGTCAAACACTTCAAATAGGTTTTTATTTAAATTACCATGCTTTTGTGACTATATTTTGAACTTTGCACTATTCTCGTAGTGTAAACTTTCTTTTTGTATATAATGAAACAAAATAGACTATTTTATTTTAAAAAAGAATACAAATTTACTATAAACAAGCATACGTTAAGGGAGGCTATTTTACATGTTATCTACACCAATCGGACGATTAAGAGCAATTGGACTTATTGAGGGGATTTCTTTCCTACTACTATTATTTGTAGCAATGCCATTAAAATATTTCGCAGGATTTGCAACAGCTGTTAAAATTACAGGCATGGCTCACGGTGTTTTATTTATTTTATTTATCTTCGCAGTAATTCAAGTAACAATCGTACACCGTAAATCAATTTTATGGGCACTTGGGGCATTCGTTTCATCAGTTATCCCATTTGGCACGTTTGTACTAGATGCAAAATTAAAGAACGAGCAACAATAATGAAAAGGTAGTTAACGACTGTTAACTACCTTTTCTATTTATAAATTTGGAATTTCCCAATCAATTTCTCTCTCGCCCATATTAGCTAAAATCGTATTTACTTTAGAGTATGGCTTACTCCCAAAGAAACCTCGTCTTGCTGATAGTGGGCTTGGATGTACAGATTCGATAATATGATGATTTGAATTTGTAATTAACTTCTTCTTCGCCTGTGCATGGCGTCCCCACAATATGAAAATAACTGGCTTTTCACGTTCATTCAACAGCTCAATTACACGATCAGTGAAATGCTCCCATCCTTTTCCCTTATGAGAATTTGCTTCGCCTTGTCGAACTGTTAATACAGTATTTAGTAGTAATACTCCTTGCTCTGCCCATTTCACTAAATAACCGTTATTCGGAATGTCATACCCATATTCATCTCGAAGCTCTTTATACATATTTAACAATGACGGCGGCGTTTTAACACCAGGTTGTACAGAAAAGCTTAAACCATGCGCTTGATTCGGCCCATGATATGGGTCTTGTCCTAAAATAACGACCTTTGTATTTTCATAACTTGTATACTCTAGAGCGTTAAAAATATCTTCTTTCTTTGGGTAAACAACATGTGTACTGTACTCTTCTTTCAAAAAATCAGCTAGCTTACGATAATATTCTTTCTCGAATTCTGGTGCCAATAGTGGCTCCCAATCATTCTTTAAAACATTTTCCATACTGTCACTTCCCGTCCAATTAATTCACCATATCCTGCTTTGTAAATACTACAAATGAAATGATAAGAGACACAACTCCCCAAACAGTTAAGTTCATCAAAGAAAACCCCATCGATAAACCTTGTAATGCAGGTAGTTTCCCTGATAGATAATCTGTTAATGATAAATTCACACTAAAAATATATTTCGCACCTTCCCAAGATGTTGCGAACGAGCTTAAAATACCGCCTGCAATTAATGCAGCTAGCATAACGCCCATACCAGCTGGTGTATTACGAATTAAAACAGAGACCATAAATGATATAGTTCCGACAACGATAGCAACAAACCAAGCTAATCCATACGCCATCAAGATATATTGCCATTGCGGAATAAGATGTACAAAATTCGTATTTAACGTTTCCTTATCAATAACAAATCCAGTTAACACAGGTAAATTCCATCCCGAGTATCCAAATACAAGCCCTGATAATATGTATGCAAACACACCTACAAGGAGCAGTATGAGCGAAATGAAAAATAACATCGTTACGTATTTACTAAGGAGTATTTTCCAGCGCCTAATCGGCCGCGTAAGTAACATCTTCATCGTTCCATCACTTCGTTCTCCTGAAACAATATCAATGGCGACAATCATTACGAGAAGTGGAATAAATAATGTAATTCCTTGCTCAATAAACGCCCTTACAAAAGTTGGTGCGCCCGGTGCCATCGGGTTAATATCATGATCTAAATAATATTGTTGCTGCTCAACTCTTACCTTTAACCAATCACGCCATTCTTCTGGCAACCTAGAATTGTTCAACCGGTTCTGGGAATCAACAATTTGCTGTTGCAATGAAACCTTCCAATCAGTTGTACCGAGTCTTTTTTGTGTCGTTTCTATTTCACGATACTGCGCATACACAAAAAGCGGGATCAAGATTGCTAAAATAAGCATAACAACAAAAATACGCTTCTTACGATAAATCTTCTCCGATTCGTTTAAAACTAGATTCGCAAATTCACGCATGCTGCTCACCCCTTGTGAGTTCAATAAATAAATCTTCTAGCGTAAATACAAGTTCCTTAACACTATGTACATCTATCCCGTTTTCTACAAAATGTTTATTCCAATTACTTATAGATGCGATATTCATGCGGCATAGTAATCGATCACCTTCTATACTCACTTCTCTTACTTCCTCAGCATCTTCTAGCATATCTTTTGCCTTCCCAATCGGCGTAACAATCCATTCTACGCGGTCACTTGCTGTTTTAATTAATTCTTCAACTTTGGCAACTGTTATCATCTTTCCTTTATGAATAATAGCAACGCGATCGCATATCATTTGCACCTCACTTAGCAAGTGACTTGAAATAAACACGCTCATATTTTCTTCTTTTACAAGCTTATGTATAAATTCCCTAAGTTCTCTAATCCCTGCTGGATCTAAACCATTCGTTGGCTCATCTAATATGAGCAATTTTGGATTCCCAAGGAGCGCCTGCGCAATTCCAAGCCGTTGTTTCATACCAAGTGAGTACGTTTTTACCTTGTCATGAATTCTTTCATCTAAATGAACCATTTCAGCAATTTCAATAATACGTTCATCTGATATATCACCTAACATACGAGCAAATTGCTTTAAATTTTCCCATCCCGTTAAATATGTATACAACTCTGGGTTTTCAACGATACTCCCAATTTGACGCATCGCTTCTCTAAAATTTTCCTTAATCGAATAACCACCGATAGAAATCGTACCTTCTGTCGCCTTAATCAATCCAACTAACATTCGAATGGTAGTCGTCTTTCCAGCACCATTTGGTCCTAAGAACCCGAACACTTCTCCTTGCTTTACATCAAAGGAAATATTCTCTACAAGAGTCTTCTTTCCAATTACCTTCTTCAAGTCTCGTACGGAAAGTATCGTCGTCATTTTACCCCTCCTTGTTCTAGTTTTAATTTACTTACAACATTTTGAACTAAACGTTCTGCCATATACGTATAACCTACTTCGTTCGGATGAAAATGATCAGAGTATAATAAATCTTTCCCACGGTTTTGGAATAAATCAAATGTCGGTGTAATATACACATTTTTATCGTTTAGCGCTAACTTCTCTAAAGATGCATTCCAGTCCACAACAATGTTTGAAGCCCCTTTTAAATCTTCTACATCTTCAAAAGGATTGTATAAGCCAAGCCAAAAAATCGGACTATCTGTATTTAATTTACGAATTTCTTCTATAATTTTCTTTGCTTCATTTTGAAATGTTTCTGTGTCAGGACGATACGTCTCTAAATCTATTTTCCCAAGCGATTCCCAGCCTGGGAACAAATCATTCCCACCAATGGTTAACACGATTACATCTGCTTGTTTAATTGAATATTGAGCGCCATTACTTTCAATTTGTTTTAATAAATCGGGCATTTTTGCACCACTAACTGCTAAATTTGTTAATGCAATTTTTTGCTTATAATCTTTTTGTAAATCCTCTTTCATTCGCCCAACATAGCCAATTCCTTCTTTATCACCAACGCCACGCGTTAATGAATCACCTAAACTGACGATTTGTAACGTTCCCGTTTTCTTTTTCTCCTTCGCCACTACATCGGTCTTTTTAATTAAATTTGAAGCTTTCGGATTTAATACATCATTTACACCTGAAACAAAGCCATATGCAAATAAACAGAAAGATGCAATTGTAATGAGTAGAATTACTTTTACCACTTTTGATCTCATATCAAAACCCCTTTTAGCCCTCATAGATTGTCCATAATTATACCAAACGCAATTTTGAAAAGCGATTTTCATACCTTATCTATTATGTTGTTTCCCTTTGTACGAATTCTGGCAATAACTCTACGTGCTTTACATCTATTTGCTCATCATTAATCTTTTCATATAATAATTCAAATGCCTTCACACCAACATTTTTACTAGAATATGAAATCGTCGTAATGCCTAAAATGTCTGCTACATCTTGATCATCACAACCGATAATCGTAATATCTTCTGGAATACGAATTCTTTGTTTTTTCGCCTCCGTTACCATTCCCGCTGCAATATGGTTACAAGATACAAGAAACGCAGTTGGCTTTACTGACATAGAGGCCCACTCCCTAATTACATTACGCCCATCTTCCACCGTAAAACAGCCTTCAAACTTCCAAGTTCCTATCGGTTTTTCAGCAATCTGTTGAAGTGAATCCGCATATGCTTGTTTTCTTCTCTGGCTATTAATGCTATTACTTCTTCCAATGCAATACCCAATACGTGTATGACCAGCATCTATTAAGTTTTTCATCCCTTGTGAAAACACTTTATAGTAATCAACATGTACACTTGAAATGCATTTTGAATCTATTTCTTCACACATAACAATCGGGCCGAATTTCGTATATTCTTCGAGCTTCTCCTTACTATTTGCCCGAGAACATATAATAACCCCATCAAGCTTTTTCATTTTTAACATATTCAAAATTTCTAATTCTCTTTCCTCGCTATAATTCGTCTGACAAAGCATCATATTATAATTATTCTTTGCTGTTTCCTTTGATATTCCCTCAATAATGGCACTATAATATTGATCATTAACGTGCGGTAATAAAACGCCAATTACATTCGTTTTTCCTTTCACTAAATGAATTGCATTCACATTTTGCGTATAGTTTAATTCTTCTATAATTGCTAAAATTTCTTTTCGCTTCTGTTCATTCACATATGGATGATTATTTAGTACACGTGAAACAGTTGAAACAGATACCCCAGCAAGTTCAGCAATCTTTCTTATATTCGTCATCTCATTTTCCCCTTCCCTGCAAAAATTCTCCCTTGACCTGGTAAGCTTTCCACAATATATCCTTTCCTAGCAAATACATTTTGAAAGGATATACAACTATGCTTCGATTCAAATTAGAATATATATTTTTCATTGGTGGTCTACTCATTCTCGCCATCGGTATTAATATGATGACGACCATTACTTCCTTTGGACTTAGCCCTTATGATTCCTTCTTTATTGCACTATATCAAAATTTCGGGATAAGTATCGGTTTTTGGATTTTCATGATTAATTTTGCCTTTACCCTTATCGTCCTCTTTTGGAATAAAAGACAAATTACAATCGGTACAATCGTAACAATGGTTCTTATCTCTCTTTTTGTTGATTGGATTGGTTCCATTACAACTATTATGGACGCTGTCCGTTCTCTTCCAAAATATATAACACTTATTTGCGGAAATCTATTCGTTGGAGCCGGAATTGGTCTTTATGTCTCTACAAACCTTTGTGCAGCACCGCAAGAAGCTTTCGTTTTAACAGTTGCTGAGAAAAAGAAATGGACATTTAGAAGAACAGAAATTTCGTTAGCGTTTTTATTTTTAACATTAAGCTTTTTATTAGATGGACCTATCTATTTTGGAACAATCATCTTATCTTTTACAACAGGCTGGATTATCCAAGCATTTATTCAAGTTGGTACGAAGATTTTAAATAGAAAAAAACCTATTAAGCAAGCCGCTTAATAGGTTTTTTCTTAGAGGAGATACTACTTTGCATCCCCTTCAATTCGATAGTTTGCTTTCAAACAATCTATTTCTTCATACCCTTGCAACGTATGTAGAATATAATCATAATCAGCAAGAGAAGCACGATGCGTTACAATTACAATTTCAGCTTTTCCTTTCTCTTCAAGTGGCATTTGAATAATTTTTTCAAAGCTAATGCCACGCTCAGAGAATAACGAAGTAATTTTTGCAAATACACCAATCTCATCTTTCACATGAAGTCTTAAAAATTTCTTCACAACAATTTCGTCTGGCTCTTTTAATACTTTTTGATATTGCGGGACTACAGCACTATTTCCTGTTACCCCTAATCTAATATTTTGCATTACAGCTACTAAATCGGAAACAACAGCTGTTGCTGTCGGTAAACTTCCTGCACCTGGTCCATAAAACATCGTTTCTCCAACTGCTTCACCATACACATATACAGCGTTATATTCATTTTGCACGGCCGCAAGAGGATGTGTATTTGGAAGTAAAGTCGGTTCAACTGTAACCTCTAATTTTTCACCATCTCGCTTCGCAAGACCGATTAGTTTAATCGTGTAACCTAAACTCTTACTGTATTCGATATCTTCCTCTGTAATAGAAGTAATCCCTTTTACCTTCACATCTCCAAGCTCTACATTTGTAGAGAAACCAAGGGTAGCCAAAATTGTCATTTTTCTTGCTGCATCTAAACCTTCTACATCTGATGTTGGATCCGCTTCTGCAAATCCAAGTTGCTGGGCTTCTTTTAACACGTCGTTATATGCTCTCCCTTCATCTGACATTTTCGTCAAAATAAAATTTGTCGTTCCATTTACAATTCCCATTACTTTCGTAATAAGATCTGAAGAAAGTCCCTCTACAATACTTCGTAAAATCGGAATCCCTCCGGCTACACTTGCTTCATAAAACAAATCTGCTTTATTATCTTTTGCTACCGCTAATAGTTCCGCCCCATGTAACGCCATTAAATCTTTATTGGCAGTCACAACATGCTTCCCGCTTTGTAAAGCTTGCAAAATATATGCTTTTGCATCATCAATGCCACCCATTACTTCGATGACAACGTCGATGTTTGGATTGTCTAAAATTTCATGTGCATCTTGTGTTAATAGAGTAGAAGGTACCTCTACTTCTCTCTCTTTTTCAATATTTTGTACTAGTACTTTCGTTACTTTTACAGGACAACCTACTTGGTGTATAAGTCGCTCTTGGTGATCTGTAATGATACGAACTACTCCGCTACCAACTGTCCCAAGACCTAATAAGCCAACTTGAATTTCTTTCATAATACTGTCCACCCCTCAAAAATTGTGTTTAGATGAAATTATATGAATAAAAAATCTGAAAAACAATGTTTTTTGAACATTCGGAAAAATATAGATTAATCTTTACAAAGAAAACGTTGCCACGTGTGATACAATCTTTTTTTATAATACATAAGGGGTTTCTTGATACACGTAATAATTCAGCCAATTAGAGAATAATAGATTCCCATGGCTTCTCCACCTTACAAGCGGCTTCTCATTTGGATTATTATGCTTAAAATAGTTTTTCGGCACATCAATATTTAACCCTTTTTGGCGGTCCCGTTCGTATTCTTGCTTTAACGTATCACAACTATATTCACTATGCCCGAGCGCAAACACTTGTCTTCCTTCTTGCCCAATAACAAGGTGAACACCTGCTTCCTCAGAGTTTGCTAATAATGTTAATTCTTTCACCTCTCTAATATCACTCTCTCGTACTTCTGTATGACGCGAATGCGGGGCGAAAAACAATTCATCAAAACCTTGTAACAGTTTCACATGTTGCTCACGGACCTCATGTTCAAATACACCAAACATTTTTTCCTTAAGAGGATACTTTGGAACGCCATAATGATGATACAAACCAGCCTGTGCCCCCCAGCAAATATGAAGCGTAGATGTTACATTCGTTTTTGAATACTCCATAATACGTTTAAGCTCTTCCCAATAATCTACCTCTTCAAAAGAAAGGGTTTCAACTGGTGCTCCTGTAATAATGAGTCCATCAAATTTCTCATTCTCAATATCACGGAATGTTTTATAGAAACTCGTTAAATGTTCCTGTGCAACATTACGAGACAAATGCGATTCCATATGAAGTAAATGAACATCTAATTGCAACGGTGTATTTCCAATTAAACGAAGTAATTGCGCTTCTGTTTCTTGCTTTGTAGGCATTAAATTTAATATAGCAATTTTCAATGCCCGAATATCTTGTGTTTCTGCTCGCTCTTTTGTCATTACAAAAATATTTTCCTCCTGCAACACTTTGCGAGCTGGCAAATCTTTATCAATTATGATCGGCATGTTGTTTGCCTCCGACTAGCGCTGCTTCTAAATCTGCAATAATATCCGAAACATCTTCTATACCAACTGATAAACGAATTAAATCTGATGTGACGCCAGCTAAGCGCTGATCTTCGGCACTTAATTGTCTATGCGTTGTACTAGCAGGATGTATAACGCAAGTTCGTGCATCAGCTACATGCGTTACGAGAGTTGCTAGTTTTACATTTGCGATAAATTCTTTTGCTGCTTCTAATCCTCCCTTAATGCCGAATGTTAAAACACCACTCGCACCTTTTTTCAAATACTTTTGTGCTAACGAATAATTTTCATTACTATTTAATCCCGGATAATTCACCCATTCAATACGTTCATGATCAGCAAGCCATTTAGCAACTGCAAGAGCATTTTCACTATGACGCTCCATTCGTAAATGCAATGTTTCTAAGCCAATATTGCTAATATACGCATTAAATGGGCTCATACAGTTTCCGTAGTCTCTTAATAATTGAACACGTGCCTTCACAATATAAGCTGCTGCACCAAAATTTTGAACGTAACTTACGCCGTGATAACTTGGATCCGGTTCAACTAGTTCAGGATATTTCCCGTTTGTCCAATCGAAGTTCCCTCCGTCAATTACAATGCCACCTAACGAACTTGCATGACCATCAATATATTTCGTCGTAGAATGAACGATAATATTTGCTCCATGTTCAAATGCTTGGCATAAATAAGGAGTTGCCAATGTATTATCCACGATAAAAGGTACTTCCAACTCTTTCGCTGCATCTGAAAGTTCTTTGAAATTTAAAACGTTCATCGCCGGATTTCCTAGCGATTCTGCATAAACAAGTTTCGTCTTATCATTAGCAAGGGCCACAATTTCATCAGCAGTTAAATTCGGATTAAAGAATGTAACATCGATACCAAGTTTACGCAAACTCACTCCAAATAAATTAAACGTCCCGCCATAAACTGTGGAAGAACAAAGCAAGTGGTCTCCGCTACTACAAATATTTAAAACAGCAAGCATAATAGCAGCTTGCCCAGAAGCCGTTGCAACAGCACCTACACCACCCTCTAAATCCGCTAACTTTTGCTCAAATGCAGCTAAAGTAGGATTTCCAATACGCGTGTAGATATATCCTTCTGCCTCTAAATTAAATAGCGCTGCTAAATCATCTGAAGTATCGTATTTATACGTTGTACTTTGATAAAGCGGTAAAACACGCGGTTCACCATTCTTTGGCGTATAGCCACCTTGCACACAAATCGTTCCTTTCCCCCATGATTCTCCCATTTCTTATTCTCCTTTCTTTTATACAAAATAAAAAACTGCCCCTTTCCTGAAAACAAGAAAGGAGCAGTTTGAAAACACGCTCTAAAGGCTCTTTCTTATCTCTCAGGGTTATTACCTGCAGGATTTGGCACAATTCCGTTATACGGCTGTTGCCAAGGTTTCATCGGGCCTGTCCCTCCACCTTTTCTTGATAAGACTATGCAATTACCGTTGATTTTATAGCAATAATTTCCTCATGTCAATTAGTTTTTCTGAATGTTCTAAATTAAATACAAAGAACTTAATGTACATAACAAAAGAAATATATTCTATATCCATTTGAAAAAGACCTTTTAAAACCTCCGCTTAATTTACTATTACCAATGCTTGGGGCAGCTACTATCGGAAATGCATTTCCACTTCCAAAACATAACGAAACTACAAATAAAAAAATAGGCAGTGTGGACAAAAGTTCCACTGCCTATTCTCATTACACATGTTGCTTCAATAATGCATATAACTCCTCAAAATTATGCACTTCATATGTCGGTATAATCCCACTATCATTTAATTTCCTTTCTGGATTAAACCAACAAGTATCAATTCCCGCTACATATCCACCTTTCATATCAGCGCTTAACGAATCCCCAATAATGAGCCCTTCTTCAGGCACAAAGTTAGGAATCCTTTCAAAAACATAATCAAAATACTCTTTCATCGGCTTTTGATAACCTGTATCTTCAGAAACGAAAATATCTTGAAACAAGGCATGTAACCCTGCATTACGTAATCGTTTATCTTGCGTCTTAGAAATACCGTTTGTCACTATATATAAATCGTACTCACTTTGAATTTGATTTATAAATTGTAAGGCACCTTCCATGAGCTGATTTCCTTCTTCTAAGTAACTGCGATAATTATTTTCGAATAATATCCCATCTACTTCTTCCCCGTATTCTTTAAACAAAATTGAAAATCGTGTATTTACAACTTCATCACGATTTATTTCACCTTCTTCAAAAGCAGTCCAAAGACTTTTATTAATTTTTTTATATTGCGCTTCAATCTCGCTAGTGAGAGACATCCCTTTCTCTTCAAAAAGCATACGTAATGCCGATTTTTCTGCCTTTTGAAAATCCAACAATGTATCATCTACATCGAATAATAATGTTTTATATTTTTTCATAAGCCCTTCACACTCTCTTTTCTACAAAAACAAATTTACGTAAATCGTATCATTCTTTCTTGTAAAAATAATAGGAGATATCTCATACTAAACATGAGGTGAAAACATGAAAGTCAGCAGAAATAGCGAAGAAATCTCTCATTACATACAAACTTACAATTTCCATACTCTTTTTTCTTTTGATATCTTACCGTATGCTGAACTACATTCCTTTCAGAAGAGAGAAAAGATATGTAATGAAGGGGTCGATGTTCCTTATCTTTATTACTTAATTTCTGGGAAAGCAAAAATATATATGAGTCACAAAAACGGAAAGGTCTCCTTGATTAACTTTATTCAGGCACCTTCGTTCATTGGGGAATTAGGATTAATTGGCGTAGAATCTGTTACGAAAACGGTGGAAGTAATGGAAGATTGTATATGCTTAGCGCTTCCTCTTAAAGATTGTCAGCATCTTTTGTTACAAGATGCTACCTTTCTACAGAAACTATGCAAATTTATCGGTGAGAAAACCATTACCCGAACAGAAAGTTATGCTAAAAATAATAGTTATCCGTTCGAAAATCGATTAGCGGCGTTTATTCTATTAACAGAACAAAATAACAGTTATATAGAAAAACATACTGAGGTTTCGGAATACTTAAATGTTAGCTACCGTCACCTTTTATATGTATTAAACCAATTTTGCCAACAAAATTACTTAAAGAAAGATGGAAGAACCTATTACATACAAGATCGAATTCAGTTAGAAAAACTAGCTGACGAACTTAAAATATAAAAAAGTAGCATTAACGTTTATCTGTTAATGCTACTTTTTTGAGTGACGATTCTATTTTCAATTAAAATTTACTTGCTACTTTAGCTGCTTCTTCAAGACCAGCTGTAATGATTTCTTCTGCTTTATCTGGGAATTGGTTATGTCCTTCAATAACTACTGTTTCCATGTTTGTTGCGCCGAAGAAGCCCATCATGCTTGCTACATATTTAACAGCCATTTCTACTTCTGCTGCGGGACCTTCAGAGTATACACCGCCGCGCGCGTTTAATAATGCAATCTTCTTATCTCCAATTAGACCAACTGGACCTTCTGGCGTATATTTAAACGTTTTACCAGCACGGTTTAAATAATCAATATATGTGTGTAACACTGCTGGAATCGTTAAGTTCCATAATGGGAAACCGAAAACGACTTTATCAGCTTCTAGGAATTGATTTAAATACTTATCAGCAACTGCTACTGCTTTTGCTTCCTCTTCAGTTAAATCAAACCCTTTACCAGCTTTGAATGTACCATTAATCATATCTACGCCTACATATGGTAATTCTTCTTTATATAAATCAAGTTCTACTACTGTATCGTTTGGATGCGCTTCTTTGTAACTTGCTAAAAACGCTTCATATAATTTTACACTAACTGCTTGTTCCGCTGGACGGTTGTTTGCTTTTACGAATAAAACTTTTGTCATTATGTTTTCCTCCTAGTACTAACTCTTCTGTTGTTATATGCTTTCAAAAAAGGTATCGCTTGTAATTGTTGTTTTGTTGCTTACAAACATATTTTATCTTTATATCAAGACAATTTCGTCCTCACATAGACGTATTTTTCCATAAAAAAAGTCCACCTTCTAAAGGCGAACTAGGTCTTACGACTTTCGTCTTATACAATTCCATTTTTTACTGCATATAATGCTGCTTGCGTACGATCAGATAAATTCAACTTACTCAAAATACTACTTACATGAGCTTTTACCGTTTTTTCCGTAATAACTAAAACAGAAGCGATTTCTTTATTACTCATCCCTTTCGCTAATAGCTGCAATACTTCATTTTCTCTCGCTGTTAACACATCCACTTGAATAGAAGGCTCTTCTTCCTTTTCTTCTACAGGTAATGTTTGAGAGAGAAGAGCATTTGCTATATCAGGATGTAATTGAATATTACCTTTATATGCACTTCGAATAGCCTCAACAAGCTGATCCGGTTCTACATCTTTTAAAATATACCCGCTTGCTCCAGCCCTTAATGCTGGTAACACATGCGCCTGATCAGAAAAGCTAGTTAATACAATTACTTTCACATCCGGATATTCCTTTTTAATACACGCTGTCGCCTCAACACCATCCATTTCGGGCATATATAAATCCATTAGTACAACATCAGGATTCGTCTCCCCTACTTTCATTAGTGCCTCTTTCCCATTACTTGCTTCTCCAACTAACTCTATATCTTCCTGTGTACTTAAGAAAAATGCTAATCCTTTTAAAACGACTGTATGATCATCAACTAACAATACTTTTATTTTCACAAACTTCCCTCATTTTCACATCATAATGGTACGTTTATTTTTACACTTGTCCTTTTCTTATCACTTACAATTTTAATTGTTCCACCGACTAATTCTACTCTTTCTCGCATCGTAGTCATGCCAAGTGATTTCTTCTCTTTTATATCCTTTTCTACGAAGCCGGTTCCTTGATCGACTATTTCTAATGATACATTCTTCTCCGTCACTTTGAAATAAATCGTCGCTTCTCTAACATTTGCATGCTTACTTACATTATTTAAAGCTTCTTGTCCAATTCTCCATAGCGCTTCCTCTACTACGCGTGGCAAATCACGGACACCTGTAACTTGTTCTCGAATTTTCAATCCCAAACTTTCACCATATTGCTTTAAAGCTGGTAATAATCCTTTCTCCAAACCCGCTGGACGTAATTGCCAAATTAACGTCCTCATTTCTTTTAAAGCTCCTTGCGCTAGTTCACGCATATCATGCAAAGATCGATCCACTTTTTCGTTTTGACCTTTTAAAACCGCCTCAGCGCCTTTTGTCATAAAGGTTAACGAAAATAGCTTTTGTGAAACAGAGTCATGTAAGTCCCTTGCTAATCGATTTCTTTCTTCCATTCGTACGAGTTCACGTCGTTGCTCATTTAACCTTAAATTTTCTATCACGAAAGAAATATGAGTTGTTATTGCTTGAAGTACATCTAACGTATTTACATCAAATTCACCATTATTTGAACTAACACATAAAACACCAAATATGTGAGTTTGAATCTGTATTGGGGTGGCGATAACCGTCCTATTAGAGGCAATCTTATGACTGATTTGATCGTTTAATAAAATAGGTTCACCTTTTTCTAACGCTTCTTTCGCTGCTTCTTTTATATCCTCCTGCCATTCTTCCTGGCAATAAGATGCCCGCAAGGATAATTCTTTCTCTTCCCTAATAAAGAATGCGACTTGATTCCACTGAAACACTTCACCTAATTGACCTACAACTTTTTCAGGCAATATATTAAATTGATGAATCGTTCTTAAAACTTGAATGAACCGTTCTAATTTCACATAATAATGTGCTCTTCGCTTTTCATTTTCATATAACTTTGCTCGTTTTAAAGCCGTTCCAATTTGGAAAGCAACTGATTGAAGCAATACTAATTCTTCTTCTGAAAAATGTGTTTTACCTGGGCTTGCCACATTTAACAAACCAAATTTTTCTCCTCCAGCCTTTAAAGGAACCGTAGCATGATGAAGAATTCCTTCTGTATCTCCCCAATTATATTCAATTGCATTATTAATTCTTTTACATTCAATAATATTAACAGCTCGTTCTAATTTTCCATCCACAAAGCCACGTAAACACCAACATTCTCCTTCACACATCGGACGTTTGTTTTCATATGTAAGTGCCTCTGGTAATTGATAATCAATTAATTTTGTATACCTACCATTTTCATCCGCAAGAAATATCCATCCTGTCGTTAAACCTGTTACACTCAGCAATTTTTCTAGTACTGCTTGCAATACATGATATGTATCATTTGATGTATTTAGTGTTTCTGCAATCTCTTTTAATATAACTAATTCATTTGTACGATTCTCTTGAAACATAATTCGTCTCCTACATACAAGATTTTACATAGTTCCTAACATAAATCATCTACTTTTCACTTTGTACTTATTCGTAACATTGATATAATGGTGAAAACATAGTTTTCATTATATCACCTGAGGGGGCTTTTCATAATGACATTAAATAAAGCACTTACTATCGCTGGTTCTGACACAAGTGGCGGTGCTGGTATACAAGCAGATTTAAAAACATTCCAAGAACTTGGTGTGTACGGAATGACATCTCTTACGACAATCGTAACGATGGATCCACATAACGGTTGGGCACATAACGTATTCCCAATCCCAGCTTCTACATTAAAACCACAATTAGAAACGACAATTGAGGGCGTTGGCGTAGATGCTTTAAAAACAGGTATGCTTGGATCGGTAGAAATTATTGAAATGGTTGCTGAAACAATCGAAAAACATAATTTCAAAAATGTAGTAGTTGACCCTGTTATGGTATGTAAAGGTGCTGATGAAGCATTACATCCTGAAACGAATGATTGCTTACGTGACGTTCTTGTTCCAAAGGCATTAGTTGTCACACCAAACTTATTTGAAGCTTACCAATTAAGTGGCGTAAAGATTAATTCTCTTGAAGACATGAAAGAAGCAGCGAAAAAAATCCATGCTTTAGGTGCGAAATATGTCCTAATTAAAGGCGGTAGCAAGCTTGGTACCGAAACTGCAATCGACGTCCTATATGATGGAGAGACATTCGACATTCTAGAATCAGAAAAAATTGATACGACAAATACACACGGCGCAGGTTGCACATATTCTGCTGCAATTACAGCAGAACTTGCAAAAGGAAAACCTGTGAAAGAAGCAGTAAAAACTGCTAAAGAATTTATCACAGCTGCTATCCGTTATTCATTCAAGATCAACGAATACGTAGGCCCAACACATCACGGTGCATATCGTAAATTCGTTGTATCAAAAGAGCTTGTCTAACCTATAAATAAAAACACCCACAGAGTGTGTATTTTCCCTCTCTGTGGGTGTTTTTATTTATAAGCTCTTCTGGTCATCTTATCTTTAAGATGCAGAACTGACCTGATTTCTACCATTTCTTTTGGAGTAATATAATGCATCATCAGCAGCTTGAATAAATTGCTCTGGTGATTGTTCATATACTGAAATTCCTACTGAAACTGTAATTTTTATTTTTGTTCCATCTAACAATTGGAATGAATGTTTTTCAACAGCTGCGCGAACTTGTTCCCCCATACGCATTCCGTAAGCTAATCCCTTCTGTGGTATAAGAAGCGCGAACTCCTCTCCACCCTTTCGAAAAGCCAAATCTGGAAACGTTGAAACTTCTCGTAAAATACGCCCTATTTGTTTTAATACTTCATCTCCTGCAGGATGCCCGTACGTATCGTTTACAGACTTAAAATGATCAATATCTATAAGTAGTAAACAAAGTGAATCATTTTTCATGCGCTTATTACCAATATGATGATTCATTTCTAAATCAAACTGCCTTACGTTTCCTAACCCTGTCAATGCATCTATCGTTGCATATTGCTTCATCTTTTGAAATAACTCATTGGATTGCAATACATAATTCGCGCTTATAAATGTGATATATGCTGCAACACTACTACAAGCTAAATATAATGCTACTATAGACATATCCTTAAACAGCATAGAAAGTGGCACCGCTAAAATAAATAAACTATATACATTAAACCAGATCCATCTTGTAAACATAGAAACTTTCATCCGCCAAATGAAAGTAACCCCAATACCTATCAATACAATAGTATAACAAGCCAATTCAGAGGCTAAAGAGTACTCGGTTAAAAATAATCGGGTAATTAAAATAATCGTAACTGTTATACTACTAGCTATCGGACCTCCAATTATAATTGCCAAAATAACAGCTAAATAGCGTAAATCTAACATAATATCCCCAATATGTACGCCAAAGTACATCAACAGTACACTTAATATTCCAGTAAAAATACCTACTACACATTTCTGCCAAAAAGAGAACTCTTCTTTTAACGGTTTATCTCTTAAAAGCTGACCTCCAATAAAAATAAAGGAAAGAATAATGGTTGTGTTTACAAATAAGTCCCTTAACATAAAATAATCTCCCTACTTTTCTATCTATCCCTTTCCTTATTTTATTGTATACGAAATCCCTATAATTCCCAAAGATTTTTATTTGTTTTTTGCTGTTCCACGTGAAACAGCAAAAAATAAAAAGGACGAAAATTCGTCCTTTTCACTAACAACAGCGCGAGATTTTTCCGCCCTTTGCATTAAATCTTGCTTCTTGCGCTTCTGCAAAAAATTGTTTTTGACATACAACTTCTTTTTCTGGATGATGCTTTTTCATATGCTCTACATATGTTTCATAGCTTGGTACCCCAACAAGTAAGCTAATAAAGTGTTTCCTTTGTCCCCATACTTGCCGTAGTCTTTTAAGCATAGTTCCTCGACTCACTTTCATCTTTAGGGATATATGGTGCCTCTTTTAGCGGCATCGGCTTATTTCTTAATACTTGAATCCAAATTCGAATTGCAGAAATTAATACAGCGATTACAACTATCATAAAAATTCCACAAAGTGCCGCATCAATATAATCATTGAAAATAATTTGCTTCATTTGAGCCACATTTTTAGCTGGCGCTAACACTTTCCCCTCATCTAATGCTCCTTGAAACACCTTTGCGTGGGATAGAAATCCTATTTTAGGGTTTTCATGAAATAGCTTTTGATAACCCGCCGTCATCGTTACAATAAGCAATCCGACAGTTGGAATAAGCGTCACCCAAACATATGCCTTTTTTCCCATTTTGAACAAAATTGTCGTTCCAAGTAATAACGCAATACCTGCTAACATTTGATTTGCAATACCGAAAAGTGGCCATAATGTATTAATTCCACCAAGTGGATCAACTACCCCTTGATATAAGAAATAGCCCCATCCTAACACACATAACGTTGTAGCTATTACATTCGCTAATGTAGAATCCGTTTTCCCAAATGGCTTATATACATGCCCTAAAATATCTTGAATCATAAATCGACCTACGCGCGTTCCAGCATCAATCGTTGTTAAAATGAATAACGCTTCAAAGAGAATCGCAAAATGATACCAAAATGCCATCATGGCCGTTCCACCTATTACTTTTGAGAAAATATATGCCATACCTATCGCTAACGTTGGTGCACCACCTGTACGTGATAAAATCGTTTGCTCTCCAACGTTTACAGCGAGATCTTTTAGTTCATTTGGTGTAATAGCAAATCCCCATGAGGAAATAACTTGAGCTGCCTGCGAGACATCTGTACCGATAAGTGCTGCAGGACTATTAATTGCAAAGTACGTTCCCGGTGTTAATACACAAGCTGCAATCATCGCCATGGCTGCTACAAACGACTCCATTAACATTGCTCCATAACCGATTGGCTGTGCGTGTCCCTCTTGCTCAATCATCTTCGGCGTCGTACCTGATGAAACAAGAGCATGGAATCCAGACACTGCACCACAGGCAATAGTAATAAATAAGAACGGGAATAAATTTCCAGAGAACACAGGACCAGTTCCATCAATAAATTTCGAAACTGCTGGCATTTGTAAATCTGGTGCTACAATTAAAATACCGATTGCTAATCCTACAATTGTTCCGACTTTTAAAAATGTACTTAAATAATCACGTGGTGCTAAAAGCATCCAAACTGGTAATGCCGATGCGATAAATCCATATACAATAAGCATTATAGCAATTGTTTCTCCGCTAAACGTGAACATGCTTGCAAGCGCTGGATTTTCCGCTACATACTGCCCTCCAATAAGAGAAAGTATAAGTAGGATAATTCCAATTACTGACCCTTCACCAACCCGTCCAGGCCTAATGTAGCGCATATATACTCCCATTAAAATAGCAATAGGAATCGTTGCTGCTATCGTAAACATTCCCCAAGGGCTTCCGACAAGCGCCTTTACTACTACTAATGCTAATACTGCTAATAAAATAATCATAATGCCTAAAATACCAATCATTGCAATAAGTCCTGTAACAGGACCAATCTCATCTTTAATCATTTCACCGAGAGATTTACCATTACGTCTCATCGAAGCAAATAAAATGACAAAATCCTGCACAGCTCCAGCGACAACTACCCCTACAATAATCCATATTGTCCCTGGCAAATATCCCATTTGTGCTGCCAAAATCGGTCCTACTAAAGGACCAGCCCCAGCGATTGCTGCAAAATGATGCCCAAATAATACCCATTTATTTGTCGGAACATAATCTTTTCCATCATTTAATGTATGAGCTGGCGTTTGTCGATTATTATCTAAACCGAATACCTTTCTCGCTATAAATCTACTATAAAAGCGATAAGCAACTGCATACACACATACCGCAGCTACTAAGAGCCATACAGCATTAATAGTTTCACCTTGTGATAAAGCTATTACACCAAAAGCCCCGGCTCCTACTGCTGCAATAACTCCCCAAAGTAAAATCGACTTCAATGTTCTCACATACAATCCCCCCAATACTATTTCTTAGTGGGATTGTACTAAATTTTCTGAATATTTAACTTGAATCCTCCCTATCATGAAGGATTTTTAGTTTATCATGTTAAAAAATTCGCATTATCTGCTATAATTCAATTTTATTTCGAAGTCGTTTCACATAATTACGACTTACTGGAATCGGTTGCTCATCATATTTATCTAAATACAGATTATATGTGCCATTATAGTAAGGCTTTAACTCTTGTACATATGACATATTAATTAAATAACTTTTATGCACACGTAAAAAATCATATGCATTTAGCTTATTTTCTAGCTCCTGGAGTGTATATGTTGAAATATACTGATTATTTGTTGTATAAATTGAAACTGTTTTGTTTTCCTTATTTTTGCTTACATATACAATATCTTCAGGGAAAATATACCGAATCCCCTCTTGACCTTCTATCGGTAGTTTACGCAAATAGCTCTTTGCTTTCTCACCTTGCTCTTTAGCCATTCTATATAAAAGGAATTGCAAATCTTCCTCGCGAAATGGGCGTAGTAAATAATAAACTGCTTGAAAACGAAATGCTGTAATGGACTCTTCTATATCTTCACCCATAAAAATAAATTTCGTATAACAATTTACTTCCCGTAATAAACTTGCATATTCAAAACCCGTTCCATCTAGTAATTTTGAATTTAAAAAAACAAAATCTGGTGTATGCTTCTTCATCATAAATAATGATTCTGTTCCTGTATTTGCTTCAAAACATTCTACATTCCTTATATTTTCAGTAAATTTTTCAACTAAACTTCTTCGCTCTTCTGCATCTTCCATGATCAGTAAAATTTTCATTTCTTCAACCACCTAATTCTTTTGTCCGTATGTCCTGTTGTATACATTCGCTTTTATAAGGAACATTCCCTTTTTCTTACTATACCATTATTTATCTAAAAAAACAGAAAAAAGGGAACCATCATGGTTCCCCCTGCCCTTTTTTCCGTTATTTGTAGGCAGTAAAACCCACTGAATGAGAAAACATGGGCTCTTAGTTTTACTACTCTAAAACATAATTGGTACGGACCAATAATTGAGATCACTTACCGATTAAAGTTTTACCTTATACTAATTCTCGTTGTTTCGTTTCTTGCCCAAGTATAATTACAGCAAATACGCCTATTAAAATTGATCCACAGAAAATCGTAAATATTAGTGATAGTGAAGCCTGTAAAGCAACTAAATATCCTACTAATAACGGTCCAAGAATACCACCAATACGACCGAATGCTGCCGCCATCCCTGCACCTGTACCACGAATAACTGTTGGGTATTGTTCAGGTGTATAAGCATATAATGCACCCCAAGCACCTAAATTAAAGAATGATAGTAACATGCCTGCTACGATTAATACCGTTAATGACTCTGCCACTCCAAATAAGTAAGCACTGCAAGCTGTACCAATTAAATACGTAACTAAAACAAACTTACGACCAAGACGTTCAATAAACCAAGCAGCTGTGAAATAACCTGGTAATTGAGCTAACGTCATAATAAGTACGTATTGGAAACTTTTTATTAAACTAAATCCTTTTAATACCATTACACTAGGTAACCAAAGGAACATGCCATAATAGGAGAAGACAACAGAAAACCATAAAATCCATAACATAATTGTTGCCTTACGATATTCTCCAGACCAAACTGACTTTATATTTTCGATAACGGATGGCCTTTTTTCAACCTTTTGGAATCTTGGAGAATCCGGTAAATTCCACCTTAAATATAAAGCATATAGTGCCGGAACCGCACTCAATATCATCGCAACTTCCCAACCATATTTCGGTATAACAAAATACGAGATAAGAGCTGCGATTAGCCATCCACCTGCCCAAAAACTTTCTAATAGCACAACTATTTTGCCACGTTCATGTGCTTCAACACTCTCCGATACTAATGTAGAAGCAACTGGAAGTTCTCCACCAAGCCCCATACCAATTAAAAATCGTAAAACAAGGAACATAGCAAGTGTCGTCGTTAAAGCCGTTAAACCACTACCGATAGAAAATAATAATAATGTAATAATAAAGACTGATTTCCGCCCTATTTTATCTGATAGTATTCCAAAAACGAGCGCCCCGACCGCCATACCAATTGAATTAATACTGCCTATCCAGCCCATTTCTTGGGTACTTAATCCCCAATCTTTTTGCAGCGCTACCATTACAAATGAAAGCATTCCAACATCCATTGCATCAAATAACCATCCAAGCCCCGCTATACCAAGTAGCTTTCGCTTCGAAATTTCTTTCACCTTGCCCACAAGAAGTCCTCCTTACACAGCTGTCTTTACACATCATTTTACATGTGTGAATTGTATAAGTAAAATACTTTCGGTAAAAAATTCTCCTTCATCATTCCCAAAAAGTAAAATACTTATCCGACTATTTGAGGGCAGTAAGACCCCTCACCTCAAAATTCAGCTGAAGCAAAGAGAGATAGATAAAAAAACCATGGCCATTAAACACCCGATTAGTGAGTGTCCGCAATCGGTAGTAGATGAATAAAAACGCACTTTATTAAAAATGGACAAATAAAAAAGTAGCGATAGAACGCTACTTTTTTGAACGCATGACTTCTTTTAAAAATTCCGCTAATACTAACTGACGACGCCAACGCGTTGGATTGCTACACAATCTATAAAACCACTCTAAATGGATCGCTTGAATCCATTTTGGTGCACGTTTTACCTCTCCAGCCCATACATCTAAACTTCCGCCTACTCCAACGGCCATTTTCGTTTCTAAACGATGTTTATTCGTTTGGATAAAGTTCTCTTGTCTCGGGAAGCCAAGTGCAACAAGCAATAAGTCTGGTTTTGCCTTTTGAATACGAGAAACAATATTCTCTTCTTCTTCTTGTTTAAAATACCCATCTTGTATACCCACAATAGATACAGCTGAATACGTCTTCGTTAAATGATCTGCTGCAGCTTGTACAACATGCGGTTTTGCACCTAATAAGAAAACTGATACTGGTTTATTGTCTTCTGATAACGCCGCAAGTAAATTACACATTAAATCAAAACCTGCTACACGTTCCTTTACAGGTGTACCTAACATACCACTTGCTTTTACGACTCCAATACCATCAGGTGTAATTAAATCTGCATTTAATAATGTTTGATGGAATGCTTCATCCTTTTTTGCACACATAACAATTTCAGGATTTGCTGTTACTACCTGAAAAGTATGTGTTCGCTCCACTTCTAGTTGTTCTTTTAAATATTGGATCGTTTCATCCATTGTCATTGTAGAAAAAGGAACGCCTAGAATATCAACTGTTTGTACTGCCATAGTTAACTATCCTCTCTATCATTACAAGTTTTTCGCTATTAATTGCTTATATGTTTCCTTTGTATCTTCATATAGTTTTTGAAGTGAGAAGTTCATAATAGCATGCTCATAAATATGTTTCCCCATTGCTGCTAATTCTCCAGTTTTCCACTTATCATACGCTTCTTCTAAAGCTAATGCTAATGCCCTTCCATCATCTGTTGGCACAATCCATCCATACGTTTCATCTACAATTAATGGTTCAATTTCTCCAGCCCTAGTCACAATTGATGGTACGCGTTGATTTGCCGCTTCTAATAAAACTAGTGGAAATCCTTCACTATGGGAGGTTAATAAATTCACATGTGACGACGCAAATAATTGTTTTACATCTTGACGATGCCCTAAAAACTCGACTTTATTATTAATCCCTTTTTCAGTAGCCAATGACTTTAGATTTTCTTCTAACGGGCCATCGCCAACTAACAATACTTTAATTTTCTCTAATTTTGTTCGTTGTAACGCATCGAATAGAACTTCATGTCCTTTCACAGGATGCAATCGTGCTACTTGGATTGCCGTAAATACATCTTCATCAATATTGAACATTTCTTTTTTATTATAACCTTCTGCTTTTTCCTTATCGTATTCAATTCCATTATAAATAACATGCATCTTTTCATTAGAAATACCTAAAGCAGCTAAACTTTTCTTTAATCTATTTGTTACAACAAAAAATAAATCTATATTTTTTAAGGCTTTCAAATTCAATTTCGTAAAAATCCAACCTTTTAAGCCTTGTTTAGTAAAGTCTTCAAATGGATCACTATGAATAGTCGTTACCCATTTTGCCGTTATTCTCTTTTTCATTAAAGAAACATAGAAATTAGCCCTAGGACCATGCGTATGAACTATATCAAATTTTTCATTATTAATGAATTCGCTTATATTCTTTAAAATAGATAAATCATAGCGGGATTTTTGTGAAAACACATGGACTTTTATCCCTAACTCTCTTGCTTCTTTCGCAACAATTCCATCTTCAAATACCGCTAATTCTACTTCACCAGTTGGAAACTGATCGAGAAGTGAAATAATATGTGTTTTCCCTCCCCCATCTTCTGCTCCTGCATTCATATGCAATATTCTCATATTTTTTCCTCCTTTAAATCCTCGCCACATTTCCATCTATCTTTATTTTACTGTACTAAAAAATAAAAGCTAACAAAAGTTAGCTTTTATTTTAATCATTCAATTTCTAAGTCTACAATTAGATAAGCTAATACCACTACAAAGTAGATCCCAACTCCTGGTGCTGTTAAAATATGTCCTGCAATATAAGCAATACCTAATGCTAACAATAAGCTTGCTGCAATCATTCCATATTTTATATTAAATATCTCTTTAAACCTTGTAATAAATACTAGTAGGATTCTTAAGCCGTAATAAATAAATGGAATCATTAGTAATGCAAAACCAATAATCCCAAAGTCATAAAACCAATCATGGAAGTCCATTTCAATTAGCTTTGGATCTGGCTGCTTTTGTTCATTATATTTAAAATTACCTGCATAACCCATTCCTAATAACTTTTGTGACGTTGGCGCTTCTTTAAAGAACTGCTTATGTCTTTCTTCATATACTTGACGTCCGCTGAAAATAAGATTTTCTTGATTTTCTTTCTTTTGCTCTTTCTCAAGCTCTTTCTTAACTTCCTCTTCTATCTTTGCCTTTTCTTCTGGCTTTTCAACTTTATGATGGTTTTCTTCTTTTGCTTTAAGTTCTTGCTCTTTTTTCAGCTTCTCTTTAATTTCTTTTTCTTTTTGACCTTGCTGTGCCACATTTTGCTCTGATAAATAGTTATTGTGAATGCCCATATTTTGTGCTAATGGCGTTTGTTTAAACGTTCCAACTACACCAGCTAATAGGACAATAGCAATTACTGCATTAAACGCAAGGGATTTTTTGTTCGGATTTTTTCTATCAAATAATAATTGTAGTACAATGATCCCGATTGCTGCCGCTAACGTAGCACCAATTGAGCCCATTCCTACTTTCGTACCGACCTGAATTAATGAGTAAATCATTAAAAGCGATGGAATCCAATATAAAACGTGTTTCCAGCTCTTTGTTTTTTGAATAGAATATAGTACCACAATAGGGAAAATAATAGCTAAGATTGAACCTAGTTCATTCCCTGCATAGAACCAACCTCGAGAACCTACCTTCATCCATTCATAACTACCAAAGTCAGTAGATGTTGAAATAGAAATAACCATAATTGCGTTAATGATTAATGTAGAATATACAATACTATTTCGAACCTTATCACTAATATTAACTTTCTTTTTCAATGATTTTAAAGCTAAAATGTATGACCCCAGCATGATATATATATATAATGCTTTCGCAACGAATTTAACTTCTTCACCAAGTACAATAGGATCCTTAACTAGTTTGTTATTAATAAATCCTACCCCTAAAACTCCGGCTAATAATATCAGATAAATTAAAAACTTTCTATTTCCCTTCTCTTTTGCCTGAATTAAAATATAAATGCTACCAACAGCCATAATAAGGAATCTTACTAAAATTCCAACGGTAGCACTTGACTTTAATAAAGTGATGCTAAGAGACGTTAATAAATCTAAAACAGGCTGTAAAATAATAAAAAAGAGCAAAAAACGCTCAAATCTAACCCTAGCTTGATTTGCTAACATTCCAAGACCTCCATACAAAATCTTAACATTATCTTTTAATCATAATTTTTTATCATTCAAACACACCTAGCAATTATAACATAACTCATATTCAAATCGAGAACTATTTTTCCAGCTAAAACTAGCCAGGACAAGTATTAATCAGTAATAGAAATTACTGTTCTTTCGCTATACTCCTTATTTTTACAAAAGCTATCTAACAACCATCCCCTTATTTTTGTCAGTATATACATATTTTTTTATCATTTTATACAGATGTAAACAACATACCTACCATTGTAACATTTTACCAAGTGGGTAACACCAAAAAAATGTAAAATTAATCTTTTCATATCTTTTTCAAATTACTTTATAGCTATTTTCCAAACATTTTCAAACGCTTTCTTTATGTATTTTATCCGTTTTTCTACATGTAGCGAAAAGTAATTGTTATTTCCAATACTTTAGTGTATATTTTTTCTCTGGAACATCTTTAAGAGGAAGGGATTAAGGCCATGTTATTAATCGATATATTTACGTTTCTTGGCATTATCGCCGCTGCCATTTCTGGTACATTAGTTGGTTTAAAAAAAGATTTAGATTTATTCGGTGTCCTTTGTTTAGCTGTAGCTACTGCGCTCGGCGGCGGTATTATTCGTGATATTATGATCGGTAACCTGCCTCCCGTCGCATTTGTTAAACCCATTTACTTTTTCGTAAGCGTATTATCAGCATTATTTACTTGTATGTTTTTTGAGCGTATCAATAAACTTCAAGTTGTTATTATGCTTTCTGACGCTGTTGGCTTAGGCGTTTTTACAGCTATTGGTGCAAATGCGGCAATGTCACATCATGTTGACGCCTCATTTTTAGTTGTTTCAATGGGAGTTATTACAGGTATTGGAGGCGGTATTTTGCGTGACATTTGCGCTCAAGATATCCCCTACGTCTTCCGAAAAGAAATTTACGCCATCGCTTCTATTTTAGGGGCAATTAGTTTCCTAATCACATATGCAATGGGGGCACACGTATTGGCTTTCTATGTTTGTTTATTAGTAACATTCATTATTCGTGTTGTCACTGTCATATATAATGTACATTTCCCAGTTTTCTTTAAAACACATGCTAAAATTAATAAAGGTCATTAAGAGAATTCTATATGGAATTCTCTTAATTTATATACTATTCTACACACTAACATAGAGTAATTGTATATAAAAATATATAATTATATTAGAACCAAAAATGAAAACGCTTTACAAACAGGGGGAAGAACGATGCTTGGGGTTTTTAAAAAACATAACAATAAAACAAACGTAAGTATACTTGAATTAAGTAAGAATCAACAAATCACTTTTAACGTTCCTACTAATTCTGAACTGAAAATTCAAATGGATATGCTACATATTTCAAAAGAAGATTTACAAATCGTAAAGGTACTACAGCCTTTTATTTATGAAGAAATTGATTGGATTACTGAAAAATTCTATTCCAATATTACAAAACAGCCTAATTTAATTACGATTATCGAACGTTATAGCTCTATTCCAAAACTAAAGCAAACTTTAAAAACACATATAAAAGAATTATTTAGTGGAGATATGCATGAAGACTTTATTGAACAACGTGTTAGAATTGCAAAAAGACATGTACAAATTGGGTTACATAGAAAATGGTATACTGCCGCTTATCAAGAATTATTCCGCTCTATCATGAAGATTTTAAAAACGAAAATTACAACAATTGACGATTTTTCTTATTCTATAAACGTAATAAACAAATTACTTACTCTTGAACAAGAACTCGTTATTGCGTCTTATGAATCTGAATATGAAAGAATGCAAAAAGAACTTGAAAAAGAAAAAGAAATAACAGCTATGACCATTACGCACATTGCAACAGAACTAGCATCTGTATCTGAAAAAACAAGCGCTTCTATTCAGCAGTTAACCGCTAAATCTGAAACGATTGTAGAAATTGCTAAAACAGGTACGTCATTAGCTACAACATCAGAAGAAAAAGCAAATAAAGGTAAAGAACAATTAAATGAGCAAAATAAACGAATGGAATACATTCAAACGAACATGGAAACGATTATTACAGATACACATGAACTTCTCGATATTTCTAACAAAATTAACGAAATTATAGATATTGTAAAATCAATTGCCGAGCAAACAAATTTACTCGCACTAAACGCTGCAATTGAATCTGCGCGTGCTGGGGAATTTGGCAAAGGCTTTTCTGTTGTAGCTGGAGAAATTAGAAAGTTATCAGAGCAAACGAAAGAATCTATATTTAACGTTACAAAGCTCGTTGAAAAAACAAATGAACAGATTGTTCGTGTCTCTTCTTCCGTGAAACAAATTAGCTCTCTCGTATCTGAAGGAACTGATAGTATGTCTGCAACGGATCAATACTTCCAAGAAATCGTAAAAGACATGTCTAACTCGAAAGAACAGAATAAAAAAATTGAGAATGAGTTAGAAACCATTTCACAAGTAATGAAAGGAATTCAAGACGATTCCTCAAAAATGGCTCTAACAGCCGATAGTTTACAACTGGAATTAAATCGATAGAGTGAAGTTTATGTCAGTAGAGATATTTTATCCCTGCTGACTCTTAGCTTTCATCTTCTATCCATAAAAAAAGAATCCAAACTGGATTCTTTTTATTTTCTGAAAAATATTTTTTGACAATACACATAACTCATATAAACACCAAAGCTTTGCAAAATAAACAATGCTGGCACAATAAGATTATAATATGCCATATCGACTTGGAAGAGCTTTAACAATACGTATCCGCTAATTAACAATAAGAACAACATATATCCCTCATTTTGTTGTTTCTTAATAAGAAAGTGTAATAGAGCTATAGTCATAAACAATGTTACCGCTATATATATCAGTTTTTCACATTTGAAAAGAGTAGAATTTATCCCCTCATCTGAAAACTGATTTATCACCGGTTCTAAAAGTTTAAATCTTTCTCCCTCAATCTCTTTTAACTTCTGATCAATATGCTCTGTTACACTTTGATTTTTCGATACTTTTTCCTCACGTTGCGCTTTTCCAATTAAGACAGATTGAACATACGTCTCATTCGAAATCGTATATTGTGACAGTCCCATTGTCTTAATTCCATAATTCACACTAAAATGAGCACTATAAAACAGAATAAGTATCCCTATCGTCTTTAGTAACACTTTTTGTTTCGTTGCTGATTGAAGCGCTTCAATTAATAATACATATATCGTGATAAAAATAGGAAGAAATAATCCCATTGGGAAAATCATATTACTACATGCAAATAAAATCGCTGAAAACACCCACATATAAGGATGATCTAATCCTTTATATAAAAGTATGTAACAAGCAAAATAAAATAAAAATATTGCAAGTGACTCAGGAGTTAATACGGAACTCATGAATATATTTGGAATATACAGAGCATAAAATGTGGAAGCAATACGACCGCATTCTTCTCCAAAAACCATTGCCGCAATACGATAAATAAAAAATGCAGTTCCTGCGCAAAATAACACATTAAATAGTTGTAAAGCAAATAATGTATCACCAAATATACGAATAATTACTGACTCATATATAATAAACGGCAAATGAGTTATAGTCCCTATATTATTACCAATTGCAATCTCCTTTGCAGACTCATACATCATTTTCATATCACCAATTATTGGAGCGTCTACAAATAACAGCATACTAAGCCTCACAACTATAGATATACTTATAAGAAAAATAAGAAATTGTTTGTCTGTAAAACGATATTGTAGAATTGTTGCCACTAACAAAATGAGTATGACGAAAATTGCCAATATGATTGTTACACTTGTTGTACTTCCTCCAAAAAATTGCTTACTTGTCTCAAATGCTGTCCAACAACTATAAACAAAAAATGCGAGCATCGCACCAATCGTAATTTTATTGAAGAAAGATGAAAAATTTGTTTGTATATGATTCATATGTCCATTGCACCTCTATTTCCATTCATAACAAAACGATTCTATCATGAATGGGTACACGGCTGATAGGGAATTTCTATGACAAATACATAGTCATTACTTTTTACTTGCAATGTAAGCGAATCCTCTTTTACACTACATTTTAGATAAAATAAATTTTCTTTCAGTTACATGAATACAAATACAGAAGTTTAAATAATCCTCTTTTGGAATACGCTTTACTTTATTAAATATCTAATATGAGTAATCCACTTACACATATTATTCTGATTGAAAACAGACTATAGGGGCTGAATATATGGAAAAGAAATTCATGCGAGAATCAAAAGCAATTAAAACAACACGTGTTTTTCCTAACGATTTAAATAATCACCAAACACTTTTTGGAGGGAAATTATTAGCAGAAATTGATAGTATTGCTTCAATTGCGGCTGCAAGACATAGTCGTAAACATTGCGTAACAGCATCTATTGATTCAGTTGATTTTTTAACTCCAATTCACCAAGCTGATTCTGTTTGTTATGAAGCATTTGTATGTTATACAGGGAAATCTTCAATGGAAGTTTTCGTAAAGGTAATCGCAGAAAATTTATTAGCAGGCGAGCGTAGAATTGCTGCCACTTGCTTCATTACATTTGTGGCAATAAAAGATGGAAAACCTTCGTCCGTACCACAAGTACTTCCTGAAACTGAAGAAGAACATTGGTTACACACAACCGGTTCAGAACGCGCGGAAAATAGAAAAAAAGGACGTTTAAAAAGTAAAGAAATGGCTGAGGTTTTAACTTTAAATAAACCTTGGAATATTTAATACGATACTCTTCCATATACATGCATAGGTTCTTTCTTCCTTGCATGTATTTTTTATGCAAAATATTCCCCCTTATCCTTTTATTCTCAATCTGTCCTCTTAAATCATGCACCAGCTTTTCCTTTATTTTGTTATACTGTTAATGGTATATTAAAGAAAGTTCGTTTAAAAATAACCATAATATGATTAAGTATATAAGGGATGGTGCGGTAATGACTATTGAAGTACCAATTTCAATACCAAAAACGTTAATTATTATTCCAGCGTATAACGAGGAAGAGGCAATTGCAGATACATTAACAAGATTATTAAAACTAAAACAGCATTTTACTGGATTAAGCATTTGCGTTATTAATGATGGATCACACGATAAAACAGCTCAAATCGTAAAAGAATTTCCTGTTCACCTTGTGAATTTACCATATAATCTAGGTATTGGCTCAGCTGTACAAACTGGATATAAATACGCATATGAGAATGGATATGATATTGCGATTCAGTTCGATGCTGATGGACAACATAACCCAGATGATTTATATAAAATTATAAAGCCTATCGCTGAAGATGAATGCGATATGGTACTAGGGTCACGTTTTACAGAAAAAACAGCATATAAAGGTAGTATTTCCAGAAGAATCGGTATTTTTTATTTTACTGCCCTATTGAAAGTACTAACAAAACAAACATTTATGGATCCAACTTCTGGATATCGTGCTATCAATCGAGAAGTAATTACAATTTTTGCACACAATTATCCAAAAGATTATCCAGAACCAGAAGTTCTTATTCATTTAAAAAAGAAAAAACTTCGCATTAATGAAATATCTGTAAATATGCAAGAGCGACAAGGTGGACAATCTTCTATCACACCTTTTAAATCTGCATATTACATGATTAAGGTAAGTCTTGCTATATTGATGCAAAAAATCGTGAAAGGTTGATAATAAAT
Organism: Bacillus sp. FF-1; assembly: GCF_028548245.1. Lineage (NCBI taxonomy): Bacteria > Bacillati > Bacillota > Bacilli > Caryophanales > Bacillaceae > Bacillus > Bacillus sp. FF-1. The sequence continues at coordinate 289,699 of NZ_JAQQGG010000005.1, forward strand.
GCCTATAATTACCTTTTCATTCATCTTTATTTTATTATTATTATTATTAATTATTAATTCTATTCGTCGCGGAACTTTAGAAACGAAATATGCTGTTTTGTGGATTTTTGTTTGTATTGCAATGGCTATTTTAAGTTCTACCGATAAAATTATAAACTGGATTGGAAAACTACTAAAAGTAGAATATCCCCCTTCCATTTTATTTTTATTTGGATTATTATTCTGTTTCATCTTAATTTTTGATCTAACAAGAAAAATTTCTAAACAACATCATCAACTTGTAACATTAACGCAAGATTATGCGTTACTAAAGCAAAAACTACATGCAACTGAGCCAGACAAAGATTAACCTATCATTTCAATTCTTAATACAAAAGCCTCTTACTTTCATATTAAGAGTTGAAGGGCACTCCACTTGTTAGACATATTCTAACAAGTGGAGTGCATTTTTTATGGCTCAATTTTCTTCAACAGAAAAAATCCAAGTAGTGAAACAATATTTGGATGATACAGAAAGCGAAAAAATAATTGTTAAATCTATAGGAGTTACTCCATATAGCGATATAAATAATCAATAATTATATTTCTTAATCAAAACCTCCCATAATAGGCTACCTATTATTCCAAGTATACAGCTCCAAACAGAATAACTATCTTTTATACACATTATAAATAATATAAAAAGTTGATTTACAAAGTTTATATGCGGTAAACTTATACAGATGTTCTTGTTCTTACTTTTAAAATTTTAGAATAAATATTTTGGTGCATTACAAAATTAAAAATATATTTAGAAGGGTTCTATTATGCAAAAATCAATTGCTAAAAATATTATATACAAAATTTTATTAAACATTTTCAATGTCATACTTCCAATTCTTGTTGGCCCCTATGCTTATCGTACACTAGGTGCCTCTTCGATGGGGAAAGTGAACTTCTCTGAAACAATTTTTACTTACTTCTTCATTTTTGCTGTATTTGGCATCCATCAATATGGATTAAGAGAAATTAGTGCCATTAAGGATAATAAAAAGAAATCTGAACAATTATTTACTAGTTTATTTATATTAAGTATCTTCACGAATTTATTAACATTTGGAGCATATTTACTATTTAGTTACTTCGGATATGCGGAAAAAGGTTTATTTTATATCCTCCTCATATTTGGATTTAACTTTATTGCAAATATTTTTTATGTAGAGTGGCTAAATGAAGCCTACGAAAATTTCGACTTTATTACATTAAAGACCATCATTGTAAAATTAATTTATGTCGTAATGCTTTTTATCTTTGTACAAACTGCTCAAGATTTTTATCAATTTACAGGACTATTAGTACTTTCTAATTTCTTAAATAATATTATTAGTTATATATATATAAGACGCACTGTAAAATTCGATTTTTCAAATATTACTATCAAAAAACATTTAAAACCATTATTATTAATCGCCATCTTCTCAAATGCGCATATACTTTATACTCACTTGGATCGCTTCTTCCTTGGAGAATACGTAGGCGAAAAATATGTTTCTTTCTATGTAATGGCTTTTCAAATTATGTCTATTATTAACTTACTCATGTTAAGCGTTATACAAGTAACCTTACCAAGGCTTTCTTACTTATCCGAAGGTGATGATGAAACAGCATATGATAAATTATTAAATACAATATCTCAACTTTATTTCATCACCTTATTCCCAGCAGCTATAGGAATTATCATTGTCTCGAATTTAATTGTTGTAATCTATGGCGGCGCACAATATGCTGCTGCTGGACCTACATTGGCTATTTTTTCTGTTTACATGGTTATATTAGGTATCCAATCCATTCTTGGAAATCAAATTATGTACATTAAACGTAAAGAACATATATTGGTACGTGCGCTATTAGTATTTGGGGTTATAAATATTATACTTAAAGTAATACTGCTAAAGATCAATTTATTTACACCAACGACAGCAACTTTGACAACAACAATTGCAACGCTATTACTTGTTGTGTATATATATTTTTATATCAAAAAATCTTTAAAGGTAAACTATCACCTATTTACGATGGCCAACTTTAAATATTTATTCTATTCCCTTACATTCTTTCCAATTTCTTATGTAGTTCAACTATACGTGTCAGGAACAATTCCTTTATTTCTAGCATTAGTTGTCACAAATGGACTTGCATATACTCTATTGCTATTCCTGACAAAAGATGAAATCTTATTCATGGCTCTTTCTAAGTTAACATCTAAATTTAAAAAATCTTAAAGACGTAATAAAAAGAGACGTACCATTCACTTTTGAATAGCACGTCTCTTTTCTTATTTTTAAACTTATAAAAACTGTTCTCATTATAATATTTCAACATTGAGTTGATTCCAATTACTTCTTCAGTAAACTCTTCGCAATTATACGTGTCAGGAGACCTTTATCCATCAATAAAATAGAACAAAATTTAGGGGAAAATAACATTTTTATATTCCATAAACCATGCTTCGTTCCTTTAAGAATCATATCAAGCCATAGAAATTGGAATATTTGCTTAATATTTTCATCCTCTTTGTTAGCCTTATGATATTGTTCTTCTAATTGGCGTTTTACTTCTAATAATTCTTCTTTCGTTAATGTACCCCTTGCAAATGGTACGCGATTAAATTCAATTCCAATACGAGATAAAGCCTCTGTAGAAATCTTTGCGGCCATAACCTCTTGATCGGAGGCATTAAGACTACTTACACTTGTTTCTGACCAACGATAATTCAATAGTGGCTCCTCTAAGTTAATTACTTTATACTTCTCACTTAATCTCTGGAACAACTCATAATCTTCAGCATGTAAGTAATTCAAATCATAATAAATATTGTGTTCTTTTAAAAATTCCGTGCGCATCATCACAGATGGATGAATCATACAGCTTCGAACATATAAACAATTTCTAATTAATTCCGAAGAACCTGAAATTTGCCACGGTTTTCGATTCTGACCTATAACTTTAACACCCGTTCCACAAACTGCAACATCAGGATGCTTCTCCATATACTGCAATTGAATTTCTAAACGTTTTGGATCTGCTATATCATCACAATCCATCCTAGCAATATATTCCCCTGTTGCTAAATCAATTCCCTTATTTAATGTCTTAATCAACCTTAAATTCACTTCATTTGTCACTATTCTTATTCGTGAATCACTATAGGAATTCAAAATCTCCATACTACTATCTGTTGATCCATCGTTTATAATTAATAATTCAAAATCTGTAAAAGTTTGGTTCAAAATACTATCAACAGACTCTCTTAAATATTTTTCACCATTATATACAGGCATTAGTACCGTAATTTTTGGCATTGTTGACCTCCATAAAAAAGAATTTAAAATTGTTTCATATTATATAATATATACTTTAGACTCACCTTTCCATTTAAACCAGATATGTCTATTTTCCACATATATAACGATATCCGGTAAAGCACTAATATAATTTTTTATTTTTTCTAGTGTATATTTCATATTTCTCTTCACTTAGTATAGCAGGTTCCCCTATTAAATATAGTACCTCTACAAATTATACAGTAACCTAATTAACTTCAACATATTTATACCTTAATTATCATTTGTTCATTTAAATTAAAAAATACCCAATAATATACATATAAAAACATAATAATCCATCCGATTTTCTGTATTTCATCTATAAAAATCCGGAAAATGAATAATGTACCTTTTTGAAATAATAGCATTATATCACAGAATTTAGTATCATGATTCAAGGTACTATTTCAAGTTGGACGGAGGATACTATGAGCTTATTAACAGTTGAAAAATTAGGACATACATTTGGCGATCGTACATTATTTAAAGATGTATCTATGCGATTACTAGCAGGTGAGCACGTTGGATTAGTTGGTGCAAACGGTGTTGGTAAATCAACATTCATGAATATCATTACTGGTCAGCTTATTCATGACCAAGGTCGTGTAGAATGGACACCGGGCACACATTACGGTTACTTAGATCAGCATACTGTTTTAACGCCTGGACGTACAATTCGTGACGTACTAGCGGATGCATTTTTACCGTTATTCGAAAAGGAAAAAGCTTTAAATGAAGTTACAGAAAAAATGGGAACTGCTACACCAGAAGAGCTAGAAGAACTTCTTGAGCAAATGGCAGAAATACAAGATGCACTTGAAGCAGGTGGTTTCTATTTACTAGATATGAAAATTGAAGAGGCTGCACGTGGTCTTGGAATTGATGCAATTGGTTTAGATCGTGATGTTTCAGCACTAAGCGGTGGACAACGTACAAAAGTATTGCTTGCAAAGCTATTACTTGAACAACCAGAAGTGTTATTACTTGATGAACCTACTAACTATTTAGACGTTGAACATATTCATTGGTTAACAAATTATTTAAAAGAATACCCACATGCATTCTTATTAATTTCTCATGATACGGAATTTATGAACAAATGTGTTGATGTTATTTTCCATCTAGAATTCACAAAAATGACACGCTATACAGCGACATATGAAAAATTCCTAGAACTAGCAGAAATCAATAAAAATCAACATATAAACGCTTATGAAAAACAGCGCGAGTTTATCAAAAAGCAAGAAGATTTCATTGCAAAGAACAAAGCCCGTTATTCAACAACAGGTCGTGCAAAGAGTCGTCAAAAACAACTTGATCGCATGGAACTTATTGATCGCCCAGAAACAGCAATTAAACCTGAATTCTCATTTAAAGAAAGTCGTGCAAGTAGTCGCTTCGTCTTTGAAGGTGAAAATGTAGAAATTGGATATACACATCCACTACTACCAAAGCTATCAATGACAATTGAACGCGGTGAAAAAATTGCTATCGTTGGATGTAATGGTGTTGGTAAATCAACGTTACTAAAAACAATCTTAGGTAAAATTAAACCTCTAAGCGGTAAAACAAGCCTTGGGGACTTCTTAGAGCCTGCATACTTTGAGCAAGAGGTTAAAGCTGACAATATAACACCAATTGATGATGTATGGAATACATTCCCTGGCTTAGACCAGCATCAAATTCGTGCGATGTTAGCAAAATGTGGATTAAAAAATGAACATATTTCTCGCCCGTTAAGTCAATTAAGTGGTGGAGAACAAGCAAAAGTTCGTTTATGTAAACTAATGGGTGAAGAAAGTAACTGGCTACTATTTGATGAGCCGACAAACCATCTTGATGTGACAGCAAAAGCAGAACTTAAGAAGGCTATGAAAGCATATAAAGGAACAATCCTCCTTGTATGTCACGAACCAGACTTCTATGAAGATTGGATTACAAAAGTTTGGAATGTAGAAGAATGGTCTCAAAATAAAAATTAATAGATATAAGATTTTCATCCATATTTTATGCTATACTATACTTTGCGTGACAACATCTTGCTCTGTTGTCACGTTTTTTATAGAGTAAGATTTTATTAATGCTGGGGGCTATATTATGCTTTTTAATTCTTTTGAATTTATGCTTTTATTCTTGCCTATAGCAGTAATTGGATATTTCCTATTGCAAAAAGTTAACAAAAATTTCGCGAAACTTTTTTTAGTAGGTATGTCCCTTTACTTTTATGCATATTTTGAGGTGAAATACCTATTGCTAATAGGAGTTTCATTATTTACAAACGCATTTATAGGCCAACAAATTATACAAAAAATCAATCAAAAAACCCGAAAAGTATTTTTAATAGTTGGTTTAGTATTTAACATCTCATTACTGGGATACTTTAAATACTCTGATTTCTTCTTAGATAATATAAATACCCTATTTGGAACTGATGTACCTTTATTAAAGTTATTACTGCCTTTAGGCATTAGTTTTATTACCTTCCAAAAGATAGGTTTTTTAGTAGATTGTTATAAGAGGGAATTAACAAAGTTTAATTTTATTGATTTTTGCTTGTTCGTAACGTTTTTCCCGCAACTTATTGCAGGACCCATTGTCCATCATAGTAAGGTCCTCCCTCAATTTCAAGATGAATCTAAAAGAAGGCCGAATATTGAAAACATTACAAAAGGACTTTACATATTCGGAATTGGTCTTACTAAAAAAGTAGTAATTGCTGATTCACTAGCACAATGGGCTGATTTTGGCTTTAGCAATGTAAATCAACTATCTACGACCGATGCATGGGTTTCATCACTTGCGTATACATTACAACTGTATTTTGATTTTAGTGGATATTGTGATATGGCAATAGGTGCAGCGTTGTTATTCAACATTATACTACCAATTAACTTCTTCTCTCCTTATAAATCTTTAAGTATTCAAGATTTTTGGAGACGTTGGCATATGACATTAGGACGATTTTTCACCCAATATGTATATATTCCATTGGGTGGGAGTCGAAAAGGGCAAATTCGTACTTATTTAAATTTATTTACAATTTTTCTTATAAGTGGAATTTGGCATGGCGCTGGATGGACGTTTGTTATTTGGGGCGTTTTACACGGATTAGCTATTGTAATACATCGATTATTTAAAAACTTAGGTGGAAAAATGCCTAAATTTATTGCTTGGATTTTAACAATGGGATTTGTACATGTAACATGGGTGTTCTTCAGAGCTACTTCTGTAGAAGATGCATTAACTATGTTAAATCGCATGTTCAACGTAAATTACTTACACATCCAAACAGCACTTATTCAATTCCGTCCAGAAACATTAACTGGTGTGTCTATAATGGATAATTTAATTTATTCAATTTGTAATTTATTCCCGTTCCAAGTGACTGGTGATCATTTTAACTTCCAAACTATTTTATACCTAGCAATTGGACTCGCTATTGTATTATTCACAAAAAATTCTATAGAAAAATTAGAATCTTTCCGTCCAAAACCGATTTATGCTCTTGCATTAGCTAGCATGTTTATACTTTCTTTGATGTATTTAAATCGTGTAAGTTCATTCTTATACTTTAATTTCTAATAACCGTAGGTGAAAAATATGTATAAACGTTTTATATGTTGGTTTATTATATTCCTTTTCATTTTATCTGGAATAGTTTGCTCTATTGTTTATAAGCTTGACCCATTGTATGTATATAAATTTAAGAAGAACGATTATTTTTATGCTACTGAACGCTATCAAATGCCTGGACTTATTAAACATATGGATTATGATACCTTATTTGTAGGAACTTCTATGGGAAGAAACTTCCTTGAACCTGACGCTAATAAATTACTTCATACTACCAGCTTTAATGGCTCTCTTCCAGGTTCAACAGCTAGGGAACAAAATATGACAGCCCAGTTAGCTACGCATTCAAAAACTGTTAAAAATATTATTTGGGAGCTTAATTTATATTCATTCTCTGGAAAACCTGAATGGGTATCAGAAGGTGCTTCACCATTTCCAACTTACATGTATGATACAAATAAGTTGAATGATATCCAATATTTAATTAGCCCGTATTCTCGAAAAATAGCATTGCAGAATATGAAGTTAAAACTAGATCCAACAAAATCTCCACAGGATCCCCACTGGCTATACAAATTTGGAGATGACGAGCCAAATTTCTCAGTAGATATAGCTAAAAGGGTTGTTGACGGAACACCTCATCAATCAATCAGCGATGGTTGGTATCATGAACAAATGCTTAAATCTTTTGATTCTAATATTATTGAATTTGTAAAACAAAACCCGGAAGTACAGTTTACATTTTTCTATGCGCCATATCCAGTAACATATCACGTAGTTATGGATAAAAACGACTCAAAGCATACTAAGGAAAATATGTTATTTAAAAAAGAAGTATACACTAAATTAGCACAACTAAAAAATGTAAAACTCTATGATTTCCAAGATCAAAAAGAAGTTACGTATAATCTTTCTAATTATATGTCTGACCAAACGCATTATTACAGATATATAAATGATTGGATTGTAAAACAATTAGCTACAACTGAACCGATTACTAATAAACGAGATTACGAACAAAGATTAACTAACTTCTCTAATGAAATACGGAATTTCGATACTTCTAAGCTAGTGAATTCAGATGAAAGACCTAAATAATAAAAAGGTAACAATGAAAACTATCATTGTTACCTTTTTATATTGTAATAGCCCATAAGCCTCAAACGGAATTCTTTTAAAGTTGGATATGCCTCTAAATTGAACAACATCCCTTGGATAACCGGAATTCTTGGATTTTGCATCCTCATTTCTGCCTCCAAAACATCTAATGTAACAAGCAATTCCTCATCTTCTAATTGATCCGCTAAAGTACGTTTAAACACAATAATTTCTTTTAAAAAATGTTCCTTAACCTGCTCCTTAATAAGCTCTGATTTACAAAGAAATTCTCCAAGCCTTTCTTCATGTAACACAGGTTCTTCTGAAGATTTTACCAATCCATCTACTAAATGATCCACTCTTTTCAAAATAAAAGCCGAGACGTAAGATAAGTCTATTTCTGGCGCTTGTAAAATAATTAGTTCTAAATATCCCCGGCATATGCCTTCTACCATAATGACTAAATCTAATAAATATGGCATAACCTTATCACCATAAATAGACAGTAAACTATTCCGATAAAATGCGTGCGACTCTAACTTCATCCGCATCATAAATTCTTCTACTTCTTTATTAAAAGGAATCGCATTTTCCCTTGCATGCATAATAATAAATTCTTTATGCTTTTGTATATCATTAAACTGGCAATGCAATTGTTTTGCAAATTTTTCACGTGGCAATAACGACTCTTTTTCAATATCCATCATTTTGTTTTGAATCTTGTCATAGTAATATCGAAGTGTCGCTAATAAAAGTTCCTCTTTTGATTTAAAGTATAAATAAAAGGCTCCCTTAGATATGCCACAAGCTGTCACAATTTCCTGCACTGATGTCGCATTTACACCCTTAGTCGCAAATAACTTCATAGCCATCTCTATAATTAAGCGCTCTTTTTCTTTCATATCATGTCTCTCCTAAATTTAATCTCGCATCTTATTATGAATGTATTATACCATCCCTTTTCATTGACGGCTGACCAATCAGTCAGTTATATTATGTATTAGACTGACCAGTTGGTCAATATAATACAAAGGGAGCGCAAACATGAACAAAATTATTAATTTTTCGTTAAAAAATAAGTTCGCAGTTTGGCTACTAACCATTATCGTTACCATTGCAGGTATTTATTCTGGGCTGAATATGAAGCTGGAAACAATTCCTGATATTACAACACCTGTTGTAACAGTAACCACGGTTTATCCTGGTGCTACACCAGAAGAAGTAGCTGATAAAGTTTCAAAACCGATGGAAGAGCAACTGCAAAATTTAAGTGGTGTAAACGTTGTTAGTTCATCATCTTTTCAAAATGCATCTTCCATTCAGGTAGAATATGATTTTGATAAAAATATGGAAAAGGCTGAAACAGAAATAAAAGAAGCTCTCGCAAATGTGAAACTGCCAGAAGGCGTAAAGGACCCGAAAGTTTCACGTGTGAACTTCAATGCCTTTCCTGTAATTTCATTAAGCGTAGCAAGTAAAAATGAATCTTTAGCTACCTTAACTGAAAATGTAGAAAAAAATGTTGTTCCAGGATTAAAAGGACTTGATGGGGTCGCATCTGTTCAAATTTCAGGTCAACAAGTAGATGAAGTACAACTTGTCTTCAAAAAAGATAAGATGAAAGAATTAGGTTTAAGTGAAGATACTGTAAAAAATGTAATTAAAGGATCGGACGTATCTTTACCACTTGGTTTATATACATTTAAAGACACAGAAAAGTCAGTTGTTGTAGATGGAAATATTACAACAATGAAAGCATTAAAAGAATTAAAAATCCCTGCTGTTCCTTCATCAGCAAGCGGTCAAGGTAGTCAAAATGCCGGAGCTGGTACACAAGTGCCGCAAATGAATCCAGCCGCTATGAACAACGGGATTCCGACAGTTACATTAGACGAAATTGCTGATATTAAAGAAGTCGGAAAAGCGGAATCTATTTCTCGAACAAATGGAAAAGAAGCAATTGGAATTCAAATTGTAAAAGCGGCTGACGCGAACACAGTTGATGTTGTAAATGCTGTTAAAGATAAAGTAAAAGAACTTGAGAAAAAATATAAAGACTTAGAGATTATTTCAACATTCGACCAAGGTGCACCTATTGAGAAATCAGTAGAAACAATGCTGAGCAAAGCCATTTTTGGTGCTATTTTTGCGATTGTTATTATTATGCTGTTCCTACGAAATATCCGAACAACATTAATCTCTGTCGTTTCCATACCACTTTCTTTATTAATTGCTGTATTAGTCATAAAGCAAATGGATATTACACTTAACATTATGACGCTTGGAGCAATGACAGTCGCTATCGGGCGCGTTGTGGATGACTCCATTGTTGTTATCGAAAATATTTACCGACGTATGTCGTTATCAGGAGAGAAACTACGCGGGAAAGATTTAATTCGTGAAGCTACAAAAGAAATGTTTATTCCGATTATGTCTTCTACCATTGTAACAATTGCTGTATTTTTACCGCTTGGACTAGTAAAAGGTATGATTGGTGAAATGTTCTTACCATTCGCTTTAACTATCGTCTTCGCTTTATTAGCATCGTTGCTAGTAGCAGTTACAATCGTACCGATGCTAGCTCACTCTTTATTTAAGAAAGAGAGCATGAGAGAAAAAGAAGTACATCATGAAGAAAAACCAAGTAAATTAGCAAATATTTATAAACGCATACTTGCATGGGCTTTAAATCACAAAATTATTACATCAAGTATCGCTATCCTTCTATTAGTTGGTAGTCTTGCACTTGTGCCAATCATTGGTGTAAGTTTCTTACCATCTGAAGAAGAAAAAATGATCATTGCAACGTACAACCCTGAACCAGGTCAAACGTTAGAAGACGTTGAAAAAATTGCAACGAAAGCTGAAAAGCACTTCCAAGATAATAAAGACGTCAAAACAATTCAATTCTCATTAGGTGGCGAAAACCCAATGAGTCCTGGTCAATCAAATCAGGCAATGTTCTTCGTACAATATGATAACGACACGAAAAACTTCGAAAAAGAGAAAGAACAAGTCGTTAAAGATTTACAGAAAATGTCTGGAAAAGGCGAATGGAAAAACCAAGACTTCGGAGCAAGTGGCGGTAGTAACGAAATCAAGTTATACGTTTACGGAGATAGCTCAGAAGACATTAAGCCTGTCGTAAAAGATATTCAAAACATAATGAAGAAAAACAAAGACTTAAAAGATATAGACTCTAGTATTGCAAAAACATACGCAGAATACACTTTAGTCGCAGATCAGGAAAAGCTAAGTAAAATGGGTCTAACGGCTGCACAAATTGGAATGGGACTTTCTAATCAACATGATCGCCCTGTTCTGACAACAATTAAAAAAGACGGTAAAGATATCAATGTATATGTAGAAGCTGAAAAACAAAATTATGAAACAATCGATGACTTAACAAATCGTAAAATTACAACGCCGCTTGGTAGTGAAGTGGCTGTAAAAGATGTGATGACTGTAAAAGAAGGAGAAACTTCGAATACAGTGAAACACCGCGATGGCCGTGTTTATGCGGAAGTAAGTGCAAAACTAACATCTGATGACGTTTCAAAAGCATCCGCCGCGGTTCAAAAAGAAGTAGATAAAATGGATCTTCCTTCTGGCGTAGATGTTTCTATGGGAGGCGTTACAAAAGATATTGAAGAATCATTCAAGCAACTTGGCTTAGCGATGTTAGCTGCGATTGCTATTGTATACTTCGTTCTTGTCGTGACATTTGGCGGTGCTCTTGCACCATTCGCAATTTTATTCTCGCTACCATTTACAATCATTGGAGCCCTTGTTGCCTTATTAATCTCTGGTGAAACGTTAAGTGTCTCTGCAATGATCGGTGCCCTTATGTTAATCGGTATCGTTGTAACAAACGCAATCGTGCTTATCGACCGCGTTATTCATAAAGAAAATGAAGGTCTATCAACACGTGAAGCTTTATTAGAAGCTGGTGCAACACGCCTTCGCCCGATTTTAATGACTGCAATTGCAACAATCGGTGCTCTTATCCCGCTCGCATTAGGATTTGAAGGTAGCGGCTTAATTTCTAAAGGACTTGGTGTAACAGTAATTGGTGGATTAACAAGTTCAACATTATTAACACTTCTTATTGTTCCAATCGTTTATGAAGTATTAAGCAAGTTTAAAAAGAAAAAAGTAAAGTAACAAAAAAATAACCTCGCTAACTGCGAGGTTATTTTTTATTTCCAAACAAGATTAGGAAATCACCATAGCCTTCTTTTTCTAATTCCTCTGTTGGAATAAATCGAAGAGCTGCTGAATTTATACAATAGCGAAGTCCATTTGGTCCTGGACCATCTGGAAATACGTGGCCGAGATGTGAATCTCCTTCCTTACTTCTCACTTCTGTACGCGTCATATTATGACTCACATCCATTTTTTCCTTCACACTAGCTGACATAACTGGCTTCGTAAAACTAGGCCATCCACATCCACTATCAAATTTATCTAGAGAAGTAAACAAAGGTTCACCTGAAACGATATCTACATAAAGACCTTCTTCTTTATGATTCCAATACTCATTTCGAAATGGTGGTTCTGTACCATTTTCCTGTGTTACATAAAATTGCATCTCACTGAGTTTTTCCTTTAAATGAGCATTATCCTTTGGCCAATGTTGCTTAATAAACGCATCTCGCCCTGAGCCCTTACGGTATAACTCGTAGCGGAATTCATTTTTCTTATGATATCCTTGGTGATATTCCTCTGCGGGATAAAACGTAGCAGCTGGCAATATTTTTGTCGCAATCGGCTTTGAAAAGCGCCCACTCCTTGCAAGCTCTTCTTTTGAAGCCTCTGCTTTTTTATGTTGTTCTTCATTATGATAAAAAATCACTGTTTCGTAAGACTGTCCACGGTCATGGAATTGCCCGCCTACATCAGTCGGATCAATTTGTCTCCAATATATATTTAATAACTCCTCATACGGCATTTTATTTGCATCAAATGTAATTTGTACTGCCTCATAATGTCCCGTCGTTTCTGAACATACTTCTTTATATGTTGGATTCTCTTTATGACCACCTGTATAGCCAGAAATAACCTTTATAATTCCTTCCATCTCTTCAAATGGCGAAACCATACACCAGAAGCACCCTCCAGCAAATGTAGCTAATTCTACCTTTTCATTTACAACCATTCTTTCACCCCTATTCTATCTTCTCCTTACAGTATGGCATAAGAAACATCATGTTATAAAAGAAAAAGCATCGAACATCGATGCTTTTTTAATCTGTCTCCTTTGTAACGGACAGTAAAACCTCCAATGATTAAAGTTTGACTTTATTTACGAGGTTTTAAGGAATCTTGAAAATGAAAAGTATTATTTATTAGTAGCAAAATAAATATTTATATATTTGCCTTAAAATCTAATTCTAATAATATGGAATTACAAATACATTTGTTGAAAATAAAATCATAAAGTGTATTAATTTACTTTAAAAGGAGAATTTGTGAAATGAAAAAGTTACTAGTATTACCAGCAATCGCTTTATCTTTAATTGGAACAGGGACAGCTGCAGCATCAGTACCAGAAACGCACATGAATAAAACTCCTGAAGTAACAGAAATTCAGCTAGGAAATGGCGATGATTCAATCATCATGTATTCATCATCAATATTACTAGGGAGTCAAACAGTCTCCTTTGATCATGGCTCTGGGTCCGGTTATTTTTGGAATAAATCTGACGATGACCTTACATTTTGGATTCAAAACACAGGGCCAAGTACTTTACGCTATAAACTTATAAATTCAGCAGGCCATACGCTTTATCAAGAAAGTATAAGTCCAGGGGCGCAAAAAACTCTTTACTTTAGTACTAGTTGGTCAGATTGGGTATCAAGTGGAAAATATACCATCTCTGCATATACTGATCATGGCGGTGTTGATTCATTTAAATTTGCGGCAAGGGCATTTCCAGAAGGGTTTTAAGATCACAAAATATATTTATTTAATTATATATAAATATATATAATTATTAATTAAATTGTCTTTACGTTAATAATAAATAAACCCCCAAATCATGGACACTAAAAAAGTCTATGATTTGGGGGTTTGGTGCATTTTCACGCTCATTCCTCATTAATAATGGAAACGATGATAAAAGTGAGATACAGGAAATGAGCAAAATTATTTTTAATGAAATACAAAGGAGAATTCTTTTGTTAAATTATCCACTTTATAGGGTACAGTTCATTTCTTACTTCACTTTATTTTTTCCCAGCGTCCTTCTCCATTTCATCACTTGTCACATCTAAGACATCTAATAAGAAAATGAAGATTGGAATACCGATAATTAATCCCCATACACCTAAGAAGTGTTCCGAGAAGATTAATACCATAAACGTATAGAAAATTGGTAAGTTTGTTTTTTGTGACATAAACTTCGGATTTAACACGTAACTTTCAAGCGCATGAATGACTGTTACGATAACTAAAATATAAACAACGTACATAATACCGCCGATATTGTAAGCAATCATACAAAGCGGGAATAACGAAATGATAACCCCAGCTACTGGAATTAAACCAAGTAAGAAGATCATTAACGCTAAACCTAATAATTGTGGGAATCCTAATATCCATAATGCAATAACGGATAAAACGCAGTTAACAACTGCAATTAAAAATTGTGCCTCAATTACTTTTCCGAATGAACGTGCAAATTTCTTACCGAAGTACTCGATTTCAGTATAGAAAATTGCAAGTCTGCTCTCTTTAAATTTTGCAGTAAAAGCAACGATACGAGCTTTCTCCAATAAGAAAAATAAACTTAAAATTAAAGAAAGTAACACTTGAAGGCCAAATTTCCCAACATTCGTAATCGATTTATACAAAATGTCAACGCCTTGTCCTACATACTTCGAAAGTTCCATATGATTAACAGCATTAACTGCATACTTAATTAATTCACTGTCCGGTGGGTTTCTTAAAAATACGTTAAATTGATAAATCAATTGTGAAATTTGTATCGTTAATACTGGTAAATATTTAAATAGCGTAATAGCAATTCCACCAATTAACATGACATATAGAAATGCTATAATGAGTTTTCGATTAATGGGCATGAAATGATCTAATTTGCGGGAAATAAACTTTTGGAATCGATCCATTAAATACGTAAGAATAAACGTAATTAAAATTAAATTCAACATACTTTGCAGCCCGTATAACACGAGAGCAAGTATTACTAATACGAGTAACCTCTGAAATCCTTTGCTTTGAAACAGGTTTTTTATTTGCATAATCGACGAGTACTCTCTCCTGTCCTATAAAGTAAAACGTTAATAAGTAGATTTTTCTCTCTTTTCTACTTTTAATTATTCATTCATATTAAGATTTTTATAAGCTCATTATACGCCTACCTTAGCAGATCTATAGTAGCTTACTTCTTATTTTACAATACAATGACCTAATTCAAAACGTATTCTACACAGTATTAATGAAGATTTAAGGAAACTTACATTTTGTCACAATAGGTCTTACCACTACTGTAACATAAAAAGCAAGCTATCAGTAGAAATCTGTCCTACAAATAGCTTGCTTTTCTCATTTTTTAAGTAAGTTTTACTATCCAATGAATGGCATGAACATCGGTATGACAACTACCGTTACAACTCCAACTACTGTTACAGCAATACTTGCCATAGCTGCCTCTACTTCACCCATTTCAATTCCTACTGCCACCCCTAATGCATGACCTGCTGTTCCAAGTGCTAAACCTTTTGCAATTGGATGTTTCACTCTAAATGTTTTTAAGAATAACGCTCCTAATGCGTATACGATGACTGCGTTAAAGATTACTGCAAATGATGTAATTGCTGGTATACCACCAATACTTTCAGAGATTGGTAATGCAATTGCTGTTGTTGCCGCTTGTGGTAACATTGAATTCATTACTGCTGTATCTAGGCCAATTGCTTTTGCAACAATGAACACGACAATTACTGAACAAATAGATCCAACCACGATAGCTGATAAAATTTGCCACCAATATTTTTTCAACTTATCCACTTGTTTATATAATGGAATTGCAAACGCGATTGTTGCTGGCTCTAAGAAAAAGCTAATCATTTTTCCACCAGTATTATATTCTTCGAAAGTAAAGTTACCTACTTTTAAAAAGACAATCCCTAATACCATCGCTACGAATAATGGTGTGAATAAGAAGAACCCTTTTGAATGCTTGAATAATAATGTTCCGATTCCGTATGCGATTAATGAAACGACGATTCCGAAATATGGAGTCATTGTACTTGCCATGTTCATTCCCTCCTAACAATATATACTAAAATGGTTACGCAACTTTTCCGTGTTTGCGTCCTTTATTTACTACTTTCAATTCTTTTGTATCTTCTGTTTCTTTTTTATCTTTTCCTAAAATAAATTGTGCAAATAATCCTGTTACAGCGAGTAAAATAACTGTTGCAACAACAATTACAGTTAAAATTTGTACAAAATATTGTCCCATTACACCAAGAGAATTAATAACCGAAATACCTGATGGGACGAAAAGGAATCCGATAATACCTGTTAAAGCTGTTCCAAGTGATTCAACTTGTTCCAATTTAATAACCTTTAAACATAATAGACTAAATAAAATGACTAACCCGATTACCGATGAAGGCATCGGAATTGGTAAATGTGTTGCAATAATATTAGAAATTAACATAATAGCTGAGAATATGAATGCTTGTGATAAGAAACTATATACTTTTTTCGTACTCATTTTGGCCACCTCTTTCGATTTGGTACCCTTATTGTATAGGATATAACCGCCTTAGTAAGCGTTTACATAACAGAACGTCAAAAATACAGAATCAGTTACAAATATAAAAGGATGAAATACAAAAGCTGCTTCTTAAATACGAAGCAGCTTCTTGAGTTCTTTTGCATATGTACGACTAACAGGTACTTTTGATCCTTCTTTCATAATTAAATTATAAGTAGAATTGAACCACGGCTGGATTTCAGTAATATGATTAATATTTGCAATGAAGCTACGATGTACACGCATAAAACTTGCTTGCGGCAACTTCTTTTCCAAAATCACAAGTGTATCGTGTGTTATATATGTGTCCCTCATTGTTTTTACTGTTACTTTTCCATCCACAAGTCCTACATATATAATATCTTCAATATTCACAAGTACGATTGATTCTTCAATTGGTAATGCTAATTTATGCATATCTGCCGTTACATCTGCCCCTTTTATTTCTTGCTTCGTTTCTATTTGCGACTGCTTTTGTTTTTTATACTTCTTTAATGTTTGTACAATACGTTCTTCATCAAATGGCTTTAAAATATAGTCTAACGCATCTACTTCAAATGCTTGCAACGCGTATTGATCATAGGCAGTCGCAAATACAATGGCAGGTGGATTTTTCATCTTCTTTAATATATTCGCGATTTCAAATCCGTTATCATCAGATAACTGAATATCCAGGAAAACAATATCTGGTTTGTTTTTCATTAGCTCTTCTAATGCGTCCTCTACACAATCAGCCTCACCAATTATCTCAACTTCCTTCGTTCTTTCTAATAAATACTTTAGTTCATCGCGTGCTAACATTTCATCATCAACTACTAGTACTTTTAACAATCTTCTCTTCCTCCCCTACTTTTTTTGGAATAACAAAAGTAATCTCTGTCCCCTCGTTTAATTTACTTTCGATATGAAGCATCGTTTCTTTTCCAAATAGCCCAATAAGACGTTCATTAATATTATATAAAGCTGTTCCAGTCCCTTTCTTGGACGAAACTACCATCTTTCCTAATTGTTCTAAACGTTCTTCCTCAATTCCTTGCCCATTATCTTTTACTTCAAAATGAACCATACCCTCTTTTTCAAAAACATGCACTTCCACTTGGCATACTGGTTGCTTCTTCGGGAAAGCGTGTCGCAATGCATTTTCAACCAATAGTTGAAGAACAAATGGTGGTACTAAAGTTGTCTTTAGCTCTTCCTCAATATACACCTTTACTTCATACTTATTTGGAAACCTTGCTTGTTCTAGCGATAAGTATGCTTGTACATGGTTTAATTCTTGTTCTAGTGGAATCAATAACTGACGTGCCCCTTGTAAATTACAACGGAAATACACACTAAGCTGTAATAATAACTTCCTTGCTTTTTCTACATCTGTTCGGCATAAAGCTGATACTGTATTAATCGCATTAAATAAAAAGTGTGGGTTAATTTGTGCTTGTAATGCCTTTATTTCCGCATCTTGCAATAATTTACTTTGCAACTCAGCTTCCCCTAATTCAAGTTGTGTAGAGAATATTTTTGCTAACCCTTCTGCTAATTCCTCTTCCACACGACTTAACTGGTTAGGGTTTTTGAAATACAGTTTTAATGTCCCTATCGTATTTCCATGTGAAGTTAGTGGAATAACAATCGCCGCTTGCAAAGGGCACCCTTCATGTTGACAATTAATGACCTCACGTGATTTTGCTTTCATTATTTTTCCTGTGTGTAACACTTCTTTCGACAAACCAGTTATTAAACTATGTGAAGGAATATGGTGATCTGATGCTAATCCAACATGAGCTAATATTTTCTCTGTATCTGTTAAGGATACCGCATCAGTTCCTGTAAAGCGGTGAATAATTTGTGCCACATGCTTACACGATTCTTCTGTTAAGCCTTGGCGAAAATACGGTAACGTTTTATCTGCAATACGTAATACCTTATGAGTCTGAAGTGCCTTTGCATTCTCTTCCTGGCGCAAAATAGCTTGTATCATAGAAAGTAAAATAAAACTTCCAAAGCTATTTACAAGGATCATTGGTATCGCAATTGTTTTCACAATACTCATTCCATCCTCTACAATTAATAAGATCATAATCATTTCTAAAGAAACGATAAACACACTTAAAACTGCTGAAAATTTAGGCGTAATTGTACGATTATACTTTTTGAAAATGTATCCAATATAACCTGTTATAACCCCCGCTAAAATTGAAGAGATTGCACAACTTAGTGCAGTCGTCCCGCCAAGCATATAACGGTGAATACCAGCAATTGATCCTACTCCAATTCCAACGATAGGTCCGCCAAGCAATCCACTAATTCCAACACCCATAATACGTGTATTCGCGATTGTGCTCGATGAAGAAACACCCTGTAGCCAATTTTCATTCATAATCGTATTACCCGCTATTTCAATCCCAGTGTAATTGCTTACAATTGTAAACACCGAAAAAATACAAATAAGCTTAAGCTTATCTACATAACCATCTTGCTTATGAAGAAGGCGCCTGAATGTTTTAATATGCGAAAGTAAAAATCCTAAAATAACAATAAGTCCGACGCGTTCAATCATCATAAGTACTAAATTTAGCATCTGTGATTCATTCCTTTTTATAGTAGTTAGTTTTATTATCGGAAAATAGTGAAGTGGGCGTCAAGAAGAATGAAATACCTTTTGCAATATTTTACACATAACAATTCCCTCTTTATTTGACAATCTAATAGAAGAGTGCTAAAAATAAAGTAATATAATACAGTCCTTTAACCCAACCCCGTGAGGTTGAGAAGGAAGTCGGAATACAATATACGTATGTTCTTTTCTAGGAATACGTATGCTTTTTTGGCCTTCTCATCATATCAGGTGAGAAGGCCTTTTGTTATTCTTCCATAGCGACTGTAGAAGAAAATAAGGAGGAATAATGATGAACGTCACTACTGATGTACAATCAACAACAGAGGAGACGAAAGAGAAAAGATATAAAACACTATTTGGGTCTGCGCTAGGATATGCAGCAGAAGGCTTAGATATGTTGCTCTTATCTTTCGTACTCGTCTACATTTTAAAAGAATTTCATTTAAGCCCTGTTGAAGGTGGGAACTTAACTTTAGCTACTACAATAGGAATGCTAATTGGGTCTTATTTATTTGGATTTATTGCTGATTTATTTGGGCGTATCCGTACGATGGCCTTCACAATCTTACTATTTTCACTCGCGACAGCACTTATTTATTTCGCAACAGATTATTGGCAATTATTAATTCTTCGCTTTTTAGTAGGAATGGGAGTTGGTGGTGAATTCGGAATTGGGATGGCCATCGTAACTGAAACATGGTCGAAAGAAATGCGCGCAAAGGCAACATCCGTTGTGGCACTTGGATGGCAATTCGGCGTACTAGTCGCTTCACTCCTACCAGCATTTATCGTTCCACACTTTGGATGGAGAGCCGTTTTCTTATTTGGACTCATTCCCGCACTACTAGCTGTCTATGTCCGAAAAAGTTTAAGTGAACCGAAAATATGGGAACAAAAACAACGATACAAAAAAGAATTGTTACAAAAAGAAGCTGAAGGTAATTTAACAACTACTGAGGCAGAGCAATTAAAACAAATGAAAAAGTTCCCACTTCGAAAGCTATTTGCAAATAAAAAAGTAACGCTAACAACAATTGGTCTTATTATTATGTCATTCATCCAGAACTTCGGATACTATGGAATCTTTACATGGATGCCAACTATTTTGGCGAATAAATATAACTACACATTAGCAAAAGCGAGCGGTTGGATGTTCATCTCTACGATTGGCATGCTCATTGGAATTGCAACTTTTGGTATTCTAGCCGATAAAATTGGTCGCCGTAAAACTTTTACAATCTATTATGTTGGTGGTACTATATACTGTCTCATTTACTTCTTCTTATTCACAGATTCAACATTATTGCTATGGGGAAGTGCATTGCTTGGGTTCTTTGCAAATGGCATGATGGGAGGATTCGGAGCAATTTTAGCTGAAAACTATCCCGCTGAAGCTCGTTCTACAGCAGAAAACTTTATTTTCGGTACTGGACGTGGTTTAGCTGGCTTTGGACCTGTTATTATCGGATTACTTGCTGCAGGTGGTAATGTAATGGGAGCATTATCTCTTATCTTCATTATCTATCCAATCGGTTTAGTTACAATGCTATTATTTGTCCCAGAGACGAAGGATAAAGTATTAGAATAGATTGAAACTACACAGTGTACGATCTTCCTTCAAGAAAGATAGTTATATAAATAGCAAAGAGGAAGCATCTCTAATGAAATGCTTCCTCTTTTGATATAAAATATACAATTATTTATTTTGATCTACTAGCTTTTTGGAACAAGAAAGAAGTTTGCTCTTCTTCTTTTACAATACCTTGTTTTAATGCTAGTTCCCCTGCCACTTTAGGGGCTAGCCATAGCATTGGGAACAACAGAACAGATACTGGGACAGCTGTTACTACGATGAATGATTGCAATGCATTAATACTTCCCTCACCCATGTATAAAAGAATTGCCGCAACTACTCCCATAATAAGCGACCAAAAAATTCGTAAGCTAATTCTAGGATCCCCGTCTCCAGTCACTGCCATCGAAATCGAATAAGCCATTGAATCTCCTGTTGTCACTACAAATAAAATTGTTAATAAAAGAAATGCCGGTCCAATAATATGAGAGAGCGGCAGTTGCTCTGTAATTGCAATCATAGCAGCTGGCATACCAGATGCACTTAATGCGGTCGATATAGAACCAGGATTCATTAACTCATAAAACACACCTGATCCCCCTAGTATAGTAAACCAAAACGTTGTAATAATAGGTGCAATAATTCCAATTGCAACGATGATTTCTCGAATTGTTCTTCCTCTTGAAATGCGGCTCACTAAAATTGCCATCATCGGTCCATATCCAATAAACCATCCCCAGAAAAAGATTGTCCACGATCCTAACCAACCTGTATCACCGCGGTATGTGCTCATTGGAATAAATTCATTTATATAAAATCCAAACGAAGATACAAACGAATCAATAATAAATCCACCTGGTCCACATAATAATACAAATACCATTAATAAAATCGCTAATTTAACATTTAAATCGCTTATAATTTGAATCCCTTTATTAATTCCTGTTACTGCAGATATAGTAGAAACCGCAACTACACAAATAATAATTGCTAATTGAGTAGTAAAAACATCAGGAATATTAAACAATGCTTGTAGGCCATAACTTGCTTGTAAGCCTAAAAATCCGATTGGTCCAATCGTCCCTGCAGCTACCGCAATAATGGCAAATGCATCAATCATTGTTCCAAGCAAACTCTTTCGCAATTTCTCACCAAAAATAGGATATAAAAGCGTTCGAGGTTTTAACGGCATACCTTTATGATAATGCCCATACATCATAACTACCGCACTGATTGTACCTAAAATCGTCCACGCCAGGAAACCCCAGTGCATATAACTTTGTGCTAAAGCAGGCATTACTGCTTCTTTCGTTCCAGCAGATATACCTTCATGTATCGGCGGCACCGTCATCAAGTGGTACATTGGCTCTGCAGCTGCCCAAAAAACGCCACCTCCGGCAAGTAATGTCGACATAATAATAGCAAGCCACTTTGCTGTACTAATCTCAGGTTTTTCTAATCCCCCAAGTTTAACTCTTCCATATTTCGAGAACGCCATACACATTGCAACAATAAATGTACCAATTAATAAAACTTGCCAGAAGGCACCAAAATATTTAATTGAAGCTGCAAAACTGCTATTAATGACTCCCTCTACATAATTTTTATTTAAGAAAACCGCAATTACAAATAATAAAAGCGAACCACCACTAATAAGAAATACAGGCCAATCCGTTTTTCGACTCTTCATCCTCATTTACACTTCCTCCTTCCTCAGCAATCTAAAAAAACAACTTTATTATGTTTTATTGTTTACACCCAAAACACAATGATTATATAAGCATAATAATTTATCTATTTACTACACACTTATGTTGTCCCTAAAAATATGCTAAATCCCTTATTTAAAAGAAAATTTCTATTCCTCTTACATAAAAAAGCAAAATAAAAGACCTTATATTTCTATAAGGTCTTCGAAACAGAAATTTGATTATAACATAAGGAACTTCTTGGTTCAAAAAGCTCCTTCCAAAAATAACCGAGGGTAAAGGCTTCCATTTGCTACGTAACAGTAGTTAAAAAAAATTATATTTTTACAGAAAATGCCCTATACTACAAACTATTTATGAAAAAAATTCGGCTTCAAAATTTCATTCGGATACGGTTTATGATAAATATGAGTGGTAGCTGGAGATAATGGCGGAATGAGCCACACCCAATTGCCCGTTACAACACGACCGGAAGCAGCTTCTTGCTTCTCAAATTGCTGAAATTGTTGCGCCGCAGTATGATGGTCAACAATACTGACTCCTTGTTTTTTAAAGGAATGTAAAACAGCCACGTTTAATTCAACTAATGCCTTATCTTTCCATAACGTACCGTTTCTTGATGTATCCAAATCCATCATTTCCGCAACTGCTGGAAGTAAATTATAGCGATCATGATCCGCTAAGTTACGTGCCCCAATCTCTGTTCCCATATACCATCCATTAAACGGAGCTGCTGTATAGGAAATACCGCCAATTTCTAAGCGCATATCTGAAATCATTGGAACCCCGTACCATTTTACTCCAAGTGACGAAATTGGGTATTCTGGGTGTTCAATTGGCACCTCTTTTACTTCTTCTTTCGGAATTTCTTTATATATCGGCGCTTTTCCATCTATAGAAAACACAAGTGGCAATACATCGAAATTCGTACCTTCTCCTTGCCAGCCAAGTTCTTGACAAAAATCTGTAAACACAGCGGAATGAGAGTCACCAATCACTCCCATTTCTGTTTTATATCCTGCATACCGAATCAATTGGTGATTATAAATTCGTATATTATTTTCTTCACCTTGATATTGCTTAAAAATTGTAATGGTCGGTTTCACTTTTCCGTCGTTCGTTGCATATTGAATATGATGAATTAATGCATTATATACA
Source organism: Bacillus sp. FF-1 (assembly GCF_028548245.1). NCBI lineage: Bacteria > Bacillati > Bacillota > Bacilli > Caryophanales > Bacillaceae > Bacillus > Bacillus sp. FF-1. The sequence goes on from NZ_JAQQGG010000005.1 coordinate 313,581, forward strand.
CCTTCCTCATCATTTACTTCACGTGCATCTAATATGTGCATCTTACTCCAAAATAGTCTTCCGATACATCGATTACTATTGCGCCATGCCATTCGCGATCCGTGAACAAGTTCTTCAAATGTATGTTCATACGTCCCCGTCTTCTCTATTTCAACTCGAATTTCTTTCATGCGTTCTTCTATGAATTGTTCTTTATTAAGCTCTTTATAGCAAATCGTAATAAAATGACTCGCTTCCTCTATTAATTGCTTCGTTTTACTCATAAGCGATCTCCTTCTATTTCAACAAAACGTTATTACTTTACAGTATAAGCAAAAAGAATAAGAGTCACAAACGAAAGTCGAAGTGTTACTTTTATTGTACTATCTTTCAGAAAATTAAGAGATTACTATTGACTTTCATGAAAAATAGGTGTATTTTTTACTCAGGTAAATTATTTTTACCTAGACCAACTTTTAGAGAGAAAGGAGGAAATGTCATGTCTTCATTTCAATTGCCAAAGCTTTCATATGACTATGATGAACTAGAGCCATATATCGATAGCAATACACTTTCTATTCATCATGGAAAGCACCATGCGACATACGTAAATAATTTGAATGCCGCATTAGAAAACTATTCGGAATTACATAATAAATCTTTAGAAGAGTTACTATGTAATTTAGAAGCTTTACCAAAGGAAATTGTTACAGCTGTCAGAAATAACGGTGGTGGACATTATTGTCATAGTCTTTTTTGGGAAGTAATGAGCCCACGGGGTGGCGGCGAGCCTAATGGAGACGTTGCAAAAGTAATTGATTATTATTTCAATACCTTTGACAACTTAAAAGATCAACTGTCTAAAGCAGCAATTAGCCGTTTTGGAAGTGGTTATGGATGGCTTGTCCTTGATGGTGAAGAACTTACTGTAATGAGTACACCTAATCAAGATACACCTTTGCAAGAAGGCAAAATTCCATTACTTGTCATTGATGTATGGGAACATGCCTATTATTTAAAGTACCAAAATCGTCGCCCAGAATTTGTTACCAACTGGTGGCATACAGTGAACTGGGACCGGGTAAATGAAAAATATTTACAAGCAATTCAATCACAAAAACATTAGTCGTGCGTATAAGGTAAGTTTGGTAATGTAAAATTAGTATTGTCGAAATCCTCCAGAATCCCCCGGATTGCCACCGGGGGATTTATGATCATTTCATTGCATGTATGTAATAACGTAATACTTTTTCTATTTCTATTTTCAACCCTCGGAACGGGAATCCTAATTCATTAGCTTTTCCATTATGTAATGTACAATTAGTCAATTCATTATAAGGTGCTACATGATCTCCTCCTTCTTGAATGAGTGATTTTATTCCCGTATTTTCTTCTATAAAATGAATAATTTCCCGAGTAGAAACTACCCCGTTGCTACAAGCATTAATTGGCCCTTCTATATCTTTCATCCCACACCAAGCTAAAAATTCCCCGGCTTCTTCTTCATGTATAAACGACAATTTTCCATCTAGATCATTCACTGCGACAGGTTCTTCTCTCACAATATGTTCAACGTAAAATTGTAACCTTTTCGTATAATCGTTTTCTCCAATAACAACTGGAAAACGAACTGCAACAACTGGAAATGTTGCTTGTTGAAATACAACTGCTTCGGCTAATCTCTTTCCTTCACCATAATTGAAGTCATTCCTATCTCCATACGCAATTGCATACTCGTACGGATTGAAGTTCTCTTCTGATAAACTTAGTGTTGGTTCATAGACAGCCATTGAAGATGTCATAACGTATTTCTTCGTTTTCCCTCGTAACACTTCACATATTATCTTCGCTGCATTCGAGCTATAGCATAAATTATCGTATACAATATCATAACTTTTATCTGTTAGACGCTCTGTTAGTTGTTTTTCATCTTCTCTATCTACAATAAGTCTTTTTACTCTACTCCCAAAAAAATCTTCCGTAATTCCTCTCGTCGCAATCGTTACATCGTGCCCATCTTGCAAAAGTGTTTCTACTAAATGTTTACCAAAAAATCTAGTTCCCCCTAGCACCAATACTTTTTTCAACTTTATCATCCCCATTTTAGAAAATTGTAAAATACTACCTCTCTATTATAAATGCTAACATATAAAAAGCATGGAATTCGTTTAACGATTCCATGCTTTTCTACAAAAAATATATTAACGTACTCGATATTTATAAATACAATAACAGAAGTATAAAATAGAAATTACAGATACATAAACCCATAATTCATATACGAATCCCTCTCCCCATACTCCCATAAAATAAAAGAGTGAAGGTAACGTCAATGTTACCCATGATTGTACGAAGGCAATCCTTCCAAGATATTGATTGATGTTCTTTTTTTGTGTATTTAATACAAAGAATAAATACCAAAGTAATGCCCACATAAACCACGTTAACGCATTCACAACATCGTGGAATTGAACAAATGAAACAACCATATAGAATAAAGCAATAATTGCTACCCAAATGCAGAACCAACCTAAACCGCTACTATCCATTCCTTTTATAAAAGTAACACCTACATATAAATAGGTTAATCCGAATAAGAAAGTAGCTGCATATGAATATACCGTCCAATTACTTTGATCAGAAATCATGATTAAATAGAACGGAATAATAATTTGTAGTGCACCCACAAATAAATTAAAAACACCTGCACTTTTCATCTCTGCTTTTCCTAATATAACGAGACTATTTAAAAATAAAGCTGCACCCGAAAGTAATAATCCTACGTAACCCATATGTATTCGTGTGAAAGTCTTTCCCTTTCACACTTTTAACCTCCCCACAATATAAAGTAATTCTTTATTATTTTTCTTCCTATTTAAAACTACATACATAATTTTTAATCCAAATAGGTCAGACTTCCTACCTTGAAGAACACCAAATTTAAAACGCTTTCAATCATAAATAACCCTATCAGAACATTAATAGGATTCCTTGATTATAAACGTACTCTAACCATGACACAAGTATTGATGTTATTTTAAATATTACGTTTTTTATTTCTATAAAAGTTAATAGGATAATGCACTTTTTCTATCTTATTCTACTAATTTCTAACATGGAATATTATAAAATGAGCTAGTCAGTAATACATTCATCTTTATAAGATAATCGTATACTGACCTAAACTTTCATATTCAATATTGATAGTTTCTCATCCCTAATAATTGCTATTTATCATAAATATCATTCGGATTAATTGTAGGAATAAATCCATTTATAGAACTATATTTTTTAGATACGGTATTTGGAGTAACGGTAAACGTTACAATCTTATTACTTTGTTGTTTAAAATAGTGCATCCAATTTTGACTCCATTCATCTTTCGTAATAACTTGTTTATTGAAGTCCTCCCACAATACACCATGTATAAAATTCAAGGATGTATTTTTGATTGTGTCAAATCCCCAATTCTGTATAAGAAGCAAATCAGAATTAACACCTTTTATTTCTTTTAATAAATTTACATATGCTTCGCGAAATTTCCCTTGTGTAACTGGCTGATCATAAAAATAGTCGTCAATATCACCAGCGGTATCTAAAAACACACCGTCTATTCCTTTTCCAATAATTTGCTGTTTCACCTTATTTACAACAATCCGTCGGTAATGTTCATCAGCTAAATTCATAATATATGTATCCCACTGCTCAATCTTCATTTTCTTACCGTCTCGATAATAATAGTCTGATTCAACTACTTGCGATTTATGCCACGATTCTAATTCTAAAACACTAACATACCCAAGGACTACTGTTCCTGATTTTTTTAATTGCTGAACTTGCTCTTTCGAAAATGCATATGGCTCTATAATGACCATGTCATACTTTGAAAGTCCCTCAATTACTTGCTCATTTGCTTCACCATAATAAATTTTATAACTTCGTACATTTTTTAAAACTGGTTCCACGACATTTGCTTGGGTGGATGTACTTGAGGAAAAAATAAAAGAAAATATAGCTAAAAAGCATATGGAACGTTTCCACTCCATAATAATATTCCCCCCCTATAAAACTGTAATTTTTTATCATTTTAAATATTAATACAAGTATAGTAATACAATAACATTTTACATTTTTTCAAGCTTGATATTTAATAAAAATCCCAATAAATACAATACATTAACAAAAATTAGAATTTATTTCACTTGAATTTACTACATCTCTGTTGATAAAATGATTTGGGCTTTATATATTTTAAAATAATTCTTTTAAATTATGTATTTTATTTCAGTGTACTATTCCTCAAAATTAAATTTGCAAACGAAAGAAGGGATTTTTTATGCACTATAGACAATCTAATTTATTACAAAAAATGATTGAACCTACGATTCTCTTTATTGCTCTATTTTTTCTCTCAATACTAACTGATTTTCTAACACCAACGTATGAATACTTCTTACTCTTATTTATTACATTAATTATTTCTAGCCGGTATGGCATATCTATCGCCCTTTTCACCTTTCTAGAAGCAATGATTTATATTTTTGTAAGCGGTATATATAAGGAAGATGATATATTACTGTACTTTTATTCATTAGATTACTGGATTAATTGGATTTTCTTACTTGTTATTAGTTTATGTTGTGGACTAATGAGTACTGCACAAAAGGAACGGTATGAAGATGTACATATGATAAATAATGAGCTAAAAGCCGAAAATAAAGAATTAAAATATGTTGTGAAACAATTGGATGAAACACGTATTACACTACGTTCTCGTGTACTTGAATCAAATAATCACTTATCTAAAATGTATCATATGTTTAAAGCTTTAAATCATACACATCCTGAAATTGTACTCGATGAGGGGATAAATGTATTAAAAATGTATTTCGGAGCAAAAAAAATTGGTATCTATCACGTCGATAACAATAAACAATCACTTCGTATTAAATTAAGAGCAGAAACTGGTAAAAATACCTTACCTCAATCCATTTTTGTTAAAAATGCTTCGCTAGTCATCAAAAATGCTCTAGCACATAATCGACCTTTTTTCCGTACAGAAGAGGATTTTCAAGACGCTCCACTTTTAGTTGGTCCCGTCCTATTCCAAGATGATGTACAATATGTCATTATATTAGACGAAATTGAATTTTCAAAAGTAACTTCTGAGCAATTCGAACTTTTCACATGGTATTTACGCTGGATGGGTGATCGTTTACAAAACGCTTCTAATCTTTGGCTATCAAGTCAAGAGGATCGTACATTCCCTAAAACGAGCATTTATTATGAAGATGAATTTGAACATTTACTAAAAATAGAAAAGAAACGTTACGAAACATTATCTTATCCATATTCCTATTTTGAATTTACTGTTCCACAAGATTCCTTAGAAATGATAAATTCTATTTTAAAAGATCATTTGCGTGATATTGATATATTCGGTTATAGCACGACCGAACAAAAAGTTATGATTCTATTACCTGGCACTGAAGAAAAATTTTTATTACCAGTCAAAACTCGTATACAAAACGCTCTTTCTTCTAAAGGAGTGGTATTCTAATGATTTTACTCCTTCTTTACTTTATTTATGCTATTTTGGTTTTTCTTTTATTTCGATTTACGAAAGGTTTGATTACTGAAGATAAGAAAGGAATTATTGAGTTTTGCTTGATTATCTCTCTCCTTTTCCCGCTTGTCGGACTTATTGTATCAGCAATCATGTTATTACTGAATATAAGACGCTCCAAGACCGAGTGGTTACAGCAATACTCTGAGTATGTTTCCTTTCAAGTTGATCATTATGAAGATATTTTGGCATCAGCAAAACAAGATATGGACCTAATTTCATTTTCTTCTGGATTAGAACTAGATAAGCCTGAATTACATAAACAACTCATTGTACAGTTAAGCTCCTCCCCTATTTCCAATGAAGGAGGCTTATTGAAAGAAGCCATTCACCATAAAGATCCTGAAACTGTACATTACGCAGCAACTACTATTAATTTACTAAATGAACGGTACGAAAAACAGATCGAATACTTAAATAAGCAATTCCTACAAAATCCACAAAATGAAATTGCAAAAGAATTGGTTTCTAACTATTTAAGATATGTAGACAGTGGTCTTCTTTCTAATCAGCAAAAGGAAAAAATAATCGCCGAATTTATGAATTTTATTACACAAAGTGTAGAACTATTCCCTACCGAACCTCTTTATCCTTTCCACCTTGGAAATCTGTTTCTACATACAAAACAATATGCAAAGTCTGAAGAACAATTTTTAAATCTTATTCATTTCTATCCTGAATCATATTACGGTTACGTTGGGTTACTTGAAATATATTATGAGCAAAAGTTATGGGACGAGCTCTATAACTTAATCAATAATCTAGCAGCTGCAAAAAGAGTTCATATACTACCGCGTAAATATCAATTATTTGTAAGGCAGTTTGGAGGCGCACACATTGAAAAAGGGGATTAATATATATATCGGAATTGTTAGTATCATTTTATTTCTCTTAATTATATCCATCCTTATATATCGAACAGAAAATTTCTATCAAAAGTTTTCTGTTCCTAAAACTAAAGAAACAGATACTGTTAAAACACTCAAAGCAAAAGATGTAGCCCAAAATGGACAAAAAATGCAATTATACGTTTTAAAAACGGATAATACATTAGGGCAACAAGTCGAATTTAATACGAAAAAGGCAATGGATTACGCACACCTACACTATAAAAATATTACAGCCAATGAAATTAAGGGACTTACTCCCTCTCCCTATACAGGAATTATTATTACAGGTGAAATAATGGCGCAACTTCCACAAGCCGATATTCAAAATTTTGTACAAATGGGCGGAAGAATTATTATCGCAAACCGACTTGATTCAGATTCTTCCTGGAACACATTATTTGGTATTACAAAAAAAGAAGGCTTCAAAGATGTGAAGGGATTAACCTTTGAAGAAGTTTTATTCCCTGGTTATCCTGATCTCTCAAGTTCTTCTCCATTGTTCACTCATAGCTCAATGAATATTACGCTAGATGAGAATACAACTAATACTTGGATTACTGCAGAAGATACTCCCATCCTTTGGACCAATGACTACGGTGAAGGAAAAGTCTTATATTGGAATACAACAGCATTGAACGATAAATTAGGTAGAGGTATGTTCGTTCAATCACTGGGTACTATTTTCCCGACTTTCGCTACAGTACAACTTGGAGCGGAGATTATGTATATCGATGACTTCCCATCTCCAATTCCAAGTGGAGAACTAAAAAACTTAACAACAGAAAAAATTTCTGTTGAAGAATTTTATAAAAAACATTGGTGGAAAAATATGAAGGATATCTCTGAAGAGCTTGATATTAAATATACAGGGGTTGCAATTGGGACATATCAAAATAAAGTAACGCCACCCTTTGAAAATTTTACAGGTAAAAATAGAAATACCTATTTATTATTTGGGAGAGAATTATTAAGTCACGGTGGAGAAATCGGTATTCATGGCTATAACCATCAACCTTTATTATTACCACCAGACCCAGTAGATAAAGCACTTGAATATGTTCCATGGAATTCAAAAGAGGACATGGAGAGATCCTTAGATGCTTTACAAAGACTCGTGTATAACTTCTTTCCAAACGAAAAACTGAAAACCTATGTACCACCATCCAATATTATAAATACGACTGGATTAAGTGCATTAAACGACGCGGTCCCAACTATGGAAACAGTTGCTTCTCTATATGTGGGAAGTAAAAGTAACGGCAGTTTAATTCAAGAATTTGGACCAGACGAGCACAACAAAAATATTTATCACTTCCCACGTATTACGAGTGGCTATGCCATTTCAGATGAAGAACAATTTATTTTAGCTGATGTTACTGCAAATTTAGGGGTTATCTCACATTTCGTCCATCCAGATGATATCCTTGATGAAAAACGTTCGGGTAATTTAACGTGGGAAGAATTATTTAAAGCTTATAAAACGACAATTAAAGAAATACGAGAAAGATATCCTTATATAAAAAGTATGACACAAAGTGAAGCAACTGCTTCCATGAAAATTTATCAAACCGGTGATTTAGCTGTTTCTTATGAAGATGATGCTGTTCACATTGCATATAAAGGATTACCAAACCACACTGCAACGATTATACGTGTGGAAGAAGGGAAAAAATTAAAAACCGGTTCATTCCCATACGGCACAGTTACAAAGCTAGATTCACAAATTTATAGCGTTATATTAAAACAAGCTAACGCTACAATTCCAATTAAAGGGGTATAGCAGATGAGAATAGGTTTAGTCGTTGAAGGAAGTTATCCTTTTGTCAGTGGCGGAGTAGCAAGTTGGGTACAAATGATTATCCAACAATTTAAAGAACATGAATTCACCATCTTTGCGATCGTACCGCAAATAAAAACAGAAGAGGAATATCAATATGAAATTCCTAACAATGTAAAAGATATCATTATGATTCCCTTACAATCAGAAAGTGACTCAAACCATATAAAAACCAATTTAACGACTGATGAAGTACAAACACTTCAAAAATGGTTTACATTCCAAGCTAACGACACAGAAGCATTACAAATATTAGGGAACAAGCAAAAGCTAGGAACACTACATTCCTTCTTCGAAAGTCGTGAATTTTATGAAATAGTGAAAGAAAGCTATTTGTATGAAGAAAGTAGTGGTTCTTTCTTAAATTACTTTTGGATGTGGAGATCTATGTTCACACCAATCATTCAAATTTTACAAATTGATTTTCCTGAATTAGATCTTATCCATTCTGTATCTACAGGCTATGGTGGGCTTCTTGGAGCTGCAATTAGTGCCAAATCTGACATACCATTTATTCTAACAGAGCATGGTATTTATTCTCGGGAACGTGAAGAGGAAATACTCCAATCAACTTGGATACCAATCGAATACAAAAAAAGATGGGTTTCTTTCTTCCATCATTTATCTCACCAAGCATATGAACAAGCTGCTGATGTGATTACATTATTCGGACGGAATAGTACATATCAAAAAGAACTAGGAGCTCCGGCCCATAAACTAAAAATTGTTCCAAATGGTGTTACTTTATCTGATTATAAAGGGCTACGTAAGCCAAAACATAATTCAGATAAACTCATTATTTCTGCTATTATACGAGTTGTGCCAATTAAAGACGTAAAAACAATGATTTATGCAGCTAAATTATTATTAGAAAAAGATATTCCGTTTATCTTCTACTTATTAGGTCCTGATACAGAAGAACCAGAGTATGCCCAAGAATGTCGTGATTTAATTCAGCAACTTGGATTAAAAGAACATGTAATAATGACTGGCAGAGTAAACATTAAAGATTACTTAAAACAAACGGATATTCTCGTATTAACTAGCATATCTGAAGGGCAACCACTAGCTATGTTAGAAGGAATGGCATCGGGATTACCATGGGTTGTTACAGACGTTGGTTCTTGTAAGGAGTTAATTTATGGACAAGATGAAGATCCTTACGGCCAATGTGGCTTTGTTGTACCACCTGTATCTCCTGAACAAGTTGCCACCCACTTAGAATGGTATTATCGCCACCCTGAATCCATTCAACAATTCGGAAACAATGGGCGTAATCGTATTGAAGCATATTATCAATTATCAGGTGTTGTTGATAGTTATCGTAAGCTTTATTTAGAAAGGGGTGCGAAAACATGGCAGGTATAGGATTTCGATTACAAAAATTATTTCAGGAAGACTACTATTCTTCAAGGGTAAAAGCTTATGGATTTTCGTTATTTGTTACAGCTGGTCCTTGGTTAGTCGTTATTTTAGCAGTAACAACTATTAGATTCATTTTGAGTTTATTTCATTCTATTTCAATTGAAGAACAGCGTCTTTTCACTATTTCAATTTCATATTGGTTTATTTTTTCTCAAATTATTTACGGAGCATTGCAGCTCATTGTAACTAGATATGTAGCTGACCTTTTATACGAACAAAAAGCTGATAAAGTATTTTCTTCATTTTTAGGAATGACGAAGATCACACTTTTTTTAGCTATTATGTTATGGCTTTTGTTTGCATTTTTCACACCGTTAGCTTTATATTATAAAATCGTGATGCTATTTTTATTTTTAGCTTTAAATATCATCTGGATTCAGTCCATTTATTTAACAGCAGCTAAAGATTATCAATCAATTGCACTGGCATTTTTAATCGGATCCATTTTTTCCCTATTAGGAATTATCCTAGTAGCTTACTGGCACCCTACACTTGGGTTAGAACATGGATCTGCCCTATTGCTTTTAATTTCTTTTACAATTGGTACTTTCATTACACTAGTATGGTTAAGTATCGTTATTGTACGAATGTTTCCAAATAGCGATGCTACTGAACAATTTACCTTTCTTTCTTATTTAGATAAATATCCAGAGTTATTTTGGTCAAGCCTATTTTACAATGTGGGTATTTGGGTATGTAATTTTGTTATTTGGTTTGGAGACGGTCGGGGAAATATTGAAAACACATTTATTTATCATCAAATTTATGATACTGCTGTTTTCTGGGCGTATTTAAGTATTATCCCAACCTATATTTTCTTTGTAGTATCCATTGAAACCAGGTTTTATGAAAGATATAAAAAGTTCTTCGGTTCGGTAAACAATGGCGGAACATTACATACGCTTTTACAATTAAAAGATTCCATGAACTTTGTCTTAAAGCAGGAAATGGAACGTATACTTCGTAATCAAGGTATTTTTTCCTTACTTATTATTTTTATAATATGGATGTTTAGTTCGCAATCTGGAAACACAACACTTAATTACTCTATTCTGCAACTAACTATAGTTGGTGCTTATGCAAATGGAATGGTGCTCGTTATTACATTACTACTCCTATACTTTGAGGATCGTAAAGGGGCATTTCGAACATCAGCTATTTTCTTTTTTGCAAACTTGTTATTAAGCCTTATCCTGCTTCCATTTGGATTCAATGGTTACGGCATTAGTTTCGCAGTTGGATCTTCTATTACATTCCTATATGCTATTTCTAGACTCTTTACTTACATTAAAGATATTGATTATTATACATTTTGCCAGTCAAATATTCCTATAAAACAGCGGACCTTTTTTACCAAATTAGCTAATAAACTTAACGGGAAATAGATACAAAAATGACCTTTGCTCATGCAAAGGTCATTTTTTATATCTACATATTAAACTTCCAAATAGCCATTTTTATTATTTGATTGCCATCTCCAAGAATCTGCACACATTTCTTCTAATCCACGTTTTGCTTCCCATCCTAGTTCACGTTTTGCCTTTGATGCATCTGCAAAACATATTGCCACATCGCCAGGACGACGCTCTGTAATTTTATAAGGAACCTTTTTTCCTGAAACCCTTTCAAATGCTTCAACCATCTCAAGTACACTATACCCTGTACCTGTGCCCAAATTATAAGCATCTACTCCTGTTGTATTCAGTACTTTCTCTAGCGCTTTTACGTGACCTTTTGCTAAGTCTACAACATGTATGTAGTCACGGATGCCTGTTCCATCTTTCGTTGGGTAGTCATTTCCAAATACACTTAATTCTTTTAGCTTACCTACTGCCACTTGTGTGACATATGGCATTAAGTTATTTGGAATTCCATTTGGATCCTCTCCAATACGTCCACTTTCATGTGCACCAAATGGGTTGAAATAGCGAAGTAATGCGATACTCCATTCTCTATCTGCAAATGCTACATCACGCATAATTTGCTCAATCATTAATTTCGTTTGACCATATGGATTTGTTGCACTTAATGGAAACTCCTCTGTAATCGGTGACGTTTCCGGGATACCATATACAGTTGCGGATGAACTAAAAATCATCTTCTTTACATTATGTTTCTGCATTACTTCACATAGCACTAAAGTGCTCGTAATGTTGTTATGATAATATGTTAATGGAATTGCTACTGATTCCCCTACAGCTTTAAACCCTGCAAAGTGAATAACTGCTTCGATTGCATTTTCTTCAAAAATCGCGTCAAGTGCTTCTTGATTTAAAACATCTTCTTTATAAAACTTAAATTGCTTTCCTGTTATTTCTTTCACTCGATTTATAGATTCTACCGAGCTATTCGAAAGATTATCAACTACTATAATTTCGTAACCGCTATTTAGTAATTCTACACATGTATGACTACCAATATACCCTGCTCCACCTGTTACAAGTATTGCCATAATTATAGTCCTCCATATTTCATTCATTATAAACTTCTCAAAGTATATCACATATTTCTTATCCTATGTTTAATATGCGAACACAGAAACTTACATTTTATCCCATAATAATTTTATAACATATACGATTCCAATCAAGTAATAAGAAAAACGCCACATAATTTTTGTTATGTGGCGTTTTTCTTATTAAATTACGTAATAATATACACTTAGAAAATGTGCAAGACTACCTAATAATACAAAAACGTGAAAAATCTCATGATGTCCCATATATTTAAACTCTAGCCATTTTGGCTTTGTTCCATAAATAAATCCACCAATTGTATAAAAAATGCCCCCAAGTACTAAGAAAACAATGCCTCCTGTACTTAAATTCTCAGCTAACGGTGCAAAGAATAAAACAATTAACCAACCCATCGTAATATAAATTGCTGTCGATAACCATCTTGGACAATTAAACCAAAACATTTTAAACACAATACCACAAATCGCAGTTGCATAGACTAAACAAAATAATAGCAAACCACTTGCTGAATTTAATGTAATTAAGCAAAAGGGTGCATATGTACCTGCAATTAATATAAAAATCATAGAATGATCTAGCTTCCTAAAGAAGTAAATAACACGTTCATTGGCCACAACACTATGATATACAGCTGATGCCGTATAAAGGACCATCATTCCAATCCCAAACAAAATAACAGCTGTAATTGCAGCAAATGATGGCATCTTGATAGAAACTTTCACAAGCATAGCTAATAAGGCAATAAATGATAATATCGCTCCACCTAAGTGAGTAAATGCATTAACTGGTTCCCTTACGTAAGCATTCATAATAACACCCCTCATATAATTACATGTAGTTTTAATAACTACGTGTAATTATATACACATTTCTTTTTAAGGTCAACATTTACAATTTATTTGTTTCGTAATACCATATTTAAGGATGTATTAGACATTAAGTTCCACTAAGTTATAAAAGTGAGGGATTCTACGTGGAAAATATAAATGAATTACTTGAGACATTGCATTTAGAAAAAAATATTAAACTTGAGGATATTCCAAATGTCGACTTATATGTAGATCAAGTTGTCCAACTATTTGAGAATACTTATGCAGATACAACGAGAACGGATGATGAAAAAGTATTAACAAAAACGATGATTAATAATTACGCAAAAGGGAAACTATTCATCCCTATCAAAAATAAAAAGTATTCAAAAGAGCATATGATTTTAATTAGCTTAATTTATCAATTAAAAGGTGCTCTTTCCATTAACGACATAAAAAGTTCATTAGAAACTATAAATGACTCCTTATTAAATGATGATTCATTCGAATTAAATACGTTATACAAAAATTATCTTGCTCTTACTGAAAGCAATGTCGAAAGCTTTAAACAAGACGTAAATAACCGTGTTACAGAAGTAAATGAGATTTCTTCCTTAGAAGACACAAAGCTAGAAAAATTTCTACTACTAACATCCTTCGTGACTATGAGTAATATGTATAGACGTTTAGCGGAGCAACTAGTGGATGATTTAAAAGAATCATAAATAAAAACTATCCACCTATTAAAGTGGATAGTTTTTATTTACTTAATTGCTTCATGAACTTTTAGTTGTTTCCCTTTAATCGTTGTAGTCTTCATGACTTTCAAGACAAGTGGTCCTTTTCCATTTAATATTTCAACGTAAGAAACATTATCTTGTATCGTAATAATGCCTATATCTTCTGCTGTAATACCTTTAATTTTAGCGATTGTACCGACGAAATCTACCGCCCTAATTTTCTTTTTCTTCCCGCCATTAAAGTAAAGCTTCATAATGCCTTTGTTGATGTCTGCATTTTTATCTTTCTTTATAATTGGTTTAGCATGTATCTTTTCTTCAAATGCAGCTTTCCCTTTCATAACTTCTTCTTTTGAAGGTCCAATTGCCTTTGGAATTTCAAAGCCAATATACTCCTCAATCTCTTCTAAAAATCTATTTTCATATGGTGTTATAAATGTAATAGCTTTTCCACTATTTCCAGCTCGTCCCGTTCTTCCAGTACGATGTACATAGCTTTCTTTTTCAAGTGGAATATCATAATTAATAACATGTGTAATATTATCAATATCAATTCCCCTCGCAGCCACGTCTGTTGCTACTAAATAACGAAATTTTCCTTTTCTAAAATCATCCATGACTTCAAAACGATCTTCTTGTACCATACCACCATGTATTTTGTCACAAGGATAGTTAGCTCGTTTTAATTGTCTATATACATGATCTACATTTTCTTGTGTACGGCAGAAAATAATACAGCTATCAGGATTCTCAATCGTTGTTACATCTTTAAGTAGTGAAAGCTTCTCGTCTTCTATCGCCTCAAAAAGAGTATGTTCAATTTTATCCGTCGTAATCCCAGCCGCTTTAATTTCAATATGAGTTGGTGCATTCATATATGTACATGATAACCTTTCAACATCTTCCGGTAAAGTTGCTGAAAATAGCATTGTCATTCTATTTGTAGGTAATTCATCAATAATTGCCTCTACTTGATCGATAAAGCCCATGTTTAGCATTTCATCCGCTTCATCAATCACTAAATATTTTAATCGCTCTAAAGAAAGGGTCCCTTTTTCAATATGATCCAATACACGCCCTGGAGTCCCTACTACAATATGCGTCTTTTGCTTTAACTCTAATTTTTGACGTGCAAATGGGGATTTACCATAAATTGCGGCGGCTTTAATTCTTTTGAATCGCCCTATATTTGTAATATCTTCTTTCACCTGTACCGCAAGCTCTCTCGTTGGTGTTAAAACTAATGCTTGTGGTTTATTCTCTGCCCACTCCACCATTTCACAAAGTGGAATACCAAATGAAGCTGTTTTTCCACTTCCCGTCTGGGACTTCACAACAAGATCCTTCTTTTGTAATGCGACTGGAATAACCTTACCTTGTACTTCTGTTGGATGATCATACCCTAACCCAGTAAGTGCCCTTACAATTTCTTTACTTAATTTATACTCAAAAAAACCTTTTTCACTCATATATTAACCTCATTTTATTCTGTATTATTTTCTTTTTTATCTTTTGTATACGTTACTATCGCCCTACTTATTATACTTGAAACCTCACATAAAAAGATGGATTATGCCAGATTCATCTTTTTACATAGAAATAAACCTTATCATTTCATATATTGTTCAACTACTTGATAACATCTTTTGCTCGTATTATTAGCATTAACCTTTTCATAGAATCCTACGTCCACTCAAAAAAAATAAAAAGAATACATACATCCTTGTATAATTATCTTAATTTTTCAACCTTTTTATAGACGAACAATATAAAACAAAAAACATTTTAAATTCGTTTTTAACGTTGTTTTTTACATATAAAATCTACTTTTTAAAAAAAACGTTAAGAAATCCTTTGACTTTTTAATGAAAACAATGTAAATTATCATATGGACGAACATTTTTAATTAATAAAAATAAAATATTCGTATTTTAGGGGTGTAAATGATGGAAAACGTATTCGACTATGAAGATATTCAATTAATTCCTGCAAAATGTATTGTAAATAGCCGCTCTGAATGTGATACAACTGTCACTTTAGGAAAACATAAATTTAAATTACCTGTCGTACCTGCAAATATGCAAACGATTATTGATGAAAGAATTGCAACGTATTTAGCTGAAAATAATTACTTCTATATCATGCATCGTTTCCAACCAGAGAAACGAATCTCATTCATCAGAGATATGCAATCACGTGGATTAATCGCTTCTATTAGCGTTGGTGTAAAAGAAGACGAGTATGAATTCGTACAACAATTAGCTGCTGAGCACCTTACGCCTGAATACATCACGATTGATATCGCGCATGGACATTCTAATGCTGTAATCAACATGATTCAACATATTAAAAAGCATTTACCAGAAAGCTTCGTTATCGCTGGAAACGTTGGAACTCCAGAAGCGGTAAGAGAATTAGAAAACGCTGGTGCTGACGCCACAAAAGTTGGTATTGGACCTGGTAAAGTTTGTATTACTAAAATTAAAACAGGCTTTGGAACTGGTGGTTGGCAACTAGCTGCACTTCGCTGGTGTGCAAAAGCTGCAAGTAAACCAATTATCGCTGACGGTGGTATTCGTACACATGGCGACGTAGCTAAATCTATTCGATTTGGGGCGACTATGGTTATGATCGGTTCTCTATTCGCTGGTCATGAAGAGTCTCCAGGGGAAACAATCGAAAAAGACGGCAAACTTTATAAAGAGTACTTCGGTTCAGCTTCTGAATTCCAAAAAGGTGAGAAGAAAAACGTTGAAGGTAAGAAAATGTTCGTTGAGCATAAAGGTTCTTTAGAAGACACTTTAATCGAAATGGAACAAGATCTTCAATCTTCTATCTCTTACGCTGGTGGAACAAAATTAGACTCCATTCGTACTGTAGATTATGTAGTCGTAAAAAACTCTATTTTCAACGGTGATAAAGTATATTAATTTTTAAACTTAACTCGAAGGACAAGCAGTTTTATGCTTGTCCTTTTTCATATATAGAAATGTAAAATATTTTCATTTTACTGAATTTTCTAGTATCATATTTTTAGATACTTATAATAAGGGGGATATAATATATGAAAGATGTAATTGAGAAACGCTATATTCGTGCAGAAGTTCCCACTGAATTAACATGGGACCTCTCTGATTTATACGAATCTGATAAAGAGTGGGAAACTGCATTACGTGTATTAACAGATGATATAAAAAAACTTGATGCGTTTAAAGGACAATTACACAATAGCCCTACCACCTTATTACATTGCCTACTTTTAGAAGAAGAGCTTTTAATGAAGTTAACAAAACTATATTCATATGCAAATTTAAAAGAATCTACTGATCGTACAAATCCAGTTATTCAAGCGAACTCTTCCAAAATTGCCGCTTTATGGACGAAAGTACATACGGCGCTATCCTTTATTCATAATGAAATTCTCTCATTAGAAGAAGGCACAATTGAAAAATATTTAACGGAAGAAACAAAACTTGAACCTTTCCGTAAATCATTACTAGACATATTACAAAAAAGGCCGCACACGCTCTCTCCTGAAACTGAAGAAGCACTTGCTGCACTTGGCGAAGTACATAGTTCTCCATACAAAATTTACGGTATGACTAAATTAGTCGATATGGATTTTAACTCCATACAAGATGAACAAGGAAATGAACTCCCTGTGTCGTTTGCATTATTTGAAAGCAAATATGAGTTTTCTCCAAGCGCAGACATACGTAGGAAAGCATACTCATCATTTGTTTCCACCTTGAAACGATATAAGAATACAGTGGCAACAACATATGCGACTGAAGTAAAAAAACAAGTAACACTCTCTCGCTTACGCAAATTTGAATCTGTTACTCATATGCTTTTGGAACCTCAAAAAGTTCCACTTGAAATGTATAACAATCAACTCGATATTATTTATAAAGAATTGGCGCCTCATATGCGCCGTTTTGCAGTTTTAAAAAAGAAAGTATTAGGACTCGATGAAATGTTGTTCTGCGACTTACACGCACCTTTAGATCCCGAATTTAATCCGACAATTACTTACGAAGAAGCTGGAAAACTTATTCAAGACTCTTTACAAGTACTCGGGGATGAATATAGTTCCATTATCGAAAAAGGATTCAAAGAAAGATGGGTCGACCTTGCAGATAACGTAGGCAAGTCAACTGGAGCATTTTGTTCAAGTCCATATGGTTCTCATCCGTACATTTTAATTACATGGCAAAATACGATGCGCGGCTGTTTCACATTGGCTCATGAATTTGGGCATGCTGGTCATTTTTATTTAGCAAATAAAAACCAGCGTATTATGAATGTACGTCCATCTATGTACTTCGTTGAAGCACCATCTACAATGAATGAATTACTATTAGCCCAGCATTTATTAGCGACGAATGACGATAAGAGAATGCGTAGATGGGTGATCCTGCAACTACTCGGCACATATTATCATAACTTTGTTACTCACTTACTTGAGGGAGAATATCAAAGAAGAGTATACAGCCTAGCAGAAGAAGGTGGAGCACTTACAGCTACAACTTTAACTGAAATAAAAGCAAATGTACTTTCAACATTCTGGGGAGATTCCATAAAAATTGATGAAGGTGCTGGATTAACTTGGATGCGTCAACCTCATTATTATATGGGCTTATATTCTTACACGTATTCCGCAGGCCTCACTGCATCTACTACGGTGGCTCAAATGATTAAAGAAGAAGGACAACCTGCTGTTGATCGCTGGTTAGATGTACTTCGCGCTGGTGGTACGATGAAACCACTGGAATTAATGAAACATGCTGGAGTCGATATGTCAAAACCAGATACAATCCGCAGAGCTGTTTCTTACGTTGGTTCCTTAATTGATGAATTAGAAAGCTCTTATCAAGAATAAAGTGAAACTTTAATCAGTGGGGGCCATCCCCCACTGATTATTAGCCCTCACCAATCGGGCTTTTACGGACAGTTGATTCCCTACCTAACTTCTTTGCTTCCGCTGAATTTTGAGGTAGGAATCTTACTGCCTGGCAAATAGCGGGATAAAAAATAAACCCTCGCTTTATGAGGGCTTATTTCATATTTACTTTCCAAATCTTTTACGGTATCCACATTTTCTACATAGCTCTTCAACTGCAACTCTTCTGGAAAATCCATCAACAATGTTTGTTGCTCTTTCGCCTTCTATAATGTTAGAGAATGAATCATTATTAATATTTCCAAGGTTAATAATCCCTTCACCATCTAAACAACAAGGAATAACCGTTCCGTTCGCTAAAATACCAGCTTGATTTCGAAGCCCATGACAGAATCCTTTTCCATCATCCTCTTCTTCATGCAATGCTGGCCACTGGAATTCATAGTCTTGATTAATAAAGACACGTTCCGCAATTTTTATACCTTTTCCTGGTGTAAGCTTCTCTTCAATTTGATAAGATAAATTAAACTCATTTTCAATGATAGATAATAACTCTCTATTCTTCTGGATTTCAGCATTTGTTTTATTATCCTGCGTTAAGTTCCATAATCTAAGTGAAACGATTAAATCCGATTGACTTGTCGCCTCTCTAATGAAGGAAAGTATACTTCTTACATACCCCTCTTTGTCTTGTGAACCTGGGTGCCCATCAAAACTATGCAGTGAAAAATTCATTTGTCTTAAAGCAGGCTTATTTAACAATCTATGCCTTCTCTTATTAATTAACGTTCCGTTCGTTGTAATATTAACTTTAAACCCTTTTTCATGGCTTAAATCTAACAATTGATCTATTTTTGGATGCAGCAACGGCTCACCCTTCACGTGCAAATAAATGTAGTCTGTGTGTGGTTTAATTTGGTCTAACCTTTTCGCAAAATCCTCCACAGAAATGAATTGCTTCTGTCTTTCCGTCGGCGGACAAAAGCTGCACGCAAGATTACATACACTCGTAATCTCCAAGTAAAATTTCTTAAACTTCTTCACCTTTAACTCCTCACTTCTATGACTACTTATACTTTTTCCTCTTCATATTACAGCATACTTTTTTAGAAATAGAAACATACTTATTTTAGGAAATATAGAAAACGGCCACATCTGTAGCCGTTTGAATGTACTATTACTATTTATGATACGGTTCTCCACGATTAATCCGAAACGCCCTATACACTTGCTCAAGCAATACTAATCGCATTAATTGATGTGGTAACGTCATCTTTGAAAAAGAAAGAGATTCATTTGAACGCTTCATTACTTCTGAACTTAGTCCAAGTGATCCGCCAATTACAAAGGCAACTTTACTCTTCCCATATGTAGCAAGACGATCTAAGCTTACTGCAAATTCTTCTGATGATTTTTGCTTTCCTTCTATCGCTAACGCAATGACATGCGTATCATCAGAAATTTTATCTAGTATACGTATACCTTCTTTTTCTTTTACAATTAACATTTCTGCTTCACTTAAATTTTCTGGTGCCTTTTCATCTGGCAATTCAATTACTTCTACTTTTGCGTATGCAGATAATCGTTTTAAGTATTCTGCTATACCTTGTTTTAAATATTTTTCTTTTAATTTCCCAATTGAAATAATCGAGATATTCACACGTATTCCCCACCTTACAAACATGTTATCCACATAACTTATCCACATATCCACAATTGTTACCCACATATTGTGTGAGAATCTGTGTTCGATACAACATATGTCGCCTCATTTTGACAAAATTCACATGTTTTTTTCTCTTTTTCTGAGTTATCCACATTGTTAATAACTGGCGCGACTTCACACTCATCCACAATAATATCTAAAGCTAATTCAACATGTTCTAAACAACAAGGTAAGTTCATATTCTTCACCTCACTTTTCTACAATAGAAAACAGGAGGTAGGCCCTCCTGTTTTTAATACTTTTGAATGCCTAGTTTAACCGTTGTTGTTGCTCGTTTTGTACCACGATAAAACGTAAGAGTCATTTTATCATTAATTTTTTTATCATATAAGGCCGTACGGAATCCGATAATATCGCGAACTGGTTTCCCATCTACTGCTACAATCACATCGTGTTCTCGCAAACCAGCATCTGTACCTGGCGAAGGGCTTTTCACATCTAAAATGCAAACTCCCTCTGTTACATTGCCTGGTAAATGCAATGTTTTTGACCAATAGTAGTTTGGAATTTCATTTAATGATCTCAGTTCAATTCCAACATACGGCCTTCTTACTTTTCCGTACTTCTCTAATTCATTCATAATTGGAACAGCTCTAGTAACAGGAATAGCTAGCCCAATTCCTTCTACTTCTTTTGCCGCAATTTTCATTGAGTTAATACCAATTAATTGGCCTGCTGCGTTTACAAGCGCACCACCACTATTACCCGGATTAATTGCTGCGTCTGTTTGCAATACTTCTACTTGCCAATCATAATGTCCATCTTGATCTAAATCTACAGGGACAATACGCTCATTAGCCGAGATAATACCTTGTGTGACGGTTCCAGAAAATTGGAGCCCGAGCGGGTTTCCAATCGCAATGACTGGTTCTCCTCTACGAACAGTATTAGAATCGCCAATCTCAATTACTTTTTTCACATGCTTTGCATCTATTTCTAGTACAGCCAAATCTGTGACCACATCGGTTCCTAATACCTTTCCAGGAACCTTCTTACCATCACTTAAACTTACTTCAATACGATTTGCTCCAGCAACAACATGATTATTCGTTACAATGTAAGCTTGACTATCTGTCTTCTTATAAATTACACCTGATCCCGTACCTGCTTCTGAATCTGCCTCTGAAAAATTATCTCGTTGAATATTAATAACTCCAACAACAGCTTCAGACGCACGATCAACAGCATCCACAAAACTAATTTGTTTAATGCCTTGAGCTTCCGCCATATTACTTCCACTTGCTTCAGCTTGCGGAAACGCGTCCGTATCATTTGAAAATAAAGGAGCTCCAAATGCAAATAAAGAAGCTCCTACAATTGTTCCTGCTATGCTAGAAATAACAATACCTTTATGCTTCTTTTTTCTTGCACGTTTCATACGATAATTTTCTTCATCAATAAAGGACATATTTGTTCACCTATCTTCCTGAAAACAACTATATTCACCTTTATTGTTTACTAAAATGAAGAATTATACGTATTGAATTTTTGTCGGCATTTTTGGATCTGTATCATGGATTTCAAAGGCTTCTCCCACTCCAAATCCCTTTTCCTCTAATACTTGTGATACTGACATACGTGCTAGTTCTTTCATGTTATTATCTAAACTTAAATGGGCTAAATAAATATGCTTTGTCTCATCTGTAATTACATCCGCCATCGCTAATGCAGCATCTTCATTACAAACGTGCCCCACATCACTTAAAATACGTCGTTTAATACTCCATGGATAACGTCCCATACGAAGCATTTCTACGTCATGATTACTTTCAAATACGAAAGCATTAGCTCCCTTAATAACACCTTTCATACGGTCACTCACGTACCCTGTATCTGTAATAAGGGCTAATTTTCTATTATTGTTATGAAAAGCATAGAACATCGGCTCTGCCGCATCATGAGACACCCCAAATGACTCGACCTCAATATCACCAAATGTTTTCACATCCCCAACTGAGAAAATAAACTTTTGCTCAGTTGGGATATTTCCTATTAAGTGTTCCATTGCATTCCATGTTTTCTCATTTGCATAAACAGGTAAATCATATTTACGTGCCAATACACCTAAGCCTTTAATATGGTCACTATGTTCATGTGTTACAAGAATACCCGATACATCATTTATATTTAATTCTGCCTGTTTAAATAAAGCCTCAGTTGCTTTACCACTTAAACCTGCATCGACGAGTAATTTTTTTTCATCTGTTCCTACATATAGCATATTTCCTGTACTTCCACTTGCAAGTACGCTAAAATGCAACCCCATTCTTTCTCACTCCAGTATGTTCATCAACCACTTGATTTTCCTTTTCGCCTAATTCCATAACTTGTCCTTCAATTGCATTTACAAAGAAGTCCTGCTTCTGCTCCGTCTTTAAGTTCCACGTTGGAGCAAGTACTTGGTTATTAGAAGTAGATGCGGTAAGGTTGGCATAACCAATTTGCGCTTCTTTTACATGTGTATTCCCATGAATTTTATTTTTTAAATACAGATTTTCTAAAGCAGTTTGGGCAGTAATAATTTCTTGCTGTTTCGTTTTTTCACTTTCGCCCATTTCTTTTAAATCTGTTAACATCGTCTGCGTGTACGACACAAGTTCATTTTTTTCATTTAATTCCACAACAATCATCGCCTGATCGTTATAGAAAATAGGCTTATCTTTATATTTTTGGAAGAAGTAAATTTTAGAATCTTTCATCGCTCCAAACTCATACTTTTGTCCATCCAATACATAGTTCTTCAAAAAATCATTATACTTATCTTTTGATAACGATTTTGTATTTAAAAAGGGCTCTTTTAGCTTACTTTCTATCTTGTACATATTTTGTATATGCGCCGTTTGATTTTTTAAAGACTGTATGTCTTCTTCTTTAAATGCCTTGTTTTCAGCCCTAATAAATGACTCTTTTTTCGGTTCTTTAGGGAAATTACCCATAGTAATTTTGTTTGCTTTTAATTCTTGATCTATCTTTGTTTCTGCAATAAGCTCCAATTGATTACTATCTTGCTTTTGAATGAATTGAAAAATGAGAAAGAGGTCCAAAACAAAAAAGGTCACAATAAATATGGTTTTAATCCGATCCCAATCCATTTAGTCCCCCCTCATTCCACTCATATATTTTTTGTTTGCCAGCTTCATCTTCAACAAACTTTACATACCAAATTGGCTGTAGTCGCGCTACTTGCCCATCTAGTGATAATTTGTATCCAATCCCAATGTCTTTAATGGATCTTTTATCTACCGTGGCATTATTTTCTAAGGATGCTATTACAACATGACCTGACGGAAGAGTAACCTTCTGCTCTATACCTTTCGTATTTAAAGAAAGCAACGGTCTTTCATATTCCATTACTTCTTCTGATCCCCATACTTGTCTCAATTCAGCTAATCCATCAGTATTGAATACGGGATATCCATCTTCCTGTAAGCGGAATACTGTCTGTCCTTTATTCATATAGTCCAAACGATATGAATCCAAACTCCCACTGTGACCATTTACAAAATCAAAACTTTTTTGTAAAAGCATTAAATTATCTGGCTTTTTCTCACTTAAAACAGAAGAATTTTTATACTTTAGCATATGCTGATCATTTTCAATCTCCATAGACCTAATACCATCTGTAAATATTTCTTTCGATCCCTCGATAATAGGGCTTAAATAACGTGGGTCACTAAAAAGAGCATTCTTAAATGTATCAACCGCCAAATTAGATGAAATATATGTTATATTACTTAATTCTGTCGTTCCATCTGGTAAAAATAGCTTTTTCATATCATTAATTTGATAGTCAAAATAAGGTTTCGCTGATACTATAAATTGATTTTGTGCATTTACAATATCTTTTAAATACACACCACTTAATTTTGCTTCATATATTCTAGAGTTATCACCATCGGAAACAAAATTAATTTTAATTTCTTGATCCCTACTTCTAGAAGGGTCAAGAATAATTCGATTAAAGTGTTTAGGCTTATCTATACTCTTTTCTTTCATACTAAACATAGATTTAACTGCATCAAATGGGATGTTGGTAGGGAAAATAAGTTCAATTTTCCCTTCACCATGCACATAAGAAAGAAAGTCAGCCTTAGCAATCGATATCTCTTTGAACTCATGTAATTCCCCTGCTTCCAAAGTTCTATAGATTGATTCTATATCTCCCTCTCTTTTGCTCCCGTAATGATTTTTATCTTTATGCACAATGATAGAAGTAGGGCGGACAACATCAGCGATTTTCGTTTGAGTATTTCCCTCATTCCCCTGTACAAATTTTGCGTTTTGCATAGATGTGGAATCTGGCACATACGTCCATAAGTTAAAAGTAAGAAATAGACTAATTACAACTAAATTAATTAAAACTATCGTTTTAACATTCTCCATACTCATTCCCATTCGTCCTCTTCATCTGCTGCCATAGGCAATGTGAAATAAATCGTTGTCCCTTTTCCTTCCTCACTCTTTGCCCAAATCGAGCCACCATGTGCCTCAATCATTTCTTTCGCAATTGCTAATCCAAGTCCTGTACCGCCCATTTGTCTTGAACGTGCTTTATCTACGCGATAAAAACGTTCAAAGATTTTATCGACGTTTTCTTTCGGAATACCCATTCCTTGATCACTTACACTAATCTCCAATAATTCTCCGCGATCACGTAAACGATATGTTACTGTTCCACCTTCTGGTGAATACTTTAATGCATTCGAAATAATGTTATACAATACTTGCGTAATTTTATCCGTATCCATATCAATAAATCGAGATTTTTTAGAGAAAGATCGTTTGAAGCTTACGTTTTGCTCTTTAGACATTTCAAAACGATCAATAATGTTATTAAAGAAGTCAGTAAAGTCGACCCATTCTTTCATTAAACGATGTTCTGTACTATCGAGTTTAGATAGTTGCAATAACGCATTTACAAGCCTAATCATTCTTTCTGTTTCTTCTTGTGTAACTGTTAAAAACTGGGGTGCAATATTTGGATCTTGCCACGCACCGTCTGTAAGTGCCTCTAAGTAACTGCGCATTGTCGTTAATGGCGTTCTTAATTCATGAGAGACGTTTGCTACAAACTCGCGGCGTTCTCTTTCTATACGCTCCTGCTCAGTCACATCATATAATACGGCAATTAAACCATTTGCTTTCCCTGTCTCTTTTTGAATAACAGAGAAACTAGCGCGTAAAATATATGGCTCATTTCTCGTACTAAAATCTAATAAAACAGAATCCGGCTCTTCGTATAAATGATCGAGCGTAAATTCTTCTTGTATTCCCAATACTTCTAAAACAGATTGATCGAGCGCCGTTTCACGCGAAACATTTAGCATCTTTTCCGCAGGATCATTTAATAAAATAATGTCCCCTTTTCGGTCAGTAGCAATTACTCCATCTGTCATATGTGATAATACGGATGACAATTTACGTCTTTCACTTTCTGTTGAAGAACGAGCTTGTTGTAATTTTTTTGATAAATTATTGAAAGATAATGCTAATTGTCCAATTTCATCATGGCTATGCACTTTTACTTTTCTTGAATAGTTTCCTTTTGCCATTTCAATTGCTTGTCTTCGCATATCAGAGATTGGTCTCGTAATCGTTTGAGCTAACAAAATTCCAAGTACAGCTGTTACGAGTAATGCAATAACGGTTCCGGTCGCAAAGATTTGATTAATATCCTTCATCTGCTTATAAACATCTTCCATGGATGCAACAACGTAAATAGCACCAAGTGCATCTTTGTTATTATCATCCATAATAGGAGTAATCATAACTTGTACACGATGACCTGTACGACCATCCTTCTCAATTTTTACTTCTGGTTTTTTTTGTACCAATACCCGCTGAACAGCTATATCAGTTGACGTTCTATTTACCTTGTTTTGCTTTGACTCATCTGAAATAGCGAGCAGCTTTCTATTCGCATCAAATACACTTACCTCTTGAATATCCTTCTTTCGATCAGAGGCAAATTTTCGAATGGAAGTTTTAATCGTTTCACCTGTTGATTCTGTCTCTGCTTTTGTATAACTTTTTTTAAACTCTTGTTTCAAGTTATACGATAATAAGTTCGTTTGTTGCGTTAAAGAATCTCTAAAACCTTGTACAAGACTCTTTTCTAACTCTCTTACGAAATATACCCCAATAACTTGCATAGCTATCAATATTAATAGCATATATATGAGTACAAATTTTAAATGAATAGATTGAAAAAAACCGACTTTCTTCATATACTATTCCTGCTCTGGGTCACGCAAGTAATACCCTACTCCACGTCTAGTGACAATTAATGTAGGATGACTTGGATTATCTTCAATTTTTTCACGCAGACGACGTACTGTTACATCCACTGTACGTACATCTCCAAAATAGTCATAACCCCAAACTGTTTGCAATAAATGTTCGCGTGTCATAACTTGTCCTAAATGTTTTGCTAAATAATGTAATAGCTCAAATTCACGGTGTGTAAGCTCAATATTTTCCTCACGTTTCGTTACACTATACGCATTTGGATTGATAACAATTGGTCCAATAACCATTTCCGTATTTTCTTCTTTTTCTGCCGCACCACCTTGCTGATGACGACGTAAATTCGCCTTCACGCGAGCAAGTAATTCCCTCGTACTAAATGGCTTCGTTACATAATCATCTGCGCCAAGCTCAAGTCCTAATACTTTATCAATTTCAGAATCCTTCGCTGTAAGCATAATAATCGGCATTTCTGAGCTTTTACGTATTTCACGGCAAACCTCTAAGCCATCCTTACCTGGTAGCATAATATCTAATAAAACCATATCTGGCTGTTCTTCAGTCGCTTTTTCAATTGCTTCATCACCATCGTGCGCCATTACAATTTCAAAACCTTCTTTTTCTAGGTTGAACTTCAAAATATCTGCAATCGGCTTTTCATCATCAACTACTAAAATTTTCTTTCCCATCATCGTTTATTTCCTCCTTATAAAGTGAAGCTTTAATCAACCCTCACCAATTGGGCTTTCACGGGCAGCCCTCCCTCCACCTAGCTTCTTTGCTTTCGCTGAATTTTAAGGTGGAGGCCTTACTGCCCATTAAATAGCGGGGTAAAAATATGGTCAATATCCCTAAACACATTGATGTCTACATAGTATGTCCCTATATGACCGCATCTTTTGCTTAAGTACTTTCTCCTCTATTCTCACAGACTCATGTATGATCCACTTTTACACGGAATCCTATACGATCTATAGAAAAACCTCTAGCTTCAACTGCTAGAGGCTCCTCATTCTATTTTAAAATAACTACTCAATTTTGTAAAATTACACAAATAAAAAGGATATTAAGTGGGCCCACTTAATATCCTGAGAGTGGCTCGGGACGGAATCGAACCGCCGACACGAGGATTTTCAGTCCTCTGCTCTACCGACTGAGCTACCGAGCCAAAACTATATATAAAACCACTAATGGTGGTATAAACAAAAGTGGCGGTCCCGACCGGGGTCGAACCGGCGATCTCCTGCGTGACAGGCAGGCATGTTAACCACTACACCACGGGACCAAAAATGAACATAAAAAAACATGACCCGTACGGGATTCGAACCCGTGTTACCGCCGTGAAAGGGCGGTGTCTTAACCACTTGACCAACGGGCCACGAAAAATAAAATGGTGAGCCATGAAGGACTCGAACCTTCGACCCTCTGATTAAAAGTCAGATGCTCTACCAACTGAGCTAATGGCTCATACTCACCAACGTCATATTTTCGTGACGACAAGATGTATCATAACATGTTTTATTTATTTTTTGCAATACCTTTTTTTATTTTTTATAAAAAACAAGAAAAAACTCATGCGGACATGAGTTTTTCCTTAAAAATATCAATTAAGCTTCGTATACGTTACGAACGATATTCGTTTGATTACGATCTGGTCCAACTGAGAACATAGATAATTGAATTCCTGTTAACTCAGAAACACGTTCTACGTATTTTCTTGCATTCTCAGGAAGTTCGTCTAATGATCTTACACCAGTAATATCTTCTGTCCAACCTGGAAGCTCTTCGTATACAGGCTCACATTTCGCTAAAATGTTTAAGTTTGCTGGAACTTCATCGATAACTTCGCCATTGTATTTGTAAGCAACACAAATTTTAAGAGTTGGAATACCAGTTAGAACGTCGATAGAGTTTAATGATAAATCTGTTAAACCACTAACACGACGCGCATGTCTTACAACAACGCTATCAAACCAACCTACGCGGCGTGGACGACCAGTTGTCGTTCCATACTCACGACCAACTTCACGAATTTGATGACCAATTTCATCATGAAGCTCAGTAGGGAATGGACCATCACCTACGCGGCTTGTATATGCTTTACATACACCTACAACGCGAGTAACTTTTGCAGGGCCAACTCCAGTTCCAACTGTTACACCACCAGCAATTGGGTTAGAAGATGTAACGAACGGATACGTACCGTGGTCGATATCAAGCATAACACCTTGTGCACCTTCAAATAATACACGGTGATTATTATCTAATGCATCATTTAATACAACAGACGTATCACACACATATTGCGCGATTTGTTGTCCGTACTCGAAGTACTCTTCGAAGATTTCTTCTACACTGAAACCTTCTGTATCGTACATTTTTTCAAACAAACGATTTTTTTGTGCTAAATTGCGCTCAAGCTTCTCTTTAAATGCTTCACGGTCTAAAAGATCAGCCATACGAATACCAATACGAGCAGCTTTGTCCATGTATGCAGGACCGATACCTTTTTTCGTTGTACCGATTTTGTTATCACCTTTACTTGCTTCTTCTAACTCATCTTGTTTTAAGTGATAAGGCAAAATAACGTGCGCACGGTTACTTACGCGTAAATTATCAGTACTTACACCACGATCGTGTAAGTATTTTAACTCTTCAAGTAATGCTTTCGGATCTACTACTAAGCCGTTTCCGATTACACAAATTTTCTCTTTATAGAAAATACCAGATGGAATTAAGTGTAATTTATATTTAACTCCGCCAAAAACAATTGTATGTCCTGCGTTATTTCCACCTTGATATCTTGCAACTACTTCCGCATGCTCAGAAAGAAAATCAGTGATTTTACCTTTTCCTTCGTCGCCCCATTGTGTTCCTACAACTACTACTGAAGACATTATTAAAGCACCTCCGCAATTTTCAAACGATCTATTCAAACAATATAATTGTACCAAAACCGAAAAAGAAGTCAACCAAAAAGCGAACATTTTTTTATCAAAAAACTTTTTCGTTCGTAAGAATTATATTTTCACACTATGAAAGCCTTATCTTTTCTATAAAAAAAAAGAAACACATCTTATTATAAGAAATGCGTTTCTTTTTTATACTATCGTTATGCCGGCGGCGCATGTCCATCTTCGAAACGACGTTCTAAGTTAACGAACTTATTGAACTCTTTAACGAATGCGAGCTCTACTGAGCCTACTGGACCATTACGCTGCTTTGCAATAATAATTTCAATCGTATTTTTATTTTCCGTTTCTCGATCATAGTAATCTTCACGATATAGGAAGGCTACGATATCGGCATCCTGCTCGATACTTCCCGATTCACGAATATCAGACATCATCGGACGTTTATCTTGACGAGATTCTACACCACGAGATAACTGTGACAAGGCAATAACAGGAACTTGTAATTCACGCGCAATCCCTTTTAGTGTACGAGAAATCTCAGATACTTCCTGCTGACGGTTCTCTCCTGATTTCCCACTTCCTTGAATAAGCTGTAAGTAGTCAATCAAGATCATACCAAGACCCTGTTCTTGTTTTAATCTACGACATTTTGCTCGAATCTCATTTACTTTAATCCCCGGCGTATCATCAATATAAATACCAGCATTAGAAAGGCTACCCATTGCCATCGTTAATTTCGCCCAATCATCAGAAGTTAACGATCCGGTACGAAGTCTTTGTGCATCAATATTCCCTTCTGCACAAAGCATACGCATAACAAGCTGATCAGCACCCATCTCTAGACTAAAAATCGCTACATTTTCATCCGTTTTCGTCGCTACGTTTTGTGCGATATTTAATGAAAATGCCGTTTTACCTACCGACGGACGTGCCGCTACGATGATTAAATCATTTCGCTGGAACCCTGCCGTCATCTTATCTAATTCAGTAAATCCAGTCGGTATCCCGGTCACTTCACCTTTTTGATTATGCAAAAGTTCGATTTTATCGTAAGCATCTACAAGAACGTCTTTAATATTTTGGAATGCTTTCGCATTCGTCTGATGAGATACTTCTAATATTTTTTTCTCAGCCTCATTTAAAAGACCATCCACATCATCTTCTCTCTCATATCCATCAGACACAATATGAGTCGCCGTTCGAATTAAACGACGTAACAGTGCTTTTTCAGCGATGATTCTTGCATAATACTCTACGTTAGCAGCAGTCGGAACAACTTCTGCTAATTCTGCTAAGTAAGAAACCCCACCAACTTCTTCTAGTAATCCTTGATCAGCCATTGCTGACGTCATCATTACTAAGTCAATTGGCTCCCCCTTATCAGATAAACCAAGCATGACTTCAAAAATCTTTTGATGTTTCGTTCGATAAAATGAGTCAGGTACTAATAGTTCCGATGCCGATGTTAACGCATCCTGATCAATCAATATAGCACCTAAGACTGCCTGCTCAGCTTCTATATTATGCGGAGGGGTACGATCAGCCATTACATCACTCATACGCAATCCTCCTTGCTTAACTTAGTTTTATTGTTCACTAACATGAACTTTTACTGTTGCTGTTACTTGCGGATGCAATTTCACAGTAACGTTTGTATAGCCTAATGCACGAATTGCATCATCCATTTCAAATTTACGCTTATCAAGTTTAATATTGTGAGATTTTTGCATTGCATCTACGATTTGTTTACTTGTGATTGAACCGAATAGACGGCCACCTTCTCCAGATTTAGCCTTTAATTCTACAGTTAATTTCTCTAACGTTTCTTTTAATTGTTTTGCATTTTCAAGCTCTGCTGCTGCATCTTTTTCTTCTTTGCGCTTTTGAGCTTCTAAAGTTTTCATACTGCTATTCGTCGCTTCAGCAGCTAATCCTTGTTTTAGTAAGAAGTTATTTGCATAACCATCTGGTACGTTTTTTACTTCCCCTTTTTTCCCTTTACCTTTTACGTCTTTTAGAAAAATTACTTTCATGATTGTGTGCCTCCCTGTAAATAGTCATCAATAACAAATCGAAGCTTCTCCTCAGCTTCATCTACTGTAACATTTTTCATTTGTGTGGCTGCATTCGTTAAATGCCCGCCACCACCTAAGTTTTCCATAATTAGCTGCACATTCACTTCACCTAAAGACCTGCCGCTAATTCCAATGAAATTCTCGCCACGTTTTGCAATAACAAATGATGCAATAATTCCTGTCATTGTTAATAATGTGTCCGCTGATTGCGCAATAAGCACTTGATCGTAGTAATCATCGCTATCAACTTTTGCAATCGCAATTCCATTTTTATAAATGTACGCATTTTTAATAGCTTTTGCAACCCGTAAATACTGATCCATATCTTCTTTTAAAAGCTCTTGTACAAGTACAGTATCTGCACCGTGTGAGCGTAAATAAGAAGCAGCATCAAACGTACGAGCACCTGTCCGGAATGTAAAGCTTTTCGTATCAACAATAATACCTGCTAATAATGCTGTTGCTTCTAACATTGTCATTTTTAAATTTTTCGGTTGGTATTCAAGTAATTCTGTAACAAGTTCCGCCGTGGAAGAAGCGTATGGCTCCATGTAAACAAGCAATGGATCTTCAATAAAATCTTCTCCTCGGCGATGATGGTCAATAACAACTACATTTTCAATTTTGCGTAACAGCTTTTCTTCCATCACCATTGAAGGCTTATGCGTATCAACAACAACAAGTAATGAATCATCATTTGCAAATTCCATCGCTTGTTCTGGTGTAATAAAGTGAGACCATAACTCTTCATTTTGTTTCACTTTATCCATTAAACGCTTAATTCCCTTATCAGAATCATTTTCATCGAGCACAATATATCCTTTGCGCTCATTTAATTGCGCTACCTTTAAAATACCAATCGCAGCACCAATTGCGTCCATATCAGGAGCCCTATGCCCCATTATAATGACATTGCTACTTTCTAATACTAAATCCTTTAATGCATGCGAAATCACTCTGGCACGTACACGAGTACGTTTTTCCACCGGATTTGTCTTACCACCATAAAACTTAACTTTACCTGTCGCTTGTTTAATAGCTACTTGATCTCCACCACGCCCAAGCGCAAGGTCTAGACCTGATTGAGCCATCGCCCCAAGCTCGGATAAAGGTAAATCACCTGATCCAACACCTACACTTAATGTAAGTGGTATATTCCTTTTGGATGTTTCTTCACGTACTTGGTCTAGAATACTAAATTTCCCTTTCTCCATCTGCGCTAAAATACTTTCATTTAGTACAACGAAGAATCTTTCCGAAGATGCACGTTTTAAATATGCCCCATACTTAACGGCCCATTCATTTAGACGGGATGTCACAAGACTTGTTATATTCGTACGTAATTGATCATCTAATCCTTGTGTAACTTCATCATAATTATCTAAATAAATGACAGCTAAAACAGTACGTTGATCCTCGTACATCTTTTCAATCTCTGTTTGTTCTGTTACATCAAAGAAATAAATTAACTTTTCTTCTTTCCTTACAAAGACACGAAACTTTCGATTATTTAAAGAGACTATATCATCGGATGTTTCTCCCTTAATAAAAAGAAGTAACGTTTCTGATACATCATAAAGGTGCCATCCAGCTAATGCATGCTGCCCCAGACATGAAGATAAATAAGGATTTGCCCAATCAATCCCATAATCCTTATTGTATAACAAAATACCAATCGGCATCTGGTTAAATGCCTCATTACTCACTTTCTTTACCCTTGTAATCATATCTGTCGTATGTTTTTCAAAATTCTTTTGGAAAGTAAGTTCAAATCGTACAACAACAAAAAGGACGATACAAAAAATAAAGAAGGAGACTATCCCCATTAGTAAATGAAAATAACAGAGGATTGAAATGAGCACAAACACAAAAAATGCCAATACGTAAACAGGATATAAAAACCACTGTTTCTTATAAAATTCAGGCATGTATACAACTCCTATAAAGTAAAACTAACTTATCTTCCAGTTAGTAATACAGATTAAAATAGTATAAGGAATATTATTTTATCCTCCTATTTTAGAACGCAATGAAATCCCTAAATCAATTATACCTAAGATTGTCACAAGAGGAAACAGCATCGGGATAAACATGCAGGCGATAAAACTAATAATAGGAACCCCTTTCGTAAAACCTTTGCTATGCGCCAGAAAAGCGATAAACGTCAAACCTTGCAGCACGAGTAGTAAAGCAAATATGACATATAGGTTAGAAAATACCATATGTAAATATGATGTCGGTTCTACTTTTATAAAAGTTGATAGCAAAATAAATACAACGTAATACCAAACAATACTCTTTGGTAATTGTATATCCTTAAATTTAGGCCAAGGTATGACATCGTGTTTTAACTTTCTCAAAACACTACCTGATATCATAACTGTAATCCAAGAAAAACATACTGAGACCATGACAAGTAAACTTGGGAATAACGTTTGTAACACATCATTAAATTGTGCAAATAGCTCTTTTTGCTCTTTACTAATAGGCATGCCCGCAGCTGTAACTATCTTTTCGCTTTGCGCCATACTTTCATTAAACATATTTTGCATTTGCTTCATTAAATCTATGTTAAAAAACTTTATACTCGCAACATAAATGAGCATAATACCAATTAAGTAAGCAAGCGTCCCTGCCATCAAAATTTCTACTGGCTTCTTTTGTTTTTTATACATATGTCCTAAAACGATACCTATTAATCCAAACATAGTTGTCTTTACTAGGTTCATCGGTTGACTAACAATAACAGTAATAAAAAGCGCTGCCGTAAAAATTACAAAAGCATTAGATATTTTATATCTTATCGTTAGCAATATAAATGGCAACGGCAACGCAAACGTTACAACTGTGCCTAAAATTGGAACATACATAGATATAAGCAATAACATTGCATATATTGCTAACAACGCCGCACCTTCAGTAATAAATTTCGTATTCCTCATCATCTAACCTCTCTTTCAAAAAAGAAAAGCATAGCAAAATGCACAGTAGAGTCCGACTCTACTGTGCATTTCATACGCTATTATTCACCAACATATGGTAAAAGTGCCATTTGACGAGCACGTTTAATTGCAACTGTAAGTTTGCGTTGGTATTTTGCGCTTGTTCCTGTTACACGACGAGGTAAAATTTTACCACGCTCAGAAACGAAACGTTTTAATAAATCAACATCTTTATAATCGATGCGAGTGATGCCGTTAGCTGTGAAGAAACACACCTTACGACGTTTCGCACGTCCACCTTTGCGTCCTGCCATGTCTATTTCCCTCCATTCTTTGTTAAAACTAACAAATTTACTGTATTAGAACGGTAAATCGTCGTCGGAAATGTCGATCGGTTGACCTACATTTGAAAATGGATCGTCATTCTTCGTAAATCCAGAGTTTCCTTGGTTACCTTGGTTGCCTGAATTACTAGATTGACCAAATGGGTTAGAGCTTTGGTTACCGAAACCAGCTCCTGATGGTTGCTGATTAAATGAACCACGTTGCTCCCCACCGCCATTACGCGGCTCTAAAAATTGTACGCTTTCCGCAAGAACTTCTGTTACATATACACGTTTACCATCTTGTCCCTCGTAATTACGAGTTTGAAGACGCCCATCTACGCCTGCTAAGCTACCTTTTTTCAAATAATTTGCTACGTTTTCTGCTTGTTTACGCCATATTACACAATTAATAAAGTCAGCTTCACGCTCACCTTGTTGATTCGCAAATGCGCGATTCACAGCTAACGTAAAAGTAGCTACTGCAACACCATTGGGCGTGTAACGTAAGTCAGGGTCCTTAGTTAAACGACCAACGAGGATAACACGATTCATCAATCGAACCACTCTCCCTTATATATCAATTATTTTTCTTCTTCTTTAACAACGATATGACGAAGGATATCTTCGTTGATCTTAGCTAAACGATCGAATTCGTTAATCGCTTCTGCGTTAGCATTCACGTTTAAGATCATGTAGAAACCTTCACGTAAGTCGTTGATTTCGTAAGCTAAACGACGCTTACCCCACTCTTTCGTGTTAATGATTTCTGCACCATTGTTTGTTAAAACACCTGCAAAACGTTCAACTAAAGCTTTTTGAGCTTCTTCTTCAACGCCAGGACGAATGATGTACATAATTTCGTACTTTCTCATTACACTTTCACCTCCTTTTGGTCTAAACGGCCCGTAATGGGCAAGGAGCAATTAATTTATAGTAATTACTCACGAGTTTAGATTATATCATAGTAAGTTAGATGAATCAACTCACCCATACATAAAAAACTTGGCAAACACATAATATATTTGCCAAGTTCATATCTTTATTTTTCCTAGGAAATATTAAATTAAACGTTGAAACGGAAATGCATAACGTCTCCGTCTTTTACGATATACTCTTTTCCTTCTAAACGAACTTTACCAGCTTCTTTTGCAGCTGTCATAGAACCGTTTGTCATTAAGTCTTCGTAAGAAACTGTTTCTGCACGAATAAATCCACGCTCAAAGTCTGTATGAATTACGCCGGCACATTGTGGTGCTTTCATACCTTGTTTGAACGTCCATGCACGTACTTCTTGCACACCTGCTGTGAAGTAAGTAGCAAGTCCTAATAAATCATATGCAGCACGAATTAATTGATCTAAACCAGATTCCTCAATGCCCAGTTCTTCAAGGAAGACTTTTTTCTCTTCCTCGTCTAGCTCAGCAATTTCTGATTCGATTTTTGCACATACAACGATTACTTGAGAATTTTCATTTGCAGCAAATTCTTTTACCATTTGTACGTATTTGTTTTCAGAAGGATCGATAACATCGTCCTCGCTTACGTTTGCTACGTATAACATTTCTTTCGTTGTCAGTAAATGAAGACCTTTAACAATCTTCATTTGCTCTTCTGTAAATTCAACAGTACGAGCTGGTTTACCCTCTTCAAAAGCTTCTTTTAAACGTACTAAAATTTCATGCTCATATACTGCTTCTTTATCCTTTTGTCTTGCTAATTTCGCAACACGTTCGATACGTTTATCAACAGATTCTAAGTCTGCTAAGATTAGCTCTAAGTTGATTGTTTCAATATCATCAATTGGGTCTACTTTACCTGAAACATGCGTAATATTTTCGTCTTCAAAACAACGAACAACTTGGCAAATTGCATCTACTTGGCGAATGTGAGATAAGAATTTATTTCCTAAACCTTCACCTTTACTCGCACCTTTTACGATACCTGCAATATCAGTAAACTCAAATACAGTCGGAACAGTTTTTTTCGGTTCTACTAATTCCGTTAATTTATTTAAACGCTCATCTGGTACTTCTACAATTCCTACGTTTGGATCAATTGTACAGAATGGATAGTTTGCAGATTCTGCTCCTGCTTGTGTAATTGCATTAAATAAAGTGGACTTTCCTACGTTAGGTAATCCAACAATCCCAGCCGTTAATCCCATATTTTTCACTCCTATGTCTCAATCTTTCATCATTATAGATAGTAACGAAAAAAATGACAAGTTTCCTCCAAACGAAAAAAAGTAACAGCTACCCACTGTAACTGTTACTTTCTCTCTATTCTTCGTGCTTCACAAGTATTTTTTTCACCTTACGATCAAACTCTCTTCGAGGAATCATTACTGAATGGTCACATCCCTCGCACTTAATGCGGATATCCATTCCCATACGAATAATCTTCCAACGATTCTCCCCACATGGGTGGGCTTTCTTCATTTCCACAACATCGTACAAGTTATACTGCTTTTGCTCCATTCTCCAAACCCCTCTCCATATTAAATTGCTTTTCCACTCACTAACTCTTCACGATTATATAAAACCATACGTGGATATGGAATTTCAATACCATGTAAATCTAGACGATTTTTAATTTCTTTACGAAGTGCCCTTGCAATAACTGCATGTTGCATCGGCTCTACTTCTGCAATAACACGTAATATAACTTCTGATGCAGCTAATGTTTGCACGCCTAATAACTGAGGCGTTGTTACCATTTGCTCATATTGTGCAGGTAGTTCTTCTAATAATTCTTCAATGACTTGCTCTGCTTTTGCTATATCAGCCTCATACGAAATAGATACGTCAACAAATGCTACACTATTACTAACTGAATAGTTGGTAACCTGAACAATACTTCCGTTTGGTAAAGTATGAATTTCACCTGTCCAACTTT
Organism: Bacillus sp. FF-1; assembly: GCF_028548245.1. Taxonomy (NCBI): domain Bacteria; kingdom Bacillati; phylum Bacillota; class Bacilli; order Caryophanales; family Bacillaceae; genus Bacillus; species Bacillus sp. FF-1. The sequence goes on from NZ_JAQQGG010000005.1 coordinate 351,392, forward strand.
TCACTTTCGTTGTACGAAGTCCAATTTCTAAAACGACACCTTCAAACTGACCAATTTTCACATAGTCACCAACTGAAAATTGATCTTCTAACAAGATAAATAACCCTGTAATAACATCTTTCACTAAACTTTGAGCACCAAATCCGACTGCTAAACCAATTACCCCAGCACCGGCTAATAAACCTGATGCATTAATATTAAACACACCTAAAATCGCAATTAACATAATGAACATAACAACGTATGCCACAATATTTTCAAGTAACTTCGCTACCGTAACTGTACGACGTTCTGAAATTTGAATTGGAGAACGACTTCCCATACGAAACGCATTTCGTACAACCGCTCTTGCAATTCGCACTACAATTGCACCAATTGTTAAAATGATACATATTTTTAATGTCGCAATTCCAATATGAGCCCAACGATCAGCATCTAATAAATACTGTTTCGTAGCATTAAACCACTTCGTTAATACATCCATGTACCTCTACCTCTCCAGCCAAAATTTCTTTTTAGTTATCCTTCTTATTGTATCAGAAGTCTCCTAATTGCTGAAAAAATTTTATGTCTTTAATTCCATTTGTTAACCGCCATGCAGGTATAAAATGGAACGAATATATATATACTAGTACTATTATTTCCGTTCTCACTTAAGTTTTACAGCAAGTACGCACTTATAGTTTTCCATTTTACTCACCATATAACATATTTTGAAAATTTATTAAAAGGATGGGTGCTTCATGAATATTGGAAGTTTTCGCTTACCTTTTTTCGAAAAAGAAACTCAAAATGTTATGCACCAAGATTTAGAAGCCTCCGAGACAATTAGTAACTTCTTACTTTCCCATATCCCTATTAAAACTCATATACCAATCATTCTCGTTTGTATCGGAACAGATCGTTCCACAGGAGATGCACTCGGTCCGTTAGTCGGTACGAAACTAGAACAAGTAGGAATTACAAACTTCCAAGTTTTCGGCACACTAGATGAACCAGTACATGCGCTAAATTTAGAAGAAAAAATTCAGAATATACAGAAAGATAATCCTACTTCATTTATCATTGCGGTTGATGCTTGTTTAGGAAAATCTCAAAGTATCGGTTCCATCACTACCGGAATGGGGCCTAGTAAACCCGGAGCTGCGATGAACAAGAAATTACCAGCAGTTGGCGATTTACATATTCATGGCATCGTAAATCTAAATGGTTTTATGGAGTTTTTCGTCCTGCAAAACACAAGATTAAGTTTAGTTATGAAAATGGCTGATGTAATTGCACAAAGCATAAAAGAAACAGACCAAAAATTATCTGTATTAAAAAAAGCAAACCATCTATAAATAATAAGATGGTTTGCTTTTCAGTTTTGCTGCGCTAATAATTCTAAAATGCGATTTAAATCTTCTTTATTGAAAAATTCAATTTCGATTTTACCTTTTTCCTTTTTTGTTTCTTTAATTTTTACCTCTGTGCCAAACTTTTCTCTTAAGAACGTTTCGCGTTCTACGAAAAATATGTTTCTCTCTTTTTTTACTTGTTTTGTTTCACGTGAAACGCGTTGATTAATCTCCTGAACAATTTTCTCTAATTGACGAACATTTAATCCTTCTTTTTCAATTCGTTTCAGTAAAGATTTCAACTGTTCTTCATCTTTTATCGTAAGTAAAGTTCTCCCATGAGCCATTGAAAGTTGACCGTTTGCAATCATATCTTGCACAAAAGAAGGGAGGCTTAATAATCGCGTATAGTTTGCAATGTAAGGTCTACTCTTACCAAGACGTTTTGCTAATTGTTCTTGCGTCACATTTAGCTCATTCATTAACATTTGATATGCCATTGCTTCTTCCATTGGATTTAAATCTTCTCGTTGTAAGTTTTCAAGCAATGCAAACTCCATCATTTGCTGCTCATTTAATTGTCTTACAACGGCAGGTACTTTTTCGAGTCCCGCTTCTTTAGCAGCACGATATCTTCTTTCACCTGCAACAATTTCATATCCTTTAATACTCTTTCTAGCAATTAATGGTTGTAATATGCCGTGCTCTTTAATAGAGGCCGATAATTCCTGAATCGCCTCTTTATTAAAGTGTTTACGTGGTTGATATGGATTCGGTCTTAATTCAGTTATCGTAATCTCCTGAATTGTCTCTTCTTCTTTCACATCTAAATCAGGAAAAAACACATTGATTCCTCTTCCTAATCCTTTAGCCACCTGCAATCACTTCCTCTGCTAAATCTATATATACTTCTGCCCCTCTTGATTTAGCGTCATACTGCATAATTGGTTTCCCATGACTTGGTGCTTCACTCAAACGAACATTACGAGGGATAATCGAACGGTATACTTTATCTCTAAAGTATTTTTTCACTTCATCTATAACCTGAATCCCTAAATTTGTACGGGCATCTAACATTGTTAGCAATACACCTTGAATTGCTAGATTTTTATTTAAGTGCTTTTGCACAAGTCGAACTGTATTTAATAGCTGACTTAACCCTTCTAGTGCGTAATATTCGCATTGAACAGGAATAATAACAGAATCTGCTGCAGTTAATGCATTAATCGTTAATAACCCTAAGGACGGGGGACAGTCGATAATAATATAATCATATTCATCACGAACTGGCTGTAATGCCCTTTGCAAACGTACTTCCCGGGAAATAGTCGGTACCAATTCAATTTCAGCACCTGCTAATTGAATTGTAGCGGGTAGAACATCTAAGTTTTCAGTTGCGGTTTTCTGTATAACCCCTTGAACATCTGCATCTTCCACAAGAACATTGTAAATACATTGATCTAATTCGGATTTTTCAATTCCCACACCCGTCGTTGCATTTCCTTGAGCATCAATATCTACAAGAAGGACCTTTTTACCTACTTGTGCCAATCCAGCCCCTAAATTAACAGATGTTGTTGTTTTTCCAACGCCACCCTTTTGATTGGCTATAGCAATGATTTTTCCCATGATGTCACCTACTTTCAACCTTTCTATCTTATTCTAGTAACAATTACGTTTATTGTAACATGAAATAAAAGTTTTTCTTTTACGTCCTTATTAAACTTCAAAATTTATTTGTAAACTCCTTCTTCATCTAACAAGAAAATATAGTAAAAGAGACCTATCCAATAGGATCAGGTCTCTAACACACCATTATTATTTTTTCTTCGGAATTTGAATTGTAATTTGATAGTACTCGTCAAACTCTTCTTCCTCAGAATTAACATTTAAACCACTGTCAGCAACCATTTGTAATGACTGCCTAATTGTATTCATGGCAATTCTCGTATCTCGACTTACTGCTTTTTGCTTTGCCTTACGCTTCGGTTTTGCTTCCTCTAGTAATTTCGCAATTCGTTCCTCTGTTTGCTTTACATTCAGTTGTTTCTCCACAATTTCCTGTAAAACCTTCAGTTGTAATTCCTCATTCTTTAAAGGGATGAGCGCACGGGCATGGCGTTCTGTAATACTTTTTTCTAATAACGCATTTTTTATTTCTTCAGGCAACTTTAACAATCGCAACTTATTTGCGATTGTGGATTGTCCTTTTCCGAGTCTTTGTGCCAATGCTTCTTGCGTTAAATTATGTAACTCAATTAGCTTTTGATATGCCACAGCTTCCTCGATTGCTGTTAGTTCCTCACGTTGCAAATTTTCAATTAAAGCCACAGAAGCTGTTTCTGTATCATTTAAGTTTTTTATAATTGCAGGAACCTTTTCCCACCCTAACTTTGTTGCTGCACGGAAACGCCTTTCTCCAGCAATAATCTCGTACTTCTCATCCTCATATTGCCTCACAACAATTGGCTGAATAAGTCCGTGTGTACGAATCGTTAATGCTAGTTCCTCAATACGCGCGTCATCAAAAACTGTTCGTGGTTGATAACGGTTAGGGGTAATATTTACTATCGGAATTTCTTGTATTTCTTCATATACCTTTTTATCTATTTCTTCATGGCTTTCGTCTTGTAATTCGAATTCGCTCTCTTTATCTCCAAAGCCAAATAAACGAGAAAACGTATTTTTCATACATATTCCACCACCTTTAGGCCTATTGACTATTCTCCATAAAATGTTTCCTATGAAACATTTACGTTTTCATTTATATAATTTAATCTTACGTCTAATAAGATTTATTTTTCAATAGGTAATTTATTGGGTGTTCCCGGTTTGCGTGGATATTTCTTTGGTGTCTTGCGCTTTTTCTCGATTAATAAAATATTACGTTCACTTTCTTCAAACGGTAATTGGAACGTAGACATTTCTTTTAAATCCCCGCCTAGCACCTCTAAAGCATACTTGCCATTTTCAATTTCTTCGTTTGCTGCAGCACCTTTCATTGCAATGAATGTTCCCCCAACTTTTACAAGTGGTAAACACAGCTCACTTAATACTGAAAGACGTGCGACTGCACGTGCCATTACAATGTCGTACGCTTCACGTACACCTTCTTTTTTTCCAAATGTTTCAGCACGATCATGACAAAACGCGACGTCACTCAATTCCAACTTTTGTGCTAAATGATTTAAGAAATTAATACGTTTTTGTAATGAGTCTACAATCGTCACTTTTAAATGCGGGAAACAGATTTTTAAAGGAATACTTGGGAATCCAGCTCCTGCGCCAACATCACAAATTGAGAATGGTTTAGAAAAATCGTAATAAAAAGCAGCTGTAATGGAATCAAAAAAGTGTTTTAAATATACTTCCTCTTTTTCCGTAATAGCCGTTAAATTCATTTTTTCATTCCATTCTACTAATGTTTCGAAGTAGATTTCGAACTGCTCTAACTGTCTAGAAGAGAGGGTGATACCCTTCTCTTCTAGCATAGATTGAAATTGTTCTATGTTCATCTAACAATATCTCCTTACTATTTATTGGTTCGATACTCGCGCAATTTTTCCTTGTTCAATATACACAAGTAAAATGGAAATGTCTGCTGGATTTACGCCCGATATACGTGAAGCCTGCCCCACTGAAAGTGGACGAACATCTTTCAATTTCTGTCTAGCTTCTGATGCAAGGCTAGAAATCGCATCATAATCAATATCGACAGGAATTTTTTTACTTTCCATCTTCTTCATACGCTCTACTTGCTGTAAAGATTTTTCGATATATCCTTCGTACTTAATCTGAATTTCAACTTGTTCTGTAACTTCATCACTTAATTCTACTTCACTTGGTACTAAAAGATGGATATGCTCATATGTCATCTCTGGACGACGTAATAAGTCACTTGCACGTATTCCATCTTTCAATTCACTTCCACCAATATTGCGAATTAATTCTTGAACTTCAGGACGTGGTTTAATAATAATGCTACTTAAACGTTCCTTTTCCTGTTCAATTTGTAATTTTTTATTTGTAAATCGCTCATAGCGTTCTTCTTTAATTAATCCAATTTCATGACCAATTTCAGTTAAACGAAGATCCGCATTATCATGGCGTAATAATAGACGATACTCTGCACGAGACGTTAATAAACGATATGGTTCATTCGTCCCTTTCGTTACAAGATCATCAATTAAGACACCAATATAAGCATCCTCACGACCTAAAATAACTTCTTTTTTACCTAAAGAACGACATGCTGCATTAATTCCGGCCATAAGCCCTTGTCCTGCTGCCTCTTCGTAACCAGAAGTTCCGTTAATTTGTCCTGCTGTATATAAATTTTTAATTTTTTTCGTTTCAAGTGTTGGCCATAGTTGCGTTGGCACAATTGCATCATATTCAATTGCATAACCTGTACGCATCATTTCAACATTTTCTAGACCAGGGATTGTTCTAAGCATATCACGCTGTACGTCTTCTGGTAAGCTTGTGGATAAACCTTGTACGTACACTTCTTGTGTGTTACGTCCCTCTGGCTCTAAGAAAATTTGATGACGTGGTTTATCATTAAACCTTACTACTTTGTCTTCAATTGAAGGACAATATCTAGGACCTGTTCCCTTAATCATACCAGAATACATAGCTGAGCGATGTAGGTTTTCATCTATTAAACGATGTGTTTCCGTACTTGTATACGTTAACCAACATGGAATTTGATCCATAATAAACTTTGTCGTTTCAAAAGAGAAAGCGCGTGGCTTATCGTCACCTGGCTGAATTTCTGTTTTACTGTAATCAATCGTATTACTATTTACGCGCGGAGGTGTACCTGTTTTAAATCTAACAAGATCAAATCCAAGCTCCTCTAAATGTTCCGATAAAGTAATAGATGGTTGTTGATTATTTGGACCACTCGAATATTTTAAATCTCCCATAATAATCTCACCACGTAAAAACGTACCAGTCGTAATTACGACTGTTTTTGCTGTATATTCAGCACCAGCTTGCGTAATTACCCCTTTACATTCGCCATCTTCAACGATCAAACGCTCTACCATTCCTTGGAACAACGTTAAGTTTGGTGTTTCTTCAATTGTTTTCTTTAATTCATGCTGGTAAGAGAACTTATCTGCTTGTGCTCGCAGTGCACGTACAGCTGGCCCTTTACCTGTATTTAACATACGCATTTGAATATGCGTTTTATCAATGTTGCGTCCCATTTCTCCGCCTAATGCATCAATTTCACGAACAACAATCCCTTTTGCTGGTCCACCAACAGAAGGGTTACATGGCATAAACGCTACCATATCTAAGTTAATTGTTAACATTAATGTTTTGGAGCCCATTCGTGCTGCCGCAAGACCAGCTTCACATCCTGCATGACCTGCACCGATTACTATGACATCGTATGAACCGGCATTGTATCCCATTGTTTATTCCTCCTAATAATCTCTATCTTTCTGAAACATCACTATATTATTTTCCTAAACAAAATTGAGAGAACAACTGGTCAATTAAGCTCTCATGAACGGTGTCACCAGTAATTTCACCAAGTATTTCCCACGTTCTTGTTAAATCAATCTGCACCATATCAATTGGAACACCATTTTCTATCGCCTCAATTGCATCTCCAATTGTTTTTCCTGCTTGTGTTAATAATCCAATATGTCTCGCGTTAGAAACATATGTTACATCTGCAGAATCAATTGTTCCTTCAAAGAATAAATCAGCGATTGCCGTTTCAAGCTCATCTATTCCCTGTTCCTCAATTAACGACGTTGTAATAACACGATTCCCCGCTGCTAATTCTATAACACGTTCCATATCAATTGCTTGCGGTAAATCTGTCTTATTTACAATAACAATGAAATCTTTTCCTTGTACGGCACGGAATAGATCTTCATCCTCATTCGTTAAAGCTTCGCTATAATTAACGACAACTAACACTAAATCAGCTTGACTCATCATTTCTTTTGAACGCTCTACACCAATTCGTTCAACAACATCTTCTGTTTCACGAATTCCGGCCGTATCTATAAGTTTAAGTGGTACACCACGCACATTAACGTACTCTTCAATAACATCACGAGTTGTTCCTGCAATATCAGTTACAATTGCCTTTTTCTCCTGAACGAGACTATTTAATAGCGATGATTTCCCAACATTAGGTCTACCAATGATTGCAGTAGCAATACCTTCACGTAAAATCTTTCCTTGCTTTGATGTTTCTAATATTTTTGCAATTTCAGCACGAACATGTGTAGCTTTCTCAATTAAAATATTATGTGTCATTTCTTCCACATCATCATATTCTGGGTAATCTATGTTTACCTCAACATGAGCTAACGTTTCTAATATATCCTGACGCAGACGGCCGATTAATTTAGATAATCGTCCTTCCATTTGATTAATCGCTACGTTCATTGCTCGATCTGTTTTTGCACGGATTAAGTCCATAACAGCTTCTGCTTGTGATAAATCAATACGGCCATTTAAAAAAGCACGTTTTGTAAATTCACCAGGCTCCGCTAATCGTACTCCTTGCGCTAAAATAAGCTGCAATACTTTATTTACCGAAACAAGCCCACCGTGACAGTTAATTTCTACTATATTTTCACGTGTAAAAGTCCTCGGTGCACGCATAATAGACACCATTACTTCTTCAATAACCTGATTTGTATCTAAATCAACAATATGACCATAATGAATTGTGTGAGAAGGAACCTCTGTTAAATCCTTCCCTTTAAAAATACGATTAACCTTTTCAACCGCATCATCCCCACTTACTCGAACAATGGCAATTGCACCCTCTCCAAGCGCTGTGGAAATCGCGGCAATTGTATCAAATTCCATGTCCTTTCACCTCACTTGCTTATTTATCTCTATTTCAACATGATTATTTTCTTCACTAAATTATTAGAATACCATAACGAACCTATCTACAAAAGAATAATAACTCATTTTATTATGTCCTCATGTAAAAAACACTAAACTTATTCACAGTGGATAAGTTTAGTGTTTTTTAGTTATCCACACCTATTTTCCCCTCAAAAAAACCGGCACTCAATTGAGTAACCGGTCACTTGGAAGATATTACAACATGTCGATGTGGTTCTTTTCCTTCAGAAGTTGTAATGATATTTTGATGATTAGATAATGCTTGGTGGATAATCTTTCGTTCAAAAGATGGCATAGGCTCCAATACAACTCTTTTTTTCGTACTTACTACTTGTTTGGCTAATCGATAAGAAAGTGCTTCTAGCGTAGCTTTTCTTTTACTACGATAATTTTCAGCATCTAATGTGATACCAATGTACTGCTTCGTATTACGATTCGCCACAAGTTTTGTTAAATACTGTAAAGAATTCAAGGTATTCCCTCTTTTTCCAATCAAAACACCCACATTTTCGCCGTAAATTGTAAATTCAACTTCGCGTCCTTTTACAATTTTACTAATCTCAGCTTCCACACCCATATCGTGAATAACATTTTTTAAATATTCTTCACATTCTTGAATTGGATCTTTCTTCAATACAACTTCTACTACTGCAGGTCGGTTCCCAAATAAACCTAAGAACCCTCTCTTACCCTCATCGATAATATTTATATCTACTCGGTCTTTTGAAACATTTAATTGTCTTAAAGCATCCTGTACTGCCAGCTCGACTGTTTGTCCTTTAGCAGTAATTATACTCACTTGCTTGATCCTCCTGCCTTACTAGCCTTAATTTCCGGCCCTTTGATCAAGTACATTTGAGCGATACCAAAGATATTACCAACAACCCAGTAAAGTGATAATGCAGCTGGGAAGTTAATTGCAAAGATTAAAATCATGATTGGCATTAACCAAATCATCATTGCCATTTGCGGATTTTGACCAGCAGTTCCTGCCATTGCAAGTTTTTGCTGAATAAATGTCGTAATTGCCGCAACAACCGGTAAGATATAGAACGGATCTGCTTGTCCTAAGTCGAACCATAAGAATGTATGCTTACTAATTTCTGATGTTCTCATAATCGCATGGTAAAACGCGAATAAAATAGGCATCTGAACAAAGATTGGTAAACATCCTGCTAATGGATTTACACCATTTTTTTGATACAACTGCATCATTTCTTGTTGTAGTTTTTGCTGCGTTGCTTGATCTTTAGAGCTATATTTCTCTTTTAACTTCACCATTTCTGGTTGTAACGCTTGCATTGCTTTCGTACTCTTCGTTTGTTTAATCATTAATGGTAATAATGCAAAACGAATGATAAGAGTTGTAACAACAATCGCTAAACCGTAATTACTACCAAATAAGTTGGCAAAATACGTAATTAACTGAGAAAGCGGGTATACGAAGTATTCATTCCAAATTCCAGTGCTTTTTGGTGTAATTGGCTGATTTACTTCACTACAGCCAGCAGTAATCGCCATTAATACAACAACCATGGCTAGTAAACCTAATTTCTTTTTCAAAGCCTACTCCTCCTTGTATCGGTATGTATATAGTGTAATTCATTTCCTTACGCTACTTTTTTATTCTTTTCATACCAGAGCGTTTAAAGACATGAATTAAGCTTTTCTTTACTTCTTCATATGTCATCTCTGCACAAGGCTTCCTTGCTATTATAACAAAATCTTTTCCAGAATCTATCTCATCTTTTAATTCTGTGATCGACTGGCGAATCATACGTTTAATTCGGTTACGCACTACTGCATTTCCTATTTTCTTGCTGACAGAAAGGCCAATACGAAAGTTTGGCTGCTCTTCTTTATCTAGTTGATACACAACAAATTGACGATTCGCAGTCGATTTTCCTTTTTGAAAAACCGTCTGGAATTCATCATTCTTTTTTATACGATGTTTTTTCTTCATATCAATTGACACTCCTGTAGTTCATCAGCGGAAATTCACTATTATTAGAAAAAAAGACCACTGAACGATCAGTGGTCTACGCAGATAATACTTTTCTTCCTTTACGACGACGAGCTGCTAGCACTTTACGTCCGTTCGCTGTGCTCATACGGCTGCGGAAACCATGTACTTTGCTGCGCTTACGTTTATTTGGTTGGTAAGTTCTTTTCATTATATGACACCTCCCTGAGGAATATCTGTTAAAGACAGTCTTATAAATTATAGTTAATCAACTAGGAAAATGTCAATGGTTCTAGAAATTTTCATCAAATATTCATTTTGAACCTATTCACATACTTTTTCACAGACGCTATATTTCCTTGTGGATAAATGTTTTTTTCTGTTTTTTATATCCACAAACTCTTTTCGTACTTTTACACAGTATATCGTGTTGTGGACAAGTTTATTCCACAAGGTATTGATTTTGTGGATAACTTTCTTAATTTCATTGCTATAGCTACTTTTTTTTGATATTATAGTTGTGTTTTCACTTTGAATAAGTTTTCCACATCATTATCTTATCCACAATTTGTGTATAACATGTGGACAGTTTTAATCACATGTGGGTAAATGATTATCCACATTTGCTTTTTTTGTCGAAAACCCTATCTCATATACAAACGACGTTTTTAGGTTTTAAAATACGTTTCGTATAAATATACATTTTATATTTATTTAGGTTGTACATTTGTTGCGCAACCTTATTCTTTTACCATCTTAGTAAAGGAGGGACACCTTTGGAAAACATCTCTGATTTATGGAACAGCGCCTTAAAAGAACTAGAAAAAAAGGTCAGTAAACCAAGTTATGAAACATGGTTAAAATCAACGACCGCACATAATTTAAAGAAAGATGTATTAACAATTACGGCTCCAAATGAATTCGCCCGCGATTGGCTAGAATCTCATTATTCAGAGCTAATTTCAGAAACACTTTATGATTTAACAGGGGCAAAATTAGCTATTCGCTTTATTATTCCCCAAAGTCAAGCCGAAGAGGAGATTGATCTTCCTCCTTCTAAACCGAATTCAGCACAAGATGATTCTAATCATTTACCACAGAGTATGCTAAATCCAAAATATACGTTTGATACGTTTGTTATTGGCTCTGGTAACCGTTTTGCTCACGCTGCTTCATTGGCCGTAGCCGAAGCGCCAGCTAAAGCATATAATCCCCTCTTTATTTATGGGGGAGTTGGACTTGGAAAGACCCATTTAATGCATGCAATTGGTCATTATGTAATTGAACATAACCCAAATGCCAAAGTTGTATATTTATCATCAGAAAAATTTACAAATGAATTCATTAATTCTATTCGTGATAATAAAGCTGTCGATTTTCGTAATAAATACCGCAATGTGGATGTTTTATTGATAGATGATATTCAATTTTTAGCGGGAAAAGAACAAACTCAAGAAGAGTTTTTCCATACATTCAATGCATTACACGAAGAAAGTAAACAAATTGTAATTTCCAGTGATCGGCCACCAAAAGAAATTCCAACTTTAGAAGATCGTCTTCGTTCTCGCTTTGAATGGGGACTCATTACGGATATTACGCCACCAGATTTAGAAACGCGGATTGCAATTTTGCGCAAAAAGGCAAAGGCTGAAGGACTTGATATACCAAATGAGGTCATGCTTTATATTGCAAATCAAATCGATTCAAATATTCGTGAACTAGAAGGTGCACTCATCCGAGTTGTAGCTTATTCATCTTTAATTAACAAAGATATTAATGCTGATTTAGCAGCCGAAGCACTTAAAGATATTATTCCAAATTCTAAACCAAAAATTATCTCCATTTATGATATTCAAAAAGCTGTAGGAGATGTTTATCAAGTAAAATTGGAAGATTTCAAGGCGAAAAAGCGAACGAAATCAGTTGCCTTCCCTCGCCAAATTGCAATGTATTTATCACGTGAACTGACAGACTCCTCCTTACCTAAAATAGGTGAAGAATTTGGTGGACGTGATCATACAACAGTTATCCATGCTCATGAAAAAATTTCTAAGCTACTTAAGACGGATACGCAATTACAAAAGCAAGTTGAAGAAATTAACGATATTTTAAAGTAGTAGCTGAATAGTGTGAATAACTTTCCTTGTTTTACGCACAGTCTATCCACATGTAGATAGACTGTTTTTACATCCTTTAACAGGGTTATCCACATATCCACAAGCCCTATTACTATTACTACTATTTTTTATCTTTATTAATTAAATAAAATCTTATACTTACCGGAGGTTTTTCTTTATGCGTTTTACAATACAAAAAGACTATCTTGTAAGAAGTGTACAAGATGTAATGAAGGCTGTTTCTTCTCGTACAACAATTCCGATCCTTACGGGGATTAAAGTTGTCGCTACAGAAGAAGGAGTTACATTAACAGGAAGCGATGCTGATATTTCAATTGAATCTTTCATTCCAGTTGAAGAGAATGGAAAAGAAATCGTAGAAGTGAATCAATCAGGAAGTATTGTTTTACAGGCTAAATATTTTAGTGAAATTGTAAAGAAGTTGCCTAAAGAAACTGTAGAAATTTCTGTGGAAAATCATTTGATGACAAAAATAACTTCTGGAAAATCAGAGTTTAATTTAAATGGTTTAGATTCTGCAGAATATCCATTGTTACCACAAATTGAAGAACATCATGTTTTTAAGATTCCAACGGATTTACTTAAACATATGATTAGACAAACTGTATTTGCAGTTTCCACTTCTGAAACAAGACCAATCTTGACAGGTGTAAACTGGAAGGTATATAACAGCGAACTAACTGGCATTGCTACAGATAGTCACAGACTAGCTCTTCGAAAAGCAAAAATTGAAGGCATTGCAGATGAGTTCCAAGCAAATGTTGTTATTCCAGGAAAAAGTTTAAATGAATTAAGCAAAATTCTAGATGAGTCTGAAGAAATGGTAGATATCGTTATTACGGAGTATCAAGTATTATTCCGTACAAAACATTTATTATTCTTCTCAAGATTGTTAGAAGGAAATTACCCTGATACAACTCGCTTAATTCCAGCGGAGAGCAAAACAGATATTTTTGTAAATACAAAAGAATTTTTACAAGCAATTGATCGTGCATCTCTTTTAGCAAGAGATGGTCGTAATAATGTTGTAAAATTATCAACTTTAGAGCAGGCAATGCTAGAAATTTCCTCGAATTCACCAGAAATCGGAAAAGTAGTAGAAGAAGTTCAATGTGAAAAAGTAGATGGAGAAGAGTTAAAAATATCTTTTAGTGCAAAATATATGATGGATGCACTAAAAGCATTAGATAGTACTGAAATTAAGATTAGCTTTACTGGAGCAATGAGACCATTCTTAATTCGTACAGTAAATGATGAATCCATTATTCAATTAATTTTACCGGTTCGTACTTACTAAGTAAGAAATAAGGGTTGCTAGTTTTCAGATGCTAGTAGCCCTTATTTGATTTTTGGGTATTACTTTCCTAATGCTAGTTTATTTAGTACAATGAAAGAATGAACACTTTCAGAAAGTGAGCGATTTTATGAAACGTATTAAAATTTCAACAGAGTATATTACACTAGGGCAATTTTTAAAGTTAGCCGATGTAATTGATACAGGTGGCGCTGTAAAATGGTTTTTACAAGAATATGAAGTGTACGTGAATCAAGAACTTGAAAATAGAAGAGGTCGCAAACTATATGCGAACGATATTATTGAAATTCCAGGAAGCGGAAGTTTCCAAGTTCAGTCATAAAGGGGGAGCCCTTTGTTTATTTCAGAAATACAATTAAAAAACTATCGCAATTATGAAAAGTTAGAGCTTTCCTTTGAAGATAAGGTAAATGTAATTATCGGCGAGAATGCGCAAGGGAAAACGAATTTGATGGAAGCTATTTATGTTTTAGCGATGGCGAAATCTCATAGAACCTCTAATGATCGCGAACTTATCCGTTGGGATGAAGATTTCGGTCAAATTAAAGGAAAGCTACAAAAGAGAAATAGTTCTTTGTCTTTGGAATTAAATATCTCGAAAAAAGGTAAAAAGGCAAAATTAAATCAACTTGAACAACAAAAATTGAGTCAATATATTGGCGTGATGAATGTTGTCATGTTTGCCCCAGAAGATTTAAATCTTGTAAAAGGAAGCCCTCAAGTAAGAAGACGCTTTTTAGATATGGAATTAGGCCAAATAGCTCCGGTCTATTTGTATGAATTGAGTCAATATCAAAAGGTGCTCACACAACGAAATCACTTGCTAAAAAAGATGCAAGGGAATAGTAAGAATGAGGAAACGATGTTGGATGTATTTACACTTCAACTTATTGAGCATGGTACAAAAATTTTGCAAAAACGCTTTGAATTTTTGCATTTACTACAAGAATGGGCAGCTCCAATTCATCGTGGTATAAGCCGTGGGTTAGAAGAATTAGAAATTGTCTATAAACCGAGTGTAGATGTATCAGAATCAATGGATTTGTCGAAAATAAAAGAAGTATACTATGAAAGTTTTCAATCCGTGAAACAACGTGAAATTTTCCGTGGTACGACTTTAATTGGTCCTCATCGTGATGATTTACAATTCTTCGTTAATAGTAAAAATGTTCAAGTCTTTGGTTCGCAAGGACAACAACGAACGACCGCACTGTCCCTAAAATTAGCTGAAATTGAATTGATTTACTCAGAAGTTAAAGAATATCCGATTCTTCTATTGGATGATGTATTATCAGAATTAGATGATTATCGTCAATCGCATCTGTTAAATACAATTCAAGGAAAAGTGCAAACATTTGTGACAACGACGAGTGTCGACGGAATTGAACACGAAACATTAAAAGAAGCGAAAACAATTCATGTAACGAACGGCACGGTAGATTGTGAAATAGATAGGGCGTAATCCCTGTTTAAATGGAAAAGTAGGTGATCTTTGTGTCAATGGAACAAAAGCAAATGCAAGAAAATTCATATGATGAAAGTCAAATACAGGTACTTGAAGGGCTAGAAGCAGTTCGAAAACGCCCTGGTATGTATATTGGATCTACAAGCGGAAAAGGACTTCACCATCTTGTATGGGAAATCGTCGATAATAGTATTGATGAAGCACTTGCAGGTTACTGTGATGAAATTAACGTTAGTATCGAAGAAGATAATAGTATTCGTGTAACGGATAATGGACGTGGTATTCCAGTTGGTATACAAGAAAAAATGGGACGTCCTGCTGTAGAGGTTATTATGACCGTTCTTCATGCTGGTGGTAAGTTTGGCGGCGGCGGTTATAAAGTTTCTGGTGGTTTGCATGGTGTTGGGGCATCTGTAGTAAATGCCCTATCAACAGAACTAGAGGTATTTGTACATCGTGAAGGTAAAATCCATTATCAAAAATACGAAAGAGGTATTCCGGTTGCGGATTTAAAAGTCATTGGTGACACAGATCAAACAGGAACGATAACTCGATTTAAACCAGATCCAGAAATTTTTCAGGAAACAACAGTATACGAATTTGATACGCTCGCAACTCGTATGCGTGAATTAGCATTTTTAAATCGTAATATTAAATTAACAATTGAAGATAAACGTGAACATAAGCAAAAGAAAGAATTCCATTATGAAGGTGGAATTAAATCATACGTCGAGCATTTAAATCGCTCAAAACAACCAATCCATGAAGAACCTGTATATGTAGAAGGATCAAAAGATGGTATTCAAGTTGAGGTTTCCTTACAGTATAACGAAGGATATACAAATAATATTTACTCATTTACGAATAACATTCATACGTATGAAGGTGGAACACATGAAGTAGGGTTTAAAACAGCTTTAACTCGTGTGATTAACGATTATGGACGTAAAAATAGTATTTTAAAAGATGCAGACAGTAACTTAACGGGTGAGGATGTTCGTGAAGGTTTAACTGCAATTGTATCAATTAAACATCCAAACCCACAATTTGAAGGACAAACGAAGACGAAACTTGGGAATAGTGAAGCAAGAACGATTACAGAGTCTGTGTTTTCAGAGGCATTTGAAAAGTTCTTACTAGAAAACCCGAATGTTGCACGAAAAATCGTAGAAAAAGGTACGATGGCAGCACGTGCACGTGTTGCAGCGAAAAAAGCACGTGAATTGACACGCCGCAAGAGCGCATTAGAAGTTTCAAGTTTACCTGGTAAATTAGCAGATTGCTCTTCGAAAGATCCAGCAATTAGTGAAATTTACATTGTAGAGGGTGACTCTGCCGGTGGATCAGCAAAACAAGGGCGTGATCGTCACTTCCAAGCGATTTTACCGCTAAAAGGTAAAATTATTAACGTTGAAAAAGCAAGATTGGATAAAATTTTATCTAACGATGAAGTGCGTACAATTATTACTGCAATTGGTACGAACATTGGCGGCGATTTTGATATTGAGAAAGCTCGTTATCATAAAGTTATTATTATGACGGATGCCGACGTAGATGGTGCGCATATTCGTACCCTATTATTAACGTTCTTCTATCGTTATATGCGTCAAATTATTGAACATGGTTATATCTATATTGCACAGCCACCGTTGTTTAAAATACAACAAGGTAAAAAAATTCAATATGCTTATAATGAGAAAGAGCTTGAAAAGATTTTAGCTGAATTACCAGCTCAACCTAAACCCGGGATCCAACGTTACAAAGGTTTAGGAGAAATGAATCCAGCTCAGCTTTGGGAAACGACAATGGACCCAGAAGTGCGTTCATTACTTCAAGTTTCCCTTCAAGATGCAATTGAAGCAGATGAAACATTTGAAATTTTAATGGGGGATAAAGTAGAGCCACGTCGTAACTTTATCCAAGAAAATGCAAAATACGTGAAAAACCTTGATATTTAAATGAGTAATGACAGGAATCTGAGTATTCCTGTCTTCTACATATAAATCAATGTATGTGTAACGGAAATGTAAGAGGAGGTGCTCGTTGATGTCAGACAATCAACAACAAGCACGAATTCGAGAAATTAATATTAGTCATGAAATGCGTACCTCATTTTTAGATTACGCAATGAGTGTTATCGTATCTCGTGCATTACCAGATGTTCGTGATGGATTAAAACCTGTGCATCGTAGGGTTTTATATGCGATGAATGATTTAGGAATTACGGCTGATAAAGCGTATAAGAAATCAGCACGTATTGTTGGTGAAGTAATTGGTAAGTATCACCCTCATGGTGATTCAGCTGTTTATGAAACAATGGTACGTATGGCGCAAGATTTCAGTCAACGTTATATGCTTGTTGATGGGCATGGTAACTTTGGATCTGTCGATGGAGATTCAGCAGCAGCAATGCGTTATACAGAAGCAAGAATGTCTAAGATTTCTATGGAGTTAATACGTGATATTTCAAAAAATACGATTGATTATCAAGATAACTATGATGGTTCTGAAAGAGAGCCAATTGTATTACCAGCGCGTTTTCCTAACTTACTAGTAAATGGTACGACAGGTATTGCAGTTGGTATGGCAACGAATATTCCGCCGCATCAACTTGGCGAAGTAATTGATGGGGTATTGGCATTAAGTCATAATCCTGATATTACTATTGCAGAATTAATGGAGTGCATTCCAGGACCAGATTTCCCGACGGCAGGTTTAATTTTAGGAAGAAGTGGTATTCGTAGAGCGTATGAAACAGGACGCGGTTCTATTATACTTCGTGCTAAAGTTGAAATTGAAGAGAAGTCAAATGGCAAACAATCTATTATCGTAACGGAACTACCTTATCAAGTAAATAAGGCGCGATTAATTGAAAAAATTGCAGAATTAGTTCGCGATAAGAAAATTGAAGGTATTACAGATTTACGTGATGAATCAGATCGAAATGGTATGCGTATTGTTATGGAAGTACGTCGTGATGCCAATGCTAATGTATTATTAAATAACTTATATAAACATACAGCACTTCAAACGAGTTTCGGTATTAACATGCTGTCTCTTGTAAATGGAGAGCCACAAGTGCTGAACTTAAAACAAAATTTATATCATTACTTGGAACATCAAAAGGTAGTAATTCGTAGACGTACAGCTTATGAACTAGAAAAAGCAGAAGCGCGTGCTCATATTTTAGAAGGATTACGAATTGCCTTAGACCATCTGGATGAAGTTATTACATTAATTCGTAGTTCGAAAACAGCGGAAATTGCAAAGCAAGGTTTAATGGAACGTTTCGGCTTAAGTGAAAAACAAGCGCAAGCTATTTTAGATATGCGTTTGCAACGTTTAACAGGTTTAGAACGCGAAAAGATTGAACAAGAATATCAGGACTTAATGAAGTTAATCGCTGAATTAAAAGCAATCTTAGCAGATGAAGAAAAGGTTCTTGAGATTATTCGTGAAGAATTAACGGAAGTAAAAGAGCGCTTCAATGATAAGAGACGCACAGAAATTACAATTGGTGGTATGGAGTCTATTGAAGATGAAGACTTGATTCCAGAACAAAATATCGCCATTACGTTAACTCATAATGGTTATATTAAGAGGTTACCAGCTTCCACGTATAAAACACAGAACCGTGGTGGACGTGGTGTGCAAGGAATGGGGACAAATGATGATGATTTCGTCGAGCATTTATTAACTACTTCTACGCATGATCATATTCTATTCTTCACTAATAAGGGGAAAGTATACCGTACGAAAGGATATGAAATCCCAGAGTATAGTCGTACAGCGAAAGGTATACCTATTATTAACCTATTAGGTGTAGATAAGGGCGAATGGATTAACGCCATTATTCCAATTCGTGAATTTGGTGACGATGAATTCTTATTCTTCACAACAAAACAAGGTATCTCTAAGAGAACACCACTTTCATCATTTGCAAATATCCGTACGAATGGTTTAATTGCAATCTCTCTTCGTGAAGAGGATGAAGTAATATCTGTACGTTTAACATCTGGTGATAAGGATATTATTGTAGGAACAAGCAATGGTATGTTAATTCGTTTTAACGAGCAAGATGTGCGTTCTATGGGACGTAACGCGGCTGGTGTAAAAGCAATTACATTAGGTGAAGAAGATCAAGTTGTAGGTATGGAAATTGTCGAAGAGGATGTAAATGTTTTAATTGTAACGAAAAATGGTTATGGAAAACGTACGCCGATTGATGAATATCGCTTGCAAAGCCGTGGTGGTAAAGGTCTGAAGACTTGTAATATTACAGATAAAAACGGGAAATTAGTAGCTGTTAAATCTGTAACAGGTGAAGAAGATATTATGTTAATTACAGCAGCGGGTGTTATTATTCGTATGCCAGTTGATCAAATCTCTCAAATGGGACGTAATACACAAGGTGTTCGTCTAATTCGATTAGAGGATGAGCAAGAGGTAGCGACAGTAGCAAAAGCACAAAAAGATGATGAGGAAGAAACGAGTGAAGAGGTTTCTTCAGAAGAATAAGAGGGGAGATATCTCCCCTCTTTATTTTTTTATAATAATACTTGCATAGGGAAGGGAAAGCCTATATAATAGGCAGAGTCAGCAAATGAGAGATATAAGTTATCGAAAAAACTTGTTGACGAAAATAATATACTATGATATATTATAAAAGTCGCTGAAACGCGATGTTGAACTTTGAAAACTAAACGAAACAAACAACGTGAAACGTCAATTTTTATTTTAGATGCTAGACAAACTAACTTTATTGGAGAGTTTGATCCTGGCTCAGGATGAACGCTGGCGGCGTGCCTAATACATGCAAGTCGAGCGAATGGATTAAGAGCTTGCTCTTATGAAGTTAGCGGCGGACGG